>NZ_JAVDQB010000009.1:0-180519 GCF_031454055.1 Roseobacter sp. N2S
TCACCACTCTAAACTGTCGCGGGGTGGAGCAGCCCGGTAGCTCGTCAGGCTCATAACCTGAAGGTCGTAGGTTCAAATCCTACCCCCGCAACCAATAAAACAAGGCCTCAGAGCGATAACTCGTTCGAGGCCATTTTTGTGTGTCCGGCTAGTGTCCGGTTCCCGTTCCATTTTGATAACTCCTTTTAATGGTCAATCTGAGGATAGTCAGAACCCACTAGACCCTTTCTTATGTCCTTTTGCAAACAAAGCAGGGAGACAGTGGCGCATTCAGTCACAGGAAAATTTTGGAATTTCTAGTGGTTCATTTTGGTGCAAAGAACCGAAATGGCCATTCTAGCATGGGCATACAGAAATATTTGAGCTCGGGTTTGCCAGGATGAACGCGAGTTGCAAAAAATGGCAATTAAACATCACCCTGTTTGATCATTTACCTTTGGAAACGGACGGGCTGGATAATTGGGTTGCCATCTCTCGATGAGAAAGAGCGCAGCCGCACTTGCAGCATGGATCGCTAAGTGAACGATCCGCAAATTGACACGGGGATACCGTCCCAAGATGTTGAAACGCAGCATTGCTGAAACCGGCAAGCCGGGTAGAATCCAGAAGTTCGCTGCATTTGCCAGTCAAGCCTTCCATATCGCGAAACCAAACATTGCGAGTCCCACACTCACTCCATTTTCGTGTAATGATGTGTTCGAATCCCTTGGCCGCCGCCACCTTTGGTCTTATTGAAAACGTCAAAGCGGTTGACAGGTAAAAAGGAACGCTGGCCTCAAAGGACCAAACTTTCAATCCGTTTAAATCGTTATAGTCATGCGTGGCAAAATATGAGAGTGTCAACGTAAAATAAAAGTCGCCGAGTTCGCTCATATCACTTAAGCGATTGGGATGGGCACGCAAGAGATTCTTAAAGCTGTGTCTAGAGCCGAATTCTTGAGGTAATACTATCACTCGTCATCTAATTTGAAGCCGAACGAAAATTGTTTGTTAAGCGATTGATTCTCAATTTTTTCGATTTCATGGCCTGGATGAACAAAGAAAAGAAATGTATGCCTAGGGGGTCCTGCTAGGGCGACTGGGTAGGTGACGGTGAGTTCCAAAATTCATATTGTTGATTTGTTCTCGGGGCCTGGGGGGCTCGGTGAAGGTTTTTGTGCCTACACGACTGAGAAAAACTCCTTGAAGTATCACCTTGCGGTTTCTATCGAAAAGGATGCGGCGGCTCACAAAACCCTACGTTTGCGTGCATTCTTAAGGCGTTTTGAAAAATTTCCGGATGAGTACTATAGGTTTTTGGCGGGAGAAGGTGCACTTCCGGATTGGTCAGCATTACACCCAACTGAGTGGAAGGCTGCGATTGAAGAAGCTTGGCACGCGGAGCTTGGAACACCTGAGACGGCTGCGGCATTGGCTGCAAGAATTCAAACAATTAGGAAAACCACTCAACGGCGAACACTACTGATCGGTGGACCGCCTTGCCAAGCTTACTCCTTAGTCGGAAGATCGCGAAATGTTGGTGTTAAGAACTACATCCCGAGTAAAGATCAACGGCATTACCTATATAAGGAATATTGCCGTGTGCTTTCCGAGTTCTCCCCCAGTGTCTTCGTAATGGAGAATGTGAAAGGTATGCTCTCTTCTTCTGTTGGGGGTTCGGGGATATTTGACTCTGTTCTTAATGACTTAGAAATGTCTGGGGAAGGCTATCAGTTGTTTGCGTTGTCTGGGAAAGGGCAGCGCTTTGGCCGTCCTAATCCAAAGGATTTCGTTCTACGGTCAGAAGAGTTTGGAGTACCACAAGCCCGTCACAGGGTAATTATTGTTGGTATCAAACGTTCAATCGTTGAAAGACTTCCCGCTGATATTCTGCCGACGCTTCCGGTACATGTGAGTACATCAAAGGTCAAAGATGTTCTGCAATGCATGCCGAAACTACGAAGTGGCCTAAGTCGTAATGATGATCAGTCAAGCTGGTACGCTGCGCTTTCCGAAGCTCTTGTCGCGGTTCGGAGAGAAACATATGATTATTCAGGATCAAACAAGAAAAAGTTTCTGAACGAGTTAGACCGAGTTGCATCCACTAGTTCCAAACAAACCAAATCACGTAGATCTTCGAATTATGGCGTTTATCCGAAAAGTATCAGTGAAGACCTAAAAAACTTCCTCTTTGATGAGTCAATTTTAGGGCTCTCATGTAATGAAACTCGTGGTCATATGAGATCTGACCTTTCTCGCTATCTATTTGCGAGCTGCTTCACCCACGCTGAGGGAAGGAGCCCTAAGGCTAAAGAGTTCCCTAAGAACCTTGCACCTAACCATGCAAATTGGGAAACTGGCAAGTTTAGCGATCGTTTTCGCGTCCAAAGTTGGAATTCGCCGGGGACGACAGTAACCAGCCATATTTCTAAGGACGGTCATTACTATATTCACCCGGACGCATCACAATGCCGGAGCTTGACCGTGCGCGAGGCGGCTAGGCTGCAAACGTTCCCTGACAACTATCATTTCTTGGGAAACCGCACAGAGCAGTTTGTGCAAGTAGGCAACGCTGTACCTCCGTATTTGGCCCGCCAGATCGCCGAAGCAATCTGGCCAGTGTTCGAATGGATACATCGCGAAGAGTAGATGACTTGGCTATCTTGGGTCAGGGAAATGAGAGGATTTGACTTGGAAATTCAGATTTTTGGAGACGACGAGCGGCCCATCGATGCGTTGGTTGAGATAAAGGAAAACTCACTAACACTTCAAAGTCGTGGTGGAACAAAAGGGACTTCCCGAGCCAAAAATACAGATTACTCACTCGGTTTAAGGCTGCTTTTGAAGCGCCTCCATGAGCAAGGTTTTGACTTCATCGAGGCCTTTGTGGATAGCATTCGCGTGCAAGAATTATCCCTAGATGATCGGCGAGTATTGTCTGTTGATGAAATTGACAACACCTCAACAGAACAACTTTTTACTCTCGTTAGCAAACGAATGCAGGCGGTTGGAAAGGTTGATAAAACCAAGCTACATACGGGTAATGCTAACAAAAGGCTTAAGTTCAGCTTTTTTGAAGCGTCGGTAGAAGACTTGTTAGAACTTGTGAAGAGTACACGCGCTGACCATGGATTAGGACGACGGTCCCATCTCTCCTCAAGCGAACAGATTTGGACGGAAGGGAAGCCAGTCCTTGTTTCGCATCTGCGGCGGGAGCGTGCCGGAGGGCTAGCTCGGGCGAAAAAAGAAGCATTTATTCGCGTAAATGGTAAATTATTCTGCGAACGCTGCAAACTTGATCCCGTAGCTCATTACAGTGATCCGGTTGCCGAAGCCTGTATCGAAGTTCATCACAGTGTGACAGAAGTGGCAAACATGCTCGAAGGCCACATGACACGGTTGGAGGACTTGGAGTGCCTCTGTGCCAACTGCCACAGGCTCGTTCATGCTATATTGAAGCGGGATGCTCTTAGGTCGTGATCGATTTGGCTATAATTTAGCAAATGATCGAAAAAGTTATAGCTGCCCTTCCGAGGCTTTAATAGTCCGCTACATAGCACATAGATCACTGCATGACTGTCAGAATTTTGCCATCGAACGGGCTAGCTTTCAAAGAAGTGCACTATGTCAATGTTGGGTTGGCCAGTTCTACTGACGAACGCTCCAAACCTTTGTATAAGGTTGCTTAAAAAGGGGGTGGAAACAGAGCCAAGTCGATGATCAAGAATCTTATTTAGCTCTTCAAGAGGTTTGGTTTGAATAACTGAGAAATCAACCAACAAGGGCTCGTTTTCACCGGGCAGCGGAGGCAAGAAGTGCTTCGACTTTGAAAAATCTTGGTCAACGAACTTCTTGATTACTTTCCTAGATCTATCGCGATCTGGGGTCACTTTTAGATGGTCAATGTGAGTAGTCCAGTCTTTGTGACCTATTGTGCACTTAGCCAAAAGTACGTTCGGAACATTGGCATTTGCCATGTCACACTGCGGGCTGAGCACAATCCAAATGTCATCTGTCAGATTGAATAAGTCACCTGTGTGAGTTCTTTCAGAAGTCAAAGCCGGAACAATGTAGTTTTCGTAAGGGTGCCAGTCAGGGTTTTGATCGGTATCGAGGCCAAGTAGATCAGAAATATGACTTGCAAACTGCCGGGTCACTATTTTTGCTTGCCGTTCCGGGCTGCTGCCTGACAGAGCAGGAGTATTTTGCCATTGCGGCCAAAGTCTCTTCGAAAAGACCTCGGCGCTTGCGGCTTCAATCTGTTCTCTAGACTTTCGCAATGTGGTCATCAAATCCCATTGGTCTGATAACCAGTCTACTACAGGGCCATAACCATGACTTTTGGAAAATTTTCGGAAATGCTCCAGCTTTTCCAGCTCTGCCGATAACTCAACTACGTGTCCTGATACAACCGCCACAGGGATGCCTCGAGAATTCACCATTGAAGCGGCAAAGTCATTACCATTATCTGCGGAGCTGCCCTCGTTGTTTTTGTCAGGAAGTCTCAAATCCACGATTGCCGCATCAAATCGGCTTTGGTGGGCTCGCAGCAAACTTTCGGCATGTATCACATTGAGCTGTTTCCCTTGTTCCTTGTTGTTAGCGTTCCATTCCTCGACGGTCGTATCGAACATGTCAATCATCGCCGAGTCATCATCAAGGATTAAAATATCTAAATAATTCATGCACTTATCTTTTTGGCCGGAAATCTAATTTCAAATTGCGTTCCACCCACAAATCCTTCGTGGAAGAAAAGCTTCGCGTCTGATCGAGCAAGGGTCTCCCTCGCAATGTTGAGGCCCAAACCAGTGCCATTGTTTTTCAACGAAAACCCAACCTCAAATATTTGCTCAGCGAATTCTGTGGGAACTCCTGGTCCATTATCTTCAATTAATATGATGGCAATGTCGTCATCGCGACTGATTTTCACTTTGACGTATGGGTTCGGAATTTTGTGTTCTGTTAGCCAATAAATTGAGTTCCCAATTATGTTGATAATCGCAGTAGTAAGATCAGACGGGTATCCAATAAGTTCAAGATTTTTTGTTTCTGCAATAGTCTCGATGGGGATGTTGTGGCTAGCAAAAAGCTCTCTAGCGCCGTCAATCGTTCTGCTTGGATAGAAAAACTGCGGTTTTCCTCGTTTCCCACCGGCCAAGGGCTCCAAATTTATAAACAGGCTATTGAGTTGGAAACCGTAGTCCTTGATAAACGGTAACTTCCGTGAAAAGAACTTTTTACTTGCATCAAACCCTGGGCCTTTGCCCTTCAAAAGCGACTTGTACCTTAATAACAACTGGTCTGACGCTTCAGCTATGTAACGCGCAGCTGGAGTACCTTCATGTAGGATCTCACCAACAATTGCTCCCAAAGAAGACTTAGCCTCCAGTATCCGATGCCTCTCTTGGAGCTGCTCGATGCGATCCTGAAGTTTCGCAGATTGCTCAGAAATAATACGTTCTGCCTGCGCTCGCTCCTTGGGTTCGAGCTTTGAAACCAGCTTTCGAATTTTCGTTAGTTCTGCTAGTTCACGTGTTTCGTCAAAGGTTACATCTCTTTTGCGGGCGATCCCGGCATCACTTCGAAAAGCGTACCTCTTCGGTTCAGCGAATTGATCCAACAAAAGCAGAACGAGATCTGTAAGTCGTTGAAATGCAGCATTATCCTCAAATCCTTCCCGGCTGCTACGTTCGAGAAGGCCTGTGTCATGTTGGTCTCCAACTGAAATGACCCCGGAGATTTGATTGCGGCCAATTTTCATGGACGGGTTCTGAACTCGGCGAGAATCCAAGGTTAGCCAGTCATTCTGACTGTCACCGTAAGGCCTAATACGGAAGCCATTTCGAAATATCGAAACCCCAGAAATGCTATCTAGCATCTTTTTCGCTTCGGCCGCGGTCGTATCGCTCATACCCGCAGCCCTCATATTATTTTTTATAGTCTCTGATTCACGGTCAAAGATTGAAAGTTGAACATGAAATGCTCCAGGTGAAAGTGCACCATCATTTTTCGGAGCTTCAATTGCGATTGTTTCTGGTGCGCGGCCCGCACGTTTTATTTGGAATGTTCCGTCGAATTTTCCGGCCTCATCAAAGCTACCAATCAGTTCGTAGTCACAGGCCGTTAACAATGGAAACGCTAGAACTTGATGCTTGTCCTTCGGTTTTAGGTTAGCACTTGGAGTAACGATTTGGTCACCTGAAAAGCCACAGATGCTCTTCGTACACAACGATAAATCAAGGAAAATTTTAAAATCCTGCCCCTCATCATCAAGAACAGCTCTTGGAGATATTAACTTTCTTAGCTCCAAGTGAAGTTGCTTCAGGCGGGCTTCGTTCCAAGTCTCTTTTGTATTTCTGATCTCAATTAGTGTGCCTGTGTTGTCAGACGCAGGTTGCGAAATATAGTCAATCTCAATGTCTTTCAAGTAAACATCATCAGTGAAAATCGACCAATCCAGCTCCGGAATGAGAATTGTTTGTAATCGCCCACTGTCCTCTGCCGTCGAAACAAGTGACATTATGTCACCAAGCTTTGCTGAAGCAAAACGTCCAATTCCTTTTGAGCCCATTACCTTTCGGCTTTTCGATCTAGACAGCCTTTGCGTGGTCTTTGAAGCAGTGGCAGGTTCCATCCACTTCTGTCGAATGTCATCCAAAGTCATTCCATGCCCGTCATCCGAGACTTCGATGCGGCACTCACCTTCGTTCAAGGGTGGGAAAAATTTAACCGAAACGTAGCTTGCGTCTGCATCATAAGAGTTTTTGACGAGTTCTATTATCGCCGCTTCCGGACCGCTGATGAGCTGATCACCAATTGTTCGGATAATTTTGGCTCTAGGTTGGAAGGTTAGTTTTTTTGCCTCGCCCTGCATCGTACATATTTCCGTTGTGAAGCACCCCATCAAAGCAAGGGCGAACCTATTAAAATGGGCAGAAATTCGATATACTGAATCCCGTTTTTCGAGCCAATGTGTTTAGCCTATTATAAGAATGATAACAGGTCCATTGCCTTTGCGTCATAACGACTTATCGAAGTCTCAGGAAGAGTTCGGGATTATCTCGAGGTGGGGAGCGCTGCAGGCAGGGATGATCATATTCAAGCTTAGTTTAGTGTAACATATGGTAAGAAGTAAAACTTGTTTTGGCCAATATGTCTGACGTCAGCGCCCACTCCTTACTGAGTTTGGCATGAACGTCACTTGTGGGGTTGGGAGCAGCCGTTAGATATGTTTGTCATCGACGACGGCTTTGGGCCGGAAGTACCTTCAACACAAAGGGTGGAAAGCGGGAGTTCGGCCTCAATAAGAGCGGTGATCAAGGTCGTTTGCAGTTGTTTAAGTCAGAAAAGGCCAGACTCCCCATTAGTCTGGCCTAAGGTTGAGATCTTTAGGTGGGCAGGAGGTGTTCCAAACCCTCAGTGGGAATGTCGATTTCGAACTCGAATGGGCCACAAAATGGAGGTTTTGAGGCGGGGTTCCTGAAGCGGGGCTGTTTAGCGAAATATGTGTCCAAATACCCAAGGTAGTTCTCTTCCCAAAGGGTTGCTTCCGCTCCTACTCCAGCAAAGAATAGGGGGCCGAGGCCAATTTGGATGCGTTTTCGATCCATCTGAAAAACATGGTCGAAAGTTCTAGCTGACTTTTCCAATGGAGAGGCCGATTTTGCCATAGGTGTGTCTTCGCTTTTCAAAAACCCGTTCAACTGAGTGTCAAAAGAGAACGAGAGCCCGAGGCAGGACGCTGCCCATTCTCGAATATCCCCGTAGCGGTAATACATAGGGTCACCCTGTGTCGGGTGCAAATACATAGGAGGGACCGGATCGGGCCCTTCGCCACGGATGCGCCAGCTCTGCAGGGTCGCTGGTTTAATATTCAGGAGGGCTGCGGCTTGTGGGCTTGGCAGCAGCCACCAAGGGGGGATTAGCGGCCACTGCGCCGGTTCTTTAAATAGTTTTGCTACGGTTTTAGTGCTCATTATTTTCCTCGGTTTAGTTATCAAAGTTGGGGAGTGTAGGGTGTGCAGCCTGAGAATATACTTTCCCTTTTTTTCTTCCCTATCGGGGGTTAGAAAAAAGAATACACACCCTACACAATCTATCAGACCTGCGGCGGCGAATGCCGCACCCCAATCCCTGGCCACACGTTCCCTTTACTTGTTCGTTTCTGGCTCTGGTTCGTCCGTTTGGTAATCTCCGCCTTGAAGGTTGGCTGAGTGAAGGGCTTGGTTCCACCGCTCTCTGACCAGCGTTGATATGATCGATACAGGGCAGATGCGGAAACCTGCTGGCAAGTGCCCAGTAAACAACAGTCATCGAGGAATGCTTGAATTAAGTCCGAGCCTTCCACGTAGCGATCAGCAGCAGACGCCAGAGTGCCTGGTACCTGTAAGCCATTTTCTAAATAGTCGGCGCAGCCGTCAAGGATGCGGTTGAAAATCCCGCTCGCTTCTGCACGCAGTTTGGCAGGAAGTTCTGGGTCACAATCTGCGATGGGGATAATTTTTTCAAATGGAACCAAGATCAAGCGGCGCGCCAAAGCAGAGTCACCGCCATCGATTACCGGCAAATTGTTGGTGACCATGAACATGACGAACTCGGCTCGGAACTCGAAATGTTCTTTGTACAAAGCCCGTGCAGCGATAGTATCACCGCCTGTGATGCGCTTTACCAATGCCGCGTCGAGGATCTCGCCTGTTGAGAGTTCGGAAGTAGAAACCATCCGGGCACCCTTCAGGCGGGCGAGATCATTCCTTACACTCGCATTTTTCTGTTTGATGAAGCTGCTAGGTTCCGCGCTGCAGGCATAGTCCCCCATGATGTGCGAAATAATCTCTACCAGTGTGGACTTGCCGTTTCGTCCTGGCCCATGGAGGATTGCAAAAACTTGCCGTTTGGGCTCGCCCAACAAAGCATAGCCGAAAAGGCGAAGGACAAAAGCGGCCTCTTCTGGAGCCAAACAGGCCGTCAGGAAGGCGTCGAAAGTAGGGCATGCGGCTGCTTCATCGTAGTGCGCGTTGGCAATTTTGGTCAGATTGTCCTCCTTGGAATGGGAGCGGAGTTCCCGTGAGACCAGCGATAAAGTACCATTCGGCAGGTTGATTTCGTTGGGGGCCTTGTCAAACTCATCGAATGGCTGGACGATCCGCGGATCGGTGGCGATCAATTCGACCATACGCTTCACCTTTGACGCAGTTAGAAGCTGCCCCGCAGCCTTGAGCGCGGTACGGTCTCCCGTGGCAGTCATTTGTGCAGAGTGATTTTCAAGCGCACATTTCACCTGCTCTGTGACGTGCGCAGCCCCGAAGTCGGGAACCCAGTGGGTCCCAGCGTAACACAACCAGTTGGTTGCTCCTGTACGACATACAGTAGGGGCTACTTCTTGGGCGATGCGACGGGCAAGGGGAATGTCATCCACTTCCACAGATACTGCCGGTTCGTAGCGGGCGATGCTCGTGGCGATTGCATCTACTTCATCCAAAGGGAGTGGAAACGCTGCCATTTGATTTGTTAAATGCAGCTGACTTGCGATTTGTTCCTCAGAATGCCCTTTGCGGCGTAACCATCCAGCTTGACTTGCAAGGTCACTGTTGCGAGAGCCCGGCTGCATCAAGCCAGTCGGCGCGCGGTTGGAGTTGGCTGCAGGGCGCTGCAGGGTGGTGAGGCGTGCCATAAGTTTGGAGGGAGCTTCGGGAATTCTTTTAAACATCTTCGTTCATCCATTCGTATTGGAAACCGGACTTGTGGGTAGAGGGTGGAGCGATGACGTACCCCCCGTTGGCGCGGACATCGATGTGTTCCGCAATCTTGCTGGCTGAGTTATTGATCTCTTGGTTATGCATTTTCAGGTAGATGTGAAGACCACCGCTACCTGTCTTTACGAGGGCATCTTTAGGCAGGCTTCCAACTTCGGTTTCGAGAAACTTCAACGATGCCGCGCCCGACTTTCCGTTGGCGACATCGACGTCGATCACGAAGACACCGGAAACTTCTCCGGTTGCGATTGCGACGTTGGCGTTGGGGTAATCATTCCACCATGCCTTGATGGTTTCAGCATCCATCGAAGCAATCTTGAAACCTCCTCCAAGGATCGGATGCTTGCCTGGGCTTGAGCAGGCGATGTTGCCGCAAGAACACTGACCGTCTTCGATCCATTGGGTCGGAAAGACGGCGAGCCCTTCCTCAGCATATCTGAGAGCGTATTCCAACGTGTTCATGCGACACCTCCCGTAAAGGAACGGGTTGGCTGTGTTTCGTTGGCTACCAGCCATGCCTCTACTGCGTTTTTACGGTAGAGAATGGTTCGGCCGACGGATACTCGGGGAGGTCCGACGCGAAGGGCGTGCCAGCGGCTCAATGTCCGCCGAGAAACGCCGAGACACCTGGCTACTTCTCCTGGGGTCAGGTGGTTTGCATTGTTTGACATCATATTTCCTCATGTTGCTTCGAATGAGGAAATAATATCTCTACCTGTCAGACACCGCTGGCGATTGAAACGTCGATGCCGGTATCTCCCATGTCAAAAGCGCCTTCGAATTCTTCAAGAGCGCTTAAGTATTCCTTGACTGCGTCCAGCCCTCGACGGCCATCGATCACACCTGCGCTTCCCCAAAGGTCGTGTTTTCCTTCCAGGATCGAAAGAAGCATTTCTGGGTCGGTAACGAACGACTCTCGAGAATACCAAACTGCGAGAAAAGCGTATAGGCGAGGAGGCATTTTTGGTTTTTGGCCACCGCCTTGCCGTGTGAGACCCAGAATTCGATTCACATGAGAGGAGGTAAGTGTGATGTCTTTGTGTACTTGATCGCTGTTGTAGTCCAACAAGTAAACATGCTCTACGCCTCGATGCTTACCTGGCAGTCGCAAGTCAAAGTACTTCCAGCTTTCGCTGCGCAACTCGTGTTTCTTGTTATCGAACCGCGAACTCGTGTCATTACCAAGCCAATGGATGAAGGCAGTAGCCTTGAGTCCCCCTTGGCGGAGATTTGAAAGCACCCTTTCAAATTGAAGGTCGTCCAAGTGTTTGAAAAGATAGTCGGCCGTTACAGTTCTGTTAGGCAGCGGGTCTGAAAGGCCAGATTTGAGTGAGATATTCAATTCGAAATCATCCCCGGTATTTTGTTTGCAGCACGTCTCAATGGGTCGTCCATCAGGTGCGCGTAACGCATTGTTGTTTGGTGCTGGGAGTGCCCCAACAGCTTTCCAATTGTTTCAAGGGTTTCTCCGCTGGACACCAGGATTGAAGCAAAGGAGTGGCGCAAGTCGTGAATGCGTAAATCGGGAAGTTCCACTTCTAATCTCAACCACCGCCATGGGCTGTTGAGATCAGACATATGTGTCCCTGTTGACGTTGGAAACAGAAATTTACTGCCCGCCGTTTCATGCATACTCGCCAACAAAAGCAATGCTTCGTTGGATAACGGGATCCGTTTTTTCTTTCGATCTTTACTTTTGTGTGGCGGGCGATTCCATATCCCAATATCTAGATTCAGATCCTCCCACTCCAAACCGAGAACTTCTCCTCGGCGCGCGCCAGTCAGGATTAGTAGTCGAACGGCATTGGCTGCCTTTTGGTTTTTCATATTTTCCAAAGCCGCAAATACACGCTCATATTCTTCAGCGGTCAGGTATTTCTCACGAGCATGCTCGGAGTTGCGTCGAAACCCATCTGCGGGATTTTTCTCGATCCATTCCCACCTGATAGCAAGGTTGATAGCCTTCCTAAGAACCTCCAAAACCCGGTTTGCGCGGGTCGGGGTCCTTTCGCTAATTTTGGCATGCAGGCGGTCAATTTGGCGACTACTCAGCTCTCTAAGTGGAATTGGGGACAGTTCCGGTAGGATGTGGTTCGCCCACATCCCTTTTTGGTCTGTCTGGCTTCTCTGAGATAGGGTTGGAAAGTGAACCTTCTCGTATTCCAACCAAAGGTCTCCTACGGTTGGAGCCTCTCGGCGCTCAATTCTCTTGTCTAGAGGGTCAATCCCCTGATCGATTAGGCGACGCAGCTCACGGGCTTTCTCACGGGCTGCAGCCGCGCTCCAGGCAGGCCACTTGCCTATCGTGAACCTGCGCTCTCGTCTGTTGATATGGTAATTCAGAATGAAGGACTTGGTACCGGCCTTAGTGGCTCGAATACCAAAGCCAGGGATTTCGCTGTCGTAATGAATTTTGTGGTTGGCTGTTGGGGGTATTATTTTTTTAACAATAGTCTCGTTGAGCTTTGGCATAATATGTCCGTGCTGTGTCCGGCAAAGTGAAGGTTGTTAGTGGCATTCCGTGACGCCTTGTGTCAAACAGAAGTCAATCAATTTCATGAAATCAAAGGGAAAATCACCATATTCATGTGATTGTTGTCCCCATGGCACGCAGGCTCATAACCTGAAGGTCGTAGGTTCAAATCCTACCCCCGCAACCAAAATCATGGTTTAGAATAAAGCCCCCTGTTAAATACGCAAAGCCGAATTCTTGCCTCGATGTGACGTGCGAGCGTCTGGCTGGTGTCTTACCGCAACTAAGACGGAAAAGATGGCTGGTCGGCCGTTCTTGAACTTCCTTTGTGTCACCAAGCTGCTATGCCCCGCGCACAAGAATAAGCTACAGCAGGCACAGAGCACCATGATCACGCATCCTATTCCTTTTAATGAAGACTCTCGCGTACAGGCGACGTTGAATGTTCCCGGTCTGACACGCGAGAATGAGGTGCTTTTTGACACGCTGTGTTCAGCGGCGGCATCGCTTTTGGGCTGTCCGATTTCCCATATCAGCGTCGTTGAGGAAAGCACGCAGTGGTATAAGTCCGTGGTGGGCATTGCGCTGGATGAGATGCCGAAGAACAATTCTTTTTGCACGCATACAATCATGTCCGGCGCGCCGATGGTGATCCCCGATCTTAGCAAAAACCCGAAATTCATGGATCATCCCATGGTGGCGGAAGGCGGGCCGCAGGCGCGGTATTATGCGGGTGTGCCGCTGATCCTGTCGTCCGGGTTTCGGTTTGGCAGCCTGTTTGTGCTGGATTTTGTACCCCATGACAGGCCGACAGACAGCGAACTGGCAACACTTGAACATCTGGGCCGTGCTGTTGTTGCCGCCTTGGAAAAAGCCCCTGCGGCCCCCGCGAAAGAGCTGGGGGGATCAGTTGAGGACACGTTTTTGACCTTGGTGGGGCATGAATTGCGCACCCCTTTGACGGTGATCCACGGGGCGATTGGCATGTTGGATGCGCGGATGACGGACGCGCTTAACAAAAAATTATCCACCAGTGCGGTAAAGTCCAGCCAACACCTGTCAAAACTGATTTCAACGATTCTGGATTTCAGCGATCTGCGCACCGGGGAGTTGCGTTTGAATGAAGAAGCCACCGACCTTACTGCACTGGTCGCCGAGTTGCACCAAGATCACGTCGCCGCGACGCTTGCGGCTGGCAAGACGTTTGCAACGCCGATCTGCGAGCTGACACAGCCCGTTCTGGTTGATGGAGCGCATATTAAGGTCTGTATGATCTCTTTGTTGATGAATTCTGTGCTGCATGGCGGCCCGTCGATTGCGCTGAATGTTGGGCGGGATGCTGATGGGAATGTGGAAATTCGGGTCAGTGATGACGGGCAAATTGATGACAGTGTGGAACTGTCACGGCTGTATAAGCCCTTTATTGTGGGCGGTAATCTGAACAATCGCGGCACGCAGGGCGGGCTGGGGCTTGGGTTGCCGCTGACCCGTCGTTTAACCGAATTGCACGGGGGCGAATTCGAAGTGATCGTCAGCGAGGCGGGCACCACGGCTTGTATCCGTCTGCCAAAATGGCGCTGTATGGTTTAACCTTTTGCAAGGGGCTGGTCTGCCGTTAAGGTTTTGCCAACCCCTGCCGCAACCCGCCTGATACAAGCGTTGCTGCGTCGGCGGCGATCAGCAGAACGTTTGCGTGGGGCGGGGCGACCAGATATCTGGGGTGCCAGTTTGGGTCGAACTTGTTCTTAAAGTTTCGCAACCCGTCGAAGTTGTAAAAATGCCCACCGTACCGATAGACAAATGCGCCAAGCTTCATGGTCCAGCGGCTGCCACGGCGGGTTTCCAGACCGGCCAGCGGGGCCATGCCAAGGCTGAAATTTGCGTAGCCTTCAGCTTTGAGGTGCAGCATCAATTCGGTGAACAAATAGTCCATCAATCCAGAGGGGGCATCATCAACGTGGCGCATCAGATCAATGGTTGCGGTGGCTTTCTGGGCGGTGCTTAACACATTGGCAAAGGCCACAACGCGGCCTTCAAAACGCACCACGGCGATGGGGAACTGACGCAGGTAATCGGGGTCAAACCGCCCGACAGAGAACTGCTTTTCCGTGCTGTTTTTATCGGCCAGCCATTGATCGGAAATGATCCGCAAAGTGGACAGGGTATCATCGTCAACGGGGGCGGGCAGAATGTCAAAACTTAGCCCGTCGCGGCCTGCGCGACTGTGGGCGGTGCGCAGTTTTTTACGCGCGCTGCCGTCCAGTGAAAATTCTGCCAGCGGGACCACGGCTTCTTCGCCCATTTTATGCAGGGCGAACCCCATTTCGATCCACAGGCCCAGATTGTCTGGTGGGACTTCGTAAAACACGGGCCGCGCGTTTGCGGCATTTGCCGCATCGACGAATTCCCAAGCCAGTTGCGCGGATTCTGCGGGGTCGCCCACAGGGTCGCCAAGGGCAATCCACGAGCGGCCTTGGACGCGGTACATCAAAAATGACCGTCCGCTGTCAGAAAACAGCAAGGATTTGTCACCGGTGAGTGCGAAATTTGCGTCCGGATTGGGTTGGGTGGCGATGACGTTTCGGGCTTGGGCGATTTCGTCAGGGCTGGCCAGTCGGGTGGCCACACGGGGTGGACGCAGGGAGGCCAGCAAGGCAAACAAGCCGATGGCCAAGGCTCCGATTAAACCCGCTCGCATAGCGCGGGGCGCGCTTTGGTCGGTGGCGAATTGCCACCATAATTCATGGCGATAAAGCGTGGCTTTATGGGCAAAGAAATAGACCGCGAGTGCAGCGATGATGATGGAACCCAGCAAAAGCAACCAGCGCAGGGACAGCGGGTTTCGAGTCAGGCGGGCGCTGCGGTAGAACTCGCGGCGGCAGGGCAGCAGGATCAAGGTCATCAGGAACAGTATGGCGGCCCGTTCATAATCCAGCCCGTGCAGAAGCGAGGCGACCATGCCAGCGATCAGGGCGGTTAACGCCAGCCAATAAGCGCCCTCAACCCGCCGGAACAACCCGTGCGCGATGATTAAAAGAGCAGCCCCGATGGCGCTGGACAGCAAGGCGCCGCCTTCAACAAAGCCAAGGGGCAGGATCATTTCCATTTCCTCGGCCACGGCGCTGGAGGCGGGGATCAGGGCGGACAGCAGCAAAAAAACGCCAGAGACAAAGATCATGCCGGACAGCGCAAGGGGGGCGACCGAGCTGACCGCCTTGAAGATCGGCGCAAGGGCTTGCATCTGCACAGATTGGGTTTTGGCGCTGGCCATGCGCAGCTCGCTTAACGCAAGAATGACCAAGGCCAAAGCGAAGGGGACGATGTAGTAAATCAACCGATATAGCAGCAGGCCTGCGGCGGCTTGGTCGACGGGCACCGAGTCGGGAAGGGCGGTGAGGATGACGGTTTCAAACACGCCCACACCGCCCGGCACATGGCTGGCAACCCCTGCAAGGATCGCGGCGGCAAAGACCGCAAGGAAGGTGGCAAAACCCAGATCGCTGGGGGGCAGCAACAGGTATAAAACGGTGGCGGCCATCAGAATATCCACGGCTGTAAACAGGATTTGGCCCCCGATCAGCGGCAGGCTCGGGCGTTTAAAGCGGTGGCCGCGAAAGGTTATTTCGGATTTGCGCAGGACAAGGGCCAGCAATAGTCCAACGGCGACCAACAGCGCGGCGATGCCGATCAGCCGCAGGGTGTGGGGCGCAACCGTGGTTAACGATTGTAGCGCATAGGGGTGATAAGCCAACGCACCAAAGCCGATGATCGTAGCCCCCAGCCCAAAAGCCACAGAGCCAAACACCGCGATGGCGGCAATATCATAGCCCGTCAGCCCCAGCGAGGCGTAGATCCGATAGCGCACAGCCCCCCCTGTGACGGGTCCAGCGCCGATGGTATTGCCCAATGCATAGCCCAGAAACCCGCCTGTCATGATCACCGGCAGGGGCAGCTTTTTACCCAGATAGCGCAGGGCGGACCAGTCGTATCCGATCAAGGCGGCGTAGCCTGTCAGCATGGCCAGAAGGGACAGGGCGATAATGTGCCAGGGGGTGCCACGCACCTGTGCCATCACGTCTTTGAAATTAACCGGTTTTAGCAAATGATACAGCGCAAAAGCCCCAAGCGCGAACAACCCCGCTGTCAGCAGATAGGGAAACGCGGCTTTCAAGCGGCTCAAGACAGAGGTTTGTGTCGCATTTTCGGTTTCAGCCATGGGTTCATACTCTATTGGTTGGTGTGGTTTGCTCATGGGTTCTGCGCGTGGATTAATCAATCTGCGCGTTTGCGGGGCTATTGAACAAGGCGCAGCAGGAAAACGAACAGGGTGGCCAGAAGGAGCGCCAGCATCATGGCGAACATGACCTCTATCCAGCCGAATAACACGCCGTCAGAATGCTGCCTGTTCAACTGTCCGCGCGTTGCCAGAAAGCGCAGCGTTGACAAGATAACCAGCAGCGCGCTGAGCCCGACGAGGGCTTGGCCTGTCCACAGGGCGGGGCTGACGTCGGGGATTTTTTCAATCAGGATGCCAAAACCGGCAACAGCGACGGCTGTTCTGATCCATGACAGGAAGGTTCTTTCATTGGCGGCGTGGTTCTGGAAATTGTCGATCATTGGCGGCCTCTGGTGGGGGTGCCTGTGGTCTGAACCGAAGGCGGGCAATTGGTTTTGGTCTAGTTTAGTGGATTTATCAGATTTTCAGAGGATTAACTTGAAGAGTGGCAGCACATAAACCCCAAGAAAGAAACATTACACAGATGTAATAAAGCGGGCAGGCAGGTGTCATATCCAATTCTCAGATCTGTAGAGAAGCGAAAAGGAGAGTGAAACATGGACAAGATTAAAACAGCAGTGGCCAGCGGCCTGACCGCGATGGTTCTATTGGCGGGCTTGGGGCTAAGTGTGATGATGCTGGGCTTTGCAGTTATTTTGGGCGGGGTGCTGGCGCTTGCGTTGCGGTTGGGTGCGGGCGTGTCGTTTGAGCAATCAAACCCGCCCCGCACGAATGATGACACGTCGGTCCAAGGCCGTGACACACACGGGCAGGCAGCACCGGTTTAACCCTACACATCCCCGTAATCCTTCAGGGCGGCAAGGAAACTTGCCACCCTTTTTGGTGTTGGGTTTCGGGACGGGCAGGCCCGCAAACAAGATTACAATTTGGTAATGCCCCGTGCAGGGTCGCGACATGCCAAGGGTCCATATTGCGGGTATTGGACGACACACCGTTGTCCTGCACACAGGAGACTACCGATGAAACGGAACAGATTTTTCACCGCTGCCACGACAACTTTACTGGCGCTGAGCGCGGTTTCGGGGGCGGCTTTGGCCTCGGAAACCCATGATGCTGCGGAATTGCAGCAATTTCTAAAGGACAACCCCTCCATGACCGCTTTGGTTGATCCTGTCCAAACAGCCACGGGGGGCACCGTTGTCGGAATGGAGTTGGACGATGAAAAAACCGCAGATGTGACGCTGGTAGAGGTCGATGTGAAAATGGCCGATGGGTCAACGCAGGCTTTTATGGTGAACCCGCAGACCAAAGCGGTGATGGCGCAGCAGGAAAAGCGCGATGACGAAGATGGCGACGGCGTTGATAGCGGCGCTGAAACCGAGGTTGAAAACGACTAGGCGCACGGTCTGTTTTTTGATTTGCGAAAATCTGTGTGGCCTTACGGGGCCGCACACTTATTTGTTTTAAACGTTATTTTACGCTGTGCCGCGTCAGGGCAGACTCGGCCAGAACCCCCAAGGGCAGCATCAGCAAATGGGCAAAATCGGCGATCGGATCGGGTAGGAAAATAAGTTTGGCCACAAGCAGGGTCATCAGCCCCGCCACAGCGATGCCACGCCAGTGCAGGTGATAAAGGCTTGCGCCGATCAACCCGAAACCACCCGCCGACATGCCCACATCAAAAGTATCTGCAAGGTTTGACAGCCCGTCGAATACGGCCCATTCAAGGCCATTGATCAGGCCGAACATCAAAATCAACGTCCCACTGATATCAAGTGTAAAGAACATCAGGATCGCCCGTTTGGTGCCTTGATGCCATTCATACCAACCGATTGCAGCAGTGGCCAAAAGCACCTGACGGATCAGCATGCCCGTGTCATGGGACAAAAAAGACCCGCTGATCAGGCGATACCATTCGCCCTGTTCAAGACGGGTCAGGCTGACACCATAGCTGGCCAGATCGCTGAAACGCAGGTCTTCAAAAACCACGCCAAGGCGGGTGTTGCTGATCAACATGATCCCGACAAAAACGGGCATAAACAACAACCGCAAGCCAGGCCTCGGGCGCGGTGAGGGGGTGTTTTTCATGGCGTGACGGCTCGGGTTAAACAATCAGGGCTGGGGTTTTACCTGTCTGACATCAACACGATGTGGCGGGCGGGTGCAAGTCTGCGGCGGGGCGCAAATATTACCAAATTGTATTGTGCCCCGAATGTCAGCGTAACGCGGGGATGTTCAGCAGGGGCACCGGATCCCGCAGGCAGCAGGACACCGGTTCACCCCTTTGAAAGGAACCGACCCATGGGACAGACCCCCGCAGTGAATGTAAGCAGTGGTAATGCGCAATCGATGACCGACGCGACAACAGGGAGGGTGATTTACAACCGCGTTCCGCAAGTGACCTGGGATTTCTGGTTGGTCAAATTGCTGGCCGTAACCGTGGGCGAGACCGCCGCCGATTTGATCGCGGGCAATCTGGGGATGGGGCTGACCAATACCTCGGTGATTATGTCGGTGTTTCTGGCTGTGGCGCTGGTAGTGCAGTTTAGGCAACAAAAATATGTGCCATGGATTTACTGGCTGACGGTTGTTCTGGTCAGTGTGGTTGGCACGCTGGTGACAGATAATTTCATCGACAATCTGGGATGGGCCTTTACGCCAATCACCTTGATGTTCGCAGCGGCACTGGCGGCGACCTTTGCGCTGTGGGCCTTGGTTGAAAAAACCCTGTCGATCCATTCAATCTATACCTTCCGCCGCGAGGCATTTTACTGGCTGGCGATCCTGTTCACCTTTGCGCTTGGCACATCCGCGGGGGATCAACTGGCCGAGGGTTTAGGCGCTGGCTTCCTGTTGTCCGGCGTGATGTATGGCGGTGTTATTCTGGGGATTACGGCCTTGTTCTACACCGGAAAAATGAACGGTATTCTGGCCTTTTGGCTGGCCTATATCGTGACCCGCCCGATGGGGGCCTCGTTCGGGGATTTCCTGTCACAGCCTGTGGCGGATGGCGGGCTTGGCTTGGGCACCATCGTTACAAGCCTGATCTTTTTCGCCGCAATCGGGGGGACGGTGCTGTATATGACCCGTTCCAAAGACGGGTTGGAGCAAGCCGCGCAATAGCCGGTTCCGCATCCCATATACACTGACGCGAAACAGACCCGCCTTATTCCGAAAGGCGGGTTTTTCGGCCCCTTCCGACCAGCATCGGGGATTGGGGCAAGCGGTGTCGGGCTTGGGTGGTTTACAATCCTTGCAAGACGGTTATAGCCCTATGTGTTTCTACAGGAGTTCACCGTGAAAAGCACCGTTTCGCCAAGCCCGCAAGACAGAGCAGAGCTCTGGAGCCACCGGTTGTTCCTGTTGACGATTCTTGGCAAGGGACTGTTGGGGGTGATCCAGATTGCCACGGCGATTGCGATCCAGATGGGGCTTATTCAGGCGTTGCCTGCGATTGCCAAGTGGGTGTTCAAAGAAGAACTGGCCGATGATCCGAAAGATTATCTCGCCACTAAAATTGTGGAACTGGCGGGCATCATTCCCCAATCGGAACTGACCTTTTACACGGTCTATTTTGCCGCCCACGGGGCGTTGCATGTGGTAGTGGTTGCGGCGCTGTTATACGGGGCCAGATGGGCCTATCACGCGGCGATTTTTGTGCTGGCGGCCTTTGTCGTCTATCAGATGATTGAATGGTTTTCGGTCGGTGGACCGGTGCTTCTGGTGCTGACAGCCATTGATCTGGTGGTGATTTATCTGACGGTTCTGGAAGAAAAGCGCAAAGAAAAGCACGGGTTTAACACGGCCTCGAAAAACCCGCCTGAAAACCAGTCAGCTTAGGGCGACCAGAACCGATCCGGTGGCGATAAATGCCACGCCAGCCCAGCCCATCGCGCTGAGCTTTTCGCCAAGGAAGATCGCGGCGATCACAGCGACGAAGACAACGCTTAACTTATCGACAGGCGCCACTTTAGAGGCCTCGCCAAGATGCATGGCGCGGAAATAACACAGCCAGGATGCGCCTGTTGCCAGCCCCGACAGCACCAGAAATCCCGTGGCTTTCGGGGTTAAATGGGACAGGCCCGTGGCGTTTTGCTTCCATAAAACGATCAAGCCCAGCAGGATAACGATGACGATGGTGCGCAGAAATGTCGCCATATCGGGGTCGATTTCAGACACGCCAAGTTTGGCGAAAATTGCTGTCAGGGACGCAAAAACAGCCGCCAAAAGCGCCCAGAATTGCCAGTAGCCTGCCAAATATGCCATGTTATCGTCTTTCTGTTAGGGTCAGGTTTGCGCGTTTCAATCCGGAATGCCCCACCAAACCAACGTGCTACGCAAATGGGTGCGGATGGCGGTGAGGGTTGCTTCTGTATCGCGGGCTTCAAGGGCGGAAATGATTGTCAGGTGTTCTTCCATGGCCGATGCGATGCGATTGGCAAGAAACGGGCGGGTGTTCTGGATGATCGAAATCCGCTCGCGGTTTTCAGTATAAAGCCGCGTGGCCAGCGGCGAGGTGTTACCCGCCGCCAGCGCATTGTGCAGCGATAAATCGGTTGTGATTGCCCGCAGGGTCAATTCGGGGCTCATCTGTGTTTGGGCGGCATCGCGCAATTCTTCATGGGCGTCACGCAGGGCGGCGAGGGGGATATGCTCGGACTGTTCGATCAAACGGCGCGCGCCCTCGCAATCAAAAACCATCCGCAATTCCATACATTCGCGCGTGGTGTCCGGCCCCGCATCCATGATCATCACGCCCCGTTTGGGGATGACGCTGACAAGGCCACCTGCTTCGGCCCGTTTAACAGCGTCGCGCACGGCGGCCATGGGCAGCTCCAGCTGTTTCACCAACACTGGCATGGACAAAAAGGTGCCGCTGCCCAAACGACCGTCGCGCAATTGGGCGATCAGCGCCTGATAGGCCTGTTCGGTCATCAAATCCGGCGGGGTTGAACCCGAATTATCTGGCATAAGCTGAAAGTCCTTCTGGATTTTAGAGTGTATCGCCTGAAAGAGATATTATCTAACATTTTACATGCAATAGCACGTAAAATCTAGGACAACATTCCAACACATAAGGGATTGGTTAAACGGGTAAGGCGTTGAAATATAATCCGTAATGCCAGTTTTGGCACTGCGGCTGTGCCCGTTTCCGGTGGTTCGCATTGCGTGATCCTACAGGGGGCAACAGCCGGAGGGCCGCTACAACAAACAAAAGACAAGGGAGTCTACACATGGACAGCACGACAGTCGGAGCAATGACAGGCGATGGGGGCGGCGATGCGCTGCGCCCTGTAACGCCGGATGAAAAAACATGGGGCTGGTTCGCCATCTTCAACATTTGGGCCAATGATATTCAATCGCTGTTCGGCTATTCGCTGGTGGCGTCTTTGTTTATTTCATACGGGGTGAGCGGCTGGACCGCCTTTGCCGCGTTGATTGTGGCCGGTTTGATGGTGATGTATCTGGTCAATCTGTCTGGTGCCGCGGGGGAACGCTACGGGGTTCCCTACCCGGTTTTTGCACGGGCCAGCATGGGCACGGCGGGTGCGAAACTGCCTGCGGTCTTGCGTGCGACGGTGGCGGTTTTCTGGTACGGGGTGCAGGTATATTTTGCGTCCACAGCGGTTGCTTTGCTGATCCGGTCCGTCACAGGTGCCAGTGGCGGTGCCGAGTTTTTGGGCCTGACGGGCATCGACTGGCTGTCATTTATCATCGTCTGGGGCTTTCACATCGTCATTTTCTGGCGCGGCATGGATTGGGTTGAAACCTTTTTGAACATCGCAGGCCCGTTTGTCTATCTGGTGATGATCGGCCTTCTGGCGATTCTCTGGGTGAAATCGGACGGTCAGCTACTGTCACAGGCGCAGACGATTTTTGTGAATCCGGATGCAACCTGGGGGACCGAGTTCACAGGCTTCATCGCAATTATCGGCACGATGGTGGCCTATTTCGCCGCTGTGATGATCAACTTCAGCGATTTTTCCCGTTACGCCAAAGACAAATCCGCCATGGTCAAAGGCAATCTGGCAGGGTTGCCGTTCAACATGATTCTGTTTTCTGCGCTGGCTTTGCTGACAACAGCAGGGGCGGCGGTTGTTTATGGTGAAAAAATCACCAATCCAACAGAGATCGTGGCGCGCACCGATAGTGTTTTGCTGGGGGTGATTGCGGCAATCACCTTTTTTGCGGCCACTGTGGGGATCAATCTGGTGGCGAATTTCATTCCTGCGGTGAACGGGATCGCCAATCTGTCCCCCTCCACCATCAGCTTTCGCAAAGCGGGTCTGATCACTTCGGGGTTTGCGCTGGTGATTGGGGGGCTGTGGACCGCCTTTATCAGCCAGTTCGGCATCGGCGGGTTTGTGAACACGCTGGGGGCCACGCTTGCGCCGCTATACGGGATTTTGATCGTGGATTACTACATCTTGCGGAAACAAGAGCTGAAACGCGATGATCTCTACAATATGCAGGGTGGTGACTATCACTATGGCAACGGCTGGAACGATCATGCGCTGGTGGCGTTTTGTATCGCTGCAGTGTTTTCGGTGGCCACGGTCTGGGTGCCTGCGCTGGGGCAATTGTCGGGCTATGCCTGGATCATCGGGTCGATCCTTGGCGGGGTGATCTATTACATGCGCAGCCGGAAATCCTTTGGAGTTTAGGTAAAAGACCACCGGCCTGATCGGTTTTAGGATCGGGCCGGTGCTTTCATCAGGGCAAGGGCGGCGTCTATGGCGGCTGGGATCGGGTCGATTATGGCGATGTCCACAGCGTTTTGCAGTTCGGCGGCCAGCCCGCCCATCCCTGCACAGCCCAAAACGATGGTTTCGATTTCGGGATGATCGCTTAGCAACACCTGTGCGGCGGTTATCAAGCGGGCAGAGGCCAAGGCTCTGTGTGTTTCAAAGTCCAACACTTCAATCTTGCTGGCGCGGATACAGACCAGATTTACGTCCGCACCGTAGGCCTGCGCATTGGCGGTCAGGATCGGTACAGACAATTCCGAAGTGGTTAACACAGCATAAGGCTGCCCGGTTTGATCCGCCTGCCGCATGGCAGATTCACCCAGCCCGATCACCGATTTGACAGGGGTCTGTGACAGGCCGGTATCGTCAAAACAGCCGATCACAGCCACGTCAAACGGGGTCTGCGCCAACAGCGCGAGCGTGCCGGGTTGGGCCGCAAGGCCATCGGCGTGCCCTTGAATAGAGGCAGGGCCGTCCAGATTGGTGCGCAGGATCAGATCAATGCCCTTGGGCAGATGGCGCGTCACTTCGGCCCCGATCCGGTCGGTCATTTCCGTGGTGGCATTGGGGTTCAGAACCAGCAGGCGCATGGGCATTATTCGGCTGGGGTTGGGGCGGGGACGGGCTGTTGAGCCGCCCGCCACTGGGGTTCGGACGGGGTGGCCAGATCAAAGGTTTCGGTGCTGCGGCAATAGCCGTGACCGCCCATCCGCCCCAGCGCGTCCAATGCGACGGGGTCCACGTGGTAGCGGTCATTCACAAGGCCCGAGCGGGCGTGCATGGCCAGTACTTCGCCCAATATGATTTCGCGGGATTTGCCGATGTTCAGGGTGACGTGGCGTTTGCATTCAAAGCGGATCGGGGCCTCGGCGATTTGCGGGCATTTGACGAATTCGCCGGGGATCATGGTCAGGCCCGCCGCTTCGATTTCATTCACGTCAGCGGGGAAATTGACGGCTGTTGTGTTCATGGTGTGCAGGTTGGCGTAATCCACGATGTTGACGGTGAATTCTTCGGTGACGCGGATGTTGTGGCCAGTGTCTTTGAAGCGCATGTCGTCGTGGTTTTCGACACCGAGGGCAAGGATTGCGGGGTCTGATGACAGGCAGTTGAAAAAGCTGAAAGGCGCGGCATTCGGGCGGCCCGCGGCGTCTACGGTTGTGACCCAGGCAATCGGGCGCGGCACGACCGACCCGATCAGCAGTTTGTAGCGATCCCGCGCGGCAAGTTTAGCAAAGTCAAAACGGTCGGATTTTGAGTCGGACTGGTCCATGAATACACCCATAAGTTAGCAGTAATGAAAGAAAGAAACGTGCGGAATCAGGCGTTTGGCGTGACGTAGCGCGCAAGGATATCGCTGACGTTGTCTTTATCCTGATCATCGGGATTTAGCAGGGCGCGGTCTTGGACACCGTGCAAATGCGTGTGCATTTGTGCGATGGCGCGTTCTGCGTCGCCCGCTTCAATGGCGGCGATGATTTCCGTGTGTTCATCCAGCCCGCATTTGGCCGAATGGGCCTGTGCAAATCGCGCAAGAACTAGGGAACAGCGAGACACGATTTCATTGACGTAATTGGCAAGGATCTTTGATCCTGTCAGTTCCGCCAGCAAAATGTGAAACTCTCCGGCCAGTCGGATCGAGCGTGTGGTGTCCACATGCAGGTATTTCTTTTCCTCGGCCAGATGGGCTTTCAGCGCTTTGATGATGGGTTTGGAATCCATTTTGCACAGGCGCTGCATGACCTCGCGTTCCAGACATTGACGCATTTCGAAAATGTCATGGGCTTCTTCGATCGTTGGCACCGCAACAGAGGCCCCGCGATTGGGTTGCAGGTCTACCAGTCCCTCGGCGTCCAGACGGACCAAAGCGCTGCGCACGGTGGTGCGGCTGACGCTGAAAGTGTCACCGATCGAATCCTCGGGCAGCTTTACGCCAGGCTTGAGCGCTTGCTCGATAATGGCCTGTCGAAGCGAATCGTATACCGGAAAACTGCGAGTCGAAGCTTTGTACATGTGGAACCTATATCATATGCGCCAAAAACATTGTCAGCGATTGTGCTCAGAGTATTGGATACAATGATTGAATACAATCTTTTATTTTTTTGTAGCCAAATCGAATTTTTGACCCTAACGTCCCATGGTTATAGGGCTGTATTGCGAATCTTGGCGCCGAATAACACCAGTGGCGCCCTGTGTAAGGCAGGTCTTTCAAGAAAACATGTATACAAACTGTGATTAATTTGTGTGCAATAACAGGGAAGCCGAAACAATGAACTTGTCACAAAAACTACACCGCGCTGCTTTGGGGGGGATTGCTGCTGCACTGCTTGCAACCTCTGCTTCTGCTGAAACCATTCGCTGGGGGGCGCCGCGTGATATCGTGTCGCTGGACCCGTATTCTTATGGCGACAGCTATACGATCAACTTTCTGAACCACATTTACGAAGGTCTGGTGCGGTATAATCGCGATTTACAGATCGAACCGGCGCTGGCCACAAGCTGGGAAATCGTGTCGCCGACCACATGGCGGTTTACCTTGCGGGACGGTGTGAAGTTCCACGATGGTGCAGATTTCACCGCCGAAGATGTGCTGGCCAGTCTGCAACGGGTCAGTGATGACACCTCGCCTTTGAAGGGCAATCTGCCTGCCTATAAAAGCGCCACTGTTGTGGATGACCACACGATTGATATCGAACTGACAGGGGCCTATCCGCTGTTGCTGAACGATCTGACCAACATTCATATTTTTGACAAAGGCTGGTTGGTTGCCAATAACGCCGAGAAGCCGACGGACGTTAGCGCGGGTATCGAAGGCTATGCCACGTTCAACACCAATGGCACCGGTCCGTTCATTCTGGAATCCCGCACCCCCGAGGCGCAAACCATTCTGACGGTGAATGAAAACTGGTGGGATGAGGCGAAACACAATCTGACGCGGATCGAATTCCAGCCGATTTCATCTGCCGCCACACGGGTTGCGGCCTTGTTGTCTGGCGAGGTTGATTTCGTCGATTCTGCCCCTGTGCAGGATTTGCCCCGCCTTGCTGCCGCTGACAATCTGGAGGTGTTGGAGCGCACCGACCTGCGCACTGTGATGCTGGGCTTTAACCGCCGCGACGAACTGGTTGCGGGGGGTAAGAACCCGATGAATGATTTGCGGGTGCGTCAGGCTATGCAAATGTCTGTGGATATGGAATTGATCCAGGCCAAAGTGATGCGTGGCAAATCCCGCAATGCAGGTGCGTTGGTTGCGCCGTCCATTCCGGGATATGCTGAGTCGCTGGACACCCCCGCAGCCTATGATCCTGAACAAGCCAAGACCTTGCTGGCCGAAGCAGGCTACGGCGACGGGTTTGAATTTGATTTTGTTTGCACCAACGAAAGCTATGTGAACGAAGAACAATTCTGTCAGGCAATTGCGTCCATGTGGTCGCGCATCGGGCTGAAGCCGAAGTTGGATATCGGGCCGACCGCCAAACAAACCCCGAAGCGGGCCAATGGCAAAGCGGATGTTTACACGCTGGGCTGGGCGACGCTGCCGGTATTGGACACCTATTCGCTCCTTGTGCAGGTTTTGCATTCCAAAGTCGGCAATTCCGGCGTGTTCAACTGGGGGGGCTGGTCTTATCCCGAACTGGACAAACTGACCCAATCCGCTGCGGTTGAACTGGATCAGGACACTCGTTTGCAGATGGAAACAGATGCGCTGAAGATCGCCAAGGATGAAATCATCATGATGCCGCTGCACCAGCAGCCGATGGCTTGGGCCGTGTCCAAAGAATTCAGTGACTTGCCACAGTTCCCCGACAACAAGCCGCGGATGTGGTACGTTACCAAGTAATTCTCCCCCCCTGGGGCGGCGCAGAACCGTCGCCCCTTTTTTCCTCTGATTTCAGGGATTTTTGATATGCTGGCTTTTATTATCAAACGCCTCGCCAATGCCGTCTTTGTCATGCTGTCCGTGACGTTTCTGGCTTTTGTTATCTTTCGCTTTGTGGGCGATCCTGTGGATCAGATGCTGAACGAACAAGCCACCCAGGAACAGCGCGACGATCTGCGCGAACGTCTGGGGCTGGATAAACCGTTTCTGATGCAATTCACCACTTTCGTCGGGCGTGCCGCAACGGGCGATTTCGGGATTTCCTTCCGCAACCAGCGTGATGTGCTGGATATGATTTCCGAACGGTTTCCGGCCACCTTTGAACTGGTGCTGGTGGCCACTTTTATTTCCTTGATCGTCGGGGTGCCCATGGGGGTGATTACCGCGATCAAACGGCAAAGCTGGTATGCCGAGACCATGCAGTTTACCTCAATCATTGGCATATCCCTGCCCAGTTTTGTTGTCGGGATCGGGTTGATCCTTGTATTTTCGGTCTGGCTTGGCTGGTTCCCTGCTTTCGGGCGCGGCGACACGGTGGATCTGGGCTGGTGGACGACGGGGCTGCTGTCTCATTCGGGGCGGATGTCGATTGTTTTGCCTGCGCTGTCCCTGTCGCTGTTCCAGATCACTTTGGTGATGCGACTGGTGCGGGCTGAAATGCTGGAAGTGTTGCGATCCGACTT
This sequence comes from Roseobacter sp. N2S, assembly GCF_031454055.1. Taxonomy (NCBI): domain Bacteria; kingdom Pseudomonadati; phylum Pseudomonadota; class Alphaproteobacteria; order Rhodobacterales; family Roseobacteraceae; genus Roseobacter; species Roseobacter sp. N2S. The sequence goes on from NZ_JAVDQB010000009.1 coordinate 27,754, forward strand.
TATCAAATTCGCGCGGGCACGGGGTATTCCGGCGCGATCCATCCACTTCCGCCATGCGTTGCGCAATTGTTTGATGCCGGTTGTGACCATGACCGCCATGCAGATCGGCGGGCTGATCGCCTTTGCCCTTGTAACCGAAACCGTCTTTCAATGGCCGGGTATGGGGCTGCTGTTCATACAGGCTGTGACCTTTGTGGATGTGCCGATCATGGCCGCTTACCTGTGTATCGTCGCCCTGATCTTTGTGGTGCTGAATGCCATCGTCGATATGACCTATGCGGTGATTGACCCCCGCCTGCGAGGAGCCGAAAAATGAGCGACCAAACCTCTGGTAAAGCCGTGCCGACACGGATGGAACGTTTTTGGGACAGTGATCTTTGGTGGTCTTTCAAATCCCACAAATCCGCAGTGGGGGCCGCGATTGTCCTGTTGCTGGTGATCATTACCGCCTTTCTGGCGCCTGTGCTGTCCCCCCAGAACCCCTATGATCTGGCTGCGCTGGAGCTGTGGAACGCCGAGCTGCCGCCGATCTGGATGGAAGGCGGGCAGATGCCCTTCCTTTTGGGGACCGACGTGCAGGGGCGCGATATTCTGTCGGGTATTTTATATGGCACACGGATTTCGATCATCATCGGCATAGCATCTGTTGCGGTGTCGCTGGTGGTGGGTATCGGGTTGGGCCTGATGGCGGGCTATTATGGCGGCTGGATTGACAATGTGTTGATGCGGATTGGTGATGTGCTGCTGTCGATCCCGATTGTGCTGGTGGCGATCCTTGTCAGTTCGGTGGCACAACAATTCCTGCCCCCTGCGTTTCGCGAAATTGGTGTGGCGGCGGTGCTGGTGCTGGCGATTGCGATGTATTCATGGGTGCAATACGCCCGTGTGGTGCGTGCGCAAACTATGGTGGAGCGGCGCAAGGAATATGTGATGGCCTCACGCTTGGTGGGAACCCCTGCGCGGCGTCTGATGCTGAAACATATCCTGCCCAACACGCTGACACCGATTTTTGTGGCGGCCACGCTGAACTTTGGTCTGGCCATCCTTATCGAAGCGACCCTGTCGTTTCTGGGTGTCGGGATGCCGCCCAACCAACCCTCGCTTGGCACGTTGATCCGTGTGGGCAATCAATACCTGTTTTCAGGGTCTTGGTGGATCGTGTTGTTCCCGTCGATCCAGCTGTGCATCCTTGTGGTTGCTGTGAATATGCTGGGCGACTGGCTGCGCGACGCGCTGAACCCGAAACTGCGTTAAGGAAAAGAACCGATGACTAATCTACTGATCAAAAACCTGCGCGTTCTGGATGGCGAACCTACCGATCTGCTGATCGAAAACGGTCGCATCGCGAAAATCGCGCCGGATCAGGACGCGGGCACCACACCTGTAGAGAACGCAGGCGGGTGCATCGCGATCCCCGCATTGAGTGAGGCGCACACCCATCTGGATAAATCCCTGCTGGGGTATCCGTGGTATCACAACGATGTGGGCGGCGGCAATCTGATGGCGATGATTGATAATGAGCGCCAGATGAAAACCCGTCTTGGTATGGACCCCCATGTGCAATCCATGCGCCATGCCTTGAAGACCGCCGCTTACGGCGCAACCCTGATCCGCAGCCATGTGGATGTGGATACCACAGGCGGGTTGCGCGCGCTGGAAGGGGTGATGGAAACCGCAGAAAAACTGGCCGATGTGGTGGAAATCCAGACCGTGGCCTTTCCGCAATCGGGTCTGATGATCAGCCCCGGCACTGCAGAATTGCTGGATGAGGCGCTGAAAATGGGCGCGGATTTGATGGGCGGATTAGACCCTTGTGGTGTGGATCACGATCCCAAAGGCCATCTCGACACAATCTTTGCGCTGGCTGACAAACACGGCAAGGGCATCGACATTCACTTGCACGAGCGGGGCGAACTGGGCGCATTTTCCATGGAGCAGACCCTTGATCGGGCCGAGGCTTTGGGCATGAAAGGCATGATCAGCATTTCCCATGCCTTCTGTCTGGGGATGCCGGATCAGGCGCGGGTCGAGGGTTTGCTAGAACGGCTCGCCGCGCTGGACGTGGCGATTATGACCACAGCGCCCGCCAGCAGCCCTGCGCCGATGATCAAACAATTGCAGGCCCATGGTATTCGGATCGGGGCGGGCAATGACGGTATCCAAGACACTTGGGGTCCCTATGGCAACGGCGACATGCTGGAGAGGGCGAAATTTGTCGGGCTGCGCAACAACCTGCGATCTGACAAGGAAATGTATCAGGCGCTGGATATTTGCGCAGGCGGTGGGGCGGTTTCAATGGGGCTGGAACGGCGCGAATTGAAAGTCGGCGCGCCCGGTGATCTGGTGCTGGTCGAAGGCGTTGCCGTGGCCCATGCCATCGTCACCCACGCACCGCGCAAGCTGGTGGTGAAAGCGGGCAAAGTGACCGCTCGCGACGGGGCAACCCTGATGGAAGCCCCATAATGCGCTTTACCGATCTTCCCCTTGGTGAACGCCCCCCCGGTCGTTGGGCGCTTGCGGCTGACTGGATTGTGCTGGACACAGCACAGGGCAGGCGGCTGCTGCACAAGGGCGAGGTCGTGATCGAAAACGACCGTATCTTATGGGTCGGCCCGCGGTTTGAAGGAACGGTGTCTGCGCGGTTCGACATGGGCGCGGCGCTGGTTGCACCGGGGTTTGTGGATCTGGACGCGCTGTCCGATCTGGATACAACCCTGCTGGCCCATGACAATTGGCCAAGCGAGCAGAAAGGCCGCGTCTGGCCCCAGTCCTATGTGGATCGCGGGCCGTATGAAATGTATTCCCCCGAAGAACTGGCCTTTCAAAAACGCTTTGCCTTTGGGCAATTGCTGTTGAACGGGATCACCTCTGCCGCGCCGATTGCGTCGTTGTTTTACCGTGAATGGGGCGAAACCGTTGCCGAATTCACCGCCGCTGCGGATGCGGCCGAAGATATGGGGCTGCGGGTCTGGCTTGGCCCTGCCTACCGCGCGGGCGGGATGGTGGTGGACGGGTCCGGCAAGATGCGCGCGGTCTTTGATGAACCCCGCGGGCTGCAAGGGCTAGAGAATGCCATCGGCTTTGCCCAACAGATGCAGGGGCGCGATCTGGTGTCACCGATGCTAGCCCCTGATCGGGTGGAAACCTGCACGGCCACCCTGTTGAAACGGACCATGACGGCGGCCGAGGATCTGAATTGCCCTGTGCGCCTGCATATGGCGCAGGGGCAGATGGAATTGCAAACCGTGCTGGCGTTGCACGGGATGACCGCACCGCACTGGCTGGATTCTTTGGGGTGTTTGTCACCGCGATTGCTGGCCCCCCATGCCACGGTGGCCACGGACACCGATCTGGAACGCTATCGCAACAACGGGGTGACGGTGGTGCATTGCCCGCTGGTTTCCACCCGTCATGGTGGCGCGTTGCGCAGCTTTGCCAAGCTGCGTGCGATGGGGATCAATCTGGCCATGGGCACGGATACCGCCCCGCCTGATATGGTGCTGAATATGGCCGTGGGCCTGATGGCCTGCCGACTGAATGACGGGCTAGAGTCGGTGACATCCGCCCATATGTTTGACGCGGCCACGATCAACGGGGCCAAGGCGTTGAACCGCGATGACATCGGTGTTTTACGGGCTGGTGCCAAGGCGGATATTGCGGTGTTTGACATGAATGACGCCTATATGGCGCCGCGGATTGACCCGGTGCAGACCCTGATCCTCGGGGCGACGGGGCGGGTGACGCGGGCCACGATTGTCGACGGGCGCCTGTCCATGCGCGACGGCGCGGTTGCGGGCATCGACATGGCCGCAGCGCGCGCGCAGGTGCAGGCGCAATTCGACGGTTTGATCGAAAAATACCCCGAGCGCACTTTGGGCCACCCCCCAGTGTCGCAGATATTTCCACCGACTTTTCCAATGATGAATGGAGACTAGCATGATGGTTCAGCCCATTCCCGTGCCTGAACAAGAAAGTGACACAACGCCTGCGCTGGACGTGCAGGGGTTGAGCGTGGAATTCCCCACGCGGCGCGGTGTTTTGACTGCGATTGACGAGGTGTCCATGCAGATCGCGCCGGGGGAAATCCTGGGTGTGGTGGGTGAAAGCGGGGCTGGTAAATCCATCACCGGACTGGCGGTTCTGGGCCTGCTGGAACATCCGGGCCGTATTGCCAAAGGCGCAATCCATGTAGGCGGGCGGCGTGTTGATACCCTGACCGAGGCCGAGTTAACCAAGGTTCGTGGCCGCGAAATGGGCGCGATTTTCCAAGACCCGCTGACCGCGCTGAATCCGTTGTTCACCGTGGGCAAGCAACTGGTGGAAACCATCCGTTTGCACAATGATATGACCCGTCCTCAGGCAAACGAGCGTGCGCTGGAACTGCTGCGCAGCGTCGGAATTCCCGCGCCCGAAGAACGCCTGCGCCAGTATCCCCACCAGTTTTCAGGCGGGATGCGGCAGCGTGTGGTGATCGCGCTGGCGCTGGCGGCGGGGCCGCGTTTGATCATTGCGGATGAACCGACAACGGCGCTTGATGTGTCGATACAGGCGCAGATCACCGCTTTGTTGCGGAAATTATGCGATGAAACCGGTGTGGGTATTATGCTGGTGACCCATGACATGGGGGTGATTGCCGAAACTGCTGATCGGGTCTGTGTGATGTATTCGGGGCGCGTGGTGGAAAGCGGGCCGGTGAAGGATGTGATCCACAATCCGCAACACCCCTATACCAAAGGCCTGATGGCTGCGATCCCCAGCCTGCATGACCGTGTTGAAATCCTGTCCCAGATTGACGGGTCCATGCCACGGTTGAATGCGCGGCCCTCGGGCTGTGCCTTTCATCCCCGTTGTCCCCAAGCGGGGCCGAAATGCGGCGTGGAAAACCCTGCGCTAAAGATGGTGGATACCACAAGTGCCGCCTGCTGGTTGCAACAAGGAGGAACCCGATGACCGTTTCCACAGCGACCCCTGAACCGACAGCTACACCCCTGCCAGCGGGCAGCCCCGCCCTGTCTGTCAGCCATGTGAGCAAAGTCTTTGATGTGTCGGCCCCCTGGCTGAACCGCGTGATCGAACGCCGTCCCAAACTGTTCGTTGAGGCAGTGTCGGATATTTCCTTTACCGTGGAAAAGGGCACCTGTTTCAGCATTGTCGGGGAATCCGGTTGTGGCAAATCCACCGTGGCGCGGCTGGTGACGGGGCTTTATGCCACATCATCGGGGGATATCAGCTTTGGCACCGGGGAAACCGGACGGCCGATCAAGGTGCAGATGATATTTCAAGACCCCCATTCCAGCCTGAACCCCCGTTGGCGGGTGGGGGATATCATTGCCGAACCGATCCGCGAGATGAAGCTGCGCGATAGCGAAAAGGAAACGCTGGATCGGGTGCGCGAGCTGTTGGAGACCGTCGGTCTCGGGGCTGATGACGCGCTGAAATACCCACATGAATTTTCAGGCGGCCAGCGCCAGCGGATTTCCATCGCGCGGGCTTTGGCCTCGGAACCTGAATTGCTGGTCTGCGATGAACCCACCTCGGCGTTGGATGTATCGGTGCAGGCGCAAATCCTGAACCTGATGCGCCGTTTGCAAGATGAACTGGGGCTGACCTATCTGTTCATCAGTCACGACCTAAGCGTGGTGCGCCATATGTCCACCCATATTGCGGTGATGTATCTGGGGCGGATTGTGGAACAGGCCCCCGTCGAGGCGTTGTTCACCAACCCCCAGCACCCTTATTCCAAGCTGTTGCTGGCGACGATCCCCGATATTGAAAACCCCAAACGCCGCGTTGAAGCCCAGGCGGGCGAGCCGCCAAGCCCGTTGAACCCGCCAAGCGGTTGCGCGTTTCACCCCCGTTGCCCTGTGGCCGTGGCCCAATGCAGCGCGGTGGCGCCGGACCTGTTTCAAGCGGTGTCCAGCGGGATGGTGGCCTGTCATCTGGTTGAAAGGGCCTAGGGTGCTGGCAGGTCTGTATCTGCAAACAGGTTCGGGAACAGGCGTTGGCGGTAGTCCAGCGGACAGCCAAGCCGCACAGGGCTTTCACAGAGGCAGATGTAAAAACCTGCCCCTGTCAGGCGTTTTAACGTGTTACGCGCGGTTCGCTCTGAAGTTTTCAAGGCAAATTGCGTCTCGCCCCGTTCCAGCGCGCCGTGGCGCAGCACAGCCGAGATCAGGTCGGGGGCGCGTTTGTCCTCGATCAGATCGGAAACAAGGCGGCGATAGCGCCGGTCCAGCCCGCCCAGATCAAAGAGTTTGGCCGAAAACGTGACCTGATCCAGCGCCACATTCAAAAACCACGCGCAAAAGGTTTTCAACGCCGCCTCTGACAGATTGCCCCGCCCGTCCCTGTCTCCGCGTCGGGGGCTGTCGGCCATATCCATCATCCGTTTGTATTCGCCCCGATCCGTCACTCCCCGCGCAAGACCGCGGGAAATGGACCACAGGGCAATGCCGCCAATCCCCGCATTCAGGGCCATGGCATGGGACATCAAACGGCTGACCCGTCCGTTGCCATCGGGAAACGGGTGGATAGAGTTCAGCCGGTGATGGGCCGAGGCAATGGCGATGATCCGGCCACTGGCAGAGCGGGCGGCGATCTGAAAGCGTTTGTCAAAGTGATCCATAAAAGCCGCGACGCAGGGCGAAGACGGGGGGCGGGACGAAGACGGGGGGCGGTGCCGCCCCACCGCCACTTTGGCATCGCCTGCCTGCCGCATCTGGCTGGGTATAATAGGGCTGGTGGTGCCGTCGGGATGATGGATGACGCGGAATTCCGCAGGCATTTCATCGTAAAACATCCTGTGCACCCCTGTCAGAAACCCGACCGAGGTGGGCGGGGGCAATGTTCCGGCGCGGAACATATCGTCAATGTGGCGCTGCACAATCACATGGGCGCGGGCCTTTAGGGCGAGGGGGCGGGTTTCTTCCACCAGTTTCGCCCCTGCAAGCGCCTTTTCGATGTCACGGGGGCGGGTGTTGTGACCCTCTATCAGGTTGGAATAGTAGCAGTTCATCACCCGCACAAAATCCGCCAGCTCTGCCGCGCTGTCGGGATGCAGACCTTGGCCCAACTGTCCGGCCTCCCGTTGCCGATCTTGAGGATGCTTAAAATCCCGCAATTACAGGCAGTTTTGCGGGATTAACGCAAGTCTTTGCCGATATGTCTTGCCGATGTTAGCTGCCGTTCACCACCCCTTTGGCCTGAAGCCGAGCAATGTCATCCACCGCCATGCCCAGTTGGTCGCGCAGAATCTCGGTTGTGTTTTCCCCCAGCAAGGCAGGGGCGGTGGCAGGCGACGGGCCTGCGCCGTCAAAGCGGATCGGGCCGCGCACCAGTTTCATTTCTCCGATTTGGGGATGGTTCACGGTTTCGATCAGGTTTTTCTGTGCCACATGGTCTTGTTCCAAGGCTTCGCCAATTGACAGGATCGGGGCATTTGGCACGTCAAAGGCCACCAGACGGTCCAGCCAGTAATCGGTGGTGTCCTGCGTCATGCGGTGGTGGATGATCGGTTCCAGCGCGGATCGGTTGGCAAGGCGGTCGGCATAAAGCGCAAAACGCGGGTCGGTGATCAGGTCTTCGCGGTCCAGACTGCGGGCGAAATTATGCCAGAACCGTTCGGTCAGGCAGGCGACAATCACGTGGCCGTCTGATGTGGGGAAAGACCCGTAGGGCAGGATGCTGGGGTGCTGTGTGCCAACGGGTTGCGGGCTTTGGCCGGTGACGAAATAGATTTGCGACAGATAGCCTTGCAGGGCGATCAAACTGTCGAGCATGGCGACCTCTATGTGGCGGCCCTGTCCGGTGGTGTTGCGTTCATGCAGGGCGGCCAGCAGGCCGAACAGGGAAAAGATACTGCCCGCCATATCGCCCATCGGGATGCCCAGTTTGTTGGGGGCCTGTCCGGGTTCGCAATTGACGCTCATCACGCCGGACAGGGCTTGGGCGACAATGTCAAAAGCGGGTTTATCGCCGTGGGGGCTGTTGGTGCCAAACCCCGTAATCGAGCAATAAATTAGCCGTTCATTGGCTGCGCGCAGGGTGTCATAGCCAAGGCCCAGACGGTCCATCACACCGGGGCGAAAGTTTTCCAGAACCATGTCGCTTTGCTGGGCCAGATCTTTGGCGATCTTCTGGCCCTCGGGGGATTTCAGATCCAGTGAAATACTTTTCTTGCTGCGATTAAGGGCGATATAATAATGGCTTAGATCGCCTTGGAATGGGGGGAAGTTGCGGGTCTCGTCGCCCTTTTCGATGGGTTCGACCTTAATGATTTCCGCGCCGAGATCGGCCAGTACCATGCTGGCATAAGGACCAGAAAGGATGCGTGAAAAGTCGAGAACCTTGATCCCCGCCAGCGGGCCGGATCGGGGGGGTGTGGGCGTGTCAGTCATCGGATCGTCCTGTAGATTGTTCTGTCGTCTGTTTTGTGGTCTGTTCTGTTGGAACAGTAAGTTTCATCACCGCTGTGGCGCTGGCGATTGGCTGGTCGGCGCATAGAATTTCTGCGTCAACAAAGGCCAGCGCGCGGGTTTTATGGCGCAGGGTTGCGCGGATTTGGAGGAAATCCCCGACCTTGGCCGCGCCCAGAAACCGTGTGTCCATTTGCACGGTCACAACCGGCTGTCGGTCCACCGCGTTCCATGTCACCAGCGCGATCACCTGATCCAGCAGGCTGGTTAAAACACCGCCGTGGATGATGCCCAGATGGTTCTTGTGCCGCGTGTCGGTTTGCAGGCCGAAGGTGTCACGGGTCGGGCTGTCGGTCGGGTGCAACAACTGCCCGATGTGATCCATAAACCCGTCCAATTTAAGCGCGGTCCAGCCGTCTGGTACGGTCTGTGCCTGCGCATGTGCCTGCGCTTGTGTCTGTATTTCGGTCAAACCCTAGCTCCCCGTGTCAATTTGAATGTCTTCAATACCGGTGCGAATGGCCTGCATGGCTTTGGCCAATTTGGGGACTTCCTTATCCTTCAGACGCTCTGAAATCCCGATGGCCACGATGGAACGGGTCATCCTTCCGCTGGTGCCAAACACCGGAACCGCCACCACGGTCACGCCGGAAATATAGCTGCCCTGATCCACCGCATAGCCCTGCGCGCGGGATTCGTTTACCTGCTCTGTCCACAGATCGAACGAGGGCGGGTGATCCCAGACCAACCTGTCGAATTCTCCGCGCAGGGCGGTCTGGTCCTTGGCGTTATGGGCCGCAAACAGCCGCCCCGTGGCGCTGATCAGGGCGGGGAAGCGGCTGCCCAGATCCACTTGCAGGCGGAAGGGCATGGTGGATTGGGACAGGGCAACCACCACCATCTGACCCGGTTCGGACAGTTGCGTGGCAATGCTGGTGACGTCGAATTTCTGTGACAATTCGGACAGGCGCGGCTGGATCAAAGTGGAAAATGTATTGCGTTGCAGCGCCGATCTGGCCAGCGGCAGGATACCGATTCCGATGGAGTAGCGTTTGGTGTTCGAATCAAAATCCACCAGCCCTTCGTCCTGAAGCACGCGCAAAATATGCAGGCAGGTGCTGGGGATCAAATCCAGTTCCCGTGCAATCGGATTGACCCCGATCGGATCAGGGGAACGGCCCAGAAAACGCAGTATAGCAAGGGCTCTGGTGACTGCGGGCACCTGCCGTTTGGTGGGTGTGGTCTTCTCTTCTTCGGTCATTTTCGCCCCTCTCAGGCCATGGTTTTGTTGTCTATATACAATAGATAAACCATATTGACAATACTTTCCTAAAATCCCTACCATTGTCAACGAACCGGGCAACAGGCTTTCAAGCTGGCTCGCCAGACATTTGAAGAGGGAGACGGGAATGACCCGCCTGACACAATTCACATCTTATGCCGATGCGCAGGCACAGTATTCCAAAGAGAAGCTGTGGGAGCTGTTTGGCGGCGATCGGTCCAGTTTCAACATTGCCCATGAATGTATCGACCGGCATGTGGCGGGTGAAAACGTGGCGCTGCGGATTGCCCATGCGGATGGCCGCGACGAGGTGCTCAGCTTTGCCGAGGTGTCGCGGCGGTCGTCCCAGATTGCCCATTACCTAGAGGCTCAGGGTGTTCAGAAAGGCGACCGTGTTGCCGTAATGATCGAACCGTCTTTGGCGTTTTACAGTGCCATGTTCGGGGTGATCAAAAGCGGCGCTGTGGCGGTTCCGATGTTTTCGCTGTTCGGGCCGGACGGGATTGCCCTGCGGGTGGGGGATTGCACGCCGCAGGTGTTTTTCACCAGCGCCGAGAAAGCCCCCGATGCCACAGCGGGCGGGGCCAAGAATGTGACCGTGGTGGATCAGGATTTCCTGAACGGTTTGGATGATCTGCCCGCGACTTATGACTGGGATACGGCGGGCAGTGATCTGGCGGTGTTGCAATATACATCGGGCACCACGCGCGCTTTGCCTGCCGCGGTGAAGCACAGCCATCAATCCATCGTCACCCTGATGGTGGCGGCGCTGTATGCTACGGGCATCCGCCCCGGAGACCGGTTTTTCTGCCCGTCCTCGCCCGCTTGGGGGCATGGGTTGTGGCACGGCACTTTGGCGCCGCTGGCCATGGGGGTGTCAACGGGCACTTATAGTGGCAAGTTTGATGCGGCACGCTTGTTAAAGGGTTTGCATGATTTCAAGATCACCAACCTGACAGCCGCCGCCACCCACTATCGTATGATGCGCAATTCGGGGGTGGCCGAGAATTTCACCTATTGTTTTGACAAGCTGTCCTTCACCGGCGAACCGATTGATTCCGAAACCGCCGCCTATGTGGAAGCCACCTTTGGCACCAAAGTCTGCTCCATGTACGGCACCACGGAAATCGGCGTGATCATCGCCAATTACCCCGGCGCAACCGATCTGGAAATCCGCGACGGAGCCATGGGCAAGGCGGTTCCAGGGGTAGAGGTTCAGGTGCAACGTCCCGACGGATCGCCCGCCGATGCGGGGGAAACCGGCGAGTTGATGGTGAAAAAACGGGGCGTCTGGTTCCCGACCAAAGACTTGGGCCGTGTGGACGCTGACGGGTATTTCTATCACGGGGGCCGCGCGGATGATGTGATCATTTCGGCCGGTTGGACCATCGGCGCGGTTGAGGTTGAAGACGCGGTTCTAAGCCATCCCGCGGTTTCCGAATGTGCCGTGATTGGCGCACCGGATGCGCTGCGCGGCTTGGTGGTGAAAGCTTACATCATTCTAAAGACGGCCGAAACCGAGGGTCTGACCCAAAGCATTCAGGATCACGTGCGCGCCCGTTTGGCCCGCCATGAATACCCCCGCCAGATCGAATTTGTCACCGAGCTGCCAAAGACACCGGCGGGCAAGGTGAACCGCAAAATCCTGCGGGACCAGCAAGACCAGAACAAGGCCGCAGCGGAATAAACCGCAAGGCATCGCATTATCCAAGGAGAGTAGAAAATGAATAAAATGGTACGGAAATTTCCGAAAATAACGCAGGAAGGCATCGACGATCTGCGCAAGCGTATCGGTGTGAAAATCGAACGCACAGTAGAGCCGTGGTGTTATGAAGCAACCCGCGACAATATCCGCCACTATGCCCATGGCATCGGCGACGACAACCCGCTGTGGTGTGACCCCGAATACGCAAAAACCACCAAATACGGTGATGTGATTGCGCTGCCCAGTTTTCTGTTTGCCACCAGCCGGATCATTTCAGGCTATGTGGGCGGTCTGCCCGGGGTTCATGCCATGTGGTCGGGGGCCAACTGGATCTGGCACAAACCGATCCTGCGCAACACGGAATTTCGCACCGAAGCCTATCTGAAAGACCTGATCGAGCATGACACCCGTTTCGCGGGCAAGTCGATCCAGCAAATCTATCACGTGGATTTCTATGATGCGAACACCGGTGAAATGCTGGCCGAGGCTGACAGCTGGTGTTTCCGCACCGACCGAGATCAGGCCCGCGAAAACGGCACGAAATACACTGAAGCCAAGGAAAAAGGCCGTCGCGTCTATACTCAAGGCGAATTGGATGAATACAACCAATACTACGAGCGTGAAACCATTCGCGGTGCTGAAACCCGCTATTGGGATGATGTGTCCGAAGGCGACGATCTGCCTACAATGGTGAAAGGTCCAATGACGGCCACAGGCTTTATCGCTTATGCGCAGGGCTGGGGCGGGCTGTATATTCGCGCCAATAAACTGGCGTGGAAATTGCAGCAAAAACACCCAAGTGCGGGCATTAAAAACCGCTTTGGCATTCCGGATTGCCCAGAGCGGGTGCATTGGGAAGAAGAGTTTGCTTTGGAAGTGGGCGCACCCGGTGCCTATGACTATGGACCAGAACGCACGTCATGGCTGACACATCAAATCACCAACTGGATGGGCGATGACGGCTTTCTGGCACAGGCTAAATGTCAGGTGCGGCGGCACAATCCCGAAGGCGATATCATCCTGATCCACGGTGCTGTTGTGCGAAAATATGAAGAGGACGGGCGGTATCTGCTTGAAATCCAACAGCGCGCGGAACAGCAAGACGGGGAAATGTCTGCGATCGGCTCTGCCATTGTGGAATTGCCCAAACGATAGGACCATCACCGCAGAACCGCTGGGAGGCAAGGGTGCGATACTTTGGAAAAATACTAAGTAAAACAGAGGATATTCTCCATCTTGGGGGGTGCCTCGGCCTTGTCGCGGTCGCGGTGTTGATCAACGCCGATATTCTGCTCCGGTTGATTTTCAACCGACCGGTGCAGATCCAGTTCGAAGTGACCGAACTTTACCTGATGCCGATGCTGGCCACGCTGTCCCTGTCGCGGGTGTTTCGCGATGGCGGGCATCTGGCGCTGGAGTTCATGCCAGAAGATTTGCCCGGCCGTTTCGGACGGCTGATCAGCAGTTTGCGCCTGTTGTTGCCCGCTGCGTTCTTTGCAGCCGTGACATGGATGTCGGGCAAATTCGCCCTAGAGGCGTTCTTGCACGGGGATGTGGAATACGGGGCGATGGATTGGCCGCTTGGCTGGGCTTACGGCGTGATCCCTTTGGGATGCGGCGTGCTGGTTCTGCGGCTGCTCTATAACGCTGCGGCACAGGGCAAAGCGGTAAAAACATAAATCAACACCACAACCATAATATTTAACGGGAGGAAGATATAATGAAACAGTCAAACGCGATTAAAGGCATATTTGCCACTGCGGTTACCCTTTTGGGGGGATGGGCGCAGGCGGAAACCCTGCGGCTTGGGGATTTCCAGTCCACCAGTCATATTGTGTCTGTGGAAGGCACCAGTAAATGGATGGCCGAGGTGACCAAAGCCACCGACGGGGCGATCACATTCGAACATTTCCCATCCCAGCAAGCGGCGAAATCCAAGGCGCAACTGGATGCGGTGAACAACGGTATTCTGGATGCGGCCCTGCTGGGCACGCTGTATCACGCCGAGGCGTTGCCGCTGAATTCGGTGGTTGGGTTGCCGGGGTATTACGGGTCTGCGGTGCAGGGCACAACCGCGCTGCAAACCATGTTGAAAGAGGGGCCGCTGCGGGACGAAATCCTTGCTTCGGGCGTGACACCGATCTTTGGTTTTGTGCTGCCGCCCTATCAGGTTCTGGCCAAAACGCGGCTGGGGATGCCTGCGGATTGGGATGCGCTGGATGTGCGCACATCAGGGTCCACACAGGCGATGACAGCGCGGGAATTGGGCGCAGTCGGGATTTCAATCCCCGGCCCCGAGGTTTACACGGCTGTGGAACGGGGGCGTCTGGATGCGGTGTTATTCCCGCTGGCATCGGTTCCGGGATATAAGTTGAACGAGGTGGTCAGCCATATTTCCACCAACGCATCTTTTGGCGGCTACAGCTTTGTGATGGTGGTGCGCAGCGATCTGTTTGACGGGTTTTCTGACACTGTTAAGGCAGAGATGCTGCGTATTGGGGATGAAACCGCCAGCCATGTGGCACAGGCCCAAGACGCCTCTGTTGCGGGTTTGATCGACGCATGGAAAGCCGAGGGTATCGACACTTACCAACTGTCTGCCGAGGAACTGGACTCTGTGACCAAAGCGCTGGTGACGGTCAGTGCGGATTGGGTTGAACGGATCAACAACGATCAGGCCAGCGCCGTGCTGGACACTTATCGCAAGCTGACCAGCGAATAATCCGCTGAAATGAAGCCCTGCGGCAGTCGCCACATCTGGCGGCTGTCACCACTTAATAAGGGTGCGCCCAGACCATGCTGACATTTACTGCCATAGTTTTCCTGCTTGCCGTTTTAATGGCATTCCGCGTTCCAATTGCCTTTGCCATGGGGATCACCGGCACCTTGGGGCTGGCTGCGCAACTGGGGTTTAAGCCGGCCCTTGCGGTGCTGGAACGCACGTTTTTTGATACCTCGGCCTCGTTCATTCTGGTGGCGATCCCGTTGTTCATCTTTATGGCCGAACTTTTGACGGCGGGGGATGTGACGCGGCGCGCTATTGTGGCCTGTCAGTCGTGGATCGGCCATGTCAAAGGCGGGCTGGCCATGGCGACAGTGGCGTCATCCGTGTTGCTGGCCGCGCTTGTGGGCAGTTCAACGGCGGCAACAGCGGCGATGGCGTCTTCGGCCTTTCCCGAAATGCGTCGTCACAAATATTCTGACCGCCTGTCTGCGGCAGTGGTCAGTGTGGGCGGGACTTTGGCGGTGGTTGTGCCCCCGTCCATTGTGCTGGTGGTCTACGGTGTGCTGACCGAAACCTCGATCGGGAAACTGTTTATTGCGGGGGTTATACCAGGTCTATTGACGGCCGTGGGTTTGGCGATTGTGATCAAGATTATCGCCCACACCACGGATCAAGCCCCTGCAGGCGAGCCTTTCGAGTTGAAAAAAGCAGTGAAAAACAGCCGTCATGTGATCCCGATGGTTCTGTTGATGGTGGCGGTGATCGGCGCGATTTATGGGGGCATTGCATCGCCTTCCGAAGCGGCGGCGCTGGGGGTGATGGGGTCGCTGATCATCGTGTTGTTCCAGCGCAGTCTGAAATGGGTTGCCTTTAACCAGTCGATCAGCAGCGCCATCCGCGCTACGGTGATGATTGTAACCATCGTGGCCTGTTCGGCGATCTTTTCCAACTATCTGGCCTTCACACGGATCACCCACAGCCTGCTGGAATTTGTCGCCACCACCGATATGCCCCGTGAGATGATTATGGGTATCATCATTTTGACCTTGCTGGTGATGGGCATGTTCATGGACCAACTGGCCATTCTGTCCCTGGCTATGCCGCTGGCTTTCCCAACGGCTATGGCACTGGATTACGATCCGGTCTGGTTTGGCATTGTGGTCACAAAAACCGTGGAAATCGGCCTGCTAACCCCGCCGCTGGGATTAAACGCCTATGTGGCGGCGGCGCAGACGCGGGTGCCGCTGGGTACGATCTTTCGCGGGATCCTGCCGTTTCTGGCGATGGAGGTGGTTGTTCTGATCCTGTTGATGTCATTCCCGCTAATCACCCTGTTCCTGCCCGAACTGATGGCCCGTTAGGGGCAGGCGCGGCGCGATGTAAACTGCACGCGCCGCGGCGACTGTTGGTGACAAAACCCGCTGTTGGGTGCAAAAAGGGTCTGGTAAACACAGGTCTGGCCTGTGATCCCTAAAAAGTACACGTGAATGGTTCCCTCACCCCCAAATCCGCCCAGACACGGCGATGTAGTGCCAGCGGGCGCGTTCAGCTACCCGGTGGCTGTGGTGAAAGAGACCCGCTGGTTCGGGTTTCTGCTGCTGCCTGAATTTACCCTTCTGGCCTTCAGTTCCGCGCTTGACCCGCTGCGGATTGCCAATCAACTGGCGCAAAAGCCGCTGTATGGCTGGGTGGTTCTGTCTGAAACCGGCGGTGCGGTTTGTTCGTCGTCCGGTGTGGATGTGGGGGCCCATTGCGGGTTGGACGGGCTGGCGGCGGATATGCCGCTGTGGGTCTGTTCGGGCAATCGCGGCACCGAGGTGGCCTCGGAGAATGTGCTGAATATTCTGCGCAAACATGCCCGTTTCGGTGGGCCTGTGGGGGGGATTTGCACAGGGGCGGCCAGTCTGGCGCGGGCGGGATTGCTGAAAGACCGACGCTTTACCCTGCATTGGGAAAACCAGCCCGGGTTCATTGAAACCTTTCCCGATCTGACCCCCAGCAATCGCCGGTTCGAAGCAGACCGCGATCTGTATACCTGCGGAGGCGGGGCAGCAGCCACGGAAATGATGCTGTCGATCATCGCGGATGATTATGGCGTGGATTTCGCCGCTGCCGTGTCTGATATGTGCCTAAGCGCAGGGGATTTATCGCCCACGCGGGAACAACGCTCGTCGATTGCCAAAGCGATCAATTCGCGCGATCCCAAGGTTCTGGCTGTACTGCGGGCCATGTATGAAAACATCGAAACCCCGCTCACGCTGGAAGAACTGGCGGATCAGGGTGGATTTTCCCGCCGCCAGATGGAGCGTCAATTCAAAAAGCTGTTCGCAGAAACCCCCGCCACAGTCTATCGCAACACGCGGCTGGACCGCGCGCAGACCTTACTGGCGGAAACCAACATGACCGTGACCGAAATCGCCATGGCGGCGGGGTTCAGTTCGGGCGGGTTGTTCACGCGGCACTATAAAGCGCGGTTCAAAGAAACCCCCTACGGTCGGCGCGGCAAGATGCGCGACGCCAAGGCAGGCGGGGCTGCGGATTAACCGCCGCCCACGCTTTTGGGATCAAACACTGTGCACCAGCGATCCAGCAACGGGCTGTCGCCGTGTATCCGCCGCCATTGCCGCAATCCGTTGCGCAGGCCAGTGCGCCCGACCCGTGTGGCAGGTTCTGTCAGGGATGCAGGCTCTTGGTGCGCATCAAGCGCCGCCCAACAATCTGATTTTGCAGCCAGATAATCAGCGGCGCCCCAAGTTTGCAAAAGCTGCTGGAAGGCGTCAAACGCGGCTGGATCAAAGTCTTTATCCGCGCCCATCGGTCCCTCGACGGGGCTTTCAGGGTAAAGTTCACAGCAGGGCACCCAGCCTTCGGGGATCGGTGTGTTGGCCGCGTGGCTGCGCCCTAATCGCAGCATTTTGTAAAAGATATGGGTGTGCGGCCCGTCAGGTGCCGTGCCGTCAGCCCCCGCGCCGCCAATATTTTGATAGACCTCAATGCGGCCCACGCGGGTCAGGGTCACGCGGTGGGGGTGGCTGGCGATAATGGCATCCATCGCGGGGTTTTCGGGGTCCATAATGGCGCGTCCCTGATTGGCGCGCAGGATTTCCAGCAGATGCGGATCAGCGGTGCGGATGCAAAAATCCAGTTGGGGTTGGGCCAGTCCCAAGTCAAATAAGATACCGTCTTGGTCCTGTGCGCGCAGGGCGTGTGTGTCTGCGCCCAATTCGGTCAGGGTCGCGCGGCGGTGCATCAGGGCGTCGTCCAGCGGCAGGCATAAGGCTAGCGCCTGCGTCCAGCGGTTGACCTTCGGGCTGAGCATTTCATAGGCCACGGCCTGCACCCCTGCCAGTTGACTGATCCGTATGCCACCCAGATCGGTGATTTGCGTCAGCGGAGCGGTAACGGCGGGTGGGGTCGCGCCCCTTCGATAGCAGAATTGCGCAATCGCCCCGAATGAGCCCATTTTCCAGCCTGCTTTGGCCTGTTGCAGACCGGAGTCCAGAACCTGTTCCAGATCAAGCATTGGTGTTCTCCGTGAGTTTGAGTGATGTCATATCCGCTTTCCACTGCTGTGCCCCTGACAAGGTAGCACGATAGACCGCAGCGCCGAGGGCTTGCCCCAGATCAGTGTGCAAACCGGCATAATCATGCGTCCCTTCGGGTGCGGCAACGGCGATGCAGTCGGTTCCCGTACCTGTGGCCAGCCCGTGGGGCAAGGGCAGAGCCATATCAAGGATCGCGGTGGTGCGGGCTTGGGTGGCGATGCTCAAAGCCTCGATCAGGCCGGTTTGAGACAGCGGAGTGCCCAAACGCAGGGCGATGTTAATGGTGCCCCAATCCTGTGCGCGGCGATCCATGCGATGGCCGATGCGTTCCGCATTGGACAGGCCGACAGTGGCAAGGCAATCAGCGGTTACAGGGCCGATAGTGACGCTTTCCCAGCTATAACGCGATACATCACGCGAGGTTAGAAAGGCGACAGTGGCGTTGTATTTGTGGCGTTTCAGTTCCTGTTCGAACCATGTTTTGACGTCCAAATCGCGGGGCAGGTCGGCATTGCGCACTTCGCGCCAGATGATTTTGCGGGCGGTGACAAATCCGGGGCGATTGATCGCCCAGCTTAGCACATGCATGGGGCTGCCCAGATCGAATTCCAACCACGGTCGCTGCAGATGTAGCGATGTCATCCCACCACCTGAAGCGGTTGAAACACCAGTCCTTGGGGGGTGTCCTGTAAAAAGGCGCTGATCCCGAAAGTGTCGCGGATCAGATCGGGGGTCAGCACGTCCAGCGGCGGGCCATCCGCTGCGATCCTGCCTTTGTCGATCACGATCAGACGGGTGCAATGGCGGGCCGCCAAACCCAGATCATGCAGCGAGACCAGCACTGAATGGCCCTCTTGCGCGAGCGTGCCAAAGGTCTGCATGGTGGCAATCTGATGGGCGGGGTCCAGCCCTGCAATCGGTTCATCCACCATCAACAGCGGGGTTTCCTGCGCCAAAGCACGGGCAATCAGCACCCGCGCCTGTTCGCCGCCCGACAGCCGCGTGGTGGTGCGGTTTCGAAACGGGGTCAGTTCCATCCTTTGCAGGGCTTTTTCAACGGCGGCGTGGTCGGTGTCTTGGGGGCGCTGGCCTGCGCCCAGATGGGGCGTGCGGCCCAGCATCACCAGCGTTTCCACATCTATTGGCCAGGCGATTTCGCGCGATTGGGGCATCCATGCCACCGCGCGGCCCTTGGCGCGGGGTGACATTTCCGCAAGGCTGCTGCGCCCTGCAAAGGGGATCAACCCCAGCGCGGCCCGCATCAGTGTGGTTTTCCCTGCGCCATTCGGGCCGATAATCCCAACCAGTTCCCCCGCGCCAATGGTCAGGCTGATCCCGTTCAAAATCGCCCGATTGCGCCGTGTGACTGATAGGTTTTCCAAGGATAACAGCGTCATAGCCCCTGTCTCCGTGTGCGGTAAATCAGGTGCAGGAACAAAGGTGCGCCGACCAATGCGGTGACAACCCCAAGTTTGAGATCCCGTTCGGGCAACACCACGCGCACCAGAATATCCGCCGCCAGAACCATTGCTGCCCCGCCAAACCCCGAGGCCCAGAGCAGCCGCCCCGGCTGGGATTTCACCAGCGGGCGCAGCAGGTGGGGCACCACTAGACCGACAAAACCGATGGTTCCCGCAACAGCGGTTGACGCCCCCACAACGGCGGCGGTGCCAAAGATCAGGGTCAGTCGCAGGCGACGCAGGTTGATGCCCATGGCCTCGGCGGCGTCTTCGCCCAATGTCAGCGCGTCCAGCCCCCGTGACAGGGTGGCAAGCATCCCCGCGCCAACCACAATCAGGGGCAGGGCGATCCACACATGGGTCATGGAACGATCCGCCAGTGATCCCATCATCCAGAACACCATTTCATTGGCCGCAAAGGGGTTTGGCGACAGGTTCAACACCAAAGATGTGAAAGCCCCCGCCAGTGCAGAAATTGCAATTCCCGCAAGGATCAGCGTCAGGGATGACCCTCTTGGCCCCGCCAGAGCCAGCACCAGAAACACGCCAATCAGCGCGCCAGCCAAAGCGGTCAGGGGCAGGCCAAAGGCAAAGCTGGCGGCCAATCCCGTCTGGATGGCCAGCACCGCGCCAAGGGCGGCAGAGCTGGACACGCCGATCAGCCCCGGATCTGCCAGCGGGTTGCGCAGATAGCCTTGCATCGCGGCCCCTGCCAGCCCCAGCGATCCGCCGATCATCACCGCCAACAGCGCACGGGGCAGGCGAATTTCGCGCATCACCAGCGACATCGGGCCTTCATCCCCTGTAAGCAGGGCATTCAGGCTGGGCCAGATGCCGATGTCTGCGGGGCCGATTACAAGGGCAGTGATAAACAGTGCGATCAGCAGGGCCGTCAGGGTCACAAAAAGGCGCATCAGGGCTGTCCCGCTGGTATGGAATGACGCAATTTCACCATATCGTCGATGGCGCGCAACACAAAAGGCGTGCCGCAAATCCAGTCGTGATCTGTCAGGGACGGGCCGGAAACCGCGCCGCGCAGGGCGGTGATGACGGGGTGGTCCTTGATTTCATCAGCGCGAGAGGCGGCGGGGTAGGGCTTGCTGGTGATCACCGTATCAGGGTTCGCCATGGCTAAAACTTCAAGCGGCATCAATCCGCCCGAGGCAAAGCCTGCCTCTGCCGCGATATTGGTTAATCCAGCTGCTTGCAGGATTTGCCCTGCAAGGGTCTTGTCGCCCGATGTATAGCCGTTCGCATAGTATAGCGCGACGCGGGGGCTGTGGGTTCGGTCTTGGCGATAGTTGGCAAGGCGTTGATCAAAATCGGTAATTAATCCGGCTGCACGGTTTTGCTGGCCCAGAACCTCACCCATTTGGGTAAGCCGTGCGCGCACGTCATCCAGGGAATAGGCAGCGTTGAAAATTGCCACCGGAATGCCCAGCCGTTTCAGCATATCCACCGTGGCCCGCGCGCTGAACTTACCCGCCAGCACCAGATCGGGCTGCATCAGATAGATTTCCTCGGCCAGCCCGTGGTTGGTTTCATAGCTGCCCGCCTGATCCACCATGGCAGAACTGCGCGGGTCTGATGCCAGAGCCGATACGGAATAAAGCTGCCCTTTGCCTGCAACCAGCATGGCAAGCTGATCGGTGCACAGGTTCATCGACACAACCCGCAGCGGGCGTGTGTCAGACTGTGCGGTCAGCGGTGCACAACACACCGCTAGGATCAGGCAAAGGGCGCGGATCACATCAGAACCGCGCGCTGAGGCCGACATAGGCCGCGCGGCCCCGTGCGGCATAGCCCCAGACATCTACCGCGTCTGTGTCAAACAGGTTGGTGATCCGCCCGTTCAGGGACACGGCATCCGTCAACTGATACTGCGCTGCCAGATTGACGGTGGTATAAGAGGGCAGTTCAACGGTTTGATAGGCCCCCCAGTATTGGGTGTCAAAATTGCCCGCAACATGGCGGATATCGGCGGAAACAGACCCTTTGCCGCCAAAGGTATCCAAGGTCGCGCCAAGGGTCAGTTCATGTTTGGGGCGGCGGATTTCGATGCTGTTGTCAGGGTTGGTGGCATCAATATAGGTATAGGCCATCCGCAGTTTCAAATCATCCGTGGCCTGAAACCCTGCGGCGATCTCAATGCCTTGGCGTTTGCTGTCGCCTGCTTGGTTGATCAGACTATAGGTTCCCGGGCCAGTGCTGACATCGGTGATTTCATCCGTAAGAACCTCGTTGAAATAGGTCACATCAAGGCTGCCACGTCCTGCGGCAAAGCTGAATTCCGCCCCCAGATCAAAGCTACGATTGCGTTCGGGTTTCAGGTTGGGGTTGCCTGTGTAGCCAAAGGCATTGGCGTAAAGTTCAAAATATGTCGGGTTCACGATACCTGTCCCTGCCGAAGCATGCAGCCGCACATTGCTGTCTGGGATCGCATAAGACAGGCCCAAAGTCCATGTAGCCGCGTCTTGGAACACATCGTTGTCATCAAACCGCACGCCTGCTTGCAGGTCCAGCCCGTTGCTGAAACTGCCGCGATATTCCAGCGCCGCAGAGGTTGATTTGCGGCCATATTGCGGGTTGGAACTGCTGGAATCCTCTTGGTGTTCCAGCAACAGGTTCAACAGGTGATCCGCGTCAGACACCGCGCGCCCGTCTAGGCCAAAGCTCAGTCGGTATTTAATCGCTTCGGTCTGTTCCTTGGTCGGCGCACCGCCGTTGAAGGTTGAGGTGTAATCGGTTTTTGCGAAGGACAGACGGTGTGTCAGGCGGCCGCCCAGCATATCATATTCCGCATAGATACTGGCGGTACGTTCATCGCGTGTGCTGAACTGGGTGGGATCATCGACCACATAACTGGCGGCATCCGTGGCGGTGAAAGGTGATGTGTCATAGTCGTACTCTTCATCTGATCTGCGCAGGGTCAGGCCGAGTTTTAGGTCATCTGTCAGCAGGTAATCGGCAGACAGGATCGCGGTTGTGCGTTCCAATCCGTCTTTTTCCCCGCCATCACCCGATTGATCATAACCCCGATCATCGCTGTGGGAAAACGCCAGTGACACCCCGCCCCGTTCGGTGCGGTTGGCCAGAAAGGCGGTGGCAGTTGTGGCAGCGCCAAATTCAACGGATGCTGAATAGGTCTGGCCGATGCCGCCTTTACGGGTGATGATATTCACCACCCCCGCTGATGCGTTTGACCCGTAATAGACCGATTGCGGGCCGCGCAGGACTTCGATTTTTTCGATGTTGCTGGCCTCTAGCCCGCTTAGGTTATAGGCCGCGTCTCCGCCTGCGGCCTCGATCCCGTCGATCAGGATCAGGGTGTGGTTCGCCTCGCCTCCGCGAATGCGCACCTGAATGGAACTGTTGCTGGTGCCGTTGACCGAAACACCGGGCAGGGCCCGCAGCGCATCTTGAACTGTGGTGATGCCGCGATCCTTGATCTGATCGGCAGTGACAACACTGGCGGCGCGGCCAAGGGCGGATTGTGCAATCGGGGACAGCCCGCCGGACAGGATCAATTCCCCCAGATCAAGGGTGTCTTGCGCGAAAACAGGGGTGAACTGGAAGGTGGACAGGGCCACAGTGGCCAATAAGGTAGAGCGGTGCATAAAAACATCCCTAGGATTTGACCCGAACGGGCCAACAGATACAGACATGTCATCAGAGGGATTTCCCCCCGCAGACGGTGAAAACACCACGAGCGGAAGATCCGCAGTCCAAACGCCCCACGCGCCCAAACAGGGTGATTGCCTCGGCAGGTCTCCTGACTCGCGGGTCGATGCTGGGCCGGTCCTTCCCATTGCGCAGGGCGCAACAGTGGTATTTTCCGGCTTCGCTCTCCGCCTACAGTTG
Source organism: Roseobacter sp. N2S (assembly GCF_031454055.1). Lineage (NCBI taxonomy): Bacteria > Pseudomonadati > Pseudomonadota > Alphaproteobacteria > Rhodobacterales > Roseobacteraceae > Roseobacter > Roseobacter sp. N2S. Next base: position 50,746 of record NZ_JAVDQB010000009.1, read on the forward strand.
CGGGGGCAGTCGTGGATTTGGCGCAGGCCGGACCACGTTCCCTATTATCCAAGCGGCGAACCGCCCAGACCGAAGTGGGGTTTAGATACGCAGAAATTGCGGTTTTGGAAAGGGGGTTTTATGGCTTGGGTTTGCGGGGTGGATGCTGGTACAGGCATGCGGGGCGCCGCCGATACTGACCAAGGAAAAGACAATGACCAACAGACCCGATGTTTACTTGCTGCGCCACGGGGAAACCGAATGGAACAGTACGGGGCGGATACAGGGGCAGATGAATTCTGACCTGACCGCGCTGGGGCAGGCGCAAGCGGCACAACAGGGTGCAATTTTGCGGCGGCTCGGGGATCAGGTGGCCGAGTTGGACCGTTTCGCCAGCCCGCTCAGCCGCACAAAAGCCACCGCGCGAATTGCGTTTGGCGGGGATGATTTCACCACCGACCCGCGGTTGATTGAAATCGGTTGCGGCGGCTGGGAGGGCATTACGCCAGCCCAAAGACAGGCCCGCGATCCTGAATTGGCGGCCCGCAGCATACGGGATCTGGACCTTTATTTTAACGCGCCCGAAGGAGAAGGTCTGTCTGCCCTGCGCGCGCGCATTATGAATTTTTTGAACAGTCTGAACGCACCTGCAATCATCGTGTCCCACAAGGTTTCGCTGATTGTGATGCGGGCCTGTCTGACGGGGATCACAGACGCGGATATGTATGATTTGACTGCAACACAGGGTACGGTGATCCGGATTTCGGGCGGTATTGAAACCCATCTGTCCTAGGGGTCAGGTTACAAAATCGGGCCGACTGTGGCGATCACATTGTTCCAAATCCGCCGCAGATAGGGCCAGTTTTTCACGTCGGAATGGGACACGGAATCAGAGCGGTCTATATAGTCTTGCTGGCGCGAGCGGATCATTTGGGTCAGCGCTGTATCCTGAAGCAAGATGTTGTTTTCAAAGTTCAAATCAAAGCTGCGGATGTCCAGATTGGATGATCCGATCAGGCCAAGACTGTCATCAATGGTCAGGGTTTTGGCGTGCAGCAACCCGTCCCTGTATTCATAAATTTCACAGCCCGCTTCCAGCAGTTTCAGATAATAGCTTTTGCTGGCGGCCGCGACGATTTTACTGTCGTTCTTTTTGGGAAACACCAGCGTCACCTGCACCCCGCGCAAGGCGGCAGTGCACAGCGCGTCAAGCACGGTTCCATCAGGCACAAAATAGGGCGTGGACAGGACAATCGTGTCCCGCGCACTGCTAAGGGCGGTGGAAAACAGTTGCGGGGTTGCGCCGCGACGTTCGGTTGGGCCAAACCCCAGCGCTTGGGCGGGAAAGCCCCCATCAAACGGCGCAGCAGGCTGGATCAGCGTGTTCAGGCTTTCCCCCGTGGCCTGCGCCCAATCGGTCACAAACAGCAGTTGGTTCTGGGCGACCACCGGGCCTTGGAAGCGCAGCATGATGTCGACCCAAGGGGCATATTTTGCCTTGACCAGAAATGCAGGATCGGCGGAATTTCGGCTGCCACAATAGGTTATGCTGCCGTCGATCACGGTAATTTTACGATGGTTGCGCAGGTCCAGACGGCTGGTCAGGATCGTTAGGAACGGGCGGTCCAGCGGCAGGGCCACAGCAAGCTGGACGCCTGCGTCTTTCATCTGCTGCCACAGCGGTGATTTTATCAGGTGGCGCGATCCCAGACCGTCCGCCATTGCGCGGCAGGTAACACCCCGTTTGGTGGCGCGGATTAACGCCTCGGCCAGTTGGGTGCCGGTGTGATCTTGCAGCCAGATGTAGTATAAAACATGCACATGATCCTGCGCCGCGTCGATGTCTGCCACCATGCGATCCAGCGTTTCAGACCCGTCAGCCATCAGCGCGGCAGTGTTGCCCGCCACAGGAAAAAACCCGTTGATCGAGGCCCCGTAGCGGAACACCGCTTGGTATTGCGCGGGGATCATCTGGCCCAGATCATCCGCCGTGCCTTTGACCCTGCTGGCGCTTTGATGGATGTTTTGCGATATGGAAATCCGCGCCTGTTTGGCCTTTTTGCCCAGATCAATTTCCCCGAACAAAAAGTAAATCGCGCTGCCCACAAAGGGCACCACATTCAGCACCACAAACCATGCCAGACGGGCAGGCGGCGACAGGTCATCGCGCAGTAAAATCCGCAGGGTAAAAAGCAGGACCACAAAGCCGTGGAGAAGGAGCAAAAGGTTCATCAAGGGTCTTTCAACAAGGCGACTTCGATCACAATCGGCAGGTGGTCTGATGCGCGTGCTGCAAGGTCCGATCTGTGAACCCGACTCGATTTATGGCGGATTTTTCCTTTTAGCACAAAACGATCCAGCGGGGTGGTTGGACGTGCGGCGTGAAAGCTTTTGCCGGGAATAACCATTTCACAGCCATCGCCCAACGCGTCGATCACACGGCCATCTTGTGCCCAGATATTGAAGTCTCCGGCCACCAGAACGGGATGCTGCGCGCGGTCCATATAGGTTTTCAGCGCGGCCAGTTGTTTGGTGCGAATGCCCTTTGTCAGGCCAAGATGCACGCCGATGACCTCTATCCTCGGGGTGGCAAACAGGGCCGAAACCGCACCGCGGGGTTCCAATGTGGGCAGATCAATCCGCGTGGTCTGGTCCAGCGTCAACACCTCGGGGCGGTAAAGGATCGCGTTTCCGTGCCAGCCGTGGCTGTCAGGGCGGGTGGAAAATTCTGCAAAAACATAGCCGAGATCCCGTTTTAATTGTTGTTCCGGCAAGACGCCGGACCGTTTGCCGACCCGTTTATCGGATTCCTGCACCACCACCACATCCGCGTCGATTTCTTCGAGAACCTGCAAGATGCGATCCGCATCGCGGCGCCAGTCCAGCCCCACGGCCTTGCGGATGTTATAACTGGCCACGCGCAAAAAGCTGCGGTTTACATCAGGCACAGGACCGTCCTGTTCTGGCCCAATCGGGCTAAACCTGTCTGTATCGCGCGCATTTTGGGGCCTTTGAAAGCGAGTATTAAAAGGAATTTCAGTCTGTTATATAAGACAGTGACAGGGCAAGGCAAACCAGCCTTTTTGGTGCAAATCCAAAACCGCGCGGGTTGATTTCCGCCTATGGGGTCAGAAGATTTTCGGGGAATGATTGACTATTCACCGGATCGTACCTAGCTCTAGGGGTATGTTGGACACTGCAGATCATATCCGATTTCTTTTACTCAACCGCCCCTGACCCCGGGCGGTTCGGGCGCATCTGCGCCTGCCACACCACCTGGGGCTTCCTGAACATTGTGTAGCGAAACAGGACGATCCGTCGTCCAAGGAGACATCATGACCACGAGCAAGCGGACCCCTGATATGTGCGATGACCGTGAAACCCGCGGCGCAGCTTTGCCTGCCGCGCGGCCTGCCAGTTTGCCTGCGCTGACAGGCGGGTTGCCGGATGTGGATCGCGCCCAATTGCAGCGGCATTTGCGTCAGTGTGAAAGCGCGCGGCGTCCGTCTTCGTCTGTGTTGACGGCCGTTTTGAAACGCAAGATTTCAGGGGCGCGGGCTTTGGGCAATGCGCGGCCTGATGATGCGGTCACGGGAGGCTGTGTGGTCAGTTACTCCATTGATGACGGTCCATTGCGATCCGGTTTGCTGGTACACCGCGCCAGACCGGGTGTCGGGGGCGGGGTTATTCCGGTGTCTTCGGTTCTGGGGGCCACGTTGATCGGCATGCGGGTCGGGCAAGGTGCCTTAATGTTGTGTGATGACGGCAGTCGCGCCATGGTTCACGTCGCACAGGTTGACGCCCCAAGCTGACCTGAAATTCCCTTCCAAGTTCCGGTTCAAACGCAAGGTGCGGCCCCTGCCGCGCCTTTTCAATGTTCAATTTTTCACCTTTAAGGAGACAAGCTATGACCCTTCCGGTCGCCGAAATTCGTAAAAACCGCAGGCCCCGTGCGCCCAAGGTCATCATCAATGCAGATGAGCTGGCCCATATTGAATCGCTGGCCGAGGGCGCGATGACGCGCAATCCTGATCTGGCCGACCGTTTGCTGGATGAACTGGGCCGTGCGCGTATCGTAAAACCTGCCAAAATGCCGGAAAATGTTGTCTCTATCGGGCGCACCGTGACCTATCGGGATGAAGCCACAGAGCAGGTGAAATCCGTCACGCTGGTCTATCCCGAGGATGCGGATATTGATCGTCAGAGGATTTCTGTCATGACGCCCATCGGGGTGGCTTTACTGGGCCTGACTGAAGGGGCCACCTTCTTTTGGGACACCCGCGAGGGTGAGCGCCGTACCTTGAGCGTGATTAAAGTGGCGCAGGCGGAGGCCTGATTTTGGCGGGGCATTTCACAAGAACCCGAAATACAGGGACCAGTGCCGCACATGGTATCCCCGAAGCGAGACGACCGACGGTTTAATCCGCAGGCAGGCTTTCTTCGGGGACCACAGCAGTTATCCCTTTTCCCTGCCTTTTCGGAGTGTCCGATGCCCCTTCATTCTTCTGCCTGTCGCAGCTGTGCTGCCTGCCATCAACCTTTGCCCCGCGCCGCGCTATACCGCTGTCCGCTGTGCCGCGAACCGATTGTAACTGCGCAAGCGGGGATTAATGTGCGGTGTCGGACATGCAAATCCCATTTGCCTCGCGCCCATGCGGGAAAATGCCCGATTTGCACTGCTTCTGGCAGGGCGCGGACGACGGGAAAGCGGGTTTCCCTGACTTAGAGTTTGGATTTGTTAGTATTCTGTTACAGAAGTCTGCATAGTTATCGGGAGTCCAGTTCTGAAAGCGGATATGTCAGGCACTACAGAAACCAGCGTTGAAACTACAGCCGAATTGACGGGGGCCCAAACACGGCTGCGCAAGAAAAAGCGTCATGAGCAGATCCTGATGGAACTGCGCCTTGCGTCCCATGTGCGGGTGTCCGATCTGGCGGCGCGCTTCGGGGTTACGACAGAAACCGTGCGCCGCGACATCGAAGATTTGAACCGCGCGGGGTTGCTGGAAAAATCCTACGGTGGGGCGTCTGCCCGATCGCCGGGCGCGCATCGCGGTCTGGATGAACGCCGCCGTGAACGCATTGGCGAGCGGGAGTCGTTGGCCCGCCGCGCGGTGGCGATGGTGCGTGACGGGCAAAGCCTGATGGTGGATGCAGGGGCCACAACCATGGAATTTGCCCGTGCGCTGGCGCTGGCTGGAACGCAGGTCACGGTGATCACCAACAGCTTGCAAGTGGCGATGATCCTAGGCACTTCGCGCAAGGCCCGTGTGGTTATGACGCCGGGGGAATACCTGAACGCCGAGGCTGCATTGGTTGGCCCTGACACCTGCGAATATCTGCATCGCTTCAACGTGGATCGCTGTTTTATCGGGGCATCCGGGCTAAGTGATGGGGGCGTAACGGAAGCGGTTCAAGGGTTTGCCGAAGTGAAACGCGCCATGATGGAACGCAGTCTTGCGCCCACATTCCTGATTGATTCCAGTAAGTTCGGGCAGGTCTATCTGTCACAGGTTGCCACGGTCAGCGAAATCGGCACGCTTATTACGGATGCAAAACCCTCTGACCGGCTGATGAAATCACTGGGATCACAGGGCGTCGAGATGGTGCGTCCTTAATCCCAATCCCTGAATTTTTCTTTTGCACATCATGGCGCGGCTTTGGCCGTGCGATGGTTTTTGTGAAATGTCGGCCAACCCTCCCCATTTTTCCCAGAAAATTTTGCAATTGGCAAATATGTTAATCAATTATGTTGCAACTCCCAACATTTAGTGGTGTCATCCGCGTGACCAAGCCTGCGTTTTCGCGGGCTTAGGCCGTTAGTACTGGAGGAGGAGGAACCCCATTATGCGTAAGGATAAACTTTTAGGCACAGCTTTGCTGGCGATGATGTCACTGGCCGGGCAATCTGCATTTGCCGATGAAACCTGTGCAAGCCGCGGCGATCTGGATGTGATGTATTGCGATGCGGATGGCGATCTGGTGGCGGATGCCCCCACGGATGCCAGCAAATTGCGCGACCCCGGCACGTTGGTTTTCGCCTATACACCGGTCGAAGACCCCGCCATTTACGCCGATATCTGGCAGCCGTTCATTGAACATTTGCAAACTGTAACTGGCAAAAAGGTTCAATTTTTTGCAGTTCAGTCCAATTCAGCCGAGGTCGAGGCCATGCGTTCAGGCCGGTTGCACATTGCGGGTTTTTCAACGGGGCCAACGCCTTATGCGGTGAACCTTGCGGGCAGCGTGCCTTTTGCGATCATGGGATCGGATGACGGGCGCTTTGGCTATAAACTGCAAGTGTTCACGCAGGCCGACAGTGACATCAAAGAAATGGCCGATCTGAAAGGCAAGCGGGTTGCCCACACCTCGCCCACGTCGAATTCAGGCAACCTGGCGCCGCGCGCCTTGTTTCCGGGTCTGGGTGTAACACCTGACACCGATTACGAAGTGACCTATTCAGGGTCGCACGACCAATCCATGCTGGGCGTGGTTGCGCGGGATTATGACGCCGCCCCTGTGGCATCGGAAGTGGTGGATCGTATGGCGGAACGGGGTCTGTATGACACTGATGATGTGCGGATGATCTGGGAAAGCGATCCGTTTCCAACGACTTCTTACAACATGGCCCATGATCTGACGCCCGAGTTGCAAGAAAAAATCCGCGAGGCGTTCTTTAGCTTTGATTTTGCAGGCACGGCCTTGGGTGAAGAATTCAGCGGCGTGCAGAAATTCATCCCGATCACCTATAAAGATCAATGGGCTGTGATCCGTGAAATCCAGAAAGCCAACGGTGTAAAATACACACCCGAAGGTCTGGCGGCCGAATAACCAAACGCCCAAGCGGTCCGGCCCAGTGCTGGCCGGACCCACAGCGGAGCATCCCAAAATGTTAAAAATTACCGACCTTGTGAAACGCTATGGCAGCGGTGAACCGGTCTTAAAAAATCTTGACCTGTTGATCGAAGACGAAAGCGTTGTGTCGATCATCGGGTCATCCGGTGCGGGCAAATCCACCTTGCTGCGCTGTATCAACAAGCTGGTTGAACCGACCTCAGGCAGTATTGATCTGAATGGAACCGAACTGACCAAACTGCGCGGCAGTGATCTGCGCAATGCGCGGCGTAAAATCGGCATGGTGTTTCAGGGGTTCAACCTTGTGGACCGTCTGACGGTGATGGAAAACGTGCAATCGGGGCGGTTGGGGTATATTTCCACATGGGCCGCCGTGACGCGGCGCTATCCCAAAGAAGACATCCGCCGCGCCTTTGAATTAATGGAACGGGTGGGTATCGCGCAATATGCGGACAAGCGCGCCGATGAACTGTCTGGCGGCGAACGCCAGCGGGTCGGGGTGGTGCGGGCCCTGATGCAGCAGCCTGAAATCCTGTTGGCGGATGAACCGACCGCGTCGCTTGATCCCAAGACATCCGAACAAATCATGGGTCTTTTGCGGGATCTGTCGCGGGAATTGAAACTGCCTGTGCTGATCAATATCCACAACGTGAATGAGGCCAAGCAATACACCGACCGCATCGTCGGCATGCGCTACGGACGGATTATTTTTGACGATCTTCCTGCCCAACTGGATGAGACCGCAATGGATGCGATCTATTCCGGAAGCCCCGCTGCCGATCGTGCAGGCGGGTTAAAGGATGCGTCATGACCGCCAAAACCCCAGTTGTGCGTGACACATGGCGGCGCCCTCCGTTCATCGCAAATCCGGTTTTGCGCTGGTCGGTTTACATCGGCGTTGCGGTTTATGTGATCTGGATCATGGCCACCCTGCCGATTGACTGGAACCGCGTCAGCGAGGGTCTGACCCGCGCCGCACGGATTTTCAACGGTGCCTTCCCCCCCAGTTTCGAGCGCAGCGGATTGTTAATAGACGGTTTTCTGGAAAGCCTGAAAATCGCCATTCTGGCCACAGCAGCAGGGGTGATCCTGTCGATCCCCATCGCCTTTATGGCCGCGCGCAATGTGGCCCCTTTGCCGGTATTTTATCTGGGCCGTGCGCTGATCATCATCGCACGCAGCTTTCATCCGGTGATCGTGGCGATCATCTTTGTCAAAGCTGTCGGTTTTGGCCCCTTTGCAGGGGTGCTGACCCTGATCGTCTATTCCATCGGTTTTGTCGCCAAGATGCTGGCCGAACGGATTGAAGAAATTGATTTCGGTCAGGTAGAGGCCATGCGCGCCGCGGGTGCGCCCTATTTTTCAACGCTGTCATATGCGATTTTCCCGCAAATCATGCCGCGTCAGATCGGTCTGACGATCTATCAACTGGATAGCAACCTGCGGGCTTCGGCGGTGGTTGGCATTGTCGGGGCAGGGGGGATCGGGTCGACGCTGGCCAATGCCTTCGGGCGTTATGACTATGACTTTGCACTGGCCATCACCATCGTGATCGTCGGCGCCATCCTTATTTCCGAGGCCGTCAGCGGCCAGATCAGGAAACGCCTATGACTTTGCCAAAAATAACGCGGGACGATTGGACCCGCTACACGCTGCAACAACGGCTGCAACGCTATGGGGTTTTTGCGGTGTCCGCGCTGGTTATCGCTTGGGCGCTGGGGTCGATTGATGTGATTTGGGAATGGGTTTGGGATTCCCCCGAACAGATGGGCGATCTGTTCGGGCGGATGTATCCACCCGACCCGACCAATCTGGGCGTGATCCTTAAGGTGTTGTGGGAAACGGTGAATATCGCCACCATCGCCACCGGATTCGCGGTGATCCTGTCACTGCCTGTGGCCTATATGGCGGCGATGAACACCACGCCAAACCGCGCGACCTTGTGGCTGGGGCGGGTGATCCTTGTGTCCTCGCGCTCGATCAACACGATCATCTGGGCGCTGCTGTTTGTGGCGATCTTTGGGCCCGGTATTGTGGCAGGGATCGTGGCAATCATGTTCCGCTCTATCGGGTTTGTGGGCAAACTGCTGGGCGAGGCGATTGAGGAAATCGACCCCCGTCCGGTTGAGGCGTTGCAAGCCACAGGTGCGTCCCATTTCAAGGTGATCGTCTATGCGATCATCCCGCAAGTGCTGCCCACATTCTGGGCCGTGACCATCCTGCGCTGGGATATCAACCTGCGGGAATCCACTGTGCTGGGGTTGGTGGGTGCGGGCGGGATTGGCATTATCCTGCAAGGGGCCATCGACACGTTCAACTGGCCCGAGGCCGCAACCGTTCTGCTGGCGATCCTTGCGCTGGTGGTGCTGGGCGAAGTGGTTTCGGCGTTCTTGCGGCGGCGTATTCTGTGAAGGATTTGCAGGCGGGCGGGGATACGGCGGAGTGGGTGTTTCAAACCTATGAATCCGTGCGCCACCGCCTGCCATCTGCCCGTTTTACGCGGAATTTCAGCTTTGCCCCGTCACTGGAACAGGTGGCCGCGCCTTTTGATCTGATCCTGTTTGATGCCTACGGGGTGTTGAATGTGGGCGAAACCCCGATTGATGGTGCCGCCGCCCGCATCACTGCACTGCGCACGGCTGGGAAATCGGTGATGGTGGTGTCCAATTCGGCAGGCTATCCCAAGCGGTTGATGATGGAACGCTACGCCCGTTTGGGCTTTGATTTCACCCCGTCCGAGGTGGTGACAAGCCGTGATGCCCTGTTACATCACCTGACGCAAATCCCGCCGCGCCATTGGGGGGTGATGCTGAACCCTGCCCATGGGACCGAGGAATTTGAGTCCCATCACCTGTCGTTCCTTGCCGATGACCCAGCAGTTTATGACGGGGTTGATGGCTTTTTACTGGTGGGGTCGGACGGCTGGAGTGATGACCGCCAATCCCTGCTGGAAACGTCACTGCGCCGTGCCCCGCGCCCCGTTATTGTGGGCAATCCAGACATTGTTGCCCCGCGCGAAGGCGGGTTTTCGCGGGAACCCGGCTATTATGCCCACCGCCTTGCTGATGCCACGGGAATTGCGCCTGTGTTTCTGGGCAAGCCCTTTGCCAGCGTGTTTGAATTGGCCCTGTCGCGCCCCGATCCGCCCGTCAAGAAGACCCGTGTTCTGATGGTGGGGGACACCATGCAAACCGATATTCTGGGCGGGGGGTTGATGGAGGTGTCTACCGCGCTGGTCACAGGGTTTGGCGCGCATTTCGGGGCCGATCCCGCTGATCTGATCGCCCGTTCGGGAATCGTGCCGGATTTCATCATCCCGCATATTTGACCGCTAAGTCATGCCTGACAGAATGCGGCGGATCAGGGCCACGTCCTCGGACCGTGACAGGCTAGGGGCATGCCCGCAGTCTGCGATTTCGGTCAGATCGGCCATCGGGCCGCTGTCACACATCCGCTGTGCAACATCGGCGGGCAGCATGTCGGAGTCTGCGCCGCGCAGCACATGGGTGGGCGTTTTGATCTGGTTCCATCGCGGCCAGCTGGACAGCTCATTTGCCGAGGCGGAAAACTGGATGGTGATCTGCGGGTCATAATGCAGGGTCAAATCCCCCTGCGCGGTGCGGCGCAAAGACGTGCGGGCCATGCGCTGCCAATAGGCGTTTTCGGCCATGCCAAACGGATGATACGCGGCGCGCAACCAAGCCTCGCCCGCGGCAAAACCGCTGAAACGGGGCAGGTCGCCCACATAAGACAGGATGCGGTCAATGGCGGATTTCGGCACCTCGGGGCCGATATCATTGATCACCAGACGGTTGATCCGATCCGCATCATGCCCCGAGGCCAAGCGCATCCCGATCAGCCCGCCCATGGACGTGCCCAGCCACGCCACTTTTTCCAGCCCATAGACATCCAACAAATCCGCGCTGATGCCTGCGTAATATTCAATGGAATATTCCGCCTCGGGGTTGGCGGACCAACTAGACAATCCGCGCCCGATCATATCGGGGCAGAGCACATAATAGCTGTCGGATAGGGTGCGGGCCAATTCGTCAAAATCCCGTCCTGTCCGTGCCATGGCGTGGGACAGGATCAGGGCAGGGTTTGACGGATCGCCCCATTCGGTGACGTGGATTTCATGATCCATCACCGGCACTAGGGCAAAGCGGGGTTCTGTCATCCGCGCGCCCCTTTTTGGGTGATGGTGCCGACGATCCCTTTGGGGAAGAAATAAACCAGCAGGATAAAGATGATCCCCAGCCAGAACAGCCAGCGATCCGGATTTAACAGGTCGGGCAGCAGGGGGATGTTCGCGGTGGCCTCGGCGGCAACGCCCATCAGATCGCGCAGGTAATATTGCGCCGTGACCATCAGAACCGCGCCAATCACAGCGCCCCACATGGTGCCCATGCCGCCAATCACCACCATCAACAGAATGTCGATCATAATGGCAAAAGACAGGCTGGTGTCAGGGCCGGTGTATTTCAGCCAGACCGCGTAAACCGTGCCTGCCAGCGACGCAATCGCGGCGGACAGGCAGAACACAAAGGTGCGGTAGGCGACAACGCGGTAGCCGATCGCCTCGGCGCGGGATTCGTTTTCGCGGATGGCTTTCAACACGGTGCCAAGGGGCGATCCGACCACCCGCAGCATGGCGAAGAACAACAGGGCGCAGCTGACAAAGACGAAGTAATAAGCCGCCAGTTTGCCATTCAGTTTCACATCAAACAGCCGCATCACCTTGCCGTCCGCGTCCGTCATCAGTTTGAATGCAGGTTTGAACAGATCAGGCGCGCGGTAGGTAATCCCGTCCTCGCCTCCTGTCAAATGGGACAATTGTGATGCCAGCACCAGCGCAACCGAAGCGGCTGCAAGCGTGATCATTGCAAAGAAAATCGCCTTCACCCGCAGGCTTAGAAGGCCAATGGCCGTGGCTACCAGCAGGGATACGCCAACGCCAGCCAATCCGCCCAACAGCACCGCGTCCCAACCCGGCCCCATCTGGCGCAGCAGGATCGCCGCGCCGTATGCGCCAAAGCCAAAGAACATGGTGTGGGCAAAGCTGACGATACCCGTGTAACCGATCAGCAGATCGTAGCTGGCCACCAGCACGATAAAGACACAGATACGGGCGGCGACCTCTAGGGCGCGCACATCCTGAAACAGGAAGGGGGCAAAGCACAGCATGGCGCCGATCAGCATCACGGTGGCTTTTACAGCCAGATCGCCATAGCTCATTTTAGTTAAGGTATTCATCTACTTCACCGCCGGACGCAAGCCGTTTGGCCGCCACAAAAGGATTATGGTCATCAGGATCATGTTTGAGGCCAGCGCCAGTTTGGGGGCCAGAAAGCCAACGTAATTTGCCGTCAGCCCAACCATGATTGCGCCCAGCAACGTGCCCTCAATGGACCCCAACCCACCGATGATCACGACGATAAACACGACGATCATCATCTCGCCGCCCAAGGCAGGGGTGATCAGGGTTTCATAGCCCGCCCACATGGCCCCGCCCACAGCTGCAAGCGCCGATCCCACCATAAAGACGCCGATAAACAGACGATCAATGCGAAAGCCGAGCGCTTCGACCATCTCGCGGTTTTCCACGCCTGCGCGGACCAAAAGGCCGATGCGCGAGCGGTTAAGCACCAGATACAGGCCGATAAAGGCCACAAGCCCCAGCACAAAGGCAAACAGGCGGTAGATTTCAACACTGACATTGCCAAGGATGATCGCGCCTTCCAGAAAATGGGGGCGCAGGACGGTGATCGGTGTGCCGCCCCACAGCGCCAGAATGATCTGTTCAGACACGATCAACGCGCCCATGGTGATCAGGATTTGCCGCAAATGATCGTGGTAAACGGGGCGGATGATCACGGTTTCAAAAAACCAGCCCGCCGCCAGACCAAAGGAAATCGCCGCAAGCAGGGCGAACACCAACGCCATGGAATTCAGGAACACACTGTCGGCCCCGACCCAACCGCTCAGCGCGGAAAGAACACTGGCGGCCACAAAAGCACCAAAGCTGATAAAGGCGGAATGGCCGAAGTTCAGCACATCCATCAGCCCGAAAATCAGGCTAAGGCCAGATGCCATCAGGAACACCATCATCCCCATTGAAAGGCCAGCGATGGTCAGCGTGGCCCAGGATGCCGGCGCGCCAATCAGCACAAACGCCCCGAGCGCGAGACCGACAGGCAGCAGGTAAACACCGCCAAAACGCCCTAAAATCTGTGAGAGGTTTTCCATGATACTCCTTACGCAGACAGGCTGAGCAGCCGCTCTTGCAATTGTGTGTCAGCGGCAAATTCCGCCATCGGTCCTGCGTAGGCCACAAGCCCGTCGTCGATCACCGCCATGTCGCGCCCGATGCTTTTGGCGAAGTGAAAGTTTTGTTCCACCAGCAGGATCGTGGCGTTTTGCGAAATCTCGCGAAAGGCCTCGGCCATGGCGGCAACAATAGACGGGGCCAGCCCTTTGGTGGGTTCATCAATCAGGATCAGCGCGCGGGGCTCGATAATGGCGCGGGCCACGGCCAGCATTTGTTTTTGCCCGCCAGACAGGCTCCACGCCTGTTTGGTCCAGAACTGTTCCAGCGCGGGGAACAGTTGGTAAATCCGTTTCAGGCGGGTCTGATCAAAGCGGCCTTTGGCGGTGGCGAGGATCAGGTTTTCCTCTACCGTCAGCCCGCCGAAAATGCCCATGTTTTCCGGCACAAAGGCGATCCCCTTGCGGGCGATGTCCGCGGTGTGCAGGCCGGTAATATCCTCGCCGCGAAAGCGCACCGATCCGGGGGTGGGTTTCCACAGCCCCATGATCGAGCGTAGCGTGGTGGTTTTACCCGCGCCGTTGCGCCCCAGCAGCACAAAGACGCCGCCTTCGGGCACGTTCAGGGTGATCCCGTGCAACACAGCGTATTGGCCGATGTTGGTTTTCATATTGTCGATACTTAACAGGGTCACGCTGTTTCCTCTGTTGCGGTGCCAAGGTAGACGTCGCGCACGATCTGGCTGGACATCACGGTGTCCGGCGCGCCATCAGCCAGCAATTCGCCGTTGTGCAACACGATGATCCGATCCGCCAGTTTGCGCACCACATCCATTTTATGTTCCACCAGCAGCACGGTTTTGCTCGGGTCTGCCTTGATCTGGAAAATCAGGTCCAGCACATCGGGGGCATGATCCAGCGACATGCCTGCGGTGGGTTCGTCAAACATGTAAATGTCAGGTTCCATTGCCATCAGCAGCGCCACTTCCAGCTTGCGCTGATCGCCGTGGGGCAGGGCGGCGGCTGTGGTATGGGCCACCGACGACAGGCGGGTGGCGTCAAGGTATTGTTCGGCTTTTCGGGTCAGGGCAGGGATGCTGCGGGCCGCGCGCAGCACACGCCAGCCATCGCCCGACCGCGCCTGAACCGCCAGACGGATGTTTTCCAGCACGCTGAGTTGCGGGAACAGGTTGGTCAGTTGAAACGCCCGACCGACCCCTTGGTGCGCCCGCGCAGAGGGGGACATGCGGGTCAGATCGACACCGTTCTTTAGCACCTGACCGGACGAGGCCGTCAACTGCCCCGACATCAGGTTGAAATAGGTGGTTTTGCCTGCCCCGTTCGGCCCAACGATGACCGTCAGTTCGCCGGGGTGAAAGGCGCAAGACACTTTGTTTACAGCCACATGACCGCCAAAACGAATGGTCAGGTCCCGCGTGACAAGGGATGGTTCGGACATAAAGATTGGGTTCCTGTTGTCAGGACCGGCGCACGGGTTGCGCGCCGATCCTGTGGCAATCAGTTGTTGTTGCGGCCGATGGGGATGTTCATTTCATCGGGTTCGATAATGCGCACCAGATCGGGGATCGCCCAGTCTACGGCATCATCCACACGGATTTTGAAATGCACCATGGATTGCAGCGCCTGATGATCCTCGGGGCGGAAGGTCATGGTGCCTTTGGGGGTCTCCCAAGACATGCCTTCCATGGCGGTGATCAGATCGTCGGTTTCCAGACTGGCGGATGTTTCGATGGCTTTCACAACAGCCAAAGCAGCCGCCATACCCCCTGCGGTAAAGAAATCCGGCGGGCTGTCAAAACGGGCTTGGTGCTCTTTGACCAGCCAGTTGTTCACTGGATTGTCGTAAGCTTCGTAATAGTAATAAACCGCGCCTTCCATACCGGGGAAACGTTTATAGGTTGGCAGTACCGGCAGGATGTGACCGCCCATGGAAATTTCAATACCATAGCGGCTGGGGTCCAGTGCCTGAATTTTACCCGGCGCATCACCGCCGCCTGCGATGTAAACCAGAATAACCTTGCGGCCTTCTTTGTCTTTCAGCGCGTTGAACATGCGTTCGGCGGCGGCAGTGAAATCGGCAGTGCCTTGAGGCACGTATTCCTCGGACACCACGGTTGCGCCTGTGCCTTCAAGGGCAGTCTTAAAGGCGGCGATGCCGTCCTGACCAAAGGCGTAATCTTCGGCGATGGTGGCCACAAACAGGTTTTCATCAGGCTTAAGCGCCAGCGCCTGTGCCTGCATATCCATAGATGAATTGCGTGAGGTTTTGAAAATATAGCGGTTGCTGTCCGGCCCTGTCAGACTGTCGGCCACAGCCGGTTCCACGATCAGGATTTTTTCGTATTCTTCGGCAATCGGCAGCATGCCCTTGGTCACGCCGGATGATGTGGCACCCACGGCCAGCAGGACTTCGTCGTCGCCATAAGCCTCGGCCAAAACGGCGCGGGCCACATCGGGTTTGAACTGCGTGTCCTTGATGATCACCTCAATCGGGTGGCCCTTGACGGTGTTTGTGCCATTGGTGGCATATTCCAACCCCAGTTCGAATCCGGTTTGCGCTTGTTTGGAAAAAGCTTCAAAGCTGCTGCCTGACAATCCGTGGATCAAAGCAATTTTAATCGGGTCTTCGGCCATGGCCGCACCCGCGAACGTGGCAACGCCCGCAAGTGTGGCGGCCAGACGTGTTAATGTCTTCATAATATCCTCCCATAACAGACTGCACAGCGGTTGCTCTGCACAGAGCCGTTGTTTAGTTTGAAAGGACAGCGTCCTGTATTTGGCAGGTTTGGGCAAGATGGTGGAAATACGTATGACCGAAGGGTTTGGGGATAACGCGTTGGCAGAGCTGGCTTTTATCCATGCGCCTGTGGGTCTGGTTGTGACCCAGAACCGCGTGATCCGTGAATGTAACATCGCTTTTGCCCAGATGTTCGGCTACACGCGCGATGATTTGCGCGACCAGTTATTTTCGATCCTCTACCCCTCGCAAGAGGAATTCGTGAACATCCGGGATCGCGGTGTGCAGCAGTTGCGTGCCACCAACACCTATTGGGACGAACGGATTATGGCGCGTAAGGATGGCACGCTGTTCTGGTGCCGTGTGCGCGGGCATACGTTTACGCCGCAAAGCCCGCTGGACCGCGCGGTCTGGAGCTTTGCCGATCTGTCTGCCAACCGCCCCTATCTGCCCCTGACCCGCCGCGAGCGGGAAATCCTGAGCCACCTGTCCGACGGGCTGACCAGCAAGGAAATCGCCCTGCGGCTGGATATTTCCTATCGAACAGTCGAGGTCTACCGCGCCAAACTGCTGAAAAAATTCGGGGTCAGCAACACCGGCGGGCTGTTCCATTCGCTGGGGGGAATCGACAGCGCCCATGTTGTTTCCGGCACGCGAAAGTAATCGGGATGGCGATTGTGATGCCAGAATTCATAGGGTTTTGCTAAAAAATCCTGTGCTGACGGGTCAAAATCTGCAATAAATTTCAGTTAACGATATTTTACGCACTCAGTGTTGACCGATCCCGTATTCCTGTCCCATTCAGGGCGCATCGCAACAAATTGCGGCAGGCGGGATAACTTGCAAATTTAAGGTTGGCCCGCTCTGATTCATCCTTGGCGCAAGCCAATACTTCTGGGAGGAAGGTTATGAAGAAATTTACATTCGCAGGTCTTGCGGGGACCATTGCCGTGACAGCATCCCTGCTGTCAGGCACTGCCGCATCTGCCGAAGGCACCTTGAAATGCGAAGCGGGCGAGACCTATATCATGAACGTGATGGTTTCCAGCCACCCCTATTGGGTGCCTGTCTATCAGGGCTTCAAACAGGCCGCGGCTGCCTTTGGCTGTGAAACCGTATTTTCCGGCACACCCGATTACGACATCACCAAACAGATTGCGTCATTTGAACAGGATATGGTGAAAAGCCCCGCAGGCATTCTGGTGCATCCGATGCAGGCCGACCCGTTTATCGAACCGATCAACCGCGCCATTGATGGCGGGATTCAAGTGTCCACTTTCGCGGCAGATTCCCCGAATTCAAACCGCGCGTCCTATATTACATCCGACAATCTGGCCGAGGCTAAATTCGCAGCGGATGAGATCGTCAAACAGATTGGCGACAGTGCGGAATATGCGGTTCTGGAAAACCCCGGCCAATCCAACCATGATCTGCGGGTGACAGCGCTGTTGTCATATATGGAAGAGAATTATCCCAATATGAAACTGGTGGGACGTCAGGCGACCAATCAAGACAGCAATGCCGCCTACCGCGCGACGGCCTCGATTGTGCAGGCCAACCCGAACCTTGGGGCGATCTGGATTCCCGAGGCTGGCTCTGCCGAGGGTGCGGTTGCTGCAATCCTAGAGGCCAAGGCCGATGTGCTGATCATGCACGCCGATGTCACCCCCGCCACGCTGGAACAGATTAAGGCAGGCAACATCCACATGGCGCTGAACCCCAATCAGGGCATGCAAGGGTTCATGGGCTTTATGGCGATCTTTATGGCCGCGCATAGCGATGTGTTTGACCCGTTCAACGATTACAAAGTGTCGGGCTATAACCCGATGCGGATTCCCTACATGGACAACGGGTTTGCGGTGATCACCAAAGACAACGCCGACAGCTTTGATCTGAACGCCTATATGGAAGGGCGCGATCCGAAATAAGCGCAGTTCCCCTTAGGGGCGCAAGGACGGTCTGACCCGATCTGCGCCCCTGTTAACCCCATCGATCCACCCCGTATTGGCCTTTTCCCATGACCGACGATCTTCTTTTACAGCTGTCGAATGTCTCAAAATCTTTTGGGCCTGTGCGTGCGCTAAGCCACGTGAATTTCGACCTGCGCAAAGGTGAAATTCATGCGCTGGCAGGGGAAAACGGTGCGGGGAAATCCACCTTGATGAATATCATCGACGGTATTTTACAGCCCGATAGTGGGGAAATCCGGCTGGAGGGCGAGGTCGTCAAGATTACCTCTCCGACGCGGGCACAGCAGTTGGGCATCGGTTTTGTCCATCAGGAAATTGCGCTGTGTCCCGATGTCAGTGTGGCGGAAAACATCTTTATGTCTGCCACCAATATCAGCAAATCGTTTTTCATGGATTACAAAGCTTTGCATCAAAAGGCAGCGGCGGTGCTGGGGCAATTGTGCGATATTGACCCTGCTACCCTGATCCGGGACTTGTCGATTTCCAACCAGCAACTGGTGGAAATTGCCAAGGCTTTGACGCTGGACTGCCGCGTTTTGATTTTGGACGAACCCACCGCCGCGCTGACCGAAAAAGAGGCGCAAATCCTGTTCGGGATCATGCGGCGTCTGGCGGATCGCGGGATTTCCATCATCTATATTTCCCATCGTATGGTGGAAATCTTTGACAATTGCGACCGCGTCACTGTGTTTCGCGATGGCAAGTTTATTATCACCCATGATGTGGCCGATATTGGCCCAAGCGATGTGGTGAACGCCATGGTCGGGCGGGTGCTGGATACGTTTTACCCCGAGAAACAACCCGCCCACGCCCAAAGTGACGCGGTGATCCTTGATGTGCGCAACCTAAGTGACGGGGCACGGTTCTTTGGGGTGGATTTTCAATTGCGGCGGGGCGAAATTCTGGGTCTGGCGGGGTTGATCGGGTCAGGGCGCAGTGAAATTGTCAAAGGTGTCTGCAAACTAGACAGCAGCCCCACGGGGGAAATCCGTCTGAACGGGCAGCCCCTTGAAGCGCGGGATTACCAGCACAGTATTGATGCGGGCGTGGTCTATCTGTCCGAGGATCGCAAAGGCGACGGGATCTTTCTGGATATGCCCATCGCGGTCAATGTCTCGGCGTTGAACCTGTCGCAGGTGTCATCCCGATTGGGGATCATCCGCCGTGAAAAAGAATACGCACAGGCCGCAGAACTGGGCGCGCAGTTGAACCTGAAATACGGGCAGTTATCGGACGCTGTTTCGTCGCTTTCAGGGGGCAACCAGCAAAAGGTTGCGATTGCCAAAATGCTTTCGATCCACCCCAAGCTGATCTTTCTGGATGAACCCACGCGGGGCGTTGATGTGGGGGCCAAGGTGGAAATCCACCGTATCCTGCGCGATCTGGCCCAAAGCGGCGTCGGCATTGTGGTGATTTCATCCGAGTTGCCTGAACTGATCGGCCTGTGTGACCGGGTCTTGGTGGTGCGCGAGGGCCGGATCAGCGGCGAGGTCGCCGGCGCAGATATGACCGAAGAAAACATAATGGGTCTGGCCTCTGTGATGGACAGCCCGATGCCCACCTCTCATTCCTCCAACAAAAGGGTCCACTCGTGAACAGCCTTGCCCAGCCTCGCACAGATCATTCGGACAGGATCAGCCCCTTGGGGCGGATCTTGCGCATGCGCGAAACCGGATTAATCGCCATTATTCTGGTCCTGTTTATCGGCATGTCCTTTGCATCGCCCTATTTCCTGACCTGGGTGAATATGCGTGCCATGGTGATGGCCTTTGCCGTCGAAGGCATCGTGGTGATCGGCATGACAATCCTGCTGATTTCCGGCGGCATTGATCTGTCCGTGGGGTCTGTCACTGCATTGGCCATGGTGGTGGCGGGCTGGTTGTTTCTGGCGGGCGTCGATCCTTGGGTGGCGTCAGCCATCGCGATTATGGTCTGTACCGGCATCGGCGCGATCATGGGGTTTTTCGTCACCCGCGTGGGGCTGCATCATTTCATCGTTTCACTGGCCGTCATGGTGATTGCGCGCGGCGTGTGTTTGCTGGGCACGGGGGGGCGCCCATTGGGGCTGTTCACCCTGCCTGCGGAATTCAAATTCATCGGCCAAGGGTCCATCGGACCGGTGCCCTTGGTGATCATCATTTTCATCGTAGCCGTGGTCGCCTTTGATCTGATGCTGCGCAAAACCACCTTGTTTCGCAAAGTGTTCTACACTGGCAGTAACGAGCGGGCGGCGGCCTATTCCGGCATTCGCACCAAAAAGGTAGTTTTTCTGACCACGACACTGTGTTCCGCATTATGCGGCGTGGCGGGGATCATTTACATGTCCCGTTTTGGCTCGGCGCAGCCCACATTCGGCATCGGGATGGAACTGAACGTGATCGCGGCTGCGGTGATCGGCGGGGCCAGTCTGAACGGCGGCACCGGCACGATCTTTGGCGCGATCCTTGGGGTGGTTTTGTTGTCGGTGGTGTCCAGTTCGCTCGCCCTGTTGGACGTGTCGGTGTACTGGCAAGACATCATCCGCGGCTCTATCCTGCTGGCGGCGGTGTCCATCGACCATTACCTGCACAAACGGCGGCGATAAGGGGACTGATATGAGCAATTCCAGCGAAGATTATGATCTGGTCCGGCAAATCCATAGCGTTCTTGTGCTGCATTTCATCGAAGGTTTGAAACAGTCTGAAATCGCCACAAAGCTGAACCTGTCCACGTCCAAAGTGAACCGCCTGATTGCCCAAGGGCGCAAGATGGGGATGCTGAAAATCGACGTGGAAAGCCGGTTTCAGCGGTTGGCAGATTACGAAACCAACCTGATCGCCGCCACATCCCTGACGGGGGCGGTGATCACGCCAACGGTGTCGGGCAACCCTGATACCACGCTGCAACAGGTTGGGCGCTCTGCGGCCAATCTGCTGCTGGAATCCATCCGCGACGGCGATGTGATTGCCATTACCGGCGGTAAAGCGATCAGCGCCGTAGTGGATAATCTGACAACGGAACGGTCTTTTGACGTGACGGTTGTGCCTTTGACGGGCGGGGTGCAGGGCAAATATTTCACCGATGTGAACCATCTGGCCACCCAACTTGCGGATCGTTTGGGGGGCAAGGCCATGCTGGTCCACGCCCCGCTGTTTGCTGAAAGCAGCGCACAGCGCGACATGCTGCGCGAGGTCGGTTCGGTGCGTGAAGTGTTCGATCTGGCCCGCAAGGCAAATGTGGCGCTGGTGGGCGTTGGTTCGATCGAACCCACAGGATCAAGTTATTATGACCTGAATCCTGTGCCCGATGCGGATCGCAAAATGCTGGTGGGCATGGGCGTGGTCGGGGAACTGCTGGCCTATCTGATCGGCGCGGATGGCAGCGTGGCGAATTATGCTTTGAACACCCGTCTTGTGGCACTTAACCCCGGTGAACTCGGGGCCTGCGGGCGGGTGATTGGCGTAGCCACGGGCGCGCAGAAAACATGGCCGATCCGCGCTGCGCTGAACGGAAATTATCTCGACGCTTTGGTGTTGGATGAAGAAACTGCACTGTCGGTGCTGGATATTACAGAAAGGTCTCATCATGTTGCATGACATGCTTACACGCCCCATCGGGGCCAGCGGAATAGAGGCCTCGGCCATCGGTCTGGGCACATGGGCCATTGGCGGCTGGATGTGGGGGGGCACCGATGAAACCCGCTCAATCGCGGCGATCCAGGCCTCGATTGACGAAGGAGTCAGCCTGATCGACACAGCGCCCGCCTATGGTCAGGGGGTGGCGGAAGAGATCGTCGGCAAAGCCATCAAGGGACGGCGCGACAAGGTGGTTCTGGCCACCAAATGCGGGCTGGTCTGGCACACCCAACAGGGCAATCCCTTTTTCGATTATGACGGCAAACCGGTCCACCGCTATCTGGGCAAAGACGCCATTGTCTATGAGGTAGAACAAAGCCTGAAGCGGCTGGGCACTGATTACATCGACCATTACATCACCCACTGGCAAGACCCCACCACCCCTATCGCCGAAACCATGGAGGCGTTGGAGACCCTGAAAACCCAAGGAAAAATCCGTTCTATCGGGGCCAGCAACACCAGCGCGGCGGATATTACGGCCTATGTGGCCGCAGGTCAGCTGGACGCAATTCAGGAAGAATACAGCATGGTAAAGCGGGATATCGAAACCACGCTTTTGCCTGTTGCCATGGCGGCGAATGTTTCGGCGCTCAGTTATTCGTCTTTGGCGCTGGGATTGTTATCGGGCAAAATGGGGCCGGATCGCCGCTTTGAAGGCGACGACCAGCGCAAGGATAATCCACGGTTTTCTGCGGCGAACCGCCAGAAGATTGCCGCGCTAATGGAGCAGATTTCCCCTGTGGCCGAGACCCATAACGCCACATTGGCGCAGACGGTGATCGCATGGACATTGCAACAACCCGGCATCAGTTTTTCACTGTGCGGCGCACGCACCCCCGAACAGGCCCGTGAAAACGCGGCGGCAGGACGGTTGCGCCTGTCAGAGCAGGATTTGACCCCCATCGGGGCCGCTGCCTCGGCCCATTTGCAAGACCTCGACGGGTAAAACCGAACGTCCTTTCAGCCTTATGACACCGAAGCGCGCTTTCGGTGAACGGAGACCCTATGTCCGCCCAAAGAGACAGCAGCTTTGCAGCACTCTGTGACACCCCAGCGTTTGACGTTGTGGTGGTGGGTGGCGGCATCAATGGCATCGGGGTCTACCGCGAACTGGCCCTGCAAGGCCTGCGCGTGCTGTTGGTGGAACGCCACGATTTTTGTTCAGGGTGCAGCGCCGCCCCGTCCCGAATGATCCACGGCGGGCTGCGCTATCTGGAAAACGGAGAGTTCGATCTGGTGCGGGAATCCCTTGCCGAACGGGATGCACTTTTGGCAAACGCCCCCCATTTCGTGCGCCCTTTGCCGACCACAGTGCCGGTCACATCGGTGTTTTCGGGTACGCTGAACGGGGTCACGGCGTTTTTCGGGTCTTCGGGGAAACCGGCCAGTCGGGGGGCTTTGCCGATCAAACTGGGGCTGTCGCTGTATGATTGGGTCACCCGCAAACGCCGCGTGCTGCCCCGCCATGTGTTTCGCGGTAAACAGGCCACACGGCGGCGCTGGCCTGCGCTGACGGACAGGCTGCGGTTTTCGGCAACCTATTATGACGCGTGGATCAGCCACCCCGAGCGGTTGGGGCTGGAACTGATCCTTGACACTGCGCGGGATGCGCCAGAGTCAGTTGCGCTGAACTATGCAGAGCTGACGCCGAAGGGCGCGGGCTATCAGTTGCGGGACCGTCTGAGCGGGCAAACCTATGACATCACAAGCCGCGCTTTGGTTAATGCCACGGGGGCTTGGCTGGATGAATCCGTAGCACTGATCGCGCCAGATGGCGGGCCGCAGGAAAAGATGGTATCGGGCACCAAAGGGTCCCATCTGATTTTGGAAAACCCCGCCCTTCTGGCCGCGCTCGACGGTCATATGATCTATTTCGAAAACGACGACGGGCGCATTTGCATCGTTTTCCCCTACCTTGGCAAAGTGTTGGCGGGATCCACCGATATCCGCGTGGAAACCGCAACCCGTGTGCGGTGCGAGCCTGCGGAACGGGATTACATCCTGTCTTCCTTGCAACTGGTGTTCCCGGCAATCGGGATCAACGCCGATCAGATCGTGTTCAGCTACAGCGGCATCCGCCCCTTGCCCAAAAGTGATCTGGATTTTACGGGGCGCATTTCGCGGGGTCATTCTATCAAACGTCTGGCAGGAACCACGCCACAGTTCTGTATGGTGGGGGGGAAATGGACCACCTTTCGCGCCTTTGCCGAGCAAACAGCCGATGCGGTCCTGCAGGAGCTGGGCCACGGACGCTGTCAAGACACCCAGAACCGTACGATTGGCGGCGGGGCAGGCTTTGAACAGGATGGTCTGCCCCTGATCGCGGAGCTGTCGCAAACCTATGGCATTACGGATGCGCGCGCCAAGCATCTGGTTGATCTTTACGGCACCCGCGCCCGCGCGGTTCTGGACTATTGTGCAGGGCAAACAAAGGACCAGCCTTTGCTGACAGACTGCCCTTATACCACCGCAGAAATCGCGTTTTTGGCCACCCGGGAACACGTCACGGCCCTGTCTGATATTATACTGCGCCGCACCGATATTGCCATCACAGGGCAGGTTTCAATCCCGCTGATTGCCCGGATTGCGGCGGTTCTGGCGCAGGAATTGCACTGGTCAGACCGCGAAACCCAACAGCAACAACAGGCCCTTGTGGCAGAATTGCAAAGCTTTCATGGCCTGTCTTTTGACGCGCCACCCCAACCCTCATAAAAGGAAAACACAATGCGTATTAACACCAAAGCCCGAATGAACCGCTTGTTCACCAATGGCGGCTGCCTGGATGTGGCACTGGATCACGGGGTGTGTAACGAACCCAGCTTTCTGGTTGGCCTTGAAAACATGGAAGGCGTCATGAATGCCGTGATCGACGCCAAACCTGACGCGATTCAAGTGGCTTACGGGCAAGCAGACCTGCTGCAACGCCGCCCCGAAAAAGACAAACCCGCGCTGGTGATGCGTATTGATATGGGCAATCCCTATAATGATCAGCGCCACAAGGTCATGTGGTCCATGCTGCAAAATGCTGATGAGCCGATCATCGGGGCGTTGGAAATGGATGCGGCAGCGGTGGTTGTTAACCTTTTCATGCTGCCGGATGAGCCCGAGTTGTTCCGCCAGTGTGTCGAAAATATCAGCCGTGTGCGTGCCGCGTGCAACACCTATGGCATGCCCCTGATGATCGAGCCGCTGGTCATGCTGCCCAATGATGTGCGCGGTGGCTATCAAGTGGACGGCGATGCGGATAAGATCGTGACGCTGACCCGTTTGGCCAGCGAAATGGGGGCCGATATCATCAAAGCCGATCCAACCGATAACCCCGAAGATTTCCACCGCGTGGTGGAAGCTGCGCGCGTGCCTGTTCTGGTGCGTGGCGGCGGCAAAGAAGACCTGCAAACCGTGCTGGCCAAATCCGCTGCAATCATCGCGCAGGGCGCCAAAGGCATGGTCTATGGCCGCAATATCTATCAACACGACAACCCCAAAGCCGTGGTCGCAGCCTTGATGGCGATCATCCACAACGGCGCGGATGGCGCCGAGGCGTGGGACGTTTACAACCGTGGTTAACGCAGAAAAATACCTGCTGGGGCTGGACGCTGGCAACACGGTGATCAAGGCGGTTCTGTTCGATCTGTCAGGCCACCAGATCGCCATGCATGCGCTGGACGGCCAGTCCAGCACGCCGCAACCGGGCCATGTGGAACGGGACTTGAACGAGCTGTGGTCAAACGCCCAAACCGCCATTCGTGGCTGTATAGAATCCGCAGGTATCGACCCTGCACAGATCGCGGCGATCGGCTGTGCCGGCCATGGGAACGGTTTGTATTTGCTCGATAAATCTGATGCGCCGCTGATTGGCATTCAAAGTCTGGATTCCCGTGCGGCGGGGCTTGCTTCGCAGATCAACGGGCAAAACGGCACAGCGATTTATGACATTTGCCGCCAGCGGCCCTGGCCGTCCCAGACGCCAGTTTTGTTGGCGTGGATCAAACAGCATCGCCCTGAAATCTTTGCCTGCACAGGCACCGCCATGCTGTGCAAGGATTTCATGGGGTTCAAGCTGACCGGCGAAAAATTCGGCGATATTTCCGACATGTCAGGCTGCGGGCTGACATCCATGCCCGACTGTGGCTATTCAGACAGGTTAATGGCGCTATACGGTCTGGCCGATGCAACGCCGATGCTGCCCCGCCTGTGTGACCCTGCCGAAATCGCAGGTCACGTCACTGATGAGGCCGCCGCAATCACCGGACTGACCGCAGGCACCCCCGTGATTGCGGGGTATTTCGACGTTGTCTCCTCGGCGCTTGGATCAGGCGTTTCAGCAAACGGCGAGGCGTCAATCATTGTGGGCAGTTGGAGCATCAATCAGGTGTTTTCCGATACCCCCGTCAACGATGAGCGGGTTTTTATGGCCGCAGGCTTTGGCAAAAACCGCTTTTTGAACATCGAATCCAGCGCCACTTCGGCGGCAAATCTGGAATGGTATGTTCGTGAATTTGTCGAACGGGGCCAGCACCATGACGACCCTTTCGGCTATTGCAACGATCAGATTGCAGCCGTCCAACCTGCAAAAGACGACCCGTTTTTCCACCCGTTTTTATACGGCGCACGGCAGGGCGCGGAATTTCGGGCAGGGTTCTATGGTCTGGCTGGCTGGCACACCGAAGGCCACATGCTGCGCGCGATTTTTGAAGGGGTGATGTTTGAACACCGCCGCCACATTGATGTTTTATCCACGGCAGGTGTGGTGATTGAACGGGCCGCACTGTCTGGCGGCGGATCGCGCAGCCCCCATTGGCCGCAGATGTTTTCCGACGGTTTGGGCATGCCCATCACCGTGGCCGAGGCCCGCGAAACCGGTGCCTTGGGGGCTGTGATTGGGGCGGGAATTGCTGTGGGTTATTTTGCAGATTACGAAGCTGGCGTGGCGGCGATGACACGGCCCCGCCAGACTTTTTCGCCCGATCCAGCAAAAAAGGCTTTTTATGACGCCCGTTACGCGGCATGGCTGGACCTGACCGCACGCATGCGTGGATTTTGGAGTAGCCTAAAATGACAAGTGTACAGACGCTGGATGGAACCTATGATTACATCATCATCGGGGCGGGTACGGCGGGCTGCGTGCTGGCCAACCGCCTGACACAAGATCCAAAAACCCGCGTGCTGTTGCTGGAAGCGGGCAAATCGGATGCCTATCACTGGGTGAAAATTCCAGTAGGCTATCTGTACTGTATCGGCAATCCGCGCACCGACTGGATGATGAAAACGGCTGCTGAACCGGGGTTGAACGGTCGGTCGCTGGTTTATCCGCGCGGCAAGGTGCTGGGCGGCTGTAGTTCGGTCAACGGCATGATTTACATGCGCGGGCAGGCGGCGGATTATGACGCTTGGCGGCAGATGGGCAATGGCGGCTGGGGCTGGGACGATGTGCTGCCCTATTTCCTGAAGTCCGAGGATCACCACGGCGGGGCAGGGGAATTGCACAGCGCGGGCGGCGAATGGAAAGTATCTAAGCAACGCCTGAAATGGGATATTCTGGAAGCGGTGCAAGAGGGTGCCAAAGAGTTCGGCATCGACCCACGCGCGGATTTCAACGACGGGGATAATGCGGGCTCCGGCTTTTTTGAGGTGAACCAGAACAACGGCGTGCGGTGGAATACCGCCAGTGGCTTCCTGCGCCCAGCCATGAAGCGCCCCAATCTGCGGGTGGTGACCGAGGCCCATACCGAGCGGCTGATCCTGAACGGAAAACAGGTGACGGGCGTGCGCTATCATCATAACGGCAAGGTGGTCAAAGCCTCTGCCACGCGTGAGGTGTTGCTGGCGGCGGGGGCGATCAATTCCCCCAAACTGCTGGAACTGTCAGGCATCGGCCAGCCCGACCGCATCGCCGAACACGGCATTACGCCCCTGCATGAAAGCATCGGTGTGGGGGAAAACCTGCAAGACCATCTGCAAATCCGCACGGTCTATAAGGTGCAAAACACCAAGACCTTGAACACGATGGCCAATTCCATGCTGGGCAAAGCGCGGATGGGGATGCAGTATTTACTGGCCCAAAGCGGCCCCCTGTCCATGGCACCCAGTCAGTTCGGCATGTTCACAAAATCCGACCCCGCACTGGAAACCCCCGATCTGGAATATCACGTGCAACCCCTGTCCACGGACAAGCTGGGCGACCCGCTGCACCCGTTCCCTGCCATCACTGTGTCGGTCTGTAACCTGCGCCCTGAAAGTGTGGGCAGTTGCCATCTGGCCAGCGCCGATCTGCACCAACAACCCGATATTCGCCTGAACTATCTGTCTGCCGAGCGGGACAAACAGGTGGCCGTGCAATCCCTGCGCCAAGCCCGTGAAATCATGACCGCCAAGGCGCTGCACCCCTATGCCCCCGAAGAAATCCTGCCCGGACCAAAGTTCCAAAGCGATGCGGAGCTGTTGGAACAGGCGGGCAATATTGCCACCACAATTTTCCATCCCGTTGGCACCTGCAAAATGGGCAGTGATCCTGCCGCGGTGGTGGGGGCGGATTTGCGGGTCCACGGGCTGAACGGGCTGCGGGTGATTGATGCGTCCATCATGCCAAAAATCGTGTCAGGGAACACGGCCTCCCCCGTTGTGATGATCGCGGAAAAGGCGGCGGATATGATCCTTAGGGACGCCAAGGCCTAAGGCGGTCAGCCGGCCTTTGATCTGGCAAAACGCAAACCGCCGAAATCGGTGATAAAGTCGATCACCGCATCCACACCTTCGCCGTGGCGCAGGGCGCAGAACACAAAGGGGCGCTGGCCGCGCATCCGTTCACTGTCGCGGTGCATCACGTCCAGTGACGCGCCCACATGGGGGGCCAGATCGGTCTTGTTGATCACCAGCAGATCGGATTTCGTGATGGCGGGGCCACCTTTGCGGGGGATTTCCTCGCCTGCGGCCACATCAATCACATAGATCGTCAGATCGGCCAGTTCAGGGCTGAACGTGGCCGACAGATTATCGCCGCCGCTTTCGATCAAAACCAGATCCAGATCGGCGTGGCGTTTGCGCAGCTCGTCGATCGCGGCCAGATTGATAGAGGCGTCCTCGCGGATCGCGGTATGGGGGCAACCGCCTGTTTCCACACCAATAACCCGATCCTGCGGCAGGATTTGCAGGCGCATCAGGGCCTCGGCGTCTTCTTGGGTGTAGATGTCATTTGTGATCACCCCGATGGATAAATGGGGGTGCAGCGCACGGGCAATCGCTGCTGTAAGGGTGGTTTTGCCAGCCCCCACAGGGCCGCCGATTCCAATGCGCAACGGGCCATTCATCTGGGTCATGAGCGGAAAATCCTGTGGTCTAAAGTTTCATGTGTCATCGCGGCGATGTCGGATAAAAAGCAACTGCTTTGCAGGTTGTCCAGCGGCGTGTTGTCGGTGTCATTGGCAATCTGGTGGCACAGGGGTGACAGGGCAGACAGTACCGCCTGGCCTTCGGTCTGGCCAAGCGGCACAAGGCGCACGGCGGCGGAAATCAGAGTGCTGGTGAAGGCCTGCAGATACATGGCGGCGGCAAGGGGGGCTGGAATATCCAGCCGTTTCGCACCGTACCCAACCGCCACGGGGTAGGTCAGTTCGGGCAGGGGCGGACCGCTGATTGCAGAGGTGGTTTTGCAAAATGCAGCACCTTGCAGGGCGGTTTCGCGCAGACGTTCGGCGGCAGGAACATTGGCCCGCGCAACGGCATCAACGGCGATTGCAGCGTGGTCGGTTTCGCAGGCATAGGCCGCGTGAAACAGGATGCAATCGTTGCGGCCCGATCCAAAGGCCAGCAGGTCGCGCAGCCAGTCCTGAACATCCGCGGCGGTTTGGATTGTGCCATATTGGATCGCGGTTTCCAGCCCGTGGGAATAGGCAAACGCCCCAACCGGATAGGCGGGCGACAGCCATTGAGACAGGGTCAGAATCGACAGGTCAGTGGTCATGGGCGGTGGCGCCGTGTTCGTGGGAATGGGTGCGCCCGTGCCCGTAAGCGCCGCCTTCGGGGGTGAAGGGACCGCTGACTTTGGTCACGGTGGCGCCCAGATGTTCCAGCATATGGCCGATCACAGGATCATCCTGAATCAGCAGATGCCCCGCACCGATCTGGCAGGGCGTGTGGCGGTTGCCAATGTGCCATGCCAGCCGCGTCAGGTTCGCCCCTGTGATCGACAGCAGCGTTTCATCGGCGGCAATGATTTCAATCAACCCACCGTCCGACAGTTCTAGCGCATCCCCCTGATCCAGCGAGAGCGTCTGGGGCAGGTCCACCAGAAAGCCCCGTCCTGCGGTGGTTTCCAGCCTTTTACGGCGCAAAAACCGCGCGGTATAATCCAGTTTGCACGGCTCGGCAGGGCCAGTCCAATGGCCTTGGCGGTGCAGGGTTTGGGCGACGGGCAATTCGGTCATAGCAGCCTCAGAACATGAAATAGCGTTGTGCCATCGGCAGCACTTCGGCGGGTTGGCAGGTTAGCAATTCCCCGTCGGCGCGCACCTCGTAGGTTTCGGGGTGGACGTCGATCTGCGGGGTGGCGTCGTTCAGGATCAGGTCTTTCTTGCCAATGTTGCGGGTGTTTTGCACCGCGATGGTTTGCTTTGCCAGTCCCAAGCGTTCAGCAATGCCACAGGCCTGCGCCGCACCTGACACAAAGGTGACCGAGGACTGTTCCAGCGAACGGCCATAGGCCCCGAACATGGGGCGCGTGTACACTGGCTGCGGTGTCGGGATCGACGCATTCGGATCGCCCATTTGCGCCACAACAATTGTGCCCGCCATCAGCACCATTTCAGGTTTCACCCCGAAAAAGGCAGGGTTCCACAGCACCAGATCGGCCCGTTTGCCCACGGCGATGCTGCCCAGAACATGGCCCACGCCCTGCGCAATGGCGGGGTTGATGGTGTATTTTGCAATGTAACGGCGCACGCGGAAATTATCGTTTTCGCCGGTTTCTTCAGCCAAACGGCCCCGTTGTTTCTTCATCTTATCAGCGGTTTGCCATGTGCGGATCAGCACTTCTCCGACGCGGCCCATAGCCTGACTGTCAGAAGCGATGATCGAAAACGCGCCCATGTCGTGCAGGATGTCCTCGGCGGCGATGGTTTCGCGGCGGATGCGGCTTTCGGCAAAGGCCACGTCTTCGGGGATGGATTTGTCCAAGTGATGGCAGACCATCAACATGTCCAGATGCTCCTCAAGCGTGTTGACGGTGAAGGGGCGTGTGGGGTTGGTGGACGAGGGCAAGACGAATTCTTCGCCGCAGACTTTGATGATGTCAGGGGCATGGCCGCCGCCTGCGCCTTCGGTATGAAAGGCGTGGATGGTTCGGCCTTTCATGGCCCCAAGCGTGTGTTCTACAAAGCCCGATTCATTCAGCGTGTCGGTGTGGATCATCACCTGCACGTCCATGTCATCGGCCACGGAAAGACAGCAATCAATGGCGGCGGGGGTGGTGCCCCAGTCTTCGTGCAGTTTCAGCGCACAAGCGCCGCCCTCGACCATTTCCACCAAGGCTTCGGGCTGGCTGGCGTTGCCTTTGCCCGACAGACCGATGTTCATGGGGATGCCGTCAAACGCCTGCAACATGCGCCCGATATGCCAAGGCCCGGGGGTGCAGGTGGTGGCAAGCGTACCATGGGCTGGCCCCGTGCCGCCGCCAAAACAGGTGGTGACGCCGGAATGCAGGGAATCTTCCATTTGTTGGGGGCAGATAAAGTGGATGTGGCTGTCCATCCCGCCTGCGGTCAGGATGCGCCCCTCGCCTGCGATCACCTCGGTTCCTGGACCAACGATAATATCGACGCCTGATTGGGTGTCAGGGTTGCCCGCTTTGCCGATGGCGTGGATCAGCCCGTCTTTCAGGGCCACATCGGCCTTATAAATGCCCGAATGATCCACGATCAGCGCGTTGGTGATGACCGTATCCACCGCCCCGCCCGCGCGGGTGACTTGGGATTGGCCCATGCCGTCACGGATCACTTTGCCGCCGCCGAATTTCACTTCTTCGCCGTAGGTGGTCAGATCCCGTTCTACCTCGATCACCAGATCGGTGTCGGCAAGGCGCAGGCGGTCGCCTGTGGTGGGGCCGTACATGGCGGCGTATTGGGTGCGGGGTATTTGGACGGGCATCAGAGGTCTCCCATGATTTTGGCGTTAAACCCAAAGATGCGGCGATCGCCCCCGATGGGGATCAACTGCACTTCGCGGCGTTGGCCGGGTTCAAAGCGTACGGCAGTACCAGCGGCGATATCCAGACGCATACCTCGGGCCTGTTCGCGGTCGAATTCAAGCGCGGGGTTGCTTTCGGCAAAGTGATAATGGCTGCCCACCTGCACGGGGCGGTCGCCCGTATTGGCCACCATCAGGGTGATCGCGGTGACGCCTTCGTTCAGGGTTAACGTGCCGTCGGCGCAAAACAGTTCTCCGG
Source organism: Roseobacter sp. N2S (assembly GCF_031454055.1). Lineage (NCBI taxonomy): Bacteria > Pseudomonadati > Pseudomonadota > Alphaproteobacteria > Rhodobacterales > Roseobacteraceae > Roseobacter > Roseobacter sp. N2S. Next base: position 82,624 of record NZ_JAVDQB010000009.1, read on the forward strand.
GGATCATGGCGCTCTCCTATCGGATCGGGTTGTGGACGGTGACCAGTTTGGTCCCGTCGGGAAAGGTGGCTTCGACCTGAACTTCGTGGATCATCTCGGCGATGCCGTCCATACATTGATCGCGGGTCACAACATGGCCGCCTGCTTCCATCATATCGGCAACCGAGCGCCCGTCGCGGGCCCCTTCGACCACGGTGTCGGTGATCAGGGCTATAGCCTCGGGGTGGTTTAACTTTACGCCACGGGCCAGCCGCTTTCGGGCCACCTCGGCGGCCATTGCGATCAGCAGTTTGTCTTTTTCACGGGGGGTCAGTTGCATTGCTCAAAGTCTCCATGACGTGGGCAGAGTGTTTTGGGTCAAAAGGTTCAGGACAGGCACCAAAGAGCGGCGCAGTTCAAAGCTGTCTGTGGCCAGCAAGCGCAGGACCAGAATATCGTCAGCGATCAGACTGGCCCCCGCAGTTGCGGGCAGCAGGGCGCGTATTTTGGGCAGATAGACAGCAGCATCCGGCACGACACAGACCAGCGAGGCCATCGCGCCTGCGCCTTTGGCAACAGCAGGGCGGGCCAGATGGGCGCTGGCATCGCCGTGCAGATCAACCCCGTCATAATAGATCGGCTGCCCGTCGCGGGTAATGCGGATACGGTCCTGAAAGGTGATGTCGTTCAGGGATTCGCCCATGGCTGCACGGCCGAACACCAAGGGTTCGACCATCAGCAGATGTGCATCTGTTGCAAGGTCTATGGACAGGTGACGGTGCAGGGCGGATTGATCAAACAGGATCATTTCCTGGGGCAGCCAGTTCAACCGCCCACCCGCCGCAACCGTCAGCGTGGTGGTCAGCCGTCCGATTTCACCCGCCTGCGCGCGGTAAGCCCGTTCCGCTGCCTGTGTGGTGATCGACAGGCAAGCCCCCGCGCCCACATGAGCGGTGGTTTTATACTGGTCCCCGCCCGTGATCCCGCCTGCGGTATTTACCAGAATAGCCTCGGCGTCTGGTCGGTGGGTTTGGGGGAAGACCAGCTTTAGCGATCCGGACTGGCGCAGGTTAACCAATCGGGTGCGCCCTGCGGTATCCGCGCGCACAGACACTGCCGCCGCACCGATGGCGCGGGGTTGCAGGGGCGCCGTTTTGGCTGATGTAAGGGGGTAGACTTGGTTGATAACCCGCTCCTGAAACTGGTTCGATTTACTGCACGGTTTTAAAGCGCTGTCATGACTTTCCACCACATTTGGCAGTAAAGCGGCAGTAAATGGCTGTAAAAATCGACGGCAGGTAGCAATTATGGCAAAATTTTGCTCACCTCGGCAAACTATGCACAATATTTAAGCAAACACATAGAAGAACCTCTGTGCCTTGGTTCAAAAACTATTAATCCCGCTGCATCGCAGCAATCATTCCCCATCCCTGCATGACGACTCAAGTCAGAGTTCGAAACGGCATGTAATTGAAGGGGTGTGTGACGGCCGGTCGAATTGGACCTCGGGCCAGCCGCCACACGGAACGCAACACTTGGTTGCGGGGAGAAGGTAGTGCGCGCCCTCAAGCGGGGCAAGGCACAAACCGACCGCCCCGCCTGGAGATTTATTTATGAAAACCACATCAACCGCCCTTGCAACACTGCTTGCCATGGGTGCTGCCCTGCCTGCATTCGCTGTGGATTGCCCGATCAAAGTCGGCGTCCTGCATTCCCTGTCTGGCACTATGGCCATTTCGGAAACCACGCTGAAAGACACAATGTTGATGCTGATCGACCAGCAGAATGAAAAAGGCGGCGTATTGGGCTGCCAATTGGAAGCAGCCGTCGTTGACCCTGCATCCGACTGGCCGCTGTTTGCGGAAAAAGCCCGCGAATTGCTGACCGTGCAAGACGTAGACGTGATCTTTGGCAACTGGACCAGCGTCAGCCGCAAATCGGTTCTGCCAGTGATCGAGGAACTGAACGGCCTGCTGTTCTATCCGGTTCAGTACGAGGGCGAAGAATCCTCAAAGAACGTGTTTTACACAGGCGCGGCCCCGAACCAGCAAGCCATCCCCGCTACGGATTACTTCCTTGAAGAACTGGGCGTCGAAAAATTCGCGCTGCTGGGCACCGATTATGTTTACCCGCGCACAACAAACAACATTCTGGAATCCTACCTGAAATCCAAAGGCATTCCCGCCGAAGACATCTTTGTGAACTACACACCTTTTGGCCATTCCGACTGGTCTAAAATTGTGGCTGACGTTGTGGCCCTTGGCGCAGACGGCAAAAAAGTTGGCGTGATTTCCACCATCAACGGCGATGCAAACATCGGCTTTTACAAGGAACTGGCCGCGGCAGGCATTTCCGCAGATGACATTCCGGTTGTGGCCTTTTCCGTGGGCGAAGAAGAACTGTCAGGTCTGGATACCAGCAACCTTGTCGGGCATCTGGCCGCTTGGAACTATTTCCAATCCGCTGACACACCTGCAAATGCAGAATGGATCGCCGCATGGAAGGCCCGCATGGGCGAAGAGCGTGTGACCAATGACCCGATGGAGGCCCATTACATCGGCTTCAACATGTGGGTGAACGCGGTAACGGCTGCGGATTCAACTGACGTTGATGCCGTGCGCACGGCTATGTACGGTCAGGAATTCCCCAACCTGACAGGCGGCACAGCCGTTATGTTGCCAAACCACCATTTGGCGAAACCTGTGCTGATCGGTGAAATCACCGAAGACGGCCAGTTTGACATTATCAGCCAAACTGCCGAAGTACCCGGCGATGCCTGGACAGATTTCCTGCCAGAATCCGCCAAGCTGAAATCCGATTGGAAAGATCTGGGATGCGGTATGTACAACACAGAAACCAAATCCTGCGTACAGATCCTGTCCAACTACTGATCTCTGTCTTTTGACAGCCTCGGGGGCGCAGAACATTTTGCGCCCCCTTTCTCTGGACCCTCCGGAAGATTATTATGAAGTCGATGCTTTTTGCGGTGCTCGCGGCACTGTTCACGATCCCTGCGGCCTTTGCCCAGACGGACCCTGCACAAACCGACCTTACATCGGCTGATCCGGTACAGGCAGTGCTGCAAACCCACCGCGCACTGATCGAGGAAAGCTCGCGCCGCACCATCGGTCCTGCCATTGACGGGATTGCCAACAGCGGATTGCCCCAGATGCAGGCGGTTTTGGAAGCATGGCAAGCCAAGGACATGTGGCAGCGCAGCAGCGACGGGTGGTTCTTTGCCGCTACTAAATCGGGTGCAGACAGCTATGAGCTGACCAATTTTGCAGATGGCAGCGTTGTTGGCACCTACCCCAAAGGCGAAGTGGCCCAGATCAAACCCAACAGCGGTATCCGTGCCATGATCGCCACCGCGCTGGTGCAGTTCCAGCTTTCCGATCCTGATACAATGCGGCGCAGCGATGCGCTCGATTCCATTTCCCGCAACCCCGAGGCCGCTTTGCTGGCCCCCTTGCGTGCGTCGATCCCGACCGAGTCCGACCCTGATCTTTTGGCCCGCAAAATCCGGATCGAGCGGCTGATGACCATGGCCTACGACCCTGAGGCAGATGCCCGCGTGACCGCGATACAGGCGATGGCGGGTGATCTGGGCGTGGATTTCCGCGCGACGCTGAACCCGATCCTTGCCACACGGATTCAGGTGCTTGGCGCAGGTGAATCCCCTGATGGCAATATCGCCCGCGACGTAACACCGGGCGGGGATGAGTTGACCCGCGCCCAAGCCTATGCGCTGCTGGTAGGGGCTGGCAAAGCACAGGTCGAAGTGACCGAGGACGCCCGCGATGCCGCCCTAGAGGCCCATATCACAGACGGGTTGGTAGCAGGCACCCGCGTCGCCCAGCTAGATTCCGAATCCGCCCGCGACGCCGCCTATAAAACACTGGCGGACCAAGGGCTTGTGCCCGCCTTGGTCACCGCCAACGATGTGGATACAACCCTGCAATCCTACCGCTTTGTGGCGATCTATGCAGAGCCGTCCAGACAGGTCACAGATGCCGCCGCCGCCGCTTTGGCGAAGTCCGAAATCCGTGTCCATGTGGGTCAGGCTGTTGATCTGGGGCTGGATGCGCTGTCGCTTGCGTCGATCTATTTTCTGGCGGCCATCGGGCTGGCGATCACCTTTGGGGTGATGGGCGTGATCAACATGGCCCACGGCGAATTTATCATGATGGGCGCTTACACGGGCTATGTGGTGCAGCAGATCATTCCGAACCACACCGCATCCATCATCGTCGCTGTGCCGCTGGCATTTGCGGTGACGTTCGCCGCAGGTGTGGCGCTGGAACGGCTGGTGATCCGCTGGCTGTATCACCGCCCGCTGGAAACCTTACTGGCCACGTTCGGTGTGTCCGTGGCGCTGCAACAACTGGCCAAGAATATCTTTGGCACGCAGGCACGCCCGCTAACATCACCTGCGTGGCTGGACGGGGCTTGGGTGATCAACGATGTGGTGGCAATCAGCTATATCCGCATTGCGATCTTTATACTGGCGCTGCTGTTTCTGGCCCTGTTCCTGTTCATAATGAAGCGCACACGGCTGGGGCTTGAAACCCGCGCAGTGACCCAAAATCCGCGTATGGCGGCGGGGATGGGCATCAATCCGGACCGCGTCAACATGCTGACCTTCGGGCTGGGATCTGGCATCGCAGGCATTGCAGGCGTGGCCATCGGGCTGTTCGCCAAAGTCACGTCTGAAATGGGCGGGGATTACATTGTGCAAAGCTTCATGACCGTGGTTGTGGGCGGCGTTGGCAATATCTGGGGCACGCTGGCTGGGGCGGCGATGATCGGCGGCTTCCAAAAAGGGGTTGAATGGCTGAACCCGTCCAACACCCTGGCCGCGCAGACCTATATGATCATCTTCATCATCATTTTCATTCAATTCCGACCTCGGGGCATTATCGCGCTTAAGGGTCGGGCGGCGGGGGATTAACGCCATGAACCGTTCCTTTATCGCGCGCAATCCGTCTGTCTTGATCTTTCTGGCCTGTCTTGCCCTGTTCACCCTAGGTGTCACCGCCCTGTCCGAAGGCTTTGGCGTCGGGATTATTTCCACCAGTTTTGTCAAAACGCTGGGCAAGACCCTGTGCCTGTGTCTGATCGCTGTGGCGATGGATCTGATCTGGGGCTATGCGGGTATTCTGTCGCTGGGCCATTTCGCGTTTTTCGGGCTGGGGGGCTATATGATCGGCATGTGGCTGATGTATGAACGCACCCGCCAGATCGTGGAATCCGCCCTGTCCGATGGTATCCTGCCGCCAACACCCGAAGAAATTCAGGCGGGCATCGGCAACCAGATTTTCGGCGTGGTGGGCAGCAGTGACTTTCCGCTGATCTGGATGTTCGCTGACAGCCTGACCCTGCAACTGGCCCTTGTGGTGCTGGTGCCGGGGCTGCTGGCGCTGGTGTTTGGCTGGCTGGCGTTTCGCAGCCGCGTCACAGGGGTTTACCTGTCGATCCTGACCCAAGCCATGACGCTGGGCCTGTCGCTGTATCTGTTCCAGAACGCCAGCGGCTTGCGCGGCAACAACGGGTTGTCGGGCTTGCAAAACCTGCCCGGTGTGACCGCGCCCCAATCGGCGGTGTCGCTGTGGTTTTTCTGGGCCTCGGCGTTGGCGCTGGGGCTGGGATATCTGCTGGTGGCTTGGGTGGTGTCGGGCAAATTCGGCTCGGTCATTCGGGGCATCCGCGACAATGAAGCCCGCGTGCGGTTTTTGGGCTATTCGGTGGAATCCTACAAACTGGCGGTGTTCACCCTGACCGCCTGTATTTCGGGCATCGCGGGGGCGCTGTATTACCCCCAAGCGGGCATCATCAATCCGACCGAGGTCGCGCCCATCGCGTCCATTTACCTTGCCGTCTGGGTCGCCATCGGCGGGCGCGGCAGGCTGTATGGTGCTGTGATCGGCACCGCCTTTGTCAGCCTTGTGTCCAGTTGGTTCACAGGTGGGCAAGCCCCTGATATTGCGCTTGGATTTTACACCATAAAATGGGTGGATTGGTGGCTGGTGCTGCTGGGCATCAGCTTTGTGCTGGTCACGCTTTACGCGCCGCGCGGGATCGGCGGGCTGTTTGATCTGATCCCACGTCGCAAATCAGAGGATGCGCCATGAGCAGCTTGTTAGAAGTCTCGGGTGTGTCCGTCAGCTTTGACGGGTTTCGCGCCATCAACAACCTGACCTTCCAGATCGGATCGGCCGAATTGCGTGCTGTAATCGGGCCAAACGGGGCGGGCAAAACCACCTTTATGGATATTGTCACGGGCAAGACCAAACCTGACAAAGGCGTGATCCTGTGGGGTGAAAAATCCGTGTCCCTTATCGGCATGTCGGAAGCAAAAATCGCGCGGGGTGGTATCGGGCGCAAGTTCCAGAAACCCACCGTGTTTGAAGACCAAAGCGTGCAGGAAAACCTGCTGATGGCCCTGCGCAAAGACCGCAGCCCGCTGGCGGTGCTGTTCTTTAAGCCAAGCGCCGCCGATCTGGACCGTGTGGCGGAACTGGCGGGGGATATTGGCCTGTCAGACGCGCTGTTGCGGGTGTCAGGAGAGTTGAGCCACGGGCAAAAACAATGGCTGGAAATCGGTATGTTACTGGCGCAGGAACCCCGCTTGTTGCTGGTGGATGAACCCGCTGCAGGGATGACGCCCGCCGAACGGGAAAAGACCACGGCCATTCTGGTAGAGGCCGCAAAAACCCGCGCTGTGGTGGTTGTGGAACATGACATGGAATTCGTGCGTCGCCTGAATTGCAAGGTGACGGTGCTGCACGAAGGGTCTGTTCTGGCCGAAGGATCACTGGATCACGTGACAAAAAACCAAGACGTAATTGACGTCTATCTGGGGCGCTAGGATATGTTGAACGTTGAAAATCTGAACCTGCACTACGGCAATTCGCAAATCCTGAACGGGGTATCCATGTCTGCACAAGCGGGGCAGGTGACCTGTGTGATGGGCACCAATGGCGTGGGCAAAACCAGCCTGTTGCGGGCAATTTCAGGGGCGCATCCGCGATCTGGCGGCGATGTCAGTCTGGACGGCGCAGCGCTTGGGGTGCTGCCTGCCCATCAACTGGCCCGCGCGGGCATCGGCTATGTGCCCCAAGGGCGCGATATTTTTCCACTGCTGACGGTGCGTGAAAACCTGCAAACGGGGTTCGCCTGTCTGCCAAAGGCGGATCATAAAATCCCCGATCACATCTACGATCTGTTTCCTGTGCTGAAAGACATGGATCATCGCCGTGGCGGCGATCTGTCAGGGGGTCAGCAACAACAACTGGCCATTGCCCGTGCGCTAATCACCCGCCCGAAATTACTGCTGCTGGACGAACCAACCGAGGGTATCCAGCCCAACATTATCCAGCAAATCGGCAAGGTTATCAGCCTGCTGCGTGAACAGGGCGACATGGCGATTGTATTGGTGGAACAATACTTTGACTTTGCCTTTGACCTGGCAGACCGCACGGTTGTGCTGCGCCGTGGCGAGGTGATCAAAAACGCCGCCAAATCCGAGATCAAACGAGAGGAACTGCTCTCGCTTGTCTCGGTCTGACCGCGCTTAAAGCGGATAGTGGATCGGCCCGTCCTGTAGTGTTATCCAGCGCAGTTCGGTGAATTCCGCAATCCCCCAATTGCCGCCGAACCGCCCGTAGCCAGAGGCTTTGACACCACCAAACGGCATTTGTGCCTCATCATGCACAGAAGGTCCGTTGATGTGGCAAATCCCGCTTTCAATCCGCTTGGCCACAGCCAAAGCCGCCATGGTATCGCGTCCGAAGACCGAGGCCGCCAAACCGAATTCGCTTTCATTGGCGATGCGCACGGCTTCATCCACCGATCCCGCGCGGATGACTGATACTACAGGTCCAAAGCTTTCCTCGCTATACAAGCGCATTTCAGGGGTCACATGATCCAGCGCCGCAGCGTTCAGGATCGTGCCCGTGCCACCACCCGCAATCAGCGTGGCGCCCTTATCCACCGCGTCGCCGATCAATTCGCGCACCCGATCTGCGGCGGCCATATTGACCAGTGATCCCAGTGGCGCGGAACCGTCCCGCGGGTCGCCTGCCATCAGGGTTTTGACCTTTTCCGCGAAAGCCGCAACAAAGCGGTCGCCCGCGTCGCCCACGGTGATGATCCGCTCTGTGGACATGCAAATCTGGCCTTGGTTCATAAAGGCCGCAAACCCCGCAGCGGCGACTGCGGCGTCAATATCCGCGTCTTCAAGAATAATCATCGGGGCCTTGCCGCCCAGTTCCAGCAGCGCAGGTTTCAAACTGCGCCCCGCCAAGCCACTGATAATGCGGCCCACGCGGGTCGATCCGGTGAAATTGACCCGACGGATGGCGGGATGGAGCACCAAAGCCTCGACCACTTGGGGGGCCTCGTCGGGATCGTTGGAAACGGCGTTCAGCACACCGTTGGGAAAGCCTGCCTCGGCCACGGCTTCGATGATCAGGGCATGGACGCGGGGGCAGAGTTCGGATGTTTTCATCACCACCGTATTGCCACAGGCCAAAGGCGTTGCGATAGAGCGCACCCCAAGGATCACCGGCGCGTTCCAAGGGGCCATTGCCAGCACCACACCTGCGGGCTGGCGCATGGCCATTGCGGTTGATCCGGGGCGGTTGGACGGGATAATTTCGCCCTTGATCTGGGTGGTCAATGAGGCCGCTTCCACCAGCATATCAGCGGCCAGCATCACGTTGAACCGCGCCCAAGCTTCGGTCGCGCCGATTTCATCTTTCATCGCTTGCACGATGTCGTCGCCCCGCGCCGTCAGGTTTTGCGCCGCTGCCAACAGCTTGCGCCGCCGCTCACTGGGGCTGGTGGTGGACCAGCCTTCAAAGGCCCGCGCGGCGGCGTCTACGGCCTTATCCACATCGCTAAGGGATGCGGCGGCGGCCTCGGTTACCACATCGCCGCTGACCGGATTGCTGCGGGTAAACACCCGCCCGCCTTCGGCTGCAACATAGGCACCGTCAATATAAAGGTCGATTTTTTCCATGGGGGTCTCCTGTTAGCTGTCCACGGCCAAAGCGCCGCCCAGAAAGGCGCGCACCACGGCAGGGTCGGATTTGATTTGGGCGGCGGGGCCTTCGCCAGTGACGCGCCCCACCTCGATTAAATAGGCGTAATCGGCCAGTGCCAGCGTCGCCCGCGCGTTCTGTTCGACGATCAAAAGGGTCAGCCCCGTGGCGCGAATGCGCGACAGGGCGGCGAAGACCTCTTTTGCCACAATCGGTGCCAACCCGAGCGAGGGTTCGTCCAGCAGCAACAGATCGGGCTTTGCCATCAACGCGCGGCCAATGGCCACCATCTGCTGTTCCCCGCCAGACATGGTGCCCGCAATCTGCGTGCGCCGTGCGGCCAGTTTGGGGAACAGGTCAAACACCTCGTCCTGACGGGCGGTAGCTCCGTTGCGGGCACGTTCGGGCAGGGCACCCAGCTTTAGATTGTCGCCCACGGATAGGGCGGGAAAAATCCCACGGCCTTCGGGAACAAGGGCGATGCCTTCTTCCACCAAACGGTGTGCGGGCAGGTCCAACAGGGATTGCCCGCGAAAGCGAATGTCGCCGGACGCGGGTTTCACCCGTCCACCGATCGCCCCCAAAAGCGAGGATTTCCCCGCGCCGTTTGCCCCCAGAATGGCCACCATCTGGCCTGATTCCACCTTCAAAGACGCCTTATCCAGCGCGATGTGTTTGCCATAAGCCACGGTCAGGTCGGTCAGTTCAAGCATCGGTTTCCTCCCCCAGATAGGCGGCGACAACTGCCGGATCAGATAGCACCCCGTCGGTTGGCCCGTCGGCAATCAACTTGCCCGAATTCATCACCACCACACGGGGGCAGAGCGCGCGCACTGCGTCGATGATGTGTTCCACCATCAGGATCGTCAGACCGCCGCCCTGTAACTGGCGGATCAGGGCGACGCCCTCGGCCAGTTCCGTGGGGTTCAGCCCTGCCAGCCATTCGTCCAGAAGCAAAACATCGGGTTCCGCGGCCAAGGCGCGGGCCAGTTCCAGCCGTTTCTGGTCAATATAGGTCAGCTCGCTGGCGGGTAGTTTGGCGCGGTCCAGCAGGCCGACTTTGGCCAGCGCATCCTGCGCCACCTGATCCGCCGCCGTGCCCCAATGAGCATTGCGCCCGAATACGGCGGCGATTTTCACGTTCTCGGTCAGGGTCAGTGACGGCAGGATGCGCACCAATTGAAAGGTCCGCGCCACACCCGCCCGCGCGATTTTATCACGGCGCAGCCCTGTCAGCCGTTGACCATCCAGCGATACCACACCGGATGTAGCGGGCAGCGCGCCCGACACCAGATTGATCAGCGTGGTTTTGCCAGACCCGTTCGGCCCGAGCAGCCCGACGGTTTCACCCCGTTGCAGGCTGAACGTCACATCATCCACCGCTCGCAGGCCACCGAATTGTTTCACCGCATTTTGGATTCTTAAAAAGCTCATGATGTGCCCTTTCCTTTGCTGCGCGCACGCAGCTTGTCGATGCCGGCCAGCACACCGTCAGGCAGGATAAACACGACGCCAATGAACAAAAGCCCCAGAAAAATCGGATAGGTGTCGGGGAAATGGATCGACAGCCATTCAAAGGCCAGAAACAGCGGCACCGCGCCAAGGGCCGGCCCCCACAGGCGGTTCGCGCCGCCGAGCAAAGCCATGATAACGGCCAGAAAACTGACTGTCGGATTGAACACAATGGCCGGTTCCACATAGACATAACGGGGTGAGGTGATCGCCCCTGCCAGCGTCAGGATCACTGCGGACAGCACAAAAGCCACCAGTTTTGCGCGCGCCAGATTGATGCCGGAATGGGCGGCAACAGCCTCGTCATCGCCAATCACCCGCAGCGCCATTCCGATGCGGGCGCGTTGCATCCACGCGGTCAGCGCAATGGTCGCCGCCCCAAGTGCCAGCATCTGCCAATAGATGCCCCGTGCGGTCACATCCACAAAGATATAGCGCCCCAGTGTTCCAGTGACATTGACCTCATACCAAGTGATCAATTGGCGCACCAACTCGGCCAGACCAAAGCTGAAGATCACAAAATACACCCCTTGCAGGCGCAGCGTGGACAGGCCGACGATCAGGGCCATGACCGCCCCGATCAGACCCGCGCACAACAGCACCAACCCATAGGGCAGGGTCTCGTTCAGGACAGCAACCGAATAGGCCCCCACACCGTAAAACGCGGCTGTGGCCAGTGAAATGTAATGGGTTTGCCCCGAAAACAGCGCCCAGCCAGATGCGAGCGTCACATAGGTAACGACCCCGATCAGCAGGCCCAGCCCGTATTCAGAAACAAAACCGGGCAGAAATGCCAGTGCGCCAAGGGCGATCAGCGGTAGGATAAATCTGGTCATTTCAGCGCGCCCCGAACAGGCCCTGAGGCCGCCATAACAAAACAATCAGAAAGATCGCAAAGGTCGCGGCCAGTGTCAGGCCAGGATCAATGGCGGTGGCAACAAAGGTTTCCAGCAGCCCCAGCGCCAGCCCTGCGAACAGCGCGCCGCCCACATTTCCGACCCCGCCCATGATCACAATCACCAGCGCCTTCATGGTGTAATCCACGCCAGCCGTGGCCGAAAACGTCTGGTACATGGCAATCGACGCCCCCGCAACCGAGGCCAGCGCGGTGCCAAGTGCAAACCCCTGACGGGCCACCCGGTTCACATCAATCCCCACCAATGGTGCAGACCCGGGCGTCAGGGCAACAGCCCGCATCACCAGACCCCAGCGGGTTTTGGCCAGCGCCAGCACCAGCGCGCCGCCTGCCAGAACACAGATGCCAAGGGCAATCAGGCGGTTCAGGGCCACAGGCACACCAAATACGCTAACCCCCCGATCCAGATAGGAAATCGAGGTGAAGTTTGCGCCGAACGCCAACAGCAACACCCCTTGGATCACAAAAAGCAGCCCGAATGTGGCAAGGATACTGTCCACCTCCAGTCGGCCACCCGCACCAGCGCGTTTGACCAAAGGCCGCATCATGCCCTGATACAGCAGCCAGCCAAAGACATAGCCCGCAGGCGCGATCAGCACCAAAGCCAGCAGCGGTGACAGCCCCAGTTGTTGGAACAAAGTGACCAGAACAAAGGCCGCGATCAGGGTCATTTCACCATAAGCAAGGTTCATGATCCGCGCGATGCCGTATTGCAGGGTCAGGCCAAGGGCCAGCAACGCATAGGTGCCGCCCAGCACAAGGCCGAGGATAAGTGTGGTCAGAAACATGGGAGCTCTTTTATCATAACGGGCGCGAAGGGGGTTCCCCTCGCGCCGGTTGGTGTGGGTTTACCACTCGGTTTTTGGAAGGATAGCGTCGCTTGCGCCGGATTTATCAGAGGGGTTGATGGCGCGGAATGCCCCGCCTTGCCACTGGCCAACCCACCACAAATCGCGCAGCTGGTTGTCCTCTAGTTTGATTTCACCTGCCACGGTCTGGAAGGTTCCGGTTGAAATTTCCTTGGCCAAAGCCGCGTGATCCAGACCGACCCGTTCAATCGCCTGTTCCAGCATTTCAAGGGAGGCATAGGTGATCGCCGAGGCCCAACTGTCAGGTGCCTTGCCCACAAACGCGGTGTGACGGGCGAAATAATCCTGAATGGCAGGGCTGTCGGCATCCACACCGCCAATGGCCATCACGCCTTCGGCTTTGCCATCCGCAATGCCGGGGTAAATCGGAAAGGCGCCGCCCACGGAAATGTAGAATGCCTTGGGGTTATAGCCCATGGACTGTGCGGTTTTGGTCATGCCAAAGCTGCCGGGGGGATAGGAAAACGCCACAAAACTATCCGCGCCTGATCCCTGAGCTTCGCTCATGATTGCAGCGAAATCTGCGGTACCAAGGGGGTAGCTTTCGTCATAAGCCAGTTCAAATCCGGCCTCTTCAAAGGCTGGGCGGGCGCCTGCGATCAGGTCGATGCCAAAACCGTCAGCCACCGATACAACCGCGATTTTATTGTTGATTTTGCCAGCGTCCCGCGCCTGTGCCAGCACATCCACCAGACCTTTGGCATAGTCGTGACCGCCGCCCAGCATCCAGAAACTGCGATCCCAGCGGGCTGCAAATTCGGGGGCTTTGTCGGTCACCGCAGTCACCGCCAGTTGGGGATAGCCGAACCGTGCCATCAAAGGCGCAATCGCCAGATTTCCGCCTGTGCCCCAAGGCGGCAGGATGATGTCTACCTTGTCTTGCGTGGCCAGCCGTTCAATCGCGCGCACCAAATCCTGATTTGCCGAACGGTTGTCATATTCGATGACTTTGACCCTCTTTTGCGACCCGTCGGGCAGCGTCAGACCGCCCGCTTTATTCACCGTATCCACCCATAATTCGTAGTTCGGGATCGTGGTAATTCCAGCCCCCGTGGCGCTTGGCCCTGTGCGGGCTACTGCATAGCCGATGGTGATTGTGTCATCCTGCGCCTGTGCTGCGCCGGCTGTCAAAACCAAGCCTGATGCCACAGTGAAAGAAAGCGCGCGCATGGTTGCGCGCAAAGAAATGCGTTTCATGATGTCCTCCCTGATGGCTGGATCAAGCCCAGCCGCATGTCTGCCCGACAGGCGCCGATGTGGCTGTGTCGAACCGTGTGACAGCATAGACCAGTTTCACAACGGCCATAAATGCACACATGGGGTTAAGAATTGTACTTTTGCTTGACTTTAAGGGGCAAATTCTGGCCAAGTCTGAAAACCATGGTGACCCTTCCTTCAACCGCGCGGCGTGAACAGGCCAGTGTTTTGCGATTTGCGAATCCGCAAACCCGCACGGGATACAGCCTGCCGCTTGGCCAGACCCATCTGATATTGCTATTTTCTGGCACCGCTGGGCTGCGCAACGGGGATAGTTTTTCTGGCCCGCGTCTGGTCTGGCACGCAGACGGCGGCGGCGAATTACTGGTGGAAAGCGGGGCACGGGGCATTTTATTGTCGATCCCGCATGTGTCGTTGATGCAGTCCTTGCCACCCACCCAACTGGGCGAACAGATGCGCCGTACCCTTGGCAAAAACCTGTCTTTCCCGCTGGATTTGTCCCTGCGCATCGCCGAACTGGTCGAAGGTTTCGCGCTGGAACATACTAGCCGAGAGCCGGGATCGAACCTTGCGGAAACCCACTATCTGGGGCTGGTTCTGGTGCAAATCTGGCGGATTGCCCGCACCGATATCGTCGCCCATGGCCGTGCGCCGCAGGGTCTGACCGAACGTTTTTTGATGCTGGCAGCCCAAAGGGCGCGGGATCACTGGACCGTTGAAACCTACGCCGAGGCCCTGTCCGTCAGCCGCGACCGCCTTGGCTCTGCGGTCAAACGATCCACCGGATTATCCCCGCAAGCCTATCTACACCGCGCCCTGACCCGCGAGGCGATGGAGCTGTTAACCAACACCGGCGTGCCCATCGCACAAGTGGCTTTTCGTCTGGGATTTGTCGATCCCGCCTATTTCACACGGTTTTTCAAGCGGCAGGTCGGTCAGAACCCCGCAGCCTTTCGCAAGGCCCATCGCATCCAGAATGACAGCGCCCCACGGTCCTTTGCAGCTTGGCCATAGTCGCCCCAAAACGCAATCAGCGCCGGAAGAACCGACGCTGACAGCTGTTTCAAAGTCTTTTAAACTTACGCGCCGACGGATTTTTTTGCGGCACGAACGGCGTTTTCGATGATGTCCAACGCCTCGGCGAAAACATCGTCTGGCACGGTGATCGGCGCCAGAAAGCGGATCACATTGCCGTAAACACCGCAGGTCAGCAGGATCAGGTTGTTTTCCAGCGCATGGGCTTTCACCGCATTGGTGAATTCCGGGCTTGGCGTGGCGGTGCCTGCGACGTTGAATTCAATCGCTGTCATAAAGCCCGGGCCGCGGATATCTGTGATTTCAGGAATATCACCACGCAGGCTTTCCAGCCGTTGACGCAGACGCGAGCCAAGGAAATTCGCGCGATCACAAAGCTTTTCCTCTTCGATCACATCCAGCACCGCATGGGCAGCCGCAACACCCAAAGGGTTGCCGCCATATGTGCCGCCCAAACCGCCGGGGTTAGCACCGTCCATCACCTCGGCCCGCCCTGTGACCGCGGCAATCGGGAAACCGCCGCCCAGACCTTTGGCCATAGTGGTCAGGTCCGGCACCACGTCGTGATGCTCCATCGCGAACATTTTGCCAGTGCGGGCAAAACCGGTCTGAACCTCATCCGCGACCAATAAAATACCGTGTTTGTCACAAGTTTTGCGCAGATAGGTCATCAGCTCTTTGGGGGCTTCATAAAAGCCGCCTTCGCCTTGGACAGGTTCCAGAATAATCGCCGCCACACGGTCCGGATCAACATCGGCTTTGAACAGTTTTTCAAGCGCGTTGATGGAATCTTCAACCGAAACCCCGTGCATCGACATAGGGAAGGGCGCGTGGAACACATCGCCCGGCATCGCGCCGAAGCCTTTTTTATAGGGCTCAACCTTGCCAGTCAGCGCCATGCCCATGAAGGTCCGGCCATGAAAGCCACCCGAAAACGCGATAACCGCGGACCGTCCCGTGGACGCGCGGGCGATTTTGATGGCGTTCTCACATGCCTCGGCACCGGTGGTGACAAAAATCGTCTTTTTGGCGAAATCACCCGGGACAATTTTATTCAACCGTTCAGCAAGGCTAACGTAGTTTTCATAGGGCACGACCTGATGGCAGGTGTGGGTGAATTTATCGAGCTGGGCTTTCACCGCTTCGATCACTTTGGGGTGACGGTGGCCCGTATTAACCACGGCGATCCCAGCGGCGAAGTCGATATACCGCTTGCCCTCAATATCCCAGATTTCCGCGTTTTCCGCACGGTCCGCATAAATCTGCGTCATCATGCCAACGCCGCGTGCAATCGCGTCATCTTTACGGGTGGAAACATCTGAATTCAGCATTGGCTTTCCTTTTTACTGCGAAATTTCGAGGAAGGGGTCTAAGGCAGCAGAACCCTTTGCGTCACAGGCTTAAAGCCTATTTTTTGTCAGGTGCAAGCGATATTGTTGGTTTTCAGGGCGCAGTGGCTGGACCAAAACAGTGTAGTTTGTAGAAAGTGCTGGGATGGTAATGACTTGGCCGAAGTGTAGATCGGGCCAGCGCGGTGTTGCATTTCATTTGTGAACCCAGCCGTGCCTAGCAAAAACGTATAATATTATTTATGTTAAACATTGTGAATTTTCTTACCGTTCTTCCAAACGGCGAGCCGGATCAGCCAAGCGGTCGAACTCTTGCCTGTCGCTCTTTGCAATCGCGCGTCCGGCTAACAGGCCTGCATAGCTTGCCCAGTCAGAGCCGGGGCGATTGACGTGGAACAGGGGTTTCAAAGGTCGGATGGCTTCAAACAAAGCCGCGCGCGCCTGCCCTTGTTGTTCCCGCCAACTGGCCGCCGCATTGGTGCGCTGTTTTCGAATGACGTGAAAGCCCATCATCGCCGGTTCATCTATCAAAGATGCAGCGCTACATTCCTGTATTGCAAGCGTCCTTAAATCCTGATCATCCCACGCCAAAAGTGGGTCGTCGGAATTGCAAAAGAACTCCACACACAGGCAGGTTTTTCCCTGCGGGACCATTTTCCCGTTAAACGCAGCATAATTGACGATCCTACCGCAGCGCAGGTTGGGATCATTCACTTCGAGCCAAGCATGAGGAAATCTTGGTGGCGTCGCAAAAAACAGATATACCAGAATGACATTTCGATGCACGGTCGGCTTGTTCAACAGAGGCTTTTCTACCCGACCGTTGTGATTGATCCCGTCGGACGACAAAATCTCACTGAAACGCTCAATTGGCATGCTCGAAATCAGATAATCCGTGGTCAACGTGGTGGTTTTGCCGTGGCAGGTGACCTGTAATTCAAAGGGACCATTCGCAGATTTGGTTATTTTGATAACTTCGCTAGAAAAGCGAATTTTCCCGCCGCCCCGCTGCACTTTTTCCGACAGCATTTCAAATATTTGGCCCGCCCCCCGTTTCGGGTGCCGCCATCTTTTTTGCTCTGTCGGCGCGCCGCTTTTGGCTATTTTCATAGTTTGCCTGATTACCCCGCTGGAATGGGTGTGATTGTTTTCAGGTAGCGGCATCTGCGCCCAAGACTGCCCGCGAAACTTCTCCCAATAGCCCTGCGCGAACATGCGCGCGAAGGAAGGTCCTGCACGGGCATGCCAAAACTCTTCATAGGTGCGCGGCGACTTGAACCCGGCCTTTCCCCAAGCCACGGCAAGACTGACGCCGCCCGCCAAAAGCCACGACACAGGGACACCCCGAAACATCCCGCGCCAAGCTGAGGAGGTTTCAATAAGCTTGTTTTTATACAGGCTCCCCACGCGGTGGGGGTACTCCTGATACTGGTCGCCTAAAATACTCTCCCACAGCGCATTGACCTCAGGAATGCGCGCATAAAGTTCCTTACGCCCGATATCCAAGATGAAATCTTGCCAAACGGGCGAATGCATTAACCCGCCCACATGATCGCTTTGCTCCAAAATGATGGGTTCCAACCCGTACTCGCACAACTCTAACGCGGCGCTAAGCCCTGACGGACCTGCGCCGATTATAATGGTATTCTTGGGGTCGGGCATTCCAATTTCCTGACACTATGAAACTATAGATTCGTTAAAAAATTATTATCTTTCCAAGGTTTCCAACCGCGCGGCCTCTGCCATCGAATAAGACGGCCAGCCAAATTCTGCGTCCAGTTGTTTTGCGCAATTCATAATCTGGGACAAAGCTGCAAGATTCTCATCCTGATTGACACCAAAATTATGTGGATGTGTCCAAAGGTGAAAAAAATATTTGTTTTCAGCGCAATAGCGCATGGATTCTAGGGTGCGGTTGATCCGCCTATCTTCCAGCGGGCGCAATCGGGGGGCATAGGGCCGCAAAAACCGGCTGGAAGGTAAATTGATGCTCGAACCTGCCATCTTGGGGATGAATCCGTGGTGACCTGACAGATTAAAATAACTATCCGCCAGTCGGCCAAGCCGTTTAAGCTGCCCCTTTCCAATAGCGGATTGTGGGTGATAGATTTTCGATTTCTCGGTCCCGCGATAGGCCGTCAAACCCTTTGCCTGACAGAGCTTTACATGAGCCAAGTTCACTTGATTCCTGGGGAAGACGAAACTCTTCAACGAGATGTCTTGCTGCCCCGCGACAGCGATCGCTGCGTTCAAATCAGAGTCAAAAGCGGCATCAGTCATTCCGGCTTCGAGACTGTAAATATGCGAAAAACTGTGGCTGGCGATTTCCTGCTTCGGTGTTTCTGCAATCCGCTGAATGAGAGAGAGGCCAAAATGGTAGGGATCAGTTTTTTCGTCTCGCCCAATGTTTGGCAAATAGGAATAGGCAGAAAGGGACGCGTTCTTATAGCATGGTTTGACTGTAGGCAGGCCCGCCATCAAAGCTTCTTTATCTTCAAAAAACAGCAGCCCTACAGTGGCCCAGGTCGCCGAAATATTATGGTTTGCAAACATATCCAACATGCGCGGAATTGCCTGCCGCGCCCCGAGAATATTGGCACCATAATCAGCAATTGTACGCTTGTCGCAAACACCCCACATGAGTTCGAAGTCTAAGCTGAAAATTAGACCGCCCGCGTGTTTTGACCTGCCAGAATGAATGTCCATGCACATTTATCCCGCAACACTTAGGTTCTGTCCAGCTTTGAGCATGTACAGGCAGGAGATTGGCTGCAGCCGCTTACCACCCCAAATCGCAAGATTTTTAGGTATTTTTGCAAACAACGCCTTTAGAAAAGGTTTGGCCCGCGCCTAAGCCTCAATACCGTTTTCGAGTTCGTAGTCGATGATCAAAGCACATAGATCATCTGCACGTGCAGCCATGGTAGAGCGCCAATCACCGTTTTTTATGCGTTTAAGGGCAGCAAGGTATTCCACCTTGGCCTTTTCATAACTTTCCAGGCTATCTATTTTTGATACGGATGGCAGATCACCCAGATGTCCGAGCGCAAAGCCGTTCGGTTCAACCACAGCAGGAATCATATCAGCTGCGGCAGTGTTATTCGTATAGTTTCCGTCCGCCATTTTAACCGCCCGATCGCCCGTTTCTTGACGTGTGATTTTTTGCTTACGCATTTACCCTGATCCAATCACACAAAACCACCTTGAAAGCAAGAGAGTACTCCACCATTCAACCTCAAGTTTCAACCAAAAAGATTAAGAAATGGTTTACAACAGCGGAGCGCGGGATGTCAGCACCCCGTTTAAGAACCAACGAAAACGTTCATAAAGAGACAGAATAACAAGTCAATTATCGACTGAAACGTGAACTAAATATGGCTGAAACGTGCCAAATTTGGGGCGCATTCGGCGGATTTTCGTCATTTCATGGGGCAGATTTACTCTATTTTAACGGGATGATCCTAAGGATTGGGTATGTTGTCGATTCCTGATGTTGGTATTCTAACCACAATTGTATCACCTGGTTGCAGCACGGTCTGCTCTGACCCGCCGCGCGCGTCGCTTGGCGTTTCCCCTCCCGTCGCCCCGTTGCCAATAACGGAAATCAGCAACGGCAGGTCTGTAGCGTTCTTCAATGCATTTCCCGCAAATTCAAGGGTTGAGGTGTACAAATCAGTCTGCGTTTCAATGGTCAGGGCAATTTCACTCAGCTTGGTGCGCGACGCATCAAGCTCTACCAGCAAGGCTGCCATGTTCTTTTTCCGAATATCAATTTCTTCATGTTTGGCTTGTATCAATGACTGTTCTGCCTGCAATTTTTGCACTGTCAGTTCAATTTCCCGAATCCGCTGCTGGGATAGGGTCCGGCTGGCCGCCGTCACGTCGCTGGCGCGAACCGTCCCGTTTTTCAGCAGTTGTTGCTTGTTTTTCAGATCCTCGCTGGTCAAGGCAATCTCTTCACGCACCAGGGTTAACTGGCTTTCCAGCCCCGCAATAACCGAGTTTAAAAGACGCGAAAGTTCATCAATAGACAGCACGCGCTGGCGCAGGGTTTCTATGTTGTTTGCAAATATTTCCTCCTCCAGATTGATCAGGCCGATATCTAGCAATTTGTCCTGAATTTCCTTGGGCGGTGTGAATGTATCGGCATTTGATATCTCTGCTTCCAGCCGCGAAATGCGCAGCAGTAATCTCTGCTGGCTTAGGATCAAAAAGCGCCGCTGGCCGTAAGATCGCAAAATACTGTGGTCGATCTCCAAACCGCTAGCCCCACCACGGGTGACCCCCCCTGCCATTGCAATGGCCTGGCGCACTGTCGCCCCTGGGCGGAACTTGTATTCACCCGGTCGGCTTACGTCGCCAGCGACAAAGATCGGATTATACTCGGCGATTTCAATTGCAACCGCAGGGAGTTGCAATAGACCAATTTTAACCTTCAAACCCTGTGCAATCAGGGTGGAAATCTGATCGAGCGTAACGCCTTTCACGGGCAAGGTTCCTACATAAGGGAATGAAATATTCCCTGCCGCGCCAACAGTGTAGTTGCCGCTTAAGCCGTTCCACTCTTCGTAAGTGCTATTGACCCCGTCCCAGTTTCCGACGCGAATTTTTAAAACGTCCTGCGTGTTGACGGCATATTGTTCTTCGATTCCCGTCTGTGCCGACGCAAAGCCAGCTTGAAAGACAAAACAATGTGCGAGAACAATTAGAAAATTCCTAGTCCAGTTTTTCATGGCTGCCTCATCACTTTCAAATTTATGTTAAAACCTAAGTATTAATTGAAAATGCGTTTATAACAACAGGGCATAGACCCTTTGGCGCCGGACGGAGGCCTTTGATCAATGGTATTTCGCAAAGATATTTTACGATTTTCAGCTTTTCCAGCCCAATGCCTACGCATTTTTAGTACGATTCTTGCCATCCACGGGTCCGCCTATGCAGCGCAACCAGCTTTTCCCAATGCCATCGGATTCGGCAAAACTGCGGTTGGTTGGCGTGGTGGCGAAGTGGTTGCCATAACAAACCTGCAGGATTCCGGCCCCGGGTCCCTACGCAATTGCGTTGAAAACACAAAAAAGCCCCGCGTCTGTGTGTTTGATGTGTCTGGGACAATTTTCCTAAAGCGCCCGCTTTTCTTTTCCTCGAACCTTTATCTTGCGGGGCAAACGGCGCCCGGTCAGGGGATTCAGCTGCGCTTGCAGGCCGGGAATTCTACGCCTGTGATCCTTAAAAACACCACAAATGTTTTGATCCGGTTTCTAAAGATACGCCCCGGTGCAGGCCCTAAAGAAAGCGCAAATATTGATGCGATTACGGTGGAAAGCAGCCAGTTTATCTACTTGGATGCCCTGTCCATGCAGTTCGCTTCGGATGAAACTTTTAACATCCATGTGAACAAAATGGCGGTGCAAAATGTGACGCTGGCGCGATCCATTCTTTCCCATTCCCTTGATCATTCTGTCCACCCCAAGGGCCGGCATTCAAAAGGCGCGCTGATTTGTTCCCACGAAGGGCCTGCCAGCATGCCGCTGGGCTGTGGTGTAATCAGTCTCGTGCAGAATTTATTCGCCCATAACCGCGACCGAAATCCTGATGTGAAGGGCACAGACATCGGCCCAATCGAAATTATTAACAATGTTTTTTACAATCCGATCAGTCAGTTGGGCGAATTTTATGACCTGCTTGGCACAGCGACTATTTACTATATTGGCAATGTCACACAGTCTGGTCCTAGTACGAAACGCGCCCCGCTGACATCGGTTGAGGCGTTTGACTGGCATGATGATTTTGATCTGCGGATATTTGAACAGGATAACATCAACCTCTGGCGCAACGCCTGTGCCCATCCAACGCGCCTGCCGATTCTTGACCCTGAAGCGGAAAAATTCCGTATTCTGATCCCGGAAAATGAGTCGGGGATTGTACCACGCCCTGCTGAAACCTTACGGGTAGAAATCGGCGGGCTGGTTGGCGCACAATTGCCCCAATGGGGCGGATTGGACAAATTGGATGCGCAGGCCGTAATGGATTTCGAAACCTGCGAGGGTAAGGTTATCGACACACCGGAACAGGCCGGTGGGTGGCCCGTTTTGATCAAAGCACGTCGTGACCCTGACAGTGATGGCGACGGCATGCCAGACAGTTGGGAAAATATGAAGTCAGGACTCAGTGCCTCTTTGGGGGGGCAGGCTTGGGGGGATCGTGACAATGACGGCTGGTCCAACCTCGAAGAGTATCTGTCGTGGTTGGCGGGTGATACACAAAAACCCTAATAATCCGTCAATCCTCTATGGCGAGGTTTCCGCTCATTTCTTGAAAAACCTTGACTTTTAACCCCGAATGGGTGCCAATTAACCATTATTTAAGCCCTTCTTGGGCGAAAAAGGTTTTTTGAAATGCCAAGGTTTTTGGAGTTGATCTTCATTTTGACCGTCACGGTCCTGTGTCTTGTGCCGATGTGTTTAACAGCCGCGGTCATCTATCTGACCTTGGGCCCGCCTGTGTTTTTTCGGCAGGTGCGCGCGGGCAAATCCAAACATCCGTTTGAGATTTTGAAGTTCCGAACCATGGGCACACAAACGGATCAAAACGGACATTTGCTGGCGGATCATTTGCGCCAGACCAGACTGACCCAGATCATCAGACGCCTAAGGTTAGATGAGTTGCCGCAGCTTTTGTCCATCCTGAAAGGTGACATGGCGCTGGTCGGGCCGCGCCCCCTGCTGCCCGCGACAATTGACGAATTTAACCAATTGGGCGTTCAAAGATGCCGCGTGCGCCCCGGTTTGTCAGGCTGGGCGCAGGTCAGTGGAAATGTGAATTTAACCAATATAGAAAAGGTTATTCTGGACGTTTGGTATGTGCATCACAGAACTCTGGCGCTTGATCTAAAGATTTTGGCGGAAACCTTCTTGGTGCTGATTTCCGGCGAAAGGGTGAACTCTACACGCATTGAAACGGCCAAAAAATGGGCCGCTGGAAATGGATTGCAGGTAGAGCCATGAACAGCATTTTAGACAGTATTCCAGATGGCGGTGCTGGTTGCGCCTTGGTTGTGGCGCCCCATCCGGACGATGAAATCCTTGGGGCGGGTGGCACCATTTCAAAAATGCTGAAAGCGGGGCGGCAGGTTCACGTCTGCGTTGTCACAACAGGCCGCGCACCTTTGTTCGATGCACAGCAAGCGCGCACCGTGCGGCTGGAAACCGAAAAAGCCCATGCTTTTCTGGGCGTTACCCAAACCCACTGGCTGGACTTGCCCGCCGCAGAACTGGCTGAAACCCCTCAACGTGAGTTGAATGGCGCCATCGGAAACCTTGTCGCCACGCTTAAACCCGAAATCCTGATCATCCCCCATGTGGGCGATATACATATTGACCATCAATTGGTCCATCTGGCCGCAATGGTCGCCGCCCGCCCCCATCAGGAATGGCATCCTGCGGTGATTATGGCCTATGAAACCCTGTCCGAAACAAACTGGAACACCCCATCGGCGACGCCGCCATTTGTGCCGAATGTATTTGTGGATATTTCCCAACATCTGGAACAAAAGCTCGCTGCTTTTGCGATTTTTGAAAGTCAGGCCAAACAGCCCCCCCATGAAAGATCGGTGAATACGTTGCGGGCACTGGCCACCTTGCGCGGGGCAACCGTCCACAGGGACGCCGCTGAAGGTTTTATTTTAATCCGGCATATTGGATGATGACATGGCAGCTTGGCCGCATTTTGACGAAGAACAAGTGGAGGCCGTTGCCGCAGTTTTACGCTCTGGCAAGGTGAACGCATGGACCGGCAGTGACGTCGATGATTTCGAACGGGCTTTCGCCGCAAAATTCGAGTCCACCCACGCCATCGCATTGGCCAATGGCAGCGTTTCCCTCAATCTCGCGCTACAGGTTCTGGACCTTCAACCGGGTGACGAAGTCATCGTGTCCCCTCGCAGCTTTGTCGCATCGGCGTCCTGTGTGTTGTTGTTTGGCGCAATCCCTGTGTTTGCCGATGTGGATGCAGATTCCCAGAACATCACCGCCGCCACAATTGCCCCCCTTATCACTGCAAAAACCAAAGGCATCATTCCCGTGCATCTGGCGGGCTGGCCCTGTGACATGCCCGAAATTATGACGCTTGCGCATCAACATAACCTCTGGGTTGTGGAGGATTGTGCCCAGGCTCATGGTGCTAGAATCCAAGGCCAACAGGTGGGCAGTTTTGGCGATTTTGGTTCATTTTCATTCTGTCAGGACAAGATTATGACGACGGGCGGCGAAGGCGGGCTTTTGACCTGTCAGGACCGGTCTTTATGGACCAAAGCCTGGAGTTTTAAGGACCACGGCAAGTCTTATGAAACAGTACATCGCAAAGATCATCCCGCCGGTTTTCGCTGGCTGCATGAAAACCTTGGCACGAACTATCGGATGACCGGCCTTTCGGCAGTAATCGGCGCGATCCAGTTGCAGCGGCTGGACGACTGGACCCAGACCCGCGCCCGCAATGCGGATATTTTGTTTCAGGCCATCCGCGATCTGCCGGTTCTGCGCACGCCGATGCCGTCAAATGCCACCACCCATGCATGGTATCGTTTTTACACCTTTGTGCGCCCCGAAAATCTGGCCAAAGGTTGGACCCGAGATCGCATTCTATCCGAAATCTCGGCACAGGGTTTTGCCGCGTTTTCAGGCAGTTGTTCGGAAATTTATCGTGAAAAAGTCTTTACGGATCGCAATTTGGCCCCCGCACACAGGCTACCCGTTGCCAAAGAACTCGGCGAAACCAGTCTTGCGTTTTTGGTCGATCCGATGATTTCAAAGGACGAACAACACGCTTTGGGTCAATGTATCGCAAAGGTATGCGCACAGGCCTGCGCATGAGCAAACGGCTGGTGTTTGTGCAATCGGGATTGGGGGCGGGTGGCGCTGAAAAAATTATTAACCTAATCGCGCAGCACAGGGCGCGCCTTGGGGATGAGGTATTTGTGCTGGCCTTTCATGACAGCCCCGACAGCAGTTTTTTCCAATACCCCCCATCGGTCGTGCTACGCACCATGCAAAGTGAAATCAGCGCACCTGTCGCGGGTGGGCAAGGCTTCCTGCGTCAGGTCCGTTGGTTGCGTAAAACCATAGCTGAAATCCAGCCGGAACGGGTTGTGTCCTTTCTGACCAAAATCAACGCGATCAGCGCAATCGCCCTGTTGGGGACGGCCCCACATCTGATAGTGTCAGAGCGTAACAATCCGTTAAAACAACGCCCCGGTCGGTTTTGGAAAGGTTTGATTTCATTCACCTTTAACCGTGCTGATTGCATCGTGATGCAAACGGGTTCTGCGCAAAAACTGCTAAACCGTGCGGCGCGCGCTAAGTCTTGCGTGATCGCAAACCCCTGCATCATGGTGCCACCTGTAGGGTCCGAAACCTCGAAACAGGTAATCGCCGTGGGCCGCTTGACCCAGCAAAAAGGGTTTGATCTGTTGATTGACGCCTTCGCAGCGGTACTGACCAAACACCCCGACGCGGGGTTAACCATCTGGGGGGAAGGGCAAGATCGCGCCAAGTTGGAAAAGCGGATCAATGATAAGGGACTGAATTCAAATATTTTCTTGCCCGGATTATCCGATGGTACGCAGGCTTGGGTGGATCAAAACGCGATTTTCGTCTTATCCTCCCTTTATGAAGGCTTCCCGAATGTTCTGGCCGAAGCCATGTCCGCAGGTCTGGCCTGCGTTGCATTTGACTGCGATTGGGGGCCGTCCGATCTGATTGAACATGGTGTAAATGGGCTATTGGTCCCCACAGGGGATCGGGATAGCCTGTCCCAAGCCATTTCCAGCCTGCTTGATTCCCCCGAACACCGCAAAACTTTAGGCGTCAATGCCCGTAAAAATGCAGAGAAATACGCGCTCGACACCATTTTGCAGCAATGGGATCTGGCGATAGATGGCGGCTCTAACGGGTAGATTTCATCTTGGACATTTCCATGGGCTGTTCAGCGCTGATCCCCAGTTTTTCCGGAAAATTTAACCTATGCTCAATAATTGGCACGTTAAGCTGTTTGGACTGCATAAATATCCGGCCCAAATATTCGCCGACAATACCCAAAAACATCGCATTCAGGGTGATCGACATCAGCAACAACACGGTTGTTGTGGCAAAACCAGCGGGCCAGTCCTGCCCGAAAACCAGTTTGGCGATGGTGTAAAACATCAGCAGGAAAAAGGTCAGCGCGCCGATCCATAAACTGCAAATGGATGCAATGCGCAGCGGAATAAGCGAGTGGTTTACGATGCCATCCACCGCCAATGCCAACATGGCGCGAAAGGGAAACTTGCTTTCCCCTGCTACCCGCGCCTGTCGGTCATATTCAAACCCGACCTGCGAAAATCCCATGGCGCTGATCAGCCCCCGCACATAAGGAGACGTATCGCGCACCTTGCGCAATTCTTGCAAAATGCGTCGATTGACCAAACGGAATTCTCCGGCGTTTTCAGGCAGTTCATCCTCGCTTAACTTGTTGATCAACTTATAAAAAAGCCGCCGCATCGCCGCCACCACAGGGCCGTCTTTCAGGCTGCGGCGGATACCATAGACCACCTCATGGCCTTCCTGCCACTTGTCCAACATCTGTGGGATCAACGACGGCGGGTCTTGTAAATCGCAGTCGATTTGGATCGCACAATCGCCCGAGGCCGCCTGATATCCCGTCAGCACCGAGCGTTGATAGCCCACATTTTTGGAAAAACGGATCACCCGCAGGCGGGGATCGGCAGCAGCGATTTCGCTTAAGATTTCAAAGGTCCGGTCCGTAGAATGATTGTCCGTGACCACCATTTCAAAATCATGCTCGGGGAGGTCGTCAAATACGTCTTTGACAGCCAGATAAGCCCGCTCCACATTCATTTCTTCATTGAAGGCGGGCACGATTATGGAAACCAGTGTTGTGTTCTGTGTCACGGTATCATTTCCTTATTCAGTATCAGACAATTCGGCTAAAAGGGTCTGTTCCAATCCATGGTCAAGCGAAGTTTCTGCGCGCCAATTCAACACCTTATCCGCTTTTAAAGTAGAGGTTCGAAAATCCGGCATACCGCTGCTTTGGTCTGGGGTTCCGCATTTCAAAAGTCGGGAATCCGCGCCCGTGGATTGCAGAACAAGCGCCGCTACATCGCGCATCTTATGGGTTTTTCCTGTGGCGATGTTCATCACCTCACCCGCCGCTTGGGGGCATCGGGACAGGGCCATCAGCCCCCCGATTACATCCTCGATGTAAATCAAATCGCGGGTATCTTCGGGATGTTTGAGTTCAATTTCCAACCCCGCTTTGCATTTCTCAATCATCGCCGGAATTAGAAAATCCTTCGATTGCCCGGCGCCATATGTCAGCGCCAAACGCCCTGTAACGGCTGGAAAATTCAACCTGTTTTGCAACATTTGCAAAAATTGCGTTCCCGCCAACATAGAGGCTGCATAGGTGTTCAGCGGCAAGGCAAGTTGTGACTCCTGAAAGGGGGGGGAGGCCCCACCATATTCAGCAAGCGTCCCGGCCCTGACGAAGGTTTTCAACGGGTGGGGCAAGGCAGAACAGGCGGACAGCAAGCGCATCAAAAGCCCCAAGTCAGACTGAATACTGTCTTGCACATCAGACAGGTCCACAACCGCCGCCCGCCGTGTATTAGAGGCCAAATGAAACACAATTTCCGGCTGAATTTCGCTGACGAGCTGATCCAGCGCCCCGCCATCTGCCGTGTCTATAAGATGCAGCGCGGCCTGTGAAACACCCGATGCGATCCGGTCCAGATTGGACGTGGGGCGCGCCAGAATATGCACATCGTCGTTCTGCGCCAAAAGGCGGCGCACCAGATGTGATCCGATAAAACCAGCGCCGCCAGTGACTAAGACACGTGCCATTTGAAATCCCCGCTCAAGACACAAGCCTTGGCGTGGGCAGCGGCACCAGAAACTTCCCGCCATTGGCGCGAAACGCGGCTTGTTGTTCGTAAATCTCGTCGAAGAAATTCCACGCGAGCACCAAAAGCACGTCCGGTTTTTCCCGTTCTATCGCCTCTGTCCCGTAAATCGGAATCTTCATCCCCGGCGAATACAGACCCTGTTTCAACGGGTTGCGATCCACTAGAAAGTCTAGCGTATCCGTGCCGATCTGGAAGTAGTTCAACAATGTATTGCCTTTGGCGGGTGCGCCGTAACCCGCTATCTTCAAACCGCTTTTCTTCATATGAGACAGCTGCGCCAGCAGTTCTTCACGCATTTTTTCTACCCGCGCAGCGAAGTCGTCATAAGTGGCCTGCTTGGTCAGCCCCGCGGCAGTTTCTTCGGCCAGCATTTGACCAACGATCTGGCTTGGCTCTTCATTGGCCGAAGCGTGCCGCATGAAAACCCGCATGGACCCGCCGTGCACCGCCAGTTTGTGAACGTCCACAACCTCTAGGTCGAAAAACGCACCCAATTTGACCACAGACAGCAGGCTCATTTCGGAAACATGCTCGTGATAGACGTTGTCGAACTCGTTGGTTTCAACAATCGCCTTGGCCCAAGGGACCTCGATCACAAAGGTTCCTTTGTCCGCCATAAGGATTTTGACACCGGTCATAAACGTATGCAAATCTCCGATGTGATTAAAGGTGTTCGTGGTGGATATCACCTGTGCTGGCCCGTGTTTTTCCAAAACCTCTTGGGCGGTTTGCGGATTGAAATAGGCCACATGCACATCAACCCCATTCGCTTTGGCCAGCTCTGCAAGGTTCGCCGCCGGGTCAATCCCAAGGGTTTTCGACCCCTGTTTATTAGCCGCAGACAGCATCAAGCCATCGTTGCAGCCGATGTCTACAATCAAACCACCTTGCGCGCGTTTTTCCAAAACCTGCGCCAGTTCCGCAAAATGCGTGTGCATCGTGGCCGCCCCTGAAGGGACGTATAAATAGTGACGGAAAAAATCCGCAGGTATTTGATCTGCCACCTGAATAAGCCCGCAATTCAGGCAAGCTTGGGTGTTCAACGGATAGGCCGGTTGGTCTTTGTCCCGCTCTTCGGGGCGCACAAACATATTGGCAGGCGGGTGGTTGCCCATGGGCAAAAACAGGGTCAAATCGCTGGACTGACAGGTCCTGCAGGTCTCAAGCGTACTATTCATTTGTCGGTACTCCAGCTTTAATTGGGATCAATTTATGGGGTGAAAAAACGTCTTTGTTAAATCGCTTTTGGTAGGGTAATTTTTCGAGATAAATATGTGTGAAATGGGTGGCGATCAGGGTTAAGATCGACACGGTTGTGATAAAGAAAGCCAATGAAAGCGGTATGTTATCTGTAAATAATCCCAGTTTGATAAACACTGTGCGCATCGGCATATAAACATAAGGATGCACCAGATAGAGACTGTAACTGACCGTCCCCAAATACATCACCCAGCGCAGATTCAGCGCCCGACTGGTCAGGCTGTTCAGGTCCACCGCAAAGTAGAAATACACCGCCGTGGCCGCCATGGTCCCCAGCGCCACAGGATCGCGCATTTCCGGTTGGTAATAGCCAAAATGCCCCTGACTTGAGACCGCAATCAAAGCCACCAAACTGGCCATTTCAAGCCACGGTTTAACCGAAGGCGGCAAGACCCATTTTCTGGAATGCAGATACCAAGTGCCCATCCCGATCAGAAAGAACAGGGCCGCTGGAAGTTTAACCACAAATGCAATCGCCAAAACAACCGCCACCGCAGCCCCCAGTTTAGAAGGGCGGGTAACCACGAAATAAAACACCGTCGCGGCCAGCCCGTAGAACATCACCTCATAGGTCAGGCTCCACGCGTTCGGGGTCAGTTGTTCGGTGCCCACCAGAATATTTGTAAACGTCAGCCCCGCAACAATAGCGAGGGGGGTGTTCACCTCTGGGATCAGGTTGGTCGCGTAATTGGCACAGATGAACAGAAGGGTGAAAAACAGGTAAATCGGGTAAATCCGCCAGAACCTGCGGATGGCAAAATCGCCGATGGAATAGCGAATGACGCTGGGCACAATCACAAAACCGCTGATCGCGAAAAACAGATAAACCCCGTAGGTTCCAAAGTTCCAGAATGGTACGATCCCGTCCACATAGGCGGTGCGATCGGCGTAGACATGTTCAGCAGCGCCCCCCAAAAGATGCGCATAAAACACCATGATGGAGGCCACTCCCCGTAGTCCGTGAACCGCTGCGTTAAACTGTCGAGTCCTTTCCATTGCTAAGCGCCATTCATTCAGGTTTCAGAATTGTTTCGCAAAATCGGTGAAAGTTTCGTGCATGTAATCAATCTGCGGCTGGTCCAGCCCGTGGTGACAGGCCAGCAAAACACCGCCGCGCATCACATCATCGGCCACCGGATATCCGCCCGATCCGGTTTTCACCGCAACGCCTTTCATGGCCGGTTGGCGCAGAATATTGCCGGTAAACACAGGCCGCGTCTGGATGTCCTTTTGTTCAAAATAAATTTGCATGTCGCGCCGCGTAAACG
The DNA here is from genome assembly GCF_031454055.1 of Roseobacter sp. N2S. Taxonomy (NCBI): domain Bacteria; kingdom Pseudomonadati; phylum Pseudomonadota; class Alphaproteobacteria; order Rhodobacterales; family Roseobacteraceae; genus Roseobacter; species Roseobacter sp. N2S. The sequence goes on from NZ_JAVDQB010000009.1 coordinate 113,033, forward strand.
GTGCGTTTTCGCGAACCGTTATGGGAAATGACAGCCAGCCCGTGCGGGAATTTGGCAGTTGGCGCGGCAGGACGAACCATTCCTCAAAGGCTTTAAAGAAAGCCAGCTGCTGGCGGAAATTTTCTTCGCGGGCTTTGATGTTTTTATCCAGTTTAGACAATTGCACACGCCCGAAAGCCGCCCCCATTTCAGAGGGTTCCACATTATAGCCCAGATCTTCAAACAGGAATTTCGCATCATAACTGAACCCTTCCACTTCGACGTTGAAACGGTTTTCAATGGTTTCGGATTCCACAAACAACGATGATGTGCGCCCCCAAGAGCGCAACAACGTAGCCTTGCGCGCAAGGGACTCGTCGTTGATGCAGATCATCCCGCCGTTGCCCGCCGCATTGATCACATGAGAGCCGTAAAAACTGGTGGTTGAAATATCAGAATGCAGCCCCGTGCTGGCCCCGTTGATCGTCGCCCCTAGGGTGTCAGCGCTGTCTTCGACCACCATCAAGCCGTGCTGATCCGCGATCTCTTTGATGCGTATCCAATCAGGCAGATTGCCGATCAGCGAGGGGATCATAACCGCCTTAGTCTTGGGGGTGATCATTGCCTCTATTGCATCTACGTCGATGTTATAGGTGCCCTCTTCTACGTCCACAAAGCTGGGGATCAGGCGGTTTCGAACAATCGGCGCGACTGTGGTGGCAAAGGTCAGGGCGGGGGTGATCACCTCATCACCCTCTGCCAAACCCAGTATTTCAATTGCAACATAGTTCGCCGATGACCCCGAATTTACCATAATGCCGTGTTTTTTAGCGAATAATTCCGCGACACCCGTTTGCATCGCGCGCACATTGTCGCCCATCTGGGTGGATGTTCGTAGAACTTTTACAACGGCTTCAATTTCGTCTTCACCGTGTACGGTTTGTCCATAATTTACTCTCATTTCGGTCCCTCACCTATAAAATTACATTGTTAAATAAATTCACGCATTCTGAATGGCCGCGTAATGCGATATCTGCGTGTCCGTTAAATCAATCAGGTCTTTCCCTGCAAAATAAGCTTTGTACCAATCCACTGTCCAAGCCACCGCCTCATCCAGCGAAAGCCGGGGACGCCACTGCAATCGCGTTGCGGCTTTTGTGCTATCAAGCCGCAGCACTTTGGCCTCGTGAAGCGCGCTGTCACCCGCGCCGAACAGGAATTGCGGCCCCCCTGCACCCCAGTTTGACTGGAACAAATTCGCCAAATGCCGCACATCGGAAACGCCGTTTGTGTCGGGGCCAAAATTCCACCCCTCGCCGTAGGCATGGCCCTGTTCCACAAGGCAGGCGGCCAGTGAAAGATAGCCTGACAGCGGTTCAAGCACATGCTGCCACGGGCGCACGCTGGACGGGTTGCGCACCTCTGTTGCATGGCCGCCAACCACCGCGCGGATAATGTCAGGGATCAACCGATCACGGGCCCAATCGCCACCGCCAAAAACATTTCCAGCACGCACAGTCGCCAGAGCCGCGCCTTTCGGATCGTGAAAAAACGACGCCCGATAAGATGCCGCCAACAGCTCGGTGCAGCCCTTAGAGGCGCTATAAGGGTCCGCCCCCCCCATCGGATCGTTTTCACGATACCCCCAATCCCATTCCTTATTGTCGTAACATTTGTCGCTGGTCACAACGATAACTGCCTGTAAGGACTTCATTTTTCGCGCAGATTCCAAAACATGTGCAGTGCCCATCACATTGGTTGCAAAGGTATCTACAGGCGTTGCATACGACTCCCGCACAAGGGATTGAGCAGCCATGTGAAAGATAACTTCAAAATCATCTCCTTTCAGGACCGAGTCCAAGGCCGCTGCATCACGAATATCGGCCAGGCGGCTGTCGATGGTGTTGCCAAGGTCGGTTGCCGCAAAAAACGACGGCTCACTTGGGGCTGGCAGGGACACGCCAACAACCTCTGCCCCCAGTTTGCGCAGCCAGTGACACAGCCAGCCGCCCTTAAAACCAGTGTGTCCCGTCACAAGAACCCTGCGGCCTGCCAAAACTGAAAAAGGTACCCGCACTTTGGTCTCCTGCTAGTTTCGTTTGGGGTTCAAAGACGAGCGAACAGGCGTGGTTTGACACTTGAAATCCATCCAGGGCGGGTCACCATCGCTGACCAGACTATCCAGATAATCACGATCGCGGACCGTATCCATCGGGTGCCAAAAGCCCTTGTGCTTATAGGCCATTAATTCACCGTCCCGTGCGATATTTGTCAAAGGCGACAGCTCCATCGGTTCGGAATCCCCGGGGATGTAATCAAAAATTCCCGGCTCAAACACAAAGAACCCGCCGTTGATCCATGTCTCGTGTTTGGTCACTTTTTCGGTGAATTCCACAACCTGCGTCCCCTCTAGATCAAGGTTGCCAAACCGCGCGGGTGGCTGAACGGCAGTGACCGTGGCGAGTTTGCCGTGGGACTTGTGAAACTCCAACAAAGCGGCAATGTCGATGTTCCCGACACCGTCAGAATAAGTGACCATAAAAGTTTCGTTGTTCAGCCATTCCCGCAGCCGCAAAATCCGCCCGCCCGTCATCGTATGCGCGCCAGTATCCACCACGGACACGTGACAATCCTGCGATTTGCTGGGCGTCAGTTTCTTTTCACCCGTTCCCAGATCAACGGTCAGGTCATTTGAAATCAGATGAAAATTGTTAAAATATTGCTTCAACAGCAAAGACTTGTATCCCGCTGCAACAATAAAATCCCGATGCCCGAAATTCCGGTAAATATCCATCACTTGCATGATGATGGGCCGGCCGCCAACTTCGACCATGGGCTTAGGAATCTTTACGGTTTCTTCGGCAAGCCTCGAGCCGAGACCGCCTGCCAAAAGTAGCACTTGCATATGAGTTTCCAAAAATAAAAAATAAAATTTATACCATTAGTATGAGCCCAGATTTGAAAGTTTCAACTTATTAGTAGGGAGGCCCTGCCCCATCGAAGCCGTTGAAGGTGAACAATTAAGGTTCAAGTCCACGGGTTCAGACTGAAAGAAAACGGGGGGCTTTTCTGCCCCCAAAATGGGCAATTTTGCGAATTATTTTTATTTTTTGTCGATTGGAATTAAATTTATCGTATCAAGGAGTTGGGATGAAAATTCTATTTATAGGCGCCGTTGAAGGTTCAAAGATTGCCTTTGACGCTTTGGTAGACGCGGGGATCAGGCCAAGCCATGTGCTGACCCTGCCACCAGAACGGGCGAAACGGCACTCAGACTTTGTTGATATTGGCGCGCCCGCGCGCCGAATCGGAAGCGAAGCGCTCTACTCTGACGACATTAACGATGCGTTAACTCTCGAAAAAATAGAAACGATTCGCCCCGATCTGTGTCTGATTATTGGCTGGTCGCAGATTTGTCACCAGCGTTTTCGCGGTATTGCGCGGCTGGGAAATATCGGTTTTCACCCTGCGGCCTTACCCAAAATGCGCGGGCGTGCGGTGATCCCCTGGACCATCCTGCTCAATCTGCCAAAGACAGCGGCCAGCCTGTTTTGGCTGGATGAAGGCGTTGATTCCGGTGATATTCTGGCACAAACAGAGATCACGGTTGCAGCAGATGAAACCGCGCAGTCTTTGTATAAAAAGCAGACCGATGCCTTGGCGTCCATGCTGCCAGCAGCCGTGATGTCCGTGCTTGATGGCACCGCAAAACGTATCCCGCAGGACCATTCAGAAGCCAGCTATTGCGCAAAACGCACCCCCGCAGACGGGCGCATAAACTGGGCCGACCCCGCCGCGAAAATCGCGCGTTTTATCCGTGCCGTGGGGGCCCCTTATCCCGGTGCATTTACCACAACTCGGCACGGCCCGCTTTGGATCGACACCGCCTGCCTGCCCCCCAAGCCGATTGATTACATTGGCATCCCCGGCCAGATTCAGGCCATCCGCGAAAACAGCTTCACTGTGCTTTGCGGAGATTATAAATCCATCGATGTGCTCAACTGGCGCGCGCCAAGCGGGTCAAAATTGCGCCAGCACAGCATTCTGGGCGCGGGGGCATCTCGATGACCCACAAGACTCTTAATATTTTGATAACTTCGGCGGGGCGGCGGGTTGGTCTGATCGACTGTTTCCGCGCGGCTGCCGATGATCTTGGGCTGGACCTGATGGTTCACGCTTGCGATCTTAACCCCCATTTAAGCGCGGCCTGCCAAGCGGCCGATCAGGCCCATAAAGTTTGCCGTTGCACGGATACCGACTATATTCCGCAGCTGCTTGATCTTGTCGAACAACATAAAATCCACCTGCTGATCCCCACAATTGACCCCGAACTGGCCCCATTGGCGCAAGCCAACACGCAGTTCGCCGCACGGGGCACACAGGTTCACGTCAGCAGCGCAGAGGTCATTGCGATTGTGCGCGACAAGGCGAGAACCTCGGATGTATTGCGCAAAGCAGGCATCGCTGTGCCCAACACGGCCACCCATAGCCAGATTGTGGAACAGGCCGCAGAATGGGCATGGCCGGTCTTTGCAAAACCATCCAATGGCAGTGCCAGTAGAGGGTTGCAGGTCTTTGATTCTGTTAAAGATATTCCGCGCAGCTTTAGCGAACCGATGATCTTTCAGGACTATCTGCAAGGGCCGGAGTATACGATCAATATTTTTGTCGACGCACAGGGGCAACTGCAAACCGTGATCCCCCACCACCGCCTTCAAACCCGCGCAGGCGAGGTTGAAAAAGGCATCACAATCCGCAATCCGATGTTTCAATCCATTGCCGAAAGCATCGTCACCGCCCTGCCCGGTGCCCGCGGCGTGTTGTGTTTTCAGTTGATTGACGACCCGAAACTCGGCCCGAGGGTTTTTGAAATCAACGCACGTTTTGGCGGCGGCTATCCCCTTGCGGATTACGCGGGCGCGAAGTTTGCCACATGGTTGCTGCAAGAGGTCACGGGCCAGCCCATCAGCGCCCATAACCAGTGGCGGGAGGGTGTCGAAATGATGCGCTACGACGCGGCGATTTATCGTGGCTGATCCCATTCTGGTGTTCGATCTGGATGATACTTTGTATCTGGAACGAAATTTTGCGCTTAGCGGTTATCAGGTCGTTGGCGCTTGGATGCAGGCAAGATATGGCGTCACAGATTTCGCGCAGCGCTGCACAAAACGTTTTGAAACGGGGGCTTACACAGGAATTTTTAATCATGTGCTGCGTGATCTGGGGCTAATGGACAGCCCGGATCTGATTACCAGACTGGTTGAACTCTATCGAAACCACCCGCCGAACATAACGCTTGAACCAGATGCGCTGCGGTTCCTGTCTTTGCCCCGATACAAGGGAAAACGCGGCCTGATCACCGATGGCCCCCCCCGGACCCAAGCCAATAAAATCGCGGCACTTGGCATCAAAGACCAGCTTGATTTTGTTGTCCGCACAGGGGAATGGGGGGCTGGATTTTCCAAACCCCACCCCCGCGCGTTTGGCTATTTAGAGCAGGCGTTTCAGGCGCACCCTGAACAGATGGTCTATGTCGCCGATAACGCCGCCAAAGATTTCGTAACTCCGAATGCCAGAGGCTGGGGCACGGTCCAAATAGTTCGGCCCTTGGGCATCTACAAAACCCCGCCCGCCGACCGCGCCCACGCCCCCGCCGCCACAATTACATCCCTTGACGATTTGACCCGTTGCTTAACGCAATTTTAATCGCTGGGTCTTAGGTACAATTTGGCCGCGCCGTACCGATTTGACACGTCAAAATCAGGGACAAGCTGATAGTTGTTTTGTTGTGCGTAATCTACCATCGGGCCTTCGAGGTCGTCAAAAAAGCCGAGCAATAACCCGTCAGGGGGGTCCGCCGCAAACAGCGCGGCAATATCAGGCGCGCGGCTTGCCCGATAGTGTTTTTCAAGCTCGGGCGTCAAGTAGGGCCAAACCCGATAGGCGAACTCTCCGGTGGCAAATTCATCATAGACCGGAAGGCCCGATTCCATCGGGTAAAGTGGCAGAAACGTGAATAATTTTCCGTCCAGCCCCCGCGCCAACATAATGTTGCGCAGCTTCAATCCAGCGCTGTGAACTTGCGCGACTGCTGTGTTTTCGGGGCGCAATAGATTGAAATACCCAGGCCCCAGTCGCGGCAGACTGATCAGGACGAGCAACATCATAGCAGCCGTTAAAAGCGGATAGGTCTGGGTTTTCTGATTTGTATCAAGGCGTGCAAAAAGCAGGGCGATTAGCAGCGGACAACACAGAATCGACTGCATAAAATACTGTGGAAAAGACGGAGTAGGTACAAAGCTCATCCAGCCAGAGGCAATCAGACAGCCAAGAACCGTCAGGATCAGGCCCTTATGATTGCCACCCGAACCTGCGCCATCATGGCGGATTTTCCAGCGCAAAACACCCAGATAGGTCGCGATTATTAGCAACACAAAACTTGCACTGGCGAACCAACTGGCAAAGGCGACCAGAATTTTCTGGCGAAAATGAAACGGAGGTGCATCGACATCTTGCAGCCGCGCCGCCCAATATTCAATATGCGGACCCGTGTGAAAACCGACCACATGGGCCAGAAAATTTGCAGGGTCTTTCACCAGATAAACCAGCACCGGCAGGGCCCCAACAAGCCCGCCGATCACCAATGGCACAAAGACTTGCCGTAGCCTTTGCGCAAAAGACAACTCACGCGGCAGGAAAAACGCACCAATCGCAATGGGCGGGATAAAGAACAGCGCATTCGCTTTGGTCGCGGCCGCCAGAAGCAGGCAGATCGCCGCGAAAAGCAGGATCCAGAACCTTTTGTCCGGCTCAAGAATTCCAATGCAAAACAGCGCCATTCCCGAAAAAATCAGCGGCAAAGGCAGGAAATTATTGGTGGCCGTCATGCCAGACTGATCGTGAAACCCCGTATTGGTCAAAAGGGCGATCACCGCAAAAAAGGCCAGATACCGCGAGCCAGACAGCCTGTGCAGACACAGAAAAACGCTAAACGACAGGATGACCCACGCCAGAAAAACCCCGATCCGCGCAGCAAGCAACGGGGATGCGCCCCCGATCAGCGTATTTACCCCGAAAAAATACCACGCACTGGCTGGCACGTGATTATAGAACATATCCAGATACAACCGTGCGTCTTGTAACAGCGCGGCAGGAGGCACAAAAAGCTGTTCGTCTTTGCGGATTTCATAGCCCAAAATACGCCCCAGAATCCCCAACAATAAAAAGATGACCAGTCCGCAACAGACAACAGTCGACGCCTCTATTTTCTGCCTTTGCATAATGGTCTCCTGTTCTAACGATCCAACGGGATTAGGAAATTTCCCGTGGCTTCAAAATTTTTGAAATCAACAAATACGACAAAACGGCAATAAGCGGCGTGAGCAGGGCTTGGGCCAGCAAAGCCGAGGCCCCTGCCCTGATGATTGCCGCCAAAGCCAGCGCGTTCACAGAATAAATCGCCCCGTAAGCCAGCAAATACAGCGGCATTTGGCGATACCCGTCATGTTCAAACACCAGTCGGGCATGCATGACATAATTCCACAAGCAGCCCAGACAAAACTGCAAAACCAAGGCCATCTGCGGCGGAGCACCCAAAAGGATCGCGACCAGAAACACAGCATAGCCAAAAGCTGTATTCAGCAGACCCACCAAAAGAAACTTAATCAATCTATTGTTTTTTATGTATAAAACAGCACTCTCAGACATCGGATCTGACCCGCCACAACCGCAGTATTTCTGCCCGTTTCCCGCCAACAGCCAGCGCGGGATTCATGGCAATCCCCAGCGCAACAATCCAGGGTAACACCAAAAAGCGGGCGTAAATATGGGGTAGCGCAGAAATCACAAGGGCAAACACAAGCACGGTGATCGCCAAACAAATCCCCGCACGATACGATTGCGCATGGGCGATCAGCAGGCTTGCCTGACCCAATAAAGCGAATAAAATCACCCCCAGTCCGATCAACGAAATCAAGCTGCCCTCCACCAGCGCCAGCAGGTAAATATTGTGAACCGGGGCATAATGCTGGCTGACTTCACGGTATTGATCAAAGCCTGCGCCCACCACCAGATAGTCCTGCGCCAGATAGAGCGCGTCATTTGTCAGCTCCATCCGCCCCGCCAGTGATCCGAGCCGTTCCAAATCCCCCGCGCTAAGTGCTGCGACAACTCGTTTTTCAAAAACATCTGGCAGTATTTCCACGCCAAAACTGGCGATGCTGGCCAGCACCCCCACACAGAGAACCACCATAAAGGCGCCGTCCCTCAGAAAATTTTTGCCGGTCAGCATGGTCGCCAGAATGGCAATCGCAAAGGAAATAATGCCGGTGTTCGACCCCGTCAGCATCACGGTATACAGCATCCCTCCCAGCCCGATCCACGCCAGAAACGGTGGTATCATTCTGGTGCGGGCCAAGGCGATCACCAGCGGGACGCTCATCGCCAGAAGCCCGCCAAATTCATTTTCCCGCTCAACCAACCCACGCAACCTGCGCGAGTATGAAATATACCCAAGCCCCGCATCAATATTAAAACTGATGATGATAATCCCGTGCAAACAAACCACGGCGAGGGCGGCTAGAAAGGCATAGGCGATGATCATGGCCTCTCGTCTGGACCTTCGCAGCAGAACGAGGGGTAAAATAAGGAAGGCAACGAAGTACTGGCTGATCCCGATAACACCGCGCAAAATGTCCCCGTGAACCAGAGAGCCAAGGAAAAGCCCGCCGCAAAAAAGCAGTAATCCTACCAGATAGGCCCCTGTCATCACACCGAAAAACCGCGCAGGTAAACCCCGATTTAGAATCATGACCACAAGGCAAGACACAGCAAGAATGTCCGCATAGGTGATATAGATTCCCGGCAGCCGGGCAGCATTGATCGGCGCCAGAAATGCGACGGCAGCAGCCAGGATCAGCTCCAAACGGTCCAGACTGTTATTGCGGTCAATCCAAAGGTTTGGACGCGCTTTCGCGCCAATGGGTGATAAAATAGTCATGCAAATATGAATAAAATTGAATAGGAATATTACCGTCCTTTTTAACATGATTGTTTTGTTTTGTCGCGGATGGTATAAAATAATTAACCATTGCCCATTTTCAGACCGGTCATTTTAGGCTGGTTTTGGCAAAAAATGTTAAGAATTTTAATTTAGTTAATAACGTTCATTGAACAAAAAATACGGCCAAACAGCCAAAACAGTTTCCCTATTTAAGTAGGACTCTTATGAAATTTGATACGTCCGATCCCTTTAGAAATGACAGCCCCGATGTTCGGCTGGATTTGTTGAATCTGGCCGCCGCCTTTAGACGAAACTGGCTGAAAATTCTGCTGTTCGCCCTTCTTGGCGGGGGCGCTGGTTACTTTTTCACAAGCGAACGGGATCCGGTTTATCAGGCGCAATCTGTGATTGTGCTTCAGCCTGAAAACGGCACGCTGAACCTTTTGGAAATATCAGAAAACTATACCGCCACGCGGTCTACTGTTGAAACCCAGCTCGATATTTTGCAGTCAACCGAATTGCTGGGCCATGTGATTGACACGCTCGGCGCGGAACAGGCAGCGGCGGGGGTGATACCGGGGTTTTCAAAACAGGCCCTGCCCGCGATGCCCCGCGAGGAATTGATTAAATGGCTGTCAAACGCGTCTTCTGTAAAGCGCAAAGGTGAAAGTTACGCGATTACCATCACAGCCAGGGCGAACGCCCCCAAACTGGCTGCGGATCTGGCCAATGAAATCGGACAAACCTATATCGCCCGCCAGCTTGACCGCAAAAAAGCTGAAATGGCGATTGCAACTGAAATTCTAACGGCGCGCACCAATGTGCTGAATGACGATCTTTTTGACAAAGAACGAGAGCTGGCCAAGCTGGTTCAATCCTGGCAACTGGATGATCCGGATTTGGATGCGCGGCTCAGTTCACGGATAGCCCAACTTAAAACCCAACACCAAAACGCCGTGTCCGCTAATGCCGCACCCGAAACCATCGCAGCGCTGACGGCTGAAATCGAAGCGCTCGACGCGGATTACCTCAGCCGTACCCTTGCAACCATTCGCAAGCGCGAGTTGCTGCGCCAAATTCAGTCAGACCGCCTGCGCCACGACCAGACCTTCGAACAATTGCTGCGAAATGAGGCGCAAGCCTCGGTTCTGAATGCTGGCGCCCATCTTGTTTCGGCGGCCCATGCGCCCTTGCAGCCCATCGGGATCAGCGCCAAGACATCTGCCGCGCTAGGCTTTGTCGCGACCGGTTTCCTTGCCTTGCTGGGGACATTCATTCTGGCCATGTTTGACCAGCGCGTGCGCACCACAAAGCAGATCGAAGACGTCTTTGACAGCCCCTGCCTTGCAACCGTCCCACTGGTCAGTGGCAGAGGCTCGCGGCGGGACAAACAGTATTTTTACAAACAAATGCTGCCCGGTATCAGTTCCAATTTCACGCGCTCTATCCGGCAGTTGTATTTTAACCTGCACATCCGTCTGCCCAAAGAATCCAACATCGTTCTAGGGGTCACTTCGGCCCTGCCAGATGAAGGAAAATCCACCATCGCCATGAGCCTGGCAATCGCCGCCACGTCAAAACGACAGCGCGTGGCCGTTGTTGATTTTGATATGTGGCACAATGGGATAGACAGGCTGACAGATGTTTTTACCCCCAAGGACACAAAGCAAAAGGCACAAAAAACCACAGATGAAACGGTCGATGAAAGCCCGCCTCCTTCATTGCAGGACTGGTTTTCCGGAAGCAAATCTCTGATCGAAATCAAAACCACTTCGCCTGATGTTGAAACCGTGGACATCTACCCTTGGACCATCAGAATGTCGGAAAATAAGACAAATTTGAGCGAAAAAAATATCAACCGCCTGTTTCAGGAACTGCGCAAGAAATACGACCTGATTATCGTAGACACAGCCCCCTTTATGATGGTCAGCGAGGTTGCCGAACTGACCGCAGAACTGGACGGTTTTCTGGTTGTTGTGGCTTGGGAACAAGTGACTGACAGGATTCTTACGGACCTGAAACGCACCATGGATCTGGCGGGCGCCGAGGTTCTTGGCTGTCTGTTAAACCGCGTCGATACCAAAAAGCAAAGCCAGTACGGTTTGGGCGATTATGTCCAGTATTATGAACGCTCTGGCAGTTATTCGTGATTCCCAAATCCAAAGTTGATAGTTAAAATTTCAAAAATCTGAGGCCCTAACCCCCGTGAAAATCCACCTCCAAAACCTAGTGGAGTCCTTTGAGGGGGTTTTGCGGCACATCGGGATCGTCCTGTCCGCCAATGTCATCGTCGCAATTCTGGGACTGTTTTCTTTGGTCCTGCTCACCCAATCTGTCGGGGCTGTCGGCTTGGGTCTTTTGGCCCTTGTAGAGGCCTATCCCCGCACCATTGATCAGGTGTTTCGCTTTGAACCGTCACAGGCTTTGATCCGCTATGGAACCCGCGCAATGGAACGGGACGACGGGGAAAATCTACGCAAATTGATTAAATGGGCGACCGTGATGGACGTGGTTGGGGCTGCCGCCGCCGCGCTGATCGCATTGCTGACCCTGAAACTGGCAAACACCTGGCTCAAACTGTCCCCCGATGCGTTTTACATGGCGCAGCTTTTTACCGTGACGGTTTTCACCTATATTTCAGCCACGCCTGTGGCCATCTTTCGACTGCTCTCCAAATTCGGCATTTATGCAAACGTCATCGTGCTTAGCGCGGTTGTCAAATTCGCGTCCATGGCGGTGCTGTGGTGGATTGAGGCCAGTCTCATGACCTTCTTTTATGCCATAGCCTTGAACGTCGTCTTCCAACATCTGTTGCCCTTTATTCTCGCTTGGTGGTTGATTTCAAACAATATTAAAGGGCCGATCCTGTCCTCACCCTTTGCAGGGGTTTTGAAAAACAACCCCGGGATTTTGCGATTTATCTTTAACTCCAACGCCAATGTTCTATCGCGCAACGCTGCACGTCAATTCGATGTTGTCTTGCTTGGCGGCTTGGTGGGCCTGACCGAAATCGGCTATTATCAGATGGCAAAACGGGTTGCGCTCGCGGCGATCCGGTTCTCTAGGCCGATTGAAACCGTGGTGTTTCCAAAATTCACCCAACTTTGGGAACAAGGCCAAAACAAACGTATCGTGTCTCTTGTACTGCGGTTCAACCTGTTATTCCTCGCCGTTAGCATCCCCCTTTTGCTGTTTTTCTGGATCTGGGGAGACATGTTTATCGAGCGGGTTTTCGGACCACAATTTTTACCTGCCAAGCCTTTATTGGTCATCCAATTGGTGGCCTCCGCGCTGATAATGACCACCTCGGTGATGAATTCTGCGCTGCTGAGCATTGATCAGGACAAACAACTTTTGTTTGTGACGCTTGTATCAACCGCAGCGTTTCTAGGCGGGATTGTGTTATTCGTCCCGATCTTTGGCATCATCGCGGCAAGTTGGTTAACACTGGCGATGAATGTCATCTGGGTGTTTGGGTGTGGGACGTTTTTTTACAAAGCTACCAAGTAGTTTCCCCCGCCAAAGGGCTTTCAAGCCCCATTTTTGTTAGTAAAATTTTATTCACTTTATGAACGTCAAACACATCACAGGCATGTTTTCGCCCTGCCGCCCCCATGGTGCGGACCAGTTCAGGGTCTAGCAAAAACCGCTCCATCGCCTCGGCCAAGGCGTCGGGGCTGCCTGCGCGCACAATGAATCCATCACGCCCGCCTGTAATGCTGTCCGCACAACCCGGCGCGTCCGAAGTGATCACCGCCCGCCCCGACGACATCGCTTCTAGGATCGAGCGCGGCAAACCCTCGCGGTACATGGACGGCAGAACCAGAACCGAAGCCTGCGCTAAAAACGGACGCACGTCTTTGGTGACTCCCAGATAAACAACGTCTTTCCGCGCGATCCAATCAGCCAGCACATCGGGCGGAATGGCGTCAGGATTGGTATCCTCTGGTCCCAGCAAAGACAGCTCGAACGCATAGCCTTTCTCCCGCAGCCGCCGCCCTGCCTCGACCAGTATTTCCACGCCTTTGCTTTTCAACAATCGGGCCACCATAATAAATTTTATCGGGTCAATCGGCGGTGTGGAACTTTTAAACAAAGACGTGTCCACACCAGATCCGGGAACCTGTAAAACAGGCACGCAAGCGGGCAACAATCTGAAAGCCCGCAGATCTTCTATCTCTTTGGGATTATAGGCAAAAGCCCCCACCATTCCCTTGGTTGCCAGCCGATAAAGCGCAATAGAAACGAACCGTGCCAGCCAGTTCTTCCCTGTCGGATTTTCGCTGGAAAAGGCATAACCAAGCCCCGTAAACAAGGCGAAGCGGCGGCGCACATTTTGCATGCGACCCACCAGACTTCCATAGATTATCGGCTTGGCGGTATAGGCCAAAACTGCGTCTGGCCGAAACCCGCGAAAAATTGAATTCAGAGCCACAATCAGCCGAAAATCTTTAATCGGATTCATCCCCACACGATCCATCGGGATCAACGCAAACTCAATCCCGCACCGTGCCAGTATTTCCTTTGTCTGGGTATCGAATTCAGGGGCGAGGGCCAGCACCTGATGGCCATTTGCAACCATACGTTTGAGCAGTTCGAGCCGGAAATTCACCAAGGAATATCCAAGGCTGGCGATCACAATAATCTTTTGCGGCACCGTATTTTGCGGCGCGGTGCGTTGTGTTTCGATGCTATGTGTTTTGGGTGTCATTGAAGCGCTTCCCAATTCATAAAATTTGTGTCAAAATGCTACCAGACGTACAATTCTGGTGCTCTATTTCAAAAATTTCCGCTTATTCGCGGTTTAAATATCAATTCCAACATAATCGCCCTATTTTGAATAAAAAACAATACCTCTAAAAAATCCGGTATTTTGCGGACAGACCGCGTTCTTGAAAAACTGACGAATTAATTTACCTTTTACCTAAGGCTGCAGCATTTTTTTGGCAGCCCATGTTATTGTGAGTACCCATTTATGAAAGCGACCTTTGAAAATTTACACCGCGCAAGGCCCAAAATTCTATTTCCCTATGTCGGGGGCGATGATTTAGGGGGCAGCCATATTTCCTCATTGATTTTGATTGATTTACTGAAGCAATCTCAGGGGTTTACCCCCGTTATTGGCCTGCATCGCCGAAAGGGGCGATTGGCGGACTATCTGGACGACAATCACTTTTCCTATGACGTTTTTCCCTTTCCGAACCTGCTAGAACCCCCACAAAAGCGGCAGGGATCTTTTCTGAGTGGCTTGGCAAAATATACAGCAAAGACGCTGCCAAAGATGCGGACTTACCTGCGCGAAAACGCCATCGACATCGTGCATACAAACGACGGGCGCATGCATCTGAACTGGGGAATTGCGACCAAATTCAGCGCTGCAAAATTGGTCTGGCACCACCGCGGCGATCCAACTGCGAAGGGGGTCAATTATTTTGCACCCCTTCTGGCGGATCAGATCATTACGGTTTCAAAATTTGCAAAACCGAGCAGGCCAATACGAAGCATTGATAACAAATGGAGCGTCGTTCACTCGCCGTTTCACAGCTTCGCCAGTCAAAACCGCCGCGCCGCAAAACAGGCCCTTTTGACCGAGCTAAACCTGCCCGAAGACACCGTCCTACTGGGGTATTTTGGCGAGTTGATAGCCCGCAAACGCCCCGTGGTTTTTGCCGAAATCCTCGCTGCTTTTGCGCAACGCTATCCGGATGTCAATTTCGTCGGCATCGTGCTCGGCGCGGTGCCAACAGGTGCACCGCCACTCGATCAAGACATGCTGAACCGCGCTGCCGAACTTGGCCTGCAGGATCGTATAAAATATCTGGGATTCTGCTCTCCGATCGAGCCCTATATGGCGGCAACCGACGTTCTGATAGTGCCCGCACTCGCCGAACCCTTCGGGCGCACGTTGATCGAAGCCATGCACCTGGGCACCGCCGTCGTTGCAACAAATCACGGCGGCAATCCCGAGGCGATCACCGACGGAGAGACCGGTTTTCTTGTCCCTGCGATGCAACCCGAGGCTTTTGCTGCGCCAATCCACCGATTGATTTCCGACCCTAGCCTGTACGCATCCATTACAGAAAAAGCACGTAAATTTGTGCAACAACGGTTAACGCTACAAACACATTTTACCGGCGTAACCACGGCCTATAGCAACTTGCGGTTAAGACCATGAAGCTGAGGGAAGTCGACTTTCTGATCATCGGCGCAGCCAAATGCGCAACCACTTGGCTTCAGGTACAGCTTCAGGCAAACCCCAATGTCTATATGCCTGATGCGGAATTACATTATTTCTCCCGTGCGTTCCGACAGGGCACAAATTGGTACACCGACCAATTCGACGTCCCGAAAGGAATCAAACTAATTGGCGAGAAATCAAATACTTACCTAAGCGATCCGCAAGCTTGTCAACGAATTTACGCGGCCCTTCCAAACGTAAAACTGGTGGCGCAACTGCGTAATCCTGTTGAACGGGCCTATTCTGATTATTGCATGCTGTTTCGCCGCGGTGGTGTTGATGATGACATTAAAAACCATCTCAATCCGAGAAGCGCCAAAGGAAGCAGATTTTTTGAATCCGGATATTATGCGGATCAACTACAGCCCTACATTGATGCTTTTGGGCGCGATGCACTGTTAATTTTGGATTTTCATAATGTTGCAAAAACACCAAAAACCCAGCTTGATCTGGTGTATAAACATCTGAAGATCGAAGGCAGTGCCGACGAAATCTTGAAATCGAAATCCGTCAAGGACAAAACGGAAAAACGCATTTCACCCGGTCTGCGAAAACGGCTTAGATGGATCAAACCACTGGCGCAGCCCTTTCGCAAAAACCCGCTTTTTGAAACGGCTTGGCAGAAAATCGCTAAAGATCCCGCGTATCCACCGTTGACGAAAGACTTGCACGACGCCCTGACCGAACATTTCCAACCATCTTTGGAAAAACTGCGGGATTTGACGGGCTGGAACTGTGAAAACTGGACCTAAATGCTGATCCCGTCGCCTCGCCACACGGGTAGCCCTTGGTCAGTGTGAAAGCGCTGCAACCCGCGCATACAGGTCTGCGTGGGCCTTAATATAGGCATCCAGCGAGAACAGCGTTTCAATGCGCTGCCGAGCTTTTTGCCCCAAAGCCTGACGCTCGTTTGCAGACAGGTGCAGGATTTTCTCAATTCCTGTCGCCAGCGCTTCGGGGTCTTTGGGGGGCACCAGAATTCCTGCATCCCCCACAAGCCATCCGCTGTCGCCAACATCTGTTACCACTGCGGGAACTTCGGCGGCCATCGCCTCGCCGACGGATAGCGGAAACGCCTCGCCCCAAGCAGATGACAGCACAAAAACATCCAAGGCGGGCACGATTTTCGGGATGTCGTCGCGGGCCGGTAGATGGGAAAACCGTTCAGATAGGCCCAGCTCACCTGCCAATTTTGCCGCTGCACTGTTGTGATGCCCCGCGCCAATCAGGATCACATGCACATCATGCCCTTTGTCGCGCAGAATAGCGGTGGCCTTAATCAGCGACACCTGATCTTTCATCGGGTGATTGCGGTTGATATTACCCAGCACCATGCGTCCGTCCGGAATATGCGCAAGGCTGGTCAACCGTCCGCGTGCTTGTGGATCGGCGGCAAATTCGGCAATATCTGTTCCGTTTGGAATGACACAATCGTTTTTCGCGCTGAACCCCAACTGTTGGTGCTGGCTTTGCGATTGCGCCGCGCAATAAGTGATCGCCCCCGTGTAGCGAGACAGCGGCGCCAGCAGTTTTAACAGAATTCGCGTGTTACGCCGTTCGGCGTTTAGGTCATGTAACGAGTGATGAACCGACCAGATCACGCGGGATGCAGGCCCCAAACCCACGTTCGCAACACTGGCCGCAAAGCTGCCGTGATACATCCATCCGTGAATGATATCAGGGCGCATATCAGCCACCAATCGCCGCATCTTGCGCAAACCTGCAAGGGTAATCCGACCGGGGGGCAGGTTTATACTGTCAACACGCACCCCGAGCTTTTCGATTTCACGGCTAAAATATTCGGGCGGTAAAAGCGAAACCACCCGATGCTGTTTTCGCGCAGACCCAAGCCCCCGCAGGTAGCGAAACAACATCACTTGAGCGCCGCCAAAGCCAAGGCCCGTGATGAAATGCAGGACTTTCAACTCTCGCTCTGAATCCATCCACCCTATCCGGTTAAAATGCTAATTTTCTATACATCTGAGTACTTAAAAATAATTTCTTATACTTTTGAATTAGTTAAAAAGTGCCAATCTTGCAATTATGACCAAAATGGGGCATAAAGTCATGGTTAATTTATTATTATTAGATTCGTAACAACCAATTTTTCAACCGTTGGCATAGATATTTTCCAGCCAAGAAATTTAAGTCTTGGCCCATCTACAGCCAGATCCGTGAGCGCATATTTGCTGCCAGACGAATACCGTTTCTAGCGAGCGAGTGGCGTTTCTTCATGTACTGAGTGCCAAAAAAGTAGTATTAAAATGTACAAATTTTTAGAAACATTACCCCGTTCAGTAAAATTCTCCATTCTTCTGGGCGTGGACTGCCTGCTCGCTCCTGCATGCCTCTATTTGGCGTTTGCCTTGCGATATGGCAGCGCTTTGCCCCGTGAAGCCCTGCAACAATCCACCCTGATGTTCCCTTTGCTGACGGCAATCGGCATCGGGGTCGCGCTGGCGCTGGGGCTGCCCAAAATCAGCGTGTCGAGTTATGAGTTGCGCGGCGTCTATAAAAGCGGGCTGTTTGCCCTGACCCTGACGTTTCTGGCCATTTGTATGAGCTATCTTTTCAGATTGGACACCCCAAGGTCGGTGCCATTGATTTTTGGCACCCTGCTGTTTCTAGGCAGCGCGGGCGCACGTATTCTGGCCCATGCCATTTTGCAAATGTCCTATGATCGCTGCACCCCGCGAAAACCCGTAGCGATTTACGGGGCTGGCTCTGCGGGCACCCAGCTTGCTATCGCGCTGCGTCGCTCAAACATCAAACCGCTGCTGTTTGTGGACAATAACAAAAAACTGCACGGGATGGAATTTGCGGGCTTGCCTGTGCATTCGCCTGACAAACTGGTAGAACTGGCCGCCGCCAAAAAAATCGAAAGCGTTTTGCTGGCGATCCCCTCGGCCCAGACCGATTTGCGCAAAATTCTGATCCGCTCACTGGGCAAGCTGAACATCGACGTGCTTGCTTTGCCAAGCTACGACGAAATCATATCAAGCAACAATCTGGTCGAAAGCCTGCGCCATGTTGAACCGGACGAGTTATTGGGACGCGATAAGGTTGATCTTGATATTCCAGGGGTGCGGGATGTTTACAAGGACCGCGTTATTCTAGTCTCTGGGGCGGGCGGGTCTATCGGGTCTGAACTGTGCCGACAAATTCTGGGGTATCATTGCAGCAAACTGGTGCTGTTCGAACAATCCGAATTTGCACTTTATTCCATTGAACGGGAACTGCGCCCACTGGCCGAGGCGATGGGCATCGAACTGGTCCCGGTCATCGGCTCTGCCTGTGATGCCCTGCGCGTGCCCCATATTCTGCGGGATCACGGGGTGCAAATCGTCGTTCATGCCGCCGCCTATAAACACGTCCCCCTTGTGGAAAGCAATGAACTGGAAGGGCTGCGCAACAATGTGATCGGCACCAAAGTTCTGGCTGATGCTTCGGACAAATTGGGCATTGAGCGGTTTATCATGATTTCTACGGATAAAGCTGTGCGCCCGACAAACATCATGGGGGCGTCCAAACGGCTTGCCGAACAGGTCATTCAGGATGTGGATTCACGCAGCACAAAAACCCTGTTTTCTATGGTGCGGTTCGGCAATGTTCTAGGCTCGTCGGGGTCGGTCATTCCGCTGTTTCGCGAACAAATTGCCAAGGGCGGGCCGATCACTGTCACCCATGAAAAAGTCACACGCTACTTTATGACCATCCCCGAGGCTTCCCGGCTGGTGTTGCTGGCGGGGGGGATTGCGGGGGGCGGCGATGTGTTGGTCCTGAACATGGGAAAATCTGTCAATATCATGGATTTGGCGAAACGGATGATCCGCCTGTCGGGGCGCTCGTTGCGGGATGCAAAACACCCCAATGGCGACATCCAGATCATCACCACAGGTCTGCGTCCGGGGGAAAAACTGTATGAAGAACTGCTGTTAACTGACGATCTGTTGCCCACACCCCATCCAAAAATCCTGCGCGCGCGCGAAACCTGTCTTTCGGAAATTGAAATCGCCAGTGCCTTGAATGAATTGAACAAAGCCATAATGAGCGGGGACACCACGGCAGCGCGCAAGGTGGTGGAACGCTGGGTCCACGGCTATGTCCGCCCCAAAAACGCGACCATTGGTTAAACCAGCTTCAAATGCCCGCTTTGGGTGTCATTGTTTTTCTTGATCTTCCAGTCTTTAAAAGCCTCCCAATGCTCGATCAGGATGGTCAGCGTTTCACTGCGGCTTAGGGATTTGCGTCGGCCACGGGCCAGATTGCGCAGGTTCAGGATCGGATTGCCCCGATCCAGATTGGCGCCGTATTCGATCCCGTCCAGAAACTCCGCACCCCAAAGACTGTGCTCGTGCAGAACGCGGTAGATGAAATAAGTCATCACCCCCGCAGACCCCAGTTCCGTCATGCCACTGCGACGGGCACGGGCAAAACCCGCTGGCAGATCGGGATGGTCATTCAAAGTTTTCAGGATTTCTGTGGCCGAAGGGCTATTGCCTGATCCCGTCAAAGGCAGGTCATTGTCCTGCTTCCATTGCAGTTTCGCTGCGGCCGCAAGCACGCGGTCATCCACTCGATTGCCCGCACGGCGCACCGTGCGTTTGGCATGGGTGTCAAACGTGGCAAAAGCCTGCCGCGGGATGCCTGTGGCAATTGGCACGTCGATGGCTGTATTGGCTTCAATGATTGCATGCAAACGGTGCTGGCCATTCAAAAGACGCGGCGCCCCCCGCCCCCCAACCTGTAGCGGGTTATCGGTGAAACAGATCGGTTGGGCGTTCATCATCCAGTTGGATTTCAGAATATCCCGTTTGATTGTCGCAATGTGGTTCTTTTGAATTTCACGGTTTCCGCTGTTGAATTGTAACCAGTCCCGCGCCATGGCCGGGGTTACGGTCATCATCCGAACCTGCTCGGCTCCTTTGTCATTTTCAGCGCCGCGCTTTACCTGTTCGTCGGTCCGCCCGCCAAATTCATCGGTCTGGGAAAACGTATCATAGCTGCCCTCGCGCAGGCCGGGGTAGCCAGTCATGATCGGCAGCCCCAGATTGGCAGGTGCGCCGTCCAGCAAGGCCGCGCGGGAAACCGGCAGACCCGCATCGTTCAGCGGGGTGGTGCCATAATCCTTTTTCCACATGTAGTTCTGGTTCACCTTTTTGCCTTCAAGGTGGTCATTAAAGGCCAAAATCGCCAGTGCCAGAATATGATCTACATTCAGACCCTTGTCGTTTTGTTCCAGAATACTGGCCTGCATGCTGAACATACCGGGCGGTGAATCCAGCCCGGACGTACGGTTCGGACCCAATTCACGCAGAAAGCTCATCAACTCGCGTTCATGACCTGCCCGCAGCGCCATATAAATCAGAACCGGACGCGCCGTAGAATGCAGCCGCGTGCCGCGCACCCGTTCCGAAATATCGCGCGCTTCCAGAATTTCAGGGTTCGCATCCAGAACACGGTCATAGCGCGAATAACTGATCGGCGGGTTTTCACGCCCCAAACTGCCATTCTCGATACGAATAAGCTTGGACATGGTCCGCTGCACCTTGCCCGCCTCGCGAATACCACGGCTTTCCAGAATGCCAGGATAAGACCTGCGGCGATGCTGGTCGATGGTGTGCAACGTATCCGCCCGCACGCCCCGCGCGACGATGGTTTTGAACGGGGTATTGGCCTTGATACAGGCGCTCAGGCGCTGAATACCGTCAATAACGCGGCCTGCTTCATCAAAAATGATCGGCTGGCCGTTCAGAATCCACGCGCCATTTTCCATGGTCTGGGCGTAGGTGGCGATTGCCTTGCTGTCCGCACGGGCGGTTTCGGCTTTTTCAAGCATCTGGGTCGCAAGGCTCGGGGTAATTTCTTCAACATCAAAGCGCAACTTATTTGCGGCTTTGGCGGTCGGCGAGGCGTCATCGATTTTAAAACGATCGTTGTGTTCTTCTGTCGACATGATCCGGCCTCCTTTCGGTTATGCATACGCGTACGGAAAATCCGCAACTCATTAATTGGTTCCCAGAACTCCCCGTTTGGGAGGTTCAGCGATTATCGGCAGAAATTGCGAATTTCGCACGCTCTGCCAGAACTCCATTCATGGATGTACAGGCTCTCGAAAAAATTTTCGCAATATGCCCAACTGCTTTTCACCGTATCCGTCAAGTTGTCAATATAATAGACTAGAGGTCATATTTTTCAAGCATACGCGTGAAACTGCAGGTGTTTGTTCAACCTCCAGCGAGCCGGATTCCGCCTATCTTAGATAGGTAGGCCAATTTTTTCACAAATATGTTTCAGCCCCAAAAATCGCAAATCCTGCACCCTGCCACCAAGTTAGCCATCCAAAATCCATCTTCTTGCGAAGCAATATGTACTATCCTTTGGTATATATCAATATAATACTTTACACTTAAGTCATATACTTTTTAGCAAATAGCCTCAACAGCTCAAATCACGGCAACGGCATTTCTACTCGGCCGCGATTTTGGCGTATGGAAAGTCTGGTTGTGAGTTCGCTCTTACCCGCCTCAGATCGAATAAGCCGACAAACGAGAAATTGAGAAGCCGTTTATTTTACCGCCTCACCCGTTGGCCACCTGCTTCCCTGAAATGGCCTTACAAATCTGAAGGCTGCGAAACCTTCACTCCGTGGCATCCATTGCCTGTCGGGTCAACTCGATGGTAACGCGGCGATTGCGGTCATCGTTCGGATCGGATTTGATCAATGGCTCGGCTGCCGCCACCCCTGCCACGCTGACAATCCGATCAGACGGGATGCCGGTTTCCAATATGGCGCGGCGCATTGCGTTCGCACGATCCGCTGAAAGCTCCCAGTTGCTATAGTTTTTCGCACCACGGAAGGGACGCGCATCGGTATGCCCTGTGATCCGCATTTCAAGGGGCAATTCAGCAATCGCTGGGGCGAGTTTCGCCAAAATAGTCAGCAACTCGGCACTGGGCGCCGCACTGCCGGTTTGAAACATCGGACGTTCGCCAAGATCGACGATTTCAACCACCATTCCGTCCTCTTTAACAGTAACCATCAGATTATCCGCCAATTCAGCCAGCTGCGGGGACGCCTCAAAGCTTTCTTCAATGCGCGATTGGGCTTCTTCCAACTGGTCTGAAAGCGTCGCCCCGGCCTCTTTTTCAGGGGTAGTGGTGTCCTGATCCAACTCAAGCCAAGGGTTCACCGCGCCGCTTCTGGTATCAGAACTGTCCTCGCTCATAGGGCCGTCTTCGCCCGGACCTGTGGGCACTGAATCCGCTACGGGGTCCAACTCGCTTTGGGGCTGTTTGAGGGCCATAATCTGCGCACCAATCCCGCTGATTTCAACCAAAGGCACCTCAGAGGGGGTGAAATATTCCGCAAGCCCGCGCAATTGTTCTTCGTCCGATCCGGACAAGATCCACAGCAACAGGAAAAACGCCATCAGAGCGGTCATAAAATCCGCGTAGGCCACCTTCCAGTTGCCGCCGTGATGTCCATGAGCCGCCTTTTTGGGCCGCTTGATGATAATAGCATGGTTGTCATGTTTAGAAATCATGGGTGCCTGTTGTCCTGCTTGCGCTCGTTTCGACCATTTTGAGACAATGGTTTTTATATTAGCTGACATTAGCCGCATAACTCTTGCGAAAAAAGATAAAATGATTCAGTCTTAATGCCACACCCCCAAGAATGGGGGAATAATAACGACTGAGAGGAGCAAATTCCTCTCGGCATGAGGTCTAAGGGTACGGTGCTTAAGGGGGGAATCCGCGCAGACGGATGCCCTGACGGCGCCCGAGAAAAATATGGGCAAACACATGCGGACGAACACCGCGATCGCGCTGCGCGACGATCAAGGTGACATGCGGGCAGATATTGGGGCGCACAAAACCCAGTGCGATACCTATTACGGAACCGAGGCGTTGACGCGTATCGTCATGGAAAACCTCCATAAAATTGAAGCGATGGCCAGACGCATGGCCCGAACGCCCGATTTGCACGACGATCTCATTTCTGTAGGCGTAGAAGGAATGCTAAAGTCGCTGTCCAACTACACTCCCATCCCGGGCGTCCCGTTTTTTGCCTATGCAACGAAATTTGTGCGCTCTGCGATGCAACGAGAGGCCCTTTTTCCAGCCCGACTGGTGAATATTCCTGATTTCCGGCTTCGCAATGCCCAAAATGGCCTTTTAGACGCCGAAGAAGCCGCTTTTGTTTTTGAAGCCCGCTTTGTCGCAGACATAGAAGATGTCCATGACGAGGCACCTTCTGCGACCCCTGTGACCGCCGAAATCCTGATGATGAACGGCGAACAGGCCGATTGCGCGCGCAAACTGCTCGACCTTGCCATCGCCTCACTCAGCGATCAGGAAGCAGAGATCATTCGGGCCCGTTTTTTACATGACGTATCCGCCGAGGATCTGGCTATCAGGCTTGACATTTCTGCCACAAAAATGCGAAAAATCGAACATCGGGCCAAGTCTCGAATGAAATCGTTTCTGCTCAAACGCGGTGTCACGGCGGATTTCATGAACATGGAGAATTGAAAGTGCTTTCCCACCCCCTTCTCGCGCAAAGCCTGCCAGTGGCGGCGGTGAAAGCAGCCCCAACGGCTGATGCGACGGGGTTTGACCAACTGATCCAAAGCGAAAAATCAACTTTCAATTTGATAGGCCAAACAGAACAAGCCAAAACAGCTGAAAGTGAAGCAGACCTCCCATCTGAAGACGGTGATTTGCCATTGGCTGAGATCCTGGATGAAGCATTGGACGGCGCGGAGCGTGACCTCGCGCCTGATGCAGAAGCCGTGCCAACCCAAAGTAACGCCGTTAAGCCAGAGTTATCACCACAGGCGACGCGCGTTTCTGACCTGCCCCAATCCTTACCCGATACGGATCAACTTACGACCCAATCCGCCAATACAACGGATCTGCCAGAAGCAGACTCTTTAGCCACGGATTTCACTGTACAAACGACTGACCGCATCAATTTTGATCCCTCAACGGACGAGGACCAGAGTGTTACCCTAACGCCGACCGATCAAGTTTTGGAACCGGAAGCACCTGCCAAAAACCAAACTGCACTTCGCGAAGCACCCGTAGAACCTGATACGGCGGAAATAGCCCCAAGCCAGCCTCTGGCCGAAACAGCCAAGGCCGTCGATGGCGATTTTGAACCGAACTCTGATGGAACAGAACCACAGGTTAAACCCGTGCTGGCTTCACCTGAAACGCCAGAAGATTTGGAAAATGAAACCTCTCAGGATGAGGCCCCGCTAGAGGTCGCTCTGGCAGATGTTCCGATGCCAGTCACAACCTCTTTGGCAACTCCAAACACCCCCGATCTAGCCAGTTTTCAAGCCATGGTCGTAGAGGCGTCAGCAGAACCTGTTGCCGCAGTGACGGGTGGTGAAGATTCCGTAGAAACCCTTGAAACCACACCAAAACTTGATCGTGACGCCCCTAAAGACCTGTCTTTCACGCCTTTGCCGACCCAGACAGAACCTGTGCGCACAGAGCAGGTTGCCGCCGCATCCCGTCAAGACGCAAAGCCAGTCACTGCGCCCACCGCGACCGCCAATCCGGCCGCAGGCATGGTTGATGTAAACGTGCAAACCACCCAAGCACCGGAAACACCGCGCAGCTTTGCCAGCGCACTTCCAAAACCACTAGCAGATGTGCAAGAAAGCGCACCTTCGGCAGGCCCGAAAACTGCAGAAATTCAACCACTGGCCGACACGCCGAACAACGCGCAGATACAGCCGTTACGCCCCACTCTGACACCCATTCCTGCCGCCGCAGAGGCACAACCACCTGCCGCGCCGCAGCCGTCAAAATCCCCGATTGTTCGTCAGGTCATGGATCAATTGGTCCAATATCCCACCGAAAACGGCACAGCAACCATCCGCCTGAAACCCCACGGTATGGGGGTCATCGAGATCACCGTCGAGCGGACAAAAGAAGGCAACCTAACCGTGGATATGCGGGTGCAAAATCCGCTGGTGCTTGAGGCGATGCGCAATGAACGCGGCGCGATTTCCCACCTTTTCCAACCCACCGCAACCAGTGGAGGCGGGACTTTGTCGATGGACCTGTTCCAGTCAGGCGCGGGGCGAAACGGTCAGGACCAACACGGTCAGCCCGCCAAGGACACGCCCACAGGCACGGCTGAAAACCCATCGCAAGACCAGCCAGACACACCAGTTGCGGCACAAAACCAACAGTCCCGGGCCTCCGGTGGCCTCAATATCCTCACGTAAAGGCACGCAAGTATGAGCATCACTTCTATTTCTAGCGCAACAGTCGCAGGTGGCGCGGATAGCTCGCTGTCACAGTTATCGCAGGATTATGAGACGTTTTTGCAGCTAATGGTGGCTCAAATCCAGAACCAAGACCCGCTGGAACCAATGGATTCCACTGAATTTATTTCGCAAATCGCAACTTTGACCCAAGTTGAGCAATCGGTGAACACAAATTCGCAACTTGAACAACTGCGTTCCACGCTGGCGCTGACCGCATCCATGTCCGAGGCCACTTTGATCGGGCGCACTGTCACGGTTCCTTCCTCAACGATCAAAATTGACAGCGTTGGAACACCAGTGTCGTTCAGCTATGAAATCGAAGGCGAGGCAAGCTCCGCCACCGCGATCATCAGCGACGCTGAAGGCAATGTTTTGCGCACGATTGAAGGACTTCCCGGCACGGCTGGCACGCTAAATATGGTCACTTGGGACGGTTTAGACACAAACGGCGCGCCGATGCCTGTGGGCACGTATCAAATCTCATTGGCTGCCGAAGATGGCACCGGCGGGTACAACACCTACATCCGCGACACAGTTGAATCGGTGTCTTATGTGGGCGGCGAACAGTTGTTGAACCTGCGCAATGGCGTCGAGGCGAACAGCGGCGACATCGTAATGATCGAGTAGATTTTTGCGCACACAGGTTTTGCGAAAAACAAAGGCATAAAGCAAAGGACGCCAGAGAATGCAGGGGGGAAACCGATGATTACAAGACGCGCACTTATCAGCGGCGCCGCCACGGTTGCGGCCTGTAATTTGCTCCCCTCCCTCCCCGCGCTTGCCTCTGACGGGCTGAACATTCCAAAACCTGTCCGCCTGAACAGTCGGTTGGACCAGTTGGTGCCGCTGATCGAACCCTATCTGGATCTGTACAACCCAAACACGCAGGAGCGGAAAAAAGTCCTGTTTTTTGGGAAAACGGGATATAATCTCGCAGGGATTAAAGAGATTAACTATCTATTGCGTGACTGGCGGCAGGACAGGATCGTACAAATGGACGTGCGTCTGTATTGGGGTCTGGCCGCCATCAGAACCGCCGCTGTGCGGGACGGGCTATCCGGAGAAATCCAGATCAATTCGGGGTTTCGCAGCAAGGAAACCAATGATTTTCTACGCAGCGAAGGGTATCAGCCTGCAGTGAATTCCATGCATTTGCGCGGCAGGGCCATAGATTTTGTCGTCAAAGGCGGCGATGTGGCCAATGTGGCGCGCTATGCACAATGGCTGGAAATCGGTGGAACCGGCCACTATCGCGGCCGCTTTGTCCATGTGGATTCCGGAGACCAGCGGGTCTGGTTCGGTTAACCACCTTTTGATCGGCTCTGAAAATTTGCGAAAAATGCCCTAAATGTGGCTGTGCGCGATCTCTGTGGTCATGATGTTCAAGACACCCTGCTTCATCGCCTGAAAGGCAGAGCGCATCTGCTGCTGGGTTGCAAAGCCATCAAAGCCTGTGGCTTCACCCCGCCAAACCGGCAGCAAGCAACTGGTTTTCGGGGACCGCAAGGGCTTGTCTGTGCGATATTCCGCAATCAGGCCGTTGTCGGTTCGGGTAACGCGAAATCCGCCATCCAATCCGGGACGGTTGAAATCCAGAATAAACCCGTCATCGGATTCCAGCCAAATGCCCTTGTGATACAAACCATCGGTGCTTTCGCTACGGGTCACACGCCCTGTAACAATACGCCAAATCGGCTGTCTGCCGTCAGCATCCTTCACGCTCAAAAGCGCATCAAGGGCAAGAATTGTTATGTCGAGCACAGGCAGTGGCGTTTCCCCGCCCGTCGCGCCGCGGTTCAGAAAATCCGAAAGAGGGCGGCAAAAATCGAGCACCGCAGTGCCCGCCCGTTCGACCAGATGGTGACGTGAGATATTTTTGGCGGAGTCAGGAACCGCTTTCCTGCTATTCGTGTTGGCAACCAGTGTGGCGGGTGTTGCGGCCTGCGGGTACGTAGAGCGTGCGTATTGAGAGTATTCGGGCATTTTAGTCTCGTCGTATTCAGCAGGAGGCGGTCAAAACACTCACCTGATTGTGAATGTCCTTGATTGAAAGTGACATGCTGCAAGATAGAATTCAACGAGTTTTTGGCACGTAAAGGTAGAAATGTGGCAGTTTTGCCTTAGTTCGACGATCCGTGCTCTAATAGCCACAGACCTAACAAGTCGACCGCCCCCGCCTTCAATCTTTTTCGCATAAATCGCCATTTTATTGAGGAAAATGCTACATTTTTTAGGCTTTCGACGAAAAGGCCACCCAGAAAATTTGACCATTATCCTGTGCTTTAGACACTGTTCCGCATGACAACCGCCCCTTAAATTGCGAAAAATACCCGCCTGCGCGTTTCCAACCCCGTTGGTTGTTTTGGATAGCAAAACACAAGCCCTTTCACCACCAAACGCACAGGGCTACAGACAAAAGAATTCATGCACGACTGCGCCCTGTTTTTACATTCCGCTTAGGTAAAGCGCTGCATTTTCGATGCTGAGACTGGAAAAATCAGTACCCTTTACCATGACGGCAATCGCCTGATTGATCGCAGGAATGACCTTTTCGCTTTGCCGTACAATTGGCAGCGCGCCTGCCGAAGTTGTCAGGCTTAATACCGTATCGCGCAAAATTTGCCGGTCCGGAATGTGTTCGGCTTTTGCCTTCAACCCGACACGGGCATCAAAAATCAAAGTCCCGCGACCCATCACATTGATTGAGATTTTTTCGACCAGGATCTCGGTCACTTTGACCGGTTTCTCTTCAGAGGGATTTGCGAAAATCAATCCGCTTGCGGCATAACCCAAAGCTCCGCCACCTGCGAGCCCCAGCAGAAAAAACACCGCAAGAACAATCCGCCGCGACCTTTGCCGTTGCCCTTCCACTTCCGGTTTGAAAAATATGCGACGCATTTTGGCCCTTGTCCGGCTTAATAGGGCAGGATCACGTCCAGCACATCCTCGCCGTAACGCGGTTGCTGCACCCGTGAAATCTGGCCTTTGCCGCCATAAGAAATCCGCGCCTCGGCGATTTTTTCATAGGGAATGGCATTACTGGTATCCACGTCAACGGGGCGGATAATACCCGCAACACGCAGCTCGCGCAGCTCGTTGTTCACCTTCACCTCTTGGCGGCCTGCAATCACCATATTGTCGTTCGCCAGACGGCGAATAATCATAACGGCAACCTTCAGGTTAACCTTTTCGTTCCGCGCAATCGTCCCCTGCCCGCGGGACGTGCTGCCAGACGAAAGATCGACGATTGACCCAGATGGCAGATCATCCGCGTTTATTCCGGGCAAAACCGCATCCAGCTTGGTGCCATAGCCAAGGAAGGTGGACCCGTCGATTTCATTGCCTGATGACCGGGATCGACGGGATTCATTTGCCAGCTCTGCTTCATCGTCAATGGCGATCAGGACAGTCAGAATATCCCCCACACGAGAGGCGCGGTGATCGCCGAAAAATCCGGTGGACCCCACTTGCCACAAAGAGGAAGCCTCGGCCCGTTGCGGAATGCGAACCGGTTCGGGTTCGGGCATGGGCACATGCACAATGCTGGCTTCGGGCATTACGTCTTCGGTTAAATCAATACTCGAAACTTCGGGATTCCGGTTCTCTGTGTAATTCGCGCAAGCGCTTAGGACACAGGATAAAAGAATAAGGATTTTCGCACAATTTCGGGACTTCTGTCTCATCGGTGTCTCTTCGTCATTCTAAAGGTGTCGTCTGGTTCGGGGCGCGGTGGCACATTCAGCAGGTCATTTCGCAATCACCTCAACCACGCCCTTGCTGACAACAGTCGCGGTCAAAGACGCGTTGGATTTCAGGTTAACAACCCGCACATTCTGTCCCATTGCCCCGTCTTCCAGCACTTTGCCAGGGGCGCTTAGGTTCAGGCCGCCGCTTGACAGGATGATGCTCACTTCATCACCCCGCTCAATCACAAGAGGTTCGGAAATCGAGCCTGCAAGAACCGGCCGCCCCCCCAAAAGGATGCGGCGGGATTCCATCCCAAGGATGTCTTCGGGGTTGCGCAGCGTATTGGCAGGCATGGCCATCATAGCGATATCCACCATGTGAAAATCCTCTTGCGACAGCAAAATCCCTGATGGAATCCGCCGCACAGGCACATAGACCGGCACCGCAATCACAGCCTGCCCGCGAAAGCCGATGCTGTCTCCTTGCGTACTGATCAACCGCGTAACGAACATGCCAGAACGCGCATCAAAGATGAAATCATCCAGCCGCAGACCCTTTTCCGGCAACCCTTGGGGCAGCCGCAGTTCGATCCGGCCATCCGACGGAATTTCCCGCTCGCTTGTGGCCAGCAAATGTTCCTCCACCAGGGTCGCAACAGGCGTCCCCGCGAAAAGCTGCTCATCCGCTTTCAGCATGCTACTAAAACATACCAAAAACAGCGCCAACACGCTTTTCATGATGGTTCGGTGCGTCATTATCGGATCTGGTTGGCGGTCTGCATCATTTCGTCGGCGGCTTTCAGGGCTTTGGACCCCAATTCGTAGCTGCGCTGTGCAGTGATCAAATCGGTCATTTGCTTGATCGGATCAACGTTTGACCCTTCCAGATAGCCCTGCCGCAAAATGCCCACAGCTTCATCGCCGGGATTGCCCACCATCGGCTCGCCCGAGGCTGCGGTTTCCAGCATCAAGTTATTGCCAATCGGCTTTAGACCCGCGTCATTGATAAAGGTTGCAAGGGTCAGCTGGCCAATTTCAGCCGGCTCGATTGCATCGGTTGTATAGGCCAGCACCAGACCATCCTGCGTGATTTCGATCTCTTGCACGTCATTTGGCAGCACCATTGCGGGCTCTATCAAATTGCCTTCCAAGGTCACGATTTCCCCTTCCGGAGACAGCGCCAGATTGCCTGCTCGGCTATAGGCATTTGACCCATCGGGGCGCGTGATGATGAAATAACCATCCCCGTCAATTGCAATATCCAACTGGTTGTCTGTCTGTATCAAACCGCCTTGGGTGTTCAACCGCACAACCCCTGTTGCGCGGACCCCAAGACCCACATCCACACCTACAGGTCGCACCGTGCCATCGGCATTGGCAGTGCCCTCCCGTTCCAGCGTCTGATAAATCAGATCGGCAAAAGTCGCGCGGCCCGCTTTGTAACCTGTTGTATTGGCATTGGCGATATTATTGGCGATGACATCAACATTCACCTGTTGCGCCTGCATTCCCGTGGCCGCAATTCCGAGTATTTTCATAACAGTCTCCGATTACCTTATTCTTTTTCGCAAATTCTGCAAAAAGATTACGTTGGCGCCAGACGGCTTAGGGTTTGCTTGCGCAGATCGTCGCTGACATTGGCCATATTCATCGCGCTTTCATATTGGCGCTGCAAAGAAATCATCTTTGTCATTTCCATGATGGGGTTCACGTTTGACCGCTCCACAAAACCCTGCGCCATATCTGGCTCTAGGGCAGGAATAAGCTCGACAACCCCGTCACGCGGGGTCAGCATCGCCCCGCCAAGCTGGGTCCAGTTCCCCATATCTTGTGCCTGAAACGTGCCGATACGGGCAATTTGATCGCCGCGCGCGTCTGTAATAAGTCCGGTTCTGTCGATTTCAACATCTCCGGCACCCGGGGGAATATTGATCGGGGCGCCACTTTCATCCAGCACATAATCGCCAGATGCAGTCACCAGATCCCCTTGGGCCGACATGGAAAAATTGCCAGCACGCCCCAAAGCAGTCTGGCCGGTTTGCGTCATAAATCCGAACCAACCATCCCCAACCATCGCTACATCTAGAGGGTTAGAGGTTCTGTACAACGCACCTTCAGACAAATCGGCAAAGGTTCCACGGTCCACAGCATAGCTCATCTGGCGCATCTGACTGCCTGATCCTGTATCCACGACCATGCTTTCAAACACAGCTTCCGATCCGCGAAAGCCGTCCGTATTGGCGTTTGCTATATTGTTTGCAGCCACTTCTGTGGCCCTCTGCAACAATGCAGCCCGAGAAATGGCCATGTATCCAATATTATCCATAAGACGAGACGTTCCATAAGACTGTTGATTATTTCTGGTTGATCTGTACCAACATCATCAACTATACCTTATGTTGTGTTTTCGCATAACCCCAGAAATGCGAAAAATAAAAAAATACCTCAAAGAGGCCCGGAGAAATCTTGCAGCAGATTGTCCACACCAGAACGTTCCCAAGTATCCGATCACTTATCGGATGCGCTGCGATTGCGGCAACGTCCTTATGTGGCAGTGCCTTACACGTCCGCTCTGCTGATGTACAACCCCAACATATAGATTCAGCCATAGACGAAATGGACAAAGGACCGCTTGAAACACGCCTTGCGGATCTGCCATTCAATGACGCGCAAACCCGATACGCCGCCCGCTTCACCGATGCCAGTCCGCTTCAGCGCGCCGCCCCCGCACTGGATTATGCGCAATTCCTGATGGGCTGGTTGATGTTGCCAGAGGCGAAAGACTTTGCAAACATCGCCTTAACCAGCGCCGACACCACGCAGCACGACCGCGCCAAGGCCACCCTTGCGATGATCGACGTCTTGTCCGGCATCACCGTCCCCGTGGATGCCTTCCCCAAGTCGATGGAAAAAGACCTGCTGTGGTCTGTGATCCTTGATCTGCAAGCTGGCGCTTCGGTGACAAAGTCGCGGTTGCGCAAGGCCCCGTCCAAGCTCAATTTGCACAGCCCTGCGGTTTCGGGCCGTTTGGTGCCGATCATCTTCAAGGCCGCCATCGCCGCCGATGATCTGGATTTTGCCCGCAACCTGCTGAATGCCTCGGTCAAAGGAACCGACCTTGAAGGCACATCGGATATGCTGCTGATGCGCGGAATTCTGGCGCGGGCAGACGGACAAAACCAAACTGCATTTGATTTTTTCGCATGGGCGTCCGAACACCAAGACCGCGCTGCCGCCCAAGCCCGTATTGAACTGGCTGACATGGCACTGGAACACCCTGATCGCGCGGTGCGCGCGCGGGTGCGTGATCTGTTGGTCGAGGGTCTGGCCCGCTGGCGTGGCGATGATCTGGCCCTGCGCATGCGCGCCTTGCTGGCCCGTGTCTCCGAAGATCTCGGCGATGCGGAAACCGCAATTATTTCCATGGCCCTGATCCACGCGGATCACCCTGACACACCTGAAGCCGAACTCGCCGAGCGCCGCATAGGTGTCATCCTTAAAATTCTGGGCGAGGCCATCGAAGCCGATGCTATGACCCTGGAAGATTCACTGGCCGCCGTGCGCCGGATCGAACCCTATGTCAGCGCCCAACCGGAACGGGTTCTTATACACGGCGCATTGGCCAACCGGTTCAGCCGCGCGGGTCTGACGCTGGCTGCACAGGCAGAATACGCCGATATCTGGGACGGGCTTTTGGAAACCGAGCGGGATCAAATACCCCCCGCCCTGCTGGACCGTCTGATCCTTGAACAGGCCAAACGCTATCTGCGCGAAGACATCCCCGCAGCGGCCCGCAACGAAATCTATCGCCGCCCCACAGAACGGCTGAAATCTTTGGATGCGGAATTTGCGAAAATTGAACTTTTTGCAGGTGGTAAGATCCCTTTGACAGACAATGCCCCCGTGGCTTTGGAAATTGGTCGCTATGCGATGCAGCACGGCGATGACGCCGCCGCCCTTGCAGCCATGAACCAAGCTGGCCCCCTGCCTGCACCCGATGGCATCAACGCGGCACGGATCGCGGCCAGTCAGGGCAAGACAAACGTAACGGATTACCTGAGCGATCTGTCAAAGGATCGGCGGGAACATGTGGTTAATCTTTCTAAAATCAGGGCGGCAGAAGCGCCCGACATCTCCCCGCTTTCGGTAGAAGCTGCACGCGGGATTATCGAACGAGCCACTGTGGCTCTGGATGCGGTGGAAACGCTGAACGCGTCCAACGGATCATAACAAAATAGAAGCTGGCGGGCTTGAACCTGTCAGCATACTCCGAAAGGGAAGCAGAAATGTCCATCCAGAACGCCATGCAGGCAGGCATCGCCGGGCTTAGGGTCAATTCTCAGTCCGTGGCCACGATTTCGAACAATATCGCGAATTCGGGAACCATCGGCTACAAGCGGAACTTTACCCAAATGGTCAGCCAGGTGGTTGGCGATTCAGGCTCCGTCAGCAGCGTTGATCGCAAAGATATCGAAACCGGCGGCGCAATTATTTCAACCAATTCCGCGACCGATCTGGCGATTGACGGCGAGGGTTTTTTCGTGGTCATGAAAGACCCGAACAACCGGGACTCCTCTAACTTTCTGCTGACCCGTGCAGGGTCTTTCGAAGTGGATGACAGCGGCTATATGGTGAACGCGGCAGGGTATTATCTGGCGGGTTATTCCTATGAAGACGGCAGCCTTTCGGGCGTGGGTCGCAACAACTTCAGCGATCTGGAAGCAGTGCGTTCCGGCACGGCATCCATGACCGCCGAAATTTCCAGCATGGGCTCAATTCAAGGCAATCTACCCTCCAGCCTGACTGGAACCGGCATCGCGCAAGACCCGTTTATTTCCAGCATGTCCTATTTCACCGCCCTTGGTGAACAAGACGGGCTAAAGTTTTCATGGACCCCGTCGGACACCACCGAAAACGCCTGGAACATCGCCGTAACCGGCAATGACGGCACTGCCTATGGCACAGTGGATGTGACCTTTGCAGATTCCGGACCAACCGCTGGCGCGCCATTGTCTTATGCCTTTACCCCTGATGCAGGGCTAGTCGCCCCAGCGGATTTCACGGTGGACGCGGATGGGAACATCACCCTGACCATCGACAACGGCACCATCCCGCAAACCTTTGAAGTCGCCCTTGGGGCGGTTGGCACATTCAACGGCGTCACCCAATTTGACGGCGATTACGAACCCCAGCAAATCACCGTGGACGGGTCTTCGGCATCGGCTTTGGCATCAACAGAAATCGACAATCAGGGCAATCTGGTCGGGGTTTTTGAAAACGGCAAACGCCAGTCGCTGTATCAAATCACTGTGGCAACCGTCACCAGCGCCGCTGCCATGGAAGAAAAATCCGGCAACGCCTATGCCCTGACCCTTGGGTCCGGCGATGCGGTGATGAATGTGGCTGGTTCGGGCGCAGGTACGATCGAAACAGGCGCAACCGAAGCATCCAACGTAGATATCGCGCAGGAAATGACCGACCTTATTCAGGTACAGCGCGCCTATTCATCGAACGCCAAATCCATCACCACTTCTGACGAAATGCTTCAAGAAGTGAATAACCTGAAACGCTAAGGTACCCTGAAATGAGCCTGTCTTCTGCATTGAATATCGCGCGGTCCGGCCTGTCCGTAGCCGCGCTTCAAACGGATCTTGTGTCTCGGAATATGGCAAATTCCGAGACCGAGGGCGTGACCCGAAAATGGGCCAGCCTGTCCACCAATTCCACGGGCGGCGTTACCGTTTCCGCGGTGGAACGCAGCGTGGATACTTTGTTGCAGCGTCTGGATCGGGACAATACGTCAAAACTGGCGCAGCAATCCACGGTGTCTGACGGGCTGAAAGCCTATACAGACTTTCTGGGCCAGCCCAATGATGAAACCTCGCCGGCGGCAAAATTGTCAAACCTGCAAAACGCCTTTGTTTTGCTGTCCACTTTGCCATCCGAGGAATCCACACAAATTCAAGTGGTTACCTCTGCCAAAGAAATGGCGTCCCAACTGAATGAACTGTCGGGAACCCTGTCCGACATAAATCGGGAAGTGGAACGCAACATCCGCTACGATGTGTCCTCTGCGAATGAAACGCTCGAAGGCATTGCGATCCTGAACCAGAAAATCCTGCGCTCGACCGACGGGTCCATCGCGCAGGCGGAATACAAAGACAAGATGGACCAGATGATTGATGAGGTCAGCGGCTTCATGGATGTCCAGACCGTCACCTCTCAAGATGGCACCGTTAACCTGTACACAGGGGCCGGCACCGAACTGGTGATTGGCAATCAGGCCAAAACCATCAGCTACGATCCGGTACAGGGCAAACTGACCGCAGGCAGTGTAGATATCACGCCCGGCCCGACAGGCCGTGGCATTTCCCAAGGCAGCCTAAGTGGTCTGTTCGAACTGCGCGACCAGCATCTTCCGCAAATGTCAGCCCAACTTGATGCGGTCGCCGCAGGGCTTATGTCTACCATGGAAGCCGCCAATCCCTTTGGCACAGGCGGCACTGGTCTGTTTACAGATGCGGGCAATACCTATGACGCACTTTCCGTAAAAGGTCTGGCCGCACGGATCACCGTGAACGCCGAGGTGGACAATACCATCGGCGGCAACCCAAGCCTGTTGCAAAACGGTGGGAACGCCGCGACCCCCTCTGGGGATTCCAGTTTCATCACCGCCATGTTGGACCAGTTCAGCCAGACAGTTACCGTTGATACAGCTGGCCTCGGTGATGTTTTAACCCTTAGCGAAATGGCCCCCGCTTTGGTTTCCTTGCACCAAACAACCCGTGCAAGTGCAGAATCCGCCACCCAATCAACGCAAACAGCCGGCGAAACAATCGCCGCATCGCGCAACAATTTTGAAGGCGTCAGCATTGATGATGAACTGCAAAAGCTGCTTGTTGTCGAACAAAGTTACGCCGCCAACGCGCGGGTAATGACCTCGATTAACGAAATGCTCGACACGCTCATTCAATCCTTCTGACACGACAGGAAACCCAAATGACCATCAGCTCTATTAGCACCAGCCAGCAGTCGTTAAACATGCGCATAATTATCTCGCGCCAGAACGAAGAACTGTCCAAACTGACCAAAGAAACCGCTTCGGGCATCAAACAGGATGTCTTCGCCGAGAACGCAGGCACTGCAACCAAAAGCCTGCAAATGCGGTCCTTCATGGCATCAACCTCTGCCTATAAAACATCCAACGAACTGCTTGAGGGCAAGTTGGACACAACCTACGACGCCCTTTCAAACCTGACGGACGAGGCACGCAACTTTCAAAATCTGTCTCTTGCGGGGGGTATCACCTCGATGAACCGCGAAGTATATCGCCAAGAGGCAGAGGATACTTTGGCCCGTATGGTGACCGCCTTGAACACCACTTACAGTGGCGAGTTCCTTTTTTCGGGTCTTTCTACCGATCAAAAAGCCGTTGAACTGGACGCTTCGGGCACCTCTGTAACCTATCTGGGCGATACCACGGGCACACCATCTGCGCGGATTGACGATGACGTCACACTGAACTACGGCATTCGCGCCGATGATCCGGCCTTTACTGCGATTTTCGGGGCGTTGACCACGGTGCTGACCACAAATCTTGACGCTTTGTCGGATACAGATTTCGAAGTGCTACGTGAAAACGTAACCACTGCGATGAATGACGGCATCACGGGTCTGACCTCGCAGGCGGCGGGTCTGGGTAACAATCAGGGTATTCTTGAAAGCAAAATCAACGACCAGAATTCCCGTCTGAACATCTATAACAACGCCATTGCGGGGATCGAAACGGCCAACCCCGAAGAAACGGCTCTGCGTTTGAATCAGCTTTTGAACCAGTTGGAAGTCAGCTATCAGGTCACGTCACGGCTGAACGGGATGAGCCTGCTGAACTATCTCTAAGACTTTAAAATCTATCGCCCAAACTTTAAACGTCCTGTTAAAACAACAGGGCGTTTCTTTTTTCGCTTATTTAAACAATTCACTGCGCAGCGCATTTACCGCAGTGCTCTGGTCTTCCGGTCCCGTCGCGCGGTCCCCGCTCCACACTAGAAAAACCGCCATCGACACCACAAAATAGACCGCAAACAGCGCCATCAAAGCCTTATGGGCTTTTGAAAACGGTGAACTTCCGACGAATGTGAACAACACCAGATCCCCGGAGCGCGACACAATCGGACGGACGGTAGACCCCAAAGGCGCAAGCGTATCTGGCACCAGTCCAACGGGCAAAATAATATTTGTGACAGGGTCGCCATCCACAGTGCAGGCCTTAATCGGAATGGCAAATCCCATACGATCAGGCCGAACAAGGATGTCTTTTTCTGACAGGCTGATCGACGGACCCTCCCCGCCAAAACTTAGAAACGCCTGATCGGACGCGGGCAAACTATAGGTCGCTTCTTCCATACGGATCGGCACGTCGCCTATTTCATCATAGGGGATAAACCCGTGTGGCAGATCAAAAACACCAGCCTTCGATCCGTCCTGAGGCTTTGAAATGTCAGCTATTTTTACCTCGGACAGCAGTTTTTCTGCCGCGGTATGCTCTGCCAGTTTCTTTGCTGCCTGCTCTGCTTTGGCGCGCGCTGCCGTCTGCGGCATGGTGATCCCCATGTCCCGCGCAAACTGGTAATTCATCACAAAGTTTTCCGTTTCCTCGCGCAGCTCGGACTCCGGAAGGTTCAACGCCGCTTCAATGCCCGACAGCAAAACAATGTCTTCGGAAAACCCCATGTCGATTTCGGGAAACCCGTCAACTTTCGGATAGACCGCCAAGGGCCCGGCGTCTGCATCGTCACTTTCGTGGATATCTTCAAGGGTCACCGCAGGGTCGTCGCCATCATGAAACGGCTGCATATGCACAATTTCGCCGTCTTTGACCACAACAGCCAACGCCACATCCTCTGGCCATTCAAAATTCTGAACGATCTCTGAATAATCGAATAGTCTAACGAAGGAAGTCTTCACGTTTAAGCTCACCTCTGGGCGCCGATTCTGGTTGGAGAGTTCACGAAAATCTATTATGAAGCACGTATTTTCGCAAGATCATCTTTTGCGAAAAAAGGATTTGGCCTATGCTATATCTGAATACATATTTGGAGACGTAAACCATGATGATCCCAATCGGGCTGCTCGTCATTCTATTGCTCGTTTTTGGCGGGTTCAGTCTGTCGGGCGGCAATTTCGAAGTGCTGCTGCACGCCTTGCCTTTTGAAGGCATGATGATTGCCGGTGCCTCGATTGGCTCGCTCATTGTGTCCAGCGATCTGGCCAGCCTCAAACTAACCCTCGGCGGGTTGAAACGGGCTTTCGCAGGGCCGCGCTGGAAGTCGAAGGATTACAATGATTTGCTGCTCTTGCTGTTTGAACTGACCCGTATGCAGCGCACGGCCTCCCCGGTTGAAATGGAACAACACATTGAAAACCCTGGCGAATCCGATATTTTCACCAAATACCCCCGCATTTTGAAAGACAAATCCTCTGCCATGTTGATTTGTGACAGCCTGCGGATGATGTCGCTTAATTTTGACAACCCCCACCAGATGGAAGATGTCATTGAAAAGCGGATCGAAACCACCCTCGAAGAGCGGATGATCGCGGGGCATACGATCACCTCTATGGCCGACGGCCTGCCCGCCATCGGTATCGTTGCGGCGGTTCTGGGCGTGATTAAAACCATGTCATCGGTTGATAAACCGCCGGAAATTCTGGGGATGATGATCGGCGGCGCGCTGGTTGGCACATTCCTTGGGGTGTTTTTGGCCTATTGCGTGGTGCAACCCTTCGCCGATCGTATCAAATCCATCGAAGAGGCCGATTACAGCTTTGCCAAAGTCATCCGCGACACGGTTGTTGCCATGACCCAAGGCCACCCGCCCAATGTGTGCGTTGAAATCGGACGCGGCAACATTCCCGAACGGCTGCGCCCCAGCTTTAACAACGTGGATGAATCCCAACGCGAATTGTCTCGTGCCGCATGACGGGGCGCGAAAAAACATATGCCTTACTGGCGCGCCTGCACAATCAGGAAATGGAAACCCAAGCGGGCACACTCGCCGCTTTGCAGGGCGAGGCGGATCGGCTCACCGCAGAGCGCAGCCAGCTTGATCAAAGCCGCAGGGAAGGCGCGTCTGTCACAATGATCGAAGCAATGCCCTACCGCGGGCGTTTTCTGAACATCGTGCGACAGGAAAACCAGCGCCTTTCCCGTCTGATCACTGACGTGGAAAAGCGGATCGAAACCCAGCGCGACAAGGTCATCGACGCCTACCGAGAGGTCAGGTCTTCAGAGAAACTGCAAGCGGATGTGCGCACTGATATCCTGCGCGAACTCCGTCAAGCCGACCAAGCGGAAGCCGATGAAATGGCCCTGTTGCGCCGTTTTGCAGGGCCTGCTGAATAGCAGGACGACACCACGGGCAGACTGGATTGCTTGTCAGACCAAACTGTCGTGTTTGATCGGTTGGGTCGGCAAATCCACGGCCACGCCAGCTTCGTCCAGCAGACCGTAAAGCACGGCAAAAGACTCTTCGCTGCTTTGCGGCGCGCGCGTCCCCTGCCCCAGAAATCCATCTGCCAGCTTGGCAAAACGGATCGCCGCATCCGTGTCTGGATCAGTGCCGGTACGATAAGCCCCGATACGGGCCAAATCCTCAATATCCGCATGACGCGACAGGGCACGACGGGCCGCATTCATAATCGCCATTTCAATTTCAATATGGCACCCCGGCAAGGATCGGGATACTGATTTCCCAATGTTTATAGCAGGATAGCGCCCGGATTCCGCGATCTTACGATCCAGCACAATATGCCCGTCCAGAATGCCCCGCACCGTATCGGCAACGGGTTCATTCATGTCATCCCCATCCACCAAAACCGTGTAAAGCGCCGTGATATCGCCGCCCTCTTTGCGAATTGATCCGGGGCCCGAACGCTCCAGCAGGCGCGGCAATTCGGTGAAAACAGTCGGTGTATAGCCCCGTGTCGCAGGGGGCTCGCCCGCCGCCAATCCGATCTCGCGCTGCGCTGTTGCAAACCGCGTGACGCTGTCCAGCATCAACAAAACCTGCTTGCCTTGATCCCGATAAAATTCTGCAATCGCGGTCGCTGCAAAAGCCGCTTGCCGCCGCATCAAGGGCGGCTGGTCTGATGTGGCCACCACCACCGCCGAACGGGCCATTCCCTCGGGGCCCAGATCGCGGGTGATGAAATCCTGAACCTCGCGGCCCCGCTCCCCCACCAGACCAATCACAATCACATCCGCATCGGCCTGCCGCGCCAGCATGGCCATCAAGGTGGATTTCCCCACCCCCGAGCCTGCAAAAATACCCAGCCGCTGGCCCCGGCAAATCGGGGTGAACACATCAATCGCGCGAATGCCGGTTTCCAGTTTGTCACCCATCACCCGCCGGTCAAACGCATCCGGTGGCGTATTGCGCAGCGGATAGGCGCAGGGGCCGTCTGGCAAATCAATTCCGTCCAGCGGCTCGCCAAAGGCATCCACCACCCGACCAATCCAATCGTCCCCTGGAAAAATATCACTGGCACCGGGTTTCAGCGCAACCACATCGCCGCGCCCGATCCCGTCCCACGTGCCAAAAGGCAGCAGACGAATGCCATCAGACCCCGTGGCAACCACCTCGGACTGGATCCGCCCGGCGACCATCGCCATGTCGCCAATCTTCGCACTTTCCCCCAAACCAGAGGCCGTCAAACCCAAGCCCCCTACGCTGACAACCTTACCCGAAACAATCGGGCCGGAAATCTTGCGCAAAGCGCTGCGAAGTTGCGAAAAATTTGTTGGGCGCTCCATAAGCAGGCTTTCAATCTAGGTGGTTTCCGTTGTATAAACACTTGTGATTGAGTTTTTCGCAAGGGCAAAACATGAGCGATACATCTATGTCTTGGCTGCAAACTGCAAGTCAAAGAATGAACTGGCTTTCCGAACGTCAAAAAGTCATTTCCGAAAATATCGCCAACTCT
Organism: Roseobacter sp. N2S; assembly: GCF_031454055.1. Taxonomy (NCBI): domain Bacteria; kingdom Pseudomonadati; phylum Pseudomonadota; class Alphaproteobacteria; order Rhodobacterales; family Roseobacteraceae; genus Roseobacter; species Roseobacter sp. N2S. The sequence goes on from NZ_JAVDQB010000009.1 coordinate 154,208, forward strand.
GATACGCCGAACTATCAGGCGCGGGAAGTTGAAAGTTTTGAAAGCTATCTAACCCATAAATCCGACCGTTCGGTTGGAATTCGGGATGCGAAAAATGAATGGGGGTTGTCGATGGACAACAACAGCGTGGTTCTGGAAGAACAATCGCTTTTGGCCGCCTCGACCTCTAGCCAGTACCGACTGGCCTCGAAACTTTACGGCAAAGCCCACGCAATGATCTCTATGGTGAACGGGAAATAAACATGGCCGATCTGGACAACCTAAGCGCGATCGCGCGCACCGCTGGTTCCGCGCTTAAGGCGCAGGGTGAACGGTTGCGGGTTATTTCCGAAAACATCGCGAACGCAGATACCATCGGCACTCCCGGCGACAATACCTATCGTCGCAAAGTGGTTACTTTTGGTGAAATTGTTGACCGAGAAACTGGGGCCAACATGGTCGCAATTACCTCTGTGTCCAAGGACCCCGCCCCATTGCGCCTGCAATATGAACCCTCTCACCCGCTGTCAAACGAAGAGGGATATATAGAACGCCCAAACATCGAGCCATTGGTCGAAATGGCAAACATGCGCGAGGCGGCACGAAGTTATGAAGCCAACCTGAACATGATCGCAACGGGACGGGAGATGCGCCGCCTAACCCTGGACATGCTCGACAAATAGAAAGAACCTAAATGGATAATGCCTTTTCTACGGGTGCGCTGCGCGCCTATAAAATCGGGCAATCAGTTACTGCACCTTCCAGCGTCCCAACGCAAACACCGACAGGGCCCAGCTTTGCTGAAGTCCTTGAAAACACGGTCCGCGACACGGTTGAAACCGTCCGTGCTGGCGACCGTGCTGCTGTTGCGGGCTTGCAAGGTAAACTTTCCACCCAAGAGGTCGTAGAGGCCACAATGGCCATGGAAACCGCTATCGAAACCGCCGTTGCCGTGCGGGATAAAGTTGTGGGTGCCTACCAAGAAGTCCTTCGGATGACTGTCTAAAATGGGCGCCGAGGATATTCATAAAGTCATTACTGACACGATTTGGACCATTCTCATCGCCTCTGGCCCCACGTTGTTGGTGGCCATGGGCGTCGGCCTGTGCATCGCCCTGTTTCAGGCGCTTACGTCCGTGCAGGAAATGACACTCACCTTTGTACCAAAAGTGGCGGCGATCTTTGTGACCGTCGCCATTTGCCTGCCGTTGATCTATTCGGCACTGACCAAACTCACCGATCAATCCTTTGATCTTATCATCAGCGGCGGCTTATAATCATGCGCATCGCAGTTTCCCTTTTCGCACTGGCTGCGCTGGCCCTGCCAAATTCCGCTTTGGCCCAGGGCTTGTTCGCATTTGAAGGTGCCCCCCCTGCCGAGGGCGGCTTCGACCGCCCTTATGCAGCGCCGTTTTCTGCCCCCGTGCAATCTACTTTGCAAGAGGTTCCCGCACTTGACGGCCCCTACGGCAATACCCTGCCCAGCCTGACAGAACTTGGCACTTTGGGCACCGACGCTGAAAAACGCCCCGCCCAAGGCCCGGCGCCCGAAAGCGCCGCGCAAATCACCAACGTACCACCGGCCACCTCGCTGCGGCCCAGAATGAACCCGCTGCGCGAACCAGTGCGGGAAAAACGCAAAGTGGGCCGTTTTTTGCGGCGGTTTGTGGTCAATCCGTTGCGCCAGAAGCCCCAAGCCTCTAAGCAGAACAATCACACGAATTCCCAACCCGGCAACCCCGTCCCCTGATCCGAACCCACACCGCCCCTGCCCAATCGGGCCCCTAACCGAGAGTCCCGTCCATGGCACAAGCAGACCGGCAAAAGCCGACTGTCCTTGACACTCTTTCCGCACGGATGGGGATCATGTCCCAGCATCGGGACATCACCTTTGCGATTGCGATTTGTACGGTTCTGGCCATCCTGTTCGTACCCCTGCCAGCAGTCTTGCTGGATATCGGTCTGGCCCTGTCCATATCAATTTCTGTGCTGGTTCTGATGGTGGCGCTTTGGGTCAAAAAACCCCTTGAATTCAGCAGCTTCCCCACGCTTTTGTTGATCGTCACCATGATGCGGCTGTCGCTGAACGTGGCCTCCTCGCGGTTGATCCTGTCCGAAGGTCAAACCGGAACAGACGCCGCGGGCAACGTTATTCAGGGCATTGCCGATTTCGTCGTTGGTGGGGATTATGTGATCGGCACCGTGATGTTCTGCATCTTGGTTGCGATCAATTTCATCGTCATCACCAAAGGCTCCACCCGCATCGCCGAGGTCGCCGCACGGTTCTCCCTTGATGCGATGCCGGGCAAGCAGATGGCCATCGACGCAGACCTTGGCGCGGGCATGATCAACGAACAAGAAGCCCGCCAGCGCCGCAAAGAGGTCGAAGACGAAAGCGGCTTTTTCGGCGCCATGGACGGGGCTGCGAAATTTGTACGCGGCGACGCGGTTGCAGGCATCATCATCACCTTGATCAATGTGGTCGGCGGCATCCTGATCGGCATCACCCGCCACGGCATGAATGTGGGCGACGCGCTGCATAATTTCACGGTTTTAACCATCGGTGATGGGCTTGTGACCCAGATCCCCGCCCTGATTGTATCTATCGCCGCTGGCATGATCGTCACCAAAGGCGCGACCGAGGGTGCCGCAAACGAAGCCGTCACCTCGCAACTGTCTGCCAACCCCAAGGCCATGTTCGTGGCCAGCGCGCTGACCTTTTTGATGGGCCTGCTGCCGGGCTTTCCCTTCTTCCTTTTCGCAATTGTTTCGGCGGCTCTGGCTGCAATCGGATTATTCTCCCGCGATACACAGCGCAGCGAACAGGCCGAAGCCGCCAACGAACAGATCAAAGCCGCCAGCCAAGAGGCCGCAGAACCCGAGTCCACCGCAGGCATCGACACCGTAACCCTTGAAATGGGCCGCAGCCTGATTGTGATGCTCAACAGCGACAGCGCCGCCCTGCCGGGCAAGATCAAAAGCCTGCGCGAAATGTTCCAGACCGAATATGGTTTCCTGCTGCCACCAGTGCGGATCAAGGACGGCGATATTTCCAACAACAAGGGATATGTGGTTAAGGTTCAAGGGGTTGAGGTCGCCAATGGTGAATTACGCCCGGGCAGTCGTCTGGTGATTGACCCCGCAGGAGAGGCCACCGCACTGACGGGTGAGCGGGTAAAAGAACCCACCTTTGGCCTGCCCGCCATCTGGATCGACACCGCCTCCGCCCCCGAGGCCGAGGCGGCGGGTTTCACCGTGGTTGACCCTGAAAGCGTCATCGTCACCCATCTGACCGAAACGCTGAAAGAAAACATGCCCGAAATGATGACCTACGGCGTGGCGCGGGAATTGATGAGCGGGCTAGATCCAGCATATCGCAAACTTATTCAGGATATCTCCAGCCCTACCCCTGTCATTTTGTTCCGCAACGTGCTGCGCAAATTGCTGTCCGAACGTGTGTCGATCCGCAACCTCCCCCTGATCGCAGAATCCATCGCCGAGGCCTCAACCATCACCACAAATGCCACTTTGGTGGCCGAACAGGTGCGCAAAGCCCTGTCTGCACAAATCTGCAAATCCCAAGAGGGCGCGGACGGGTTTATCCAAACGGTCACGCTTGGCGCATCATGGGAACAGGAATTTGTCAGCACCGTCAAAATTCAGGGCGACGAAACCATCTGCACTATGCCCCCCGCCAAGGTTCAGGAATTCGGCCGCGCCGCACGGGCGGTTCTGCAAATCTACGCCGCCCGCGATGAATGGCCCGCCTTGGTGGTTAGCCCCGAATACCGCCCGATTATCCGCTCTATGCTGGAACGCATCGCGCCGATGACGCCGATTTTGTCCTTCTCGGAAATCCACTGGAAGGCCAAGTTAAAGACCGTCTCGCAGATTGGCGAGTAAGCATGGGCGGGTCGCTTATCGCGCAATTGGCCGAGGGCTGGGTCTATATGGTCGCGTTGATTTTCGCCCGCATCGGCACGGCTGCGCTGTTGATTCCGGGCTTTGGTGACACCCACATCCCGCCCCGCGCCAAAATCTCTTTTGGCATCGCTATTTCCATCGCCCTAATGCCCGCGCTGCCCATGTTACAAGTCCCCAAAGACACAGCAGTCTTTGTGCTACTGCTGGCACTCGAAGTCCTGATCGGTGTTTTCATCGGTGTCGGTGCGCGGCTGTTTATGGCAGCCTTTCACATTTTGGGCGCTGTGATCGGCTTTGCCGCAGGGCTTAGCAACTCGCTTGCGCCGTATCAGGGCAGCCCGGAAAGTGGGTCGACCATATCAACCTTGCTGACCTTTGGCGCTGTGGCCTGCATTTTCCTGACCAACACCCATCATGTTATTCTGACAGGGCTGATGCGATCCTATGCAATCCTGCCACCCGGTCAGGTGATGATCGGCGATCTGACCGAACAGATTGTGCGGATCGGATCATCGGCCTTTTACATCGCTGCCGCCATCGGCGCGCCTTTCTTTGCGCTCAGCCTGCTTTTGAACCTCGGCATGGGGCTGGCCAACCGCGTGATGCCTGCCATGCAGGTGTTTTTTGTCGCCTCTCCGGGGTTGATTATCGCGGGGTTTGCCCTGCTGTCGATCACGGTTCCTGCCATCTTAACCTACCAGAATGAACAATTCGCCATCTGGTTCGAAACCTTGGTGCGCTAGCCATGGCAGAACCAGAAGACGACGGCTCCAAGACCGAGGAAGCCACCGAGCAGAAGCTTAGAAAGGCGCGGGAAAAAGGCGATGTGCCGATTTCCAAAGAGGCGGGACACCTGCTGATCTATGGTGCTTTGCTGGTTGCGATCGGGATGTATCTGCCAAAATACGCCGCCACTGGCGCCAGTTCCCTTGGCGACCTGTTTGACCTGCCCGCCTCGCTGGATATCAGTACGGGGATGACCGCCATTCACGACCTGCGCACCGTGCTTATGGCTCCGCTGAAACAGGTGGCGATGATCGCGCTTGGGGTGCTGGGGATCATGCTGGCAGCGGCCGTTATTTCCGGTGTACTGCAAGGGCCGTTTGTGGTTTCAACCGAAAGAATAACGCCAAAATTCAACAAGATATCCCCATTGGCAGGGATTAAACGTCTGGCCGGCGTCAACAATCTGGTGGAATTCGGCAAAAGTTTTATCAAACTTATTCTGGTCGGCGCACTGGTGGGGACCATTGCCTATAACGTGATAGACACCATGATGCCGGGGGCAGTCATGCTGCCCGAATATCTGCCTGCGATGATTGGCAAAGAGGCAACCTTAATGCTGGCTTGGATCGTGCTTTTGATGATCCCGATCACACTGGCGGACATCGCTTGGAAACGCTACAGCCACGCCCAGAAACAACGCATGTCGATGAAAGAGGTCAAAGACGATCACAAAGATGCCGAGGGCGATCCCCTGATCAAGGCCAAACGCGATATGATCCGACGCCAGCGCGCGCGGTTGCGGATCAAAAAGGCGGTGCCAACGGCCACTTTGGTAGTCACCAACCCGACCCATTACGCCGTTGCTCTACGCTATGAACGGGGCAAGGATACCGCCCCTGTTTGCGTGGCCAAAGGCACCGATCTGATCGCGGCAAACATTCGCAAGCTGGCCTATGAACACGAAGTTCCGGTGATCGAAAGCCGCGACCTCGCCCGCGCGCTGCATGCCACTTGCGAATATGATCGCACCATCCCAGAGGCCCATTGGGCCGAGGTGGCACAGCTTGTGTCATTCGTGTTGGATCTGAAACGAAAGGTGCGGCGCAAACCGCCCAAGGGCACCAGCTTGCGCAGTCTAGAGGATGAATAAACCACCCTCCGAAACATTTGCGAAAAAAGAAACGTTGGTCTAATCCAGCGTGACGTTAACCAAGCGCTGATCCCCCGGCAAACGGGACCGTTCCAGAATAATCTTTGAAATCGCCCGCGCCCGAATGGGCTGCATCAGCGCGATAATCGGGCCTGAATTGCGCGGCTCCATTGCCGACAGCACCAGAACCGCAACCTCGATCCCCGCGTCATTCATGATCGTTGCGGCCTGAACCGGCTTCATTGCTTTATAGATCGCCACAAGGCGGGCCACATCTTCGGTGTTTTCACGCACAGACCGACTTAGCAGCAGGTCCAACTCGTCTTTCAATGCCCGCAATTCCACCGCCTTTGCATCCAGCGTGCTTTGCGCCAGAGATAACGTGGCTTCTTGTTCTTCCAAACGGTTCTGCCATTCGTTCAGTTTTTCCCGCTCCATTTCAATCGCCACCAACAACTCACGCGGGGTGACGGGGGCGGCTTCAACGGGGCTTTCTTTTGCAGTCTGACTCTCTTTGATCGGGTCCATTTCAGAGATCGGCGGCGCGTCCGTTTCTGCAGGCTCTTCGGCATAAACAGGACTGGCCGTAAAGGCGCTTAACGTGTCAAGCACAGCCGCACCCTTCACACTGGCAAGGGCAGTGATGGCCACAAGCGCAACGGTCAGTTTTTTGGCCATTACTTAACCTCTTTTCCGAAAGTCCCGTAAAACACGCGGGACAGATCATCCGTTGTTTCGCCTTCTACTCCGCCACTTATTTCGCCATCAACTCTTGCTTTTGCGTCAAATTCTGCGCCGCCGTCATCCGGTGCGCTGACCTCGCTCAACGCGGTCAGGGTTTGCAGCGGCCCAAGACTTTCGCTGAAACTGCTCATGCTTTCCTTATGGGTCGTGATCGCCCCTTCGTATGCCTGCAAACTGGGGCCAACTTCCAAAAGGGCGGTGCGCAGTTGGTCAATTTTGCGGTTCAAGCGGAACACATAAACGCCCAGCGTCACCAAAAGCACCAGAAAAACTGCGTCGACTATTCCGTTGCCAATCATGAATTTACCTCTGCTTCTGCGGGTTGAATTCCAAGGGCCTCAGCCTCGGCGGGGTTCAGGTCATCGCCCTCCACTTCGCGCATGACCCGAAAGCCGATACGCCCGCCGCGGTGCTTGCCTGCATAGCCCTGAAACACCGGAATACCCGAACAAATAATCGAGATTTCCTTGTCGTCAGACACGCCCAGATCAATTGTCGTGCCCGGTTTCCAAGCTAGAATATCCACCAGCGGGATGCTTAATTGATGCACCCGCGCTGTGACTTTGACGCTCGACCCATTGATATTGCTCAATATATGTTCGCGCCACGACTTATCACCACCCAGCTTGTCGCCAAGAAACATCTTGGACAGCTTGTCTTGTACGGGTTCCAACGTGGGCATCGGGATGATGATCGAAAAACTGCCCGTACAGTCGCCAATATCCACGGTCATTTTCGCAACCGCACAGGGGGTTTTGCCCCCTTGCAGGGCAGGCATCTGTTGGGGCACTTCCATTGTGTCCACCAGAAAGCTTGCTTCGGTCAGGCGGGACATATTGGTCGACAGATCCGCCAAAATCATATCCACCAAATACCGCGCAATCTGCCGTTCGATTACTGAAACGGGCCGTTGCGGCGCGGTGCCGGGGCGGGGTTTGCCGCCCATCTGAACCTCAAGCGCCGAAAAGATCAGCGCACTGTCCAGCATAACCGACATGGTACCGCCCCAAGGCTTTGCCTCTACGCTGGCGCAGATTCCGAACTTGTCCACATCGGCCACGACGTCTTCCCAGTTGCGATACACCACCTCGTCAAAAGAAATATCACACATGAAGGCGGCTTTAGATTTGAAAGCCGAAACCAGCGATACCGCCATTCGCGAAAAAATGATGTCCAGCATGGGCAACTCGGCAATACCAGCCGAAGCTTGGGAGATCAGCTCTTCCTGCACCGAGCGGGTCATTTCCGAGTCGCTCTGCTGTAAATCCGGTGTCTTCGCTTGCATGGCTATTCTTTCGTTACTGGATCACGAAATCTTGGAACAAAACACGCGATACGATACGATCTTCGAGCCGTGCCGCCGCGCGCCGTTTCAACTCGTCGCGCACAATGCTCATGCCCGCGCTGCCCGACACATCGCGCACCGAAAGCTGCGACAGGTATTCAACGAATCCATCCCGCAGCAAAGCGCGAATTTCGTCTGCGCTCAGACCTTCCTCGGCATCGGTTTCTTCTAACATGACAATCGGGTTAATCAAAAGATGCCGCTGGATATCGCTGTTTCTATCTTTCAGGGACAGGGTGATCCGACCGATGTCCACCTGCACCATATTAACCTTTTCGGCATCATGAACCACTTCGGCTTCGGCCGTGTGCTCTGTGGACGGGGCCAGCAATGTAAAGGCATAAACCCCTGCCCCAACGCCCAAAACAAAGGCCAGCACAATCAAAACCGCAATAAGTTTCATGCTTCGGCCGCTTTTAACGGTGGCCGATGTTGAATCAGTCATGAACGGCTTACTCCAATGCGGTTATTTTTTCGCACAACTTACCGCACCTGAAACACAAAGGGAAGCGAACCTGCGCTGCGTTTTTGCGAATAATTATCTTGTGGCCATATTCCAGACCGAATAGTCTCGCATAAATTCGCACATGTGACAGCACCGGATAAGTCAGTAATACTGTGGACAAATTGATCGAGAACCTGAAGGGGTTGGGGCGTAGGCGTCTTATCCTCATGGGGGCGACTGCTGTCGGCCTGACCGCTGCCCTCCTGATCGGGTTAAGCGTTGCGATAACACCCAACTATCGCCCATTGGTCATGGATGCCAGCGCCTCGGATGCCTCTCGGATGGTGGCAGAACTGGAAAAGGCAGGGTTCTCTCCAAAGATTTCATCCGACGGCACCATGCTATCCCTGCCCGATAACGAAATTGCCCAAGCCCGCATGGCACTGGCCCAAGCAGGCCTGCCCCCTGAAGGTAACGCCGGATGGGAATTGTTTGACCAAAGCTCGGGTCTGGGCATGAACAGCTTCTTGCAGCAGATCAACCGGTTGCGCGCCCTAGAGGGCGAGTTGGCCCGATCCATCGAAACCATCCGCAACGTTGAAAAAGCCCGCGTCCATTTGGTGCTGCCCGACCGCGAAACCTTTTCCCAGGAACGCCCCGATGCGTCAGCCTCGGTTGTGATCCACGCCCGTCGCACTGCACCGCTTGACCGCAGTCAGGCCCTTGCAATCCGCAGCCTTGTGGCCGCCGCCGTGCCACGCCTGTCGCCCGATCACGTGACCATCCTGAACGGATCAGGTCAGGCAATCCTTAGCGAAGAAGACATCTCTGAAAGCGCTGGCCTGAATTCCGCAAGAACCGAGGTTGAAGAACGCCTGCGCCGCAATGTAGAAAGCATCCTTGCCGCCCATGTGGGGGCCGAAAACGTCCGCGTCCGTGTCACCGCCGATCTGGATACCTCGCGCGAAATCGTAGTGCAGGAATCTTTTGACGCCGACCAACAGGTGCCCCGCTCGGTGGTGTCTGTCACCGACCAGACCGAAACTTCGGACGGGGCCAATGGCACAGTGGATGTGGCCAACAACATCCCCGGTCTTGAAAATGGCGGCGGCGCCGGATCCCGTTCGGAACGCAGCACATCCAGCCGCGATGAAACCGCCTTTGAAATCGGCAGCACCCGTTCGGAAACCACCCGCGAACCCGGCGCGATCAAACGCCTGACCGTTGCGGTTGTGGTGAACGGCACGTGGGACGAGGAAGGCGAATATCTACCCCGCACCGCCGAAGACATCGCGCGCCTGACCGCCTTGGCCAATTCCGCCGCTGGTATCAGCGAGGAGAGGGGCGATCTTGTCACAGTCGAAAGCATGCGCTTTGCGGTTGGTGACCCGTCCCAAATAGATTTCGGCGGCACCGGCCTGATGGACGTCTTTGCGATGAACTTCGGTTCCATCCTGCGCTCTTTGTCAGCGATTGTGTTGGTGGGCTTACTGCTACTCTTTGGCATCCGCCCCCTGATGCGCGCCTTCAAACTGACCCAAGACGCCCTCAACGAAGGGGCCGAGTCAGACATCGCCACAGGCGCCAATGGCAGCGGCACTGGCAAGGGCGAAGCGGGTGGGGCATCCCCCGAGTCTGCCTCCACAGAAGATGGCACAGACCCGTCAGACCAACCCGACGAACCTGACGAAATCGAAGAAGAATTTGTCTCCATCGCCTCTGTGTCCGGCAATGTCATGCGCCGCCATATTGACGGTTTGAACAAGCTGATCGAAACAGACCCCGAAAGCTCGTTGCGCACGATCCGGGTCTGGATCAATCAGAAAGGCTGATCCATGACCGTAAAAAGCATCCTGAGCCTGCCCGATTTTGACGAGGAAGATCGCGAAGAAGCTGTGCTGGCCGAAATCCGCGAAGAAAGCTTCACCCGCGAGGAACTGGACGCCGCCATCAAGGCCGCCGTGGAACAAGCCACCGCCCAAGCCCGCGATGAAGGCTATAAGGCAGGCGAGGCCGCCATGCTAGAAAACGCCGAGATGCGCCGCACCCAGATGATTGAAACCCTTGCGCCCACAATCGACAAACTGCTGGAAGACCACGGCACATATTGCGCCGCCCTTGAACGGGAAATGACCTCTTTCATGCGGGACTTTTGCGAAAAATTATTCCCCGATTTCGTCGCAGTCTTCGGTCGCGACCGGATCGCCGCCGAATTGGTCCATATTTCACGCCGCGCCTTGGGCAGCCCCTGGCTCGAAGTGCGCGTGCCCGCAGGCTATGGCTTTCTGGCACAGGAATTTGCCCGCCCTTCAGGCACAGAGGTTGATCTGAAGGTTGTCGAAGACCCCAAACTGAACCCCGCCGCCGTGCAGGCCAGTTGGGAAAGCGGGCGCTCAGAATATAACTTCGACAATATGTGCGGGGACATCCTGCTGCTTCTCAGAACCTCAAAACCTGACCCGAAATCATCTGGAAAATTATTATGACTGACGAACCACGCAGCATTCTAAACGACCTCGCCGCCGAAGAGATCGACAAGCTTCCCCCCGAACAACGGGGTGAAAACGGGCAAAGCGTCAATGCGATGATGAATGTGTCGCTAGAGGTTCAGGTGGTATTGGGCCAAACCCGTATGCCCGTAGCACAACTGTTGTCCCTGACCCGCGGGTCTGTGGTGGAACTGGACAAACGCATCGGCCAGCCCTTGGACGTGATGATCAACGACCGTCTGGTGGCGCGCGGCGATCTGGTCAAAGTCGGCGATGGCGGGCTGGGTATAAACCTTACGGAAATCGTCAAAGACCACGTGTCGGAGCGCCGTTAATGCCAACAGGCAGGCTTTCCCTGATTGCTCCACAAACTGCTGCGGCGCTCTGTGTTTTGGGCCTTGCCCTGACGCTTGGCGCCGCCTCGGCTTCGGCCCAGGACGCAGGCGTGGGATCATTGATCGGAGACCTTGCCAACACGCTCAACCCCGAAGGGTCTGAAAGCGGAGAGTTATCAGGCCGCCTGCTGCAAATGTTCGGCCTGCTGACCATCCTGTCAGTGGCCCCGGGCCTGCTGGTGGTGATGACCTCTTTCACGCGGTTTGTGATTGTGCTGTCGATCCTGCGCATGGCCCTTGGCCTGAACCAATCCCCCCCAAATATGGTGATAACCTCGCTGGCGCTGTTCCTGACGTTTTTCACCATGCAGCCCGTTTTCCAAGACAGTTGGGACAACGGGCTTTCCCCCCTGATCGCAGGCTCCATCACCGAAGAACAAGCGGTTGAACGGATCGCCGCCCCGTTTCACCGCTTCATGGCCCGCAACACCCGCGACAAGGATTTGGCCCTGTTCCAGGGTTTTTCCGTCCAGAACGGCACAGCTACACCGTCCACCCCGCTTGAAGATTTGAACACAGACGGGCTGAGCGCCCTGCCCGCGGATCGTTCCGAAGTGGCATGGTCCGTTCTGGTGCCCGCCTTTATGATTTCCGAATTGCAACGGGCCTTTACCATCGGCTTTTTGATCTTCGTCCCCTTCCTTGCCATCGACCTGATTGTCGCCGCCATCCTGATGGGCGCAGGTATGATGATGCTATCCCCTGTTTTGATTTCACTGCCCTTCAAAGTGATCTTTTTCGTCGCGATTGATGGCTGGTATCGCCTTGCCGGTTCACTGATCCAATCTTATGCCGCCGGTTAATCTGGCACTGACCTGACTTTATGGAGCGTTAAATCCATGCAACTTGCCATCGAAGAAATCGCGCTTACGGGCGTCGAAAAAGCCGCCGTCTTGTTCTTGTGCATTGGCGAGGAGCGCGGCTCTGCGATCATGAAAAAAATGGCCCGTTCGGAAATTCAGGCGGTGATCCAAGCCATGTCGCGACTGGGCACCATCCCTGCCGACGTGGTCGAAAACGTGATCCGCGATTTTTCCGAAACCGTGTCAGGTGGCGCTGGCGTTGAAGGCTCTGTTCAGATCGCCGAACGGATGCTTGCAGGTTTTTTGACCGACGAAGCGGTGTCAGATATTATGGGCGATCTACGCTCGCCCGCCCATGGCCAGAACGTCTGGGACGCTTTTGCGGCGGTCAATGAACAGACCATCGCCACTTGGCTGGCAGGCGAACATGACCAAACGGTGGCTGCGATCATGTCCCGCATGAAACCCGCCGTTTCTGCCCGCGTTCTGCCCCTGTTTGGCGCAGAGCGGATGGCGGAAATCACCACCCGCATGATCGGCCTTGGCACCCTGTCACGGCAAGTGGTGGATAACCTTGAAGCGGTGATCGTGTCAGATTTCCTCAGCGCGGCCACCCGCAAATCCAACGTCGATCCCCACCAGCGTCTGGCCGATATGTTCAACAAAATGGACGCAGGCGCGTTTGAAGGTCTTTCCAACGATCTGGAACAACGCATTCCCGCAGAACTGGAAGAGATCAAAAAGAAGATGTTCACCTTCGACGATATGGTCAAACTGGACGGTGCCGCCTTGCAACGGATCATGCGTCTGGCCGAGGGCAACACACTTGCGTTGGCTCTGCGCGGCGCCAAAGCCGAGGTCAGACAGGCGTTTATGGCCGCCCTGACCCAGCGGATGCGCGATATGCTGGAAACCGAAATGAAAGAAATGGGACCCGTGCGCGCCCGCGAAACCCGCGAGGCCCAATCCGCATTGATCGACATCACCAATGATCTGGTCAGTCAGGAAATCATCCGGTTGCCCAGCACCGACGATGAAATGATTGAGGATTAATCCCCGATTTAAACTGGAAAAACCTTGGACGGGGGCCGTTTATGCCCCCGAACAGGCAGCTTACAGATACTTCGATCCCGAAAAGCCCTGAATCATTTCGATGTCGATTGTGACCTCAGTATAGCTGGTGCCGCTGCTTAACAATGTGACCGCCGCGCTTTGGGTCTGCTGGCTTTCGATCACATCTGCAAAAGCCGAAAACTGGCGGATCAACCGTTCCTGAACCTCTGGGTCTTGCAGATCCTCAATCGACATCCGCTTTTCAAACATCGCCTTTTTCGCGTCGATATTGGCGTTGTCAAATTCATCCGGCAGGCCAAAGGCCGTGGTGAAGAAACTGGTCATTTCCTCATCCGCAAGCACTTTGTACCAATTGTCCATCGCCCCGATTTTCTGCTCAAACGTCAGCGCCAGACCGACGCTTTCGTTTTCGTCAGACTGGGTGTCAATCAGGCGCTGGTCGGTGTAGCGCGCGACCATCCCGTCAATCCAGTCCGCATCCAGAAAATTCTCGCCCGCAATCCCGTCGGTGGAAAAGCCCAGCTCTGTGTTGATCTCGGTGTAGCTGGAATCTGTCAGCTTGTTCACCAGCGAAGAACTGTCCTCTGTGTCAGAGGTGATGATCTCTTTCATCATCGCCTTGGCATAGATTTCGTTTTCCAGACCGAAGGATTTCATCACAAAGCTGAAAACCTGATAGTCTTCGACCAATTCGTCGATTGTGCCGATACTGCTGATCCGTTCGCGAAACGCGTCGATTTCCCGTTTTGATGTGGGGTCCCGCTGCACGTCCGCTTCGAACATATCCCGATTTTCACGCACCAGACTGATGCCAACAAAAGGGGACAGCCCACTGGTAGAAATCATGATGCAATCCCTTCGGGTTCATCATCGGACGCCATCGCCAACAACTCGTCTTCATAGGTGATCACTGGTAACAACAAGCGATAGGCCCCGTATAGATTGGTCTTTTCAACCTGCACACGCACGTCGCGCAGAACCTGACCTTGGCTTTTTCCCAAAGCGGATTCAAGCTCGTCCAGCGCGGCATGAATGCGCGGAATCAATTCCCCACGGGATTCACGGCTGACCATCGCAATCTGGATCTGATGGCACAAACGCCGCACTGGTGTGCTGGCCATAGATTCTGAAAAAATTTCTTCGGCGCGCAGCACGTCAGACTGGTTTTCCACCTCAATCATCATCTGATTGCGGCCCGCATTGCGCAAGACGGCGCCGTTGACCACAAGCCTGTCGCCAACTTTAACTTTCAGAACCAGACCCATTATGCCACCTCCGTACTTTGACCCTGCAAGGCCTCGATAATCGGAGTATTCACATCAATCAGCGCTTTGATTGTGCCCTGACCTTTCAGAACCAGACCCGTCTGACGTTCCACATAAATCGCCAAAGACAGCAGATTGGCGCGCATTTCTGCGGGCAATGTGTTGCCTGGATTGCTTAGATCGGTTTTGAATTCCATCCAAAGACTAACATTGTCATGCAAGGCTTCGCGCAGCCCCCCGGCAAGAATTCCAAGACGCGCGCCCCCTTCGGGAGTGGCGTCATAGGCGGCCTGATGAAGGCTCAGTCGCGCATTCAACTGGTTTAGAATGCGGCGCTCCATAGACCGGGGCGGTTCAGTGGTTTTCAGGGTTTGCTTATAAGCGGATAGGCTCATGGGGTTTCACCTTCTGGTGGTTTTATGAGATTTATGTTGGGGCTGCCCGACCCCGTATATCAGGGTCGGACAAGTATTTTAATAACCGCCAAACGCGATTATTGGAACAGGCTCAGCACGTTAGACGGCGCTTGGTTTGCAATGGACAGCGCTTGTGTTGCCAGCTGCTGTTGTGTTTGCAACGCTTTCAGACGGGCGGCTTCTTCTTCCATGTCCGCATCAATCATCGACCCGACACCGCTGTCGATATTATCGGTCAGCTTGTTCAGGAAGGATTGCTGGTTTTCGATGGATTTCTCGGATTGACCCAGTTTTGTTGCAACGTCATTCACGCTATCCACAACACCCTCAGAGGTGCCCAAAGCACCTGCAAGGAAAGCGGCGCCTGTCAGAACGTTAGTGGCATTGGTTTCAAAGTTTGTCGCCAGTGCTTTGAAATCCGAAACCCGTGACGCCAGATCATATGTGCCAACAGAAATATCTGTTGTGGCATACGACCCACCCGCACGGCTGATGCCGGTCACAACATCACGTGCCACACCAACAGTTGTGTCAGCGTTCGACGCAGCTGTTGTGATGCTGCCGTCTGTTGCATCAATGGTCGGGCCGGTTACATCACCTGCAGCATAAGACCCCGCACCCAGCATGTCGTCCCCGTTAAAGGTAGACTGGCTCAGTGTGGTTTCCATTTGTTTAACCAGTTCAAGCAGATCGTTTTCGATCTCGCCTTGGCCACCAGTCGCGCCTTGGGCAAAAGCAACTTTGTCCAGAAACTGTTGGGCCAGATCCTGGATGGTCTCACTGCCCAAACGTGCGGTCGCAACCGAGTTTTTGGTCAGTGTCAGGCCTTCGTTGATCGACGCATAAGCAGAGCTGTCGCCCTTCATAGTTTCGGAAATCTGGAAGTATGCTGCATTGTCTTTCGCAGAGCCAACTTTCAGACCCGAAGAAATCCGGTCCTGCGTTGTAACCATGCTGTCGTTCACTTCGCGCAATGCTTGCAGTGCGTTCATCGCGGAGGAGTTTGTGATAATAGAAGTCATTGTAGTGTTACCTTGCTTTCTTGCTTGTGATCACCGGTCATTCTACCAGTGGTTGGGCTTTGCCCGGACCTCAAGGGAAGCGCAGCGCAGGTTTCCAAAGGGTTTCCATATCTTGGGGATCTGGAAGAAGGCTCGCACTGAACACCCCCGAAGGGAAGTCTTGGAATGACCCGACCCCGACATGCAGGATCAGGTCAAACTCATCGGTTATTCCAAACTTATTGGAACAGGCTCAGCACGTTAGACGGCGCTTGGTTTGCAATAGACAGCGCTTGTGTTGCCAGCTGCTGTTGTGTTTGCAACGCCTTCAGGCGGGCTGCTTCTTCTTCCATGTCCGCATCAATCATCGACCCGACACCGCTGTCGATATTGTCGGTCAGCTTGTTCAGGAAGGACTGTTGGTTTTCAACAGACTTCTCGGATTGACCCAGTTTGGTCGCGATGTCGTTCACGTTGTTCACAACACCCTCGGTAGAAGCCAAGGCCCCTGCCAGAAAGGCTTCGCCCGTTGCAGCAATGGCGTTTGCTTCAAAGCCAGTTGCCAAAGCCGAGAAGTTTGCAACCAAGGACGCCATGTCATAAGTGCCAACAACAATATCTGTCGTGGCATAAGTGCCACCGGCGCGGCTGATGCCAGTCACAACATTGCGGTCATCGCCAACTGTTGCGCCTGCGTTTGTGGCAGAGGTCAAAACACCTGTTGCGCCTGCAACTGTACCTGCTGTGATGCTGGCAGGATAAGACCCTGCACCCAGCATATCGTCCCCGTTAAAGGTAGACTGGCTCAGCGTGGTTTCCATTTGTTTAACCAGCTCAAGAAGATCGTTTTCGATCTCGGCTTGGCCGCCAGTCGCGCCTTGGGAAAAGGCAACTTTGTCCAGAAACTGTTGGGCCAGATCTTGGATGGTCTCACTGCCCAATCGCGCGGTCGCAACCGAGTTTTTGGTCAATGTCAGGCCTTCGTTGATCGACGCATAAGCAGAGCTGTCGCCCTTCATGGTTTCGGAAATCTGAAAGTATGCTGCGTTGTCTTTCGCAGAGCCAACTTTCAGACCCGAAGAAATCCGGTCCTGCGTTGTAACCATACTGTCGTTCACTTCGCGCAATGCTTGCAGTGCGTTCATCGCGGAGGAGTTGGTAATGATGGAAGTCATTGTCTGTATACCTTGCTTTCTTGCTCAATTTCACCGGTCATTCTACCGATGGTAGGGTTTTCCCATACCCAAAGGGAAGCGCAGCGCAGGTTTCCAGAAGGTTTCCAAATTCAAATCAGCGCGAAAAAATACAACCCAAGGTACAGCACTCTGCCCACGCGGGTTCAGCCCCCTGCCCCAAAACGCAAAAAACCCGACCCCGTTAAACGGGATCGGGTCGAATTTACTGCCTGAACCGGAATTTATTGGAACAGGCTCAGTACGTTAGAAGGGGCTTGGTTTGCAATAGACAGCGCTTGTGTTGCCAGCTGCTGTTGTGTTTGCAACGCCTTCAGGCGGGCTGCTTCTTCTTCCATGTCCGCATCAATCATCGACCCGACACCGCTGTCGATATTATCGGTCAGCTTGTTCAGGAAGGACTGTTGGTTTTCAATGGATTTTTCCGATTGACCCAATTTGGTCGCGATGTCGTTTACATTGTTCACAACACCCTCGGTTGAAGCCAAGGCACCCGAAAGGAAGGCCGCGCCCGTTGCAACGGTTTCAGCAGCAGCCGCAAAACCGGTGGCCAGTGCTTTAAAGTCGGACAGTTGTTCTGCCATGTCATATGTACCAACAGAAATATCTGTTGTGGCATAGCTGCCACCTGCGCGGCTGATGCCGGTGACAACGTCACGGGCCACACCCACAGTCGCATCACCATTGGCGCCATTTGTCAGAACACCCGTTGCAGCCGCAACCGCAGAACCGGTCACATCGCCATTGGCATAAGACCCCGCACCCAGCATGTCGTCCCCGTTAAAGGTAGACTGGCTCAGTGTGGTTTCCATTTGTTTAACCAGTTCAAGCAGATCGTTTTCGATCTCGCCTTGGCCACCGGTCGCGCCTTGGGCAAAAGCAACTTTGTCCAGGAACTGCTGTGCCAGATCTTGAATGGTTTCAGCACCCAAACGCGCGGTCGCAACCGAGTTTTTGGTCAGCGTCAAGCCTTCGTTGATCGAAGCATATGCAGAGCTGTCGCCCTTCATCGTTTCAGAAATTTGAAAATATGCTGCGTTGTCTTTCGCAGAGCCAACTTTCAGACCCGAAGAAATACGGTCCTGTGTTGTAACCATGCTGTCGTTTACTTCGCGCAAAGCCTGCAGTGCATTCATTGCGGAGGAGTTTGTTATAATAGAAGTCATTGTCTCGATACCTTGCTTTCTTGCTTGTGATCACCGGTCATTCTACCAGTGGTTGGGCTTTGCCCAGACCAACAAGAGAAGCGTAGCGCAGGTTTCCGAAAGGTTTCCATTTTTTGCGGAGGCAGGTTTTTTTAGAATTTCCGCTCAAACCCTTTGCCCAAAGAGCGCACACTGACATCGCCGCGCAACTGGCCGGTCTTGTCATAAACACCCTTCAAACTTTGCCGACTGCGCAGATGCTCGATCTCACTTAATATCGTGCGCGAGGCGTCGGCCATGCCTTTCAGTAATTTCTCGTTCAGTTCCAGTTGGTCCGCCAGATCCCGGATCAATTTGCGCAATTGCGTCACCGATGGCACATCCACCGTCAAAAACGGCTCTACCGTCGGTTGGCGGCGTTCCAAGGATTCCAGCAGCTTGGCTTTTTCCTCAAAATAGGACGCAACCGTGCCGATGTCTTTTTCCACCAACGCCTTGTTTTCACGGCGCAACAGGCCCAGCGTGTCTGACAAAACACCCTCAAAACCTTTGATGTTATCCTCATCCTCTTGGGTCAACCCCGAGGAATCCGCACCGCTGCGCGCCTTGCGTTCCCCCAGCCGAATGCCAAGACGGGACAGGGCAGATGCGGGCGGGACGCCAATCATTTACTATACACTTCCAACTGGGCGGCAATGGATCTGGCAATCCCGACGCCACCAGACTCGGCCACTTCTTTGGCCAAGGCATTTGCCAGCGCACCGCGAAACATTTCTTCGCCGTGGCCCCCTTCGGGGTCAGGCATTGCATCGGCCAGCATGCTGGAAAATGTGATCCCCAAATAAGACGCTTCAAAATCCTGTGCCGCCTTCAGGATCGCCGCCTGACGTGCCTCTTGCGCGTCGGTCAGCTCTTTCGCTTGCCCTGTGGCCTGATGCCCGCCCATTTGTGGGCTATGCAGCGGATTAAGTTTCAAATCCATCAGATAATCTCCAGTTCTGCGTGCAGCGCACCCGAGGCTTTGATCGCCTGCAAGATCGAAATAATTTCCTGCGCACCAATGCCGATCGCATTCAGCCCGTCGACCATTTCCCGCAGACTAACCTGCCCGCCCACCAGCGCAAAGCCGGAATTTTTACGCTCGATCTGAATCTCGGTGGACGGCACAATGACCGTTTCGCCAATAGAAATCGGCGCAGGCTGACTGACGGATGCGCTTTCAGACACGCTGACGGTCAAACCGCCCTGACTGATGGCAACCTCGTCGATGCGCACATCGGCGCCAATCACAATCGTGCCGGATTTAGCGTCAATCACCACTTTGGCAGGGGTGTCCGGTTGAACCGTCAGATTTTCCAGCGCCGCCAACAGTTCAGGAATATCAATCTTGCCGCTCAATGAAACCTCAACAGTCCCGGGGTCCAGCGTAACCGCATTAGCCGCGCCGACCTGTTCATTTATCACCGCCTTAATGCGGGATGCCGTAGTAAAATCAGGATTGCGCAGGGCCAATCGGATGCTGTCCATTTGCAAAAGATTGAAATCAATCTCTTTTTCCACAATCGCACCGCTTTCAATCCGCGCGACTGTAGGCACCCCGTTCGTCACCTCAGCCGCAGCCCCCCTGACCGAAAAACCGCCCACCGCAAGCGCGCCCTGCCCCACCGCATAAATCGCACCATCCGCACCAGACAGCGGCGTGACCAAAAGCGTGCCACCGCGCAGGGATTCCGCATCCCCCATCGACGCCACGCTGATGTCAATTTCACTGCCGCGCCGCGCATAGGGTGGCAAAGCCGCCGTGACCATCACCGCTGCCACGTTTTTCGTGTTCAAACCTTCATCGCTCAGATTACCTACGCCAAGGCGGGATAACATGCCCTCGATGGATTTTCGCGTAAACGGTGAATTGCGCATGGTGTCGCCCGTGCCGTCCAACCCGACCACCAGACCATAGCCAATCAATTGGTTCGACCGGACCCCTTCAAAGCTGACAATATCCTTCAGCCGGACCTGCGCCTGTGCGGTCGCAGCCGCCAAAACGAACGACACAACAAGAAAAAACCTTACGAGCATTACTTTGCAATCCATTCTGGAGCCCACTCGCCCATGCGAGGGGTCTTTTTCAGTGATGATATTCAATCGGCACCCCAGCCTTTCGGCCTGAACGATCCGACCCAAAACAGTGGCAAAATCATTCTTGCGGATTTGCCCTATATTGAACCCATTCACCTTGCTACTGTAGTCTATAGTTATTTTTTCGCAAGTTCCAGAAAGAGACCGGATGCGGGTAATTTTGCATGATCCAGACCAGAACCGCGCTGCGGGTTTGATCACAGAGCTGAAACGCCATGGTATCACTGTGGATGTTCTTCCCAAAACTGCAATTCTGAACGGTGCCTCCGGTCTGGATGAAAATGTGGCCCGTTTGCTTCCGGTGGTTTTGGGCTTCGCCACAGGTGAAAATGCCGAGACAACCACCCGCCAGTTGCGCAAATCCGGTTCCACCAACCCGTTGTTGATTTTACAAACGGATATTCCACCAAATGATCTGGCCCGGATCTTGGATGCAGGGGCTGATGATGTGGTCAGCAGCACCTTGAATTATGATGAAATCGCTGCCCGTCTACGCGCCCTGACCCGCCGCCAATTCGGCCTGCGCACCCAAGAGGTTCAGGCTGGCGATCTAACGGTCTATCTTGATGGGCGTCATCCCAACCTTGCGGGCAAACCGATCAAAATATCCGCCAGTGAACAAACCATCCTCAGGATTCTCGCGCTGAACCTTGGCAAAGTCGTCCACCGCGACGTGCTGTTCGACGCGCTTTACGCGCTGGCCGATTATCAACCCTATGCCAAGGCGCTGGATGTTCATATTTGCAAATTACGCCGCAAGATTGAAACCCTGTCAGGCAAAGGCAGCAGCGGCATTCAAACCTATACAGGCCAAGGTTACGCGCTAAACGCGCCTTAACGGTTCATTCTTCGCGCCCCCGATAACATGGGGGCCGCGCCATCACCCCATCAACATACAGTCAATCATGGTCAAATTCCCCGCAGTGTCAGGCGTGGAAATGCACAGCGAACTGCCATTGCGCACCCGATTGCGCAGCCTGCTCCATTTCACGGAAACCCCGTCATGCACGGCCGTCATCATCGTGTTTATCCGCGTGGCATCGTCTGGATAATAATGCCCCTTGATAAACACCGGATAATTTTTCGGGCACACCGCCCGCACAAAAGCATCCAGCGTTTCATCGGCAGCTTCGATCCCGTCACTTTCAACAAAATACCCCGACACACCCGCACCCGAGACCTCAAGCCGCGCCAACCCGTTCGCAAGCGGCACAATGGTAATGGCGTCATCCGCCCCCGTCGTCAGATCAAACCTTTGAAGGGTTTTGCAAATCGTCTGGGCAGCACTTTGATGAAACGGCCCGAAACGGACCAGCCCGTTCTCGGCACTCAGATCAATTTCTTGGCAATGTAATGTCTCAATACTTTGGTGCAACATAGGCTGGCAGTCCTTTTCCAATACATACGCGACATGGCCCGAAATCCGCCCCGCGCCAACGCGGGTATGGGTGTAGAACGAAGCGGCATTCGTCCATTACCTTGATCAACTGGCGGCGCGCAAAGCCTGACTCAACCACTCGCGCTGTGGCGTTTTGAGGTTTAAGCGACTCTCGTTTACGGTGTCTTATTCTAATTATCGCTGCTGAATATGTGTAGCCAGACTAATGTGCCCAGCCCCCCGCAAAAGAGCCGATCTGCCTTACATTTGCCTAAATTAAACGCGGACTGTGTGAAATGAGCACCAGATTTAGCAGTATTCGAGCGCCTCTCCGCCGAAGATTCTGAATTCAGCGTTTTTTACGGGCAGCTCCGTTGCCATAGGCCCCTGCCACATTCAGGCTATTTCACTGGCATCCGAAAATTTAAGGCTCAGGTTTTCCGAGGCTGGTTTTTCATAATATCGCTGCGTTCCAACTTTCGCAGCGACCGCAACCCTTGAATCGCGCCGCGATATTCAGACGTAATACTCTGCGGCCACCACTTTTGCACAAGCCATAAGGAATTGGCTTCGGATGGCGGATTATGTCCGTTTTTCGCATCATCATAACAACTGAACGTCAGACTCTGCAGGTTCTGTTGCTGGGACACGCGGTAAAACGGCACCACATGCCCGTTGAAATGCGCATTATCCTGCGTGTTGATCACTACATGGGTCCGGCAATTATCGTAATACCGCCACAACGCTCCGATAATGGACAGCCGTTCATGGTCCGTCTGGTTCAACCCTTTGGAAGACTGCAAATAGGTTCGCAAATATTTGTCGCGCAATTGTGGCGAATAGCGCAGGATATTGGTCTGCGGATTGATCACCAAGGCACTGTCCACATGATTGTGCATCGCCGCCATAAGGGCCGCAAACCCGCCGCCCGAAGACCCGAATGCGCAGATTTCACCGCTCGACAACGCCCGCGCCAGACGCAAAGGCACCGCAATAATATCATCAAACCCGGGCCCGTCCTGCTTGCCCGTATACCACGCCAGTTGCAGCGATCCGGTATTTTGGATCAGCGGATCATGGGCAATAACCACCGAATGTGAAAACTTGTGAACCCATTTCCACCGCTGGAAAATCGGCGACATCGGGATCAGCTTGGTATTCACCGCGCCACAAAAGAAGATGAACACCCGCGAGGAATCCTCCCCCTTCCAGACATACTGCCCCTCAACCAGACCGGCCGTCCCCACAGGCACGTCCCCAACGGACCCATAAACTTTGGTATCCTGCGGAGAGGAGGCGAATTCTGAAAGTTCTGACATTAATGGCTCTTTCGCAGATTCATAAAACCCGTTCATATCTTAGGGGAAGAAGACACTCAACGCGTAGAAATTCGATTGGCTTGCGGTTCAAATTGTTTGGCATTAACCCCACAAATCCATCCAGTCGGTTAAGCATTTTTCCCCTCGGTAAGGGCGGTTTCAGAACGCTCCGGCGCAAGGGGCGTCAGCCGTGCAAGGATAGAAGCGCGGGTTATCTGCCCGATCACCTCTCCATTTTCCATCACTTGAAGTGCACCGCTTTTGATTTTGTGAATAACATCCTGCACCGGTGTTTCCGGATCAACCTGCGGCCCCTCTGACGTGCCCGCAACCATCACATCCCGCGCGGTCAGCACCCCAAGCGGGTTCATATGGGCCACAAATTCAGACACATAGTCATTGACCGGGTTGGTAAAAATATCACGCGGCGTTCCGCATTGTACAATCCGGCCGCCTTCCATGATGGCAATGCGGTTGCCGATCTTAAAGGCCTCGTCAAGATCATGACTGACAAAGATAATTGTGCGGTTCCGTTTCTGCTGCAAATCCAGCAACTCATCCTGCAATTTACTGCGGATTAGGGGATCAAGTGCCGAAAACGGTTCATCCATTAACAAAATAGGGGCATCGGTGGTAAAGGCGCGGGCAAGGCCCACTCTTTGCTGCATACCGCCTGACAATTCCCCCACCAGCGCATCCGCGCGGTCTGCCAGACCGACCAGCCCAAGTTCTTCATCCACGCGCCGATTGCGCGCGCTTTTACCCATTCCTGACAATTCCAGCCCAAGGCCCACATTATCGCGCACCGTGCGCCAGGGCAGCAAGCCGAATTGCTGAAATACCATCGACACACATTCGCGCCGCACACGCCGCAAATCCGCGGCAGAACTGCCACCGATATCACAGGACCAATCACCGTCATGGATCCGCACGTTTCCTCTGATCACTGGGTTCAGACCGTTAACGGCCCGCAGCAGGGTAGATTTCCCCGACCCCGAAAGCCCCATCAGAACAAGGATTTCCCCAACCTCAACCTTTAACGAACAATTGTGAACACCCAGAATTTGATCCGTTTTCTCACGGATTTCCGCACGTTCAAGCCCCTGATCCATCAAAGGCAAGGCGGTTAAAGGGTCGTCGCCAAACACGATTGAAACATTGTCGAATTCAACTGCGCTCATTTCTTTACCCTCAACATACGGTCCAGCATAATCGCGACGGCCACAATCACAAATCCGGATTCAAACCCAAGCCCCGGATCATTGCGCCCCAAGGCCTGCACCACAGGTTTGCCCAATCCGTTTGCCCCCACATAAGCCGAAATCACCACCATCGACAGGGATAGCATGATGACCTGATTAAGACCCGCCATGATCTGCGGGAACGCATAGGGCAATTCCACCTTCCACAGCTTTTGTGAGGGCGTGGCCCCAAAGGCCTCAGCAGCTTCAAGCAATGCCGTCGGGGTTGTGGACACGCCAAGATAGGTCAACCGGATCGGCGCGGGCAGCACAAAAATAACCGTAGCAAACAGGCCCGGCACCATGCCAAGGCCGAAAAACACAATCGCAGGGATAAGATAAACAAAGGCAGGCAGCGTCTGCATCAGGTCCAAAATCGGGCTTAACGATTGATATGCCCTTGGGCGATGGGCAAGAAAAATACCGATGGGCACACCCAGCCCCATACAGACCACACAAGATGACATCACCAGCGCCAGACTGTCCGTCGTTTCGTCCCAATAACCTTGATTGATCACAAAAAGCAGACAGGCAAACACAAGAGCGCAGACCTTCCATGATCGCTGCAAGGACCACGTCACAGCAACAAACAGAATGACAATCGCCCAAGCCGGCGGCGTTTGAAGGCACCATATAATGCCGTCAATCATCAAGTTCAGCCCGTCACTGAGCAGATCAAATACCGGACGCCCGTTGGTTTTTAACCAATCCACGACCATCTCCGACCAGTCTCCAATCGGAATCTTTTTTTCCGCCAGCCAATTCATTGCCGTCCCCCTGTCAGAAAAAGGGGGCCATCCAGTGACCCCCTTTTGGTGTTTTACTCTGCCAGTGCGGCCGTTACGGCGGCAACTGCGTCACCGCCGTCTTTGGTTGTCACCCCGTCAAGCCAAGGCGTCCAAGCGTCTGTATTGCTTGCAAGCCAAACTTTGGCGGCATCTTCGGGATCAGCGTTATCATTCAGGATTGCGCCCATGATCTCGTTTTCCATCGCAAGCGAGAATTCAAGGTTTTGCAACAACTTACCTGTGTTTGCACATTCCGCAACGTACCCAGCGCGGGTGTTGGTTGCCACTGTGGCGCCGCCAAGGTCAGGACCAAAATAGTCATCCCCACCCGCCAGATAGGTCAACTCGTAATTCGCATTCATGGGGTGAGGTTCCCAGCCCAGGAAAACAACTGGCTCGTCACGGTCCGTTGCCCGCTCAACCTGTGCCAGCATGCCCTGTTCCGAACTTTCAACAACGTTAAAGTCCGTCAAATCAAAAGCACCTGCGTCGATCATATCCTGAATCAGACGATTGCCGTCATTGCCAGCTTCGATCCCGTAGATATTGCCGTCCAGCGCATCCTTGGCCTGTGCAATAGAGGCAAAGTCAGTGATCCCCGCGGCAACGCCCGCCGCGTTTGTGGCCAGTGTATATTTTGCACCAGTAAGGTTCGTGCGCACTGTATCAACTGTTCCAGCTTCGCGATATTTGGCGATATCGCCTTCCATCGTTGGCATCCAATTGCCCAAAAACACGTCGATATCCCCCTGCGCCATCGACGCATAGGTGATCGGAACGGACAAGATATCAGTGGTCGTTTCATACCCGAGCGCCTCAAGCACGATGGATGTGGTTGCTGTCGTTGCCGTGATGTCGGTCCAGCCAACGTCGGAAAACCGAACAGTACCGCAATCCGCCAGTGCAGGCCCAGCTGCAACAACCGCAAGAACGGACAGTGTTGATTTAATTTCCATTTTAATCTCCCTGTTTAGTTTCGTCGTTATTAAGTGAAGGAACTGTAAGTAACAAATCAAGCCTTCTGGCAACCCGAATTCAGTTTAAGAGCCCAAAACCCGCCATAAAGACCAAGGCCCACAAGATCACGCTGCCCGCATACCAACCGTTAACCCAGTCTCCTTCGTGGTGTTATAGACCCCATTTCTATCTCAGGGACATTAGACACTCAACACGTAGAAATACCGCCTTTTTCCGAGGCTGTTCCGCAACGCAAAAAGCCACCCGAGGGTGGCTATTAAGCGACTGTTCTAAACCTGTAATTTTGGTTGCGGGGGTAGGATTTGAACCTACGACCTTCAGGTTATGAGCCTGACGAGCTACCGGGCTGCTCCACCCCGCGACAGTTTAGAGTGGTGA
>NZ_JAVDQB010000010.1:0-154307 GCF_031454055.1 Roseobacter sp. N2S
GCTACGCGACACAAGGCATGGGGGACTTCGCTGCGTCCCAGCACAAGATGCAGGTTCGAAAGGGCCGCGCCTGACATAAACGCCACATCTTCGGGGGTTTCTGCACAGACTGAGGTGACCCAAAACGGCATCCGGGGTATTTTATCTGCATCGTCGATGAGGCTGTCGCGGGCGGGTGTCATCTCGCGACGTTATCTAGCGACGGCGCTTTTCACCAGAGAATTGCAGTGTAACCGCCCCACTTTGTCGTTCACCAATATGTCCAATAAGGTTGCCTTATCGGACATCAGGTACTATGCTCAACAAACTCGACTTCACTACTGGATTCACCGAACAATGACCTCAGAAGACGAACAGCAGATTTCATCAAACTCAGATGTATCAAGCATCGCTTGGGGAGATGTGAAGGGTCATGAAGAAGGCCAGAGGCTCGCCCTGCCCTCCCATGTTGCGGGGTCAGGCACTCTTGATCGGCTGGTCAGCACCGCCCGTGATTATGCTCAGGCCTCAACGGCGGACAACACCAACAAGGCCTATGCCGCCGACTGGAAGCATTTTAGCCGCTGGTGCCGGATCAAGGACAGGGATCCCCTGCCCCCCTCCCCCTAGATGATTGGACTCTATCTGGCAGATTTGGCTGCGCCCGTTGACACAGCACAAACACTCACAGTCACGACCATTGAACGGCGCATCTCCGGCATTGTCTGGCATTACCAGCAACGCGGCTTCACCCTGGATCGTCAGGACCGGCACATCGCGACAGTTCTGGCGGGTATCAAGCGGAAACATACTCGCCCGCCCGTGCATAAAGAAGCCATCCAGCGCGGCGATATTCTGGCGATGGTCGCCACCCTGCCCTATGATCTGCGGGGGCTGCGGGATCGGGCCATGCTGCTGCCTGGATACGCTGGGGGCCTGCGCCGCTCCGAGATCGTCAGCCTTGATGTCCATTAGGATGACACACCGGAGTCCGGCGGTTGGAGTGAAATTATGGAGGATGGCGCCCTGCTCACGCTCAATGCCAAAACCGGATGGCGCGAAGTTGAAATCGGGCACGGCTCTTCGGATCAAACCTGCCCCGTGCATGCGCTGGAACAATGGCTGCACTTTGCCAAGATCACCTTTGGGCCTGTGTTTGTGCGAATCTCTCGTGACGGGGTCCGTGCCCTTGAAAACTGGTTGAGCGACAGACATGTGGCCAGACTGATCAGGCAGACCGTACGCGATGCCGGCATTCGGGCGGACCTACCGGAAAAAGAACGCCTCGCCATGTTCTCTGGCCATTCTCTCCGCGCAGGTCTGGCCAGCAGTGCAGAGGTCGACGTAGGTTGCGTTTAAAAACAACTGGGCCACACCTCCGCCGAAGTGACCTGCCGCTACCAGCACCGACGGGATCGGTTCCATATGAATTTGACGAAGGCCGCGGGCCCATGAAGACAGCTTAGTTGCCTCCTTACTTCGCCAAGAAAGACGAGGATATCACTCCCTCGGTGCAGAACAAGTATTACGGTAATTCCTATCTCGATATTCTCGAATATGACAACGTGTAGCCCATAGACATGGATTCGAACCGATGGTGAAAATCAAATCGAAAGCGCGCAATTTCCACGTGCGCGCTCAGCAGACCACATATCCGCAATTTTTGTTGTGCTAGCGGACGCATCTATCCAGCGCGTTGAAAGTCTGTATCGGTCGGGAAATTTATTGATAAGAGGATGATCCAGCTTAATGCTGTTTGCTCTCGGGCAAATAAGTTCATCCTGGCGGGCTAGTTTTAAGATATCTGGTTCGTCGTACTTTAAACAGTCATCACCGGCTACAGAGCAGATTGAACAAATGTGTTGCGTTGGATCGAAGCACGTCTACAGCTATTGTGTTTAGCCGTGCTCATTTTTGCTGATCATTTTCGCGAAAAGAGCTGTCTCTGCTGTTTCGCGGCGGTGCTTAGACATCGTGAAATTATGTTTCTTCCCTTCGTTTCATTAGTATGGTGCAAGTATGACCTGCTGCGTGCTACTGTGTCATCGGCTTCATTTATTCACCCAGAACGACCTACGGAGGCTTTCTGGCGATACATTCCTTAAGAACAAAACCTGAGTATTTTCCTACCAAGCTGCTGGGTGTTGCATGATTTAAGTAAACACCGCTTTCTGTTAGGAGGTTTTCAATGCTGCGATGGTAAACGGGAAAGCCAACATAGAAATACACGGTGTATAGGTTCATGGGTGTCTTCGAAATTAATCAACTCTTCAGTTCAGACGTTATCTTGGGAAGGGTGCGAGGCCTGATCTTTTAAGGGCACCAGCTCAACTAATATCTATAACTTCGCGAGACCGCAGGTGAGATTTTTCCAGCCAGTTAAGAATGCTTATTGGGAACGAACAGCAGATAAGCCTTTTCATGAAGACATGTATAGGTACTGTCCACCGCGGTGGACAGGCTCATAGAGCTCTCAACTGATCCTGGTTTAATTTGTTAAGCAGTCGGTGGGGTTTGAAGTTCATAACCTTTGCTTCACTTGTGATCGCTGAGAAATATGCGGCAAAGTTTTTAATCCGATGTCCCATTTGCAATAGAATAAATATCGCAGCCGATGCTTTCCACGCACCTATTTTTTCTATCCTGTTTTGAAAGCTTTCAGAGTTTATGCCCATCATGGGTGCAAGAGTTCTAGCATGTGCTTCAACGTCTTCCCAAGTATTGATAGGCTTTTGGGAGAATGAGCAGGCTTCCTTGCAAACTGATTTTATTAATGGAATGCTCGGCTTTTTCTCACTGGAGTTTCTTTCTCTATCTATACTTTCTTTTTTAGACTTAGATAATTGGCGGGCGTTTTGCCCGTCGTTGGCGGGCAAAACGGCTGTTTCTACTATGTCCACCGCGGTAGACATCTGTGTTACCGTACCTTCAATTTCTGTCCAAAGATCGTGATATTCTGCCAAAGTTAGCTTCCTACGTAGGATTTTTCGCAGCCCGATTGTATATTCATGTTCGCCTCGGGCTTCGTCGAGCCGTGCCAGTTGGGTCAGTATCTTCTTGCGCAGAAACAACCTATCTCGTCGATCCTGCTGGATCTGTTTTGCGATCTCGATAATTTCTTCAGCTCTTTCAAAGAAAGGCGTCAAAGACAAGCCGAAGCTTAGTGATGCGCCCTCGGAGGATTTGAGCCTATATCGCTTGTTGTTAGGGCTGTTGTGCCGCTGGACGAAGCCAAGCTTAACAAAGCGTTCAATGTGCCTGCGCAGGGTGCGTTCATCGATGCCGCCGACACGGCGACAAAGTTCTGTGTTTGAGGCAAAGACGGTATTGCCTTGTCCGGGTTTTAAGACACTTAGCATCGCCTGAAGGGTTTGTAATTGCCCTGCGCGAAGACCATAGTACTGGTGCGCATCCCGCAAAGCACGGAAGATTTCCCAAATATCGCTGGTGGCGACGGTTTGCGATTTTTGAGAGGACGTTTGGGGCGGATAAGCCTGTAGTGCCGCTTTTCTGAAAGTCATAATACTGTGGACGAGGGCGTTTTGGCCACACTTTAAGAATCCCTTTCCACACATTTGGCAGAAAAAGGTCGCAAAAACAGGTCCACCGAGATGGTGACTCTTGACGATTGCTGGTGAGATTGCTACATCTAAGATGCTAATCAGACGATGAGGGCTCTCTAGGGGAAACTTTAGGGGGCTCTTTTCTTTTTGCCTTCGTTGCTCTCCTCTGGTTACGTTGATGTTTACGGGCGGTTTTAGGATCCGCTGCCGTTCTCATTCTGCCAGCGTTCAAAGACCGAACGAAGCACTGTCTCTGCGTTCTCTTCAATCCACTGACCGAATTCCGGGTGTTCTTTTCGTGTGACTTTCAGCGCAACTGTCCGGCTGTCATGACTTAACAGACCAAGTGTTTTACCGTCTGTGCCCTTCAAGAGGCCTTGTCCACCGCCTATGCTGGCCTTTGGGGCTGCGCGCAAGGATTTCTGTGCGGCGGCAAGAACTGCCTTAAACCTCTCGTGGCTGACTAGCGGTTCAGATTGGTCCGATAGAGTTCGTCGTGCAAGGTCGGGCAGGGGGGTTTTGTCAGCCATCCCTGCCAGTTCACCCCATTGTCGACGTCCAATGCCATGGGCGGGTCCAATCAGCTGAATGACCTCATCCGGCATTTGATCGATGATGACACGGTGGT
This sequence comes from Roseobacter sp. N2S, assembly GCF_031454055.1. Classification (NCBI taxonomy): domain Bacteria; kingdom Pseudomonadati; phylum Pseudomonadota; class Alphaproteobacteria; order Rhodobacterales; family Roseobacteraceae; genus Roseobacter; species Roseobacter sp. N2S. Next base: position 4,171 of record NZ_JAVDQB010000010.1, read on the forward strand.
TTGATACACCCTGCCGCGTCAACCCAAGCGCATCCTGAATAACCGCAGGCTTGTAGTTAGCCGCCTGCATTTCGCGGATAAACAGCGCTTTTTCAATAAAGGATGGGTCCAACCTTAGGTTGTTTTCCTGCCCTTGGGCAATCAGTGATGCGTCATCGTCCAGCGTTCTGACAATGGCCTTTATGGTGCCACCAATCTTGCGCACTGCGGCCAGACGTCTGCGGCCATAGACAATGCGATATCGGTCAGGTTGATCGGACGGGCGCACCATAATGGGCACTTGTTGCCCATGTTTGCGGATGCTTTCGGCCAATTCGTCGATGCTGCTGTCTTCTAGAACAAGCCGGTCCCGAAGGCCGTCCATGTCGATTCGGTCCGGTTCGATATCGCGAATAGAATTCGCCGTAATCTCGCGCAGGCTGTCGCGCAGACCGCCGACAGACCCCGGAAGTTTCGCTGGCTTTACAGCCGATAGGGCAGGGGACTCTGACGGTTTGGTGTCTTTTGGCGGTTGATTGAAAATATTGCGTCCCATCAGCGCCGCCCCCAAGCCAGTTGGACGGTCTGTTCCAATTCATCTGCTACAGCGTTCATGCTGTTTAACGCGCGATCCAGCGTCTTGCGGATCAATTGACTGGGGTCAACTTCGTAAAGGGTTTGTTGGGTCATACCCGCATCGGAAATTGCGGTGGATTTCAGCATCGGCTCGGTCATCACTTGGTTCACCAGAATCGAGCGAAGATACCCCGCCATTTGGGTTTGTGGCCCGTCCGAGGGCTCGTAGCGCGTTATCAGAAACTTTACAAAATCCCAGCTGACCCGCCGCCCAATGGCCTCCTCCACCGCTTTCACCGTTTCTGACGCAAGTTTCAAAAACTGGCTCATAGAGGCAATGTCGAGCATTCCCGGCACCACGGTCACCAATAGCCCCGTCGAGGCCGCCAAAGCGGTAAGCGTGATGAACCCCAGTTGCGGCGGGCAGTCGATCAGGACGATATCGTAGTCGGCTTCGACCTCCTCCAAGGCCAAGGCAAGACGTTCGGCAAAGATCGGTTGAACCCTGCTTGCCAAAGCGTTTGCGGTCTCTGTTTCGTACTCGGAAAGCATAAGTCCCGCGGGAACCATATCGAGTTTGTTGAAGTAGGTTTTTTTTATGACGCTTGATAGGGGGCGTTGATCTTCGTATCGCAGGGCGTCGTAAATTGTGCCTCCATCAGCAAATTCCAGTTCCGGTCGGAACCCAAAAAACGTTGTCAGACTGGCTTGGGGGTCCAAATCCAACACCAGTACGCGGTAGCCTCGCAGCGCATAGCGTTGGGCAAGGTGGATGGTTGCTGTGGTTTTGGAAGATCCCCCCTTGAAATTCACCACTGAAATAACCTGAAGCCGGTCGCCGTCCCGCCTGCCGGGCTTATAGCTTTCGGCATTTTTTCCGGTGCGGCTTAGAATATCGCGCATCAAGTCAACATCTTCAGAGCTGTAGAAACGATGGCCCCGCTTGTCGGTGTGAACTTCGGGGAAACTGCCGTCTTTGTGACGGTTGCGCAGATTTGAAGTGCTGACACGCAGGATTTCAGCAACCTCGGTTGAGCTGAACTTGCGAAGATGCTTGCGCTCCTCTGGTTCAAACGCAATGCGCATCTGACGATCCAAAGATTCCGCCAAACTGTCGGCAAACCGCCCGATATCATCGGAACCTATACCGCGTTCAATATCTAGGCTATGGTCATCCATATTCTGCCGCCTCTCTTGGCCCTTAGGGCTCTTGTTTGTTCTGACGACAGATTACCCCTCTGACGCCATTTATCGTCAGAATGACAAATGCCATGAAAGCGCGCATTCGACAAGAAATTTTTACATGTTGGAGTAAAGTTATCCACAGGCTAAGTGTGCATAACTGTAGGGACACTGTTTAAATTGTTGAAATATATAGAAAAAAATAAAATTCCGGTCGAGGCAAGCGCATATATGATGTAGCCTAGGTTGGTTCACAGCCGACATATGGGGGTGTTTTCTCGAATCGAAGGACGTCACAGTCTATTGGTTGAGAGTTTTTTTCGGCAAGGGGGGGGGGACGCTTGTGAAAGGCGGTTCCACCCACCGGCATCGCAATACCCCCATCCAGTTTAGCGCGACCGCCAGGGCAAAGCCCAGCCGTTCGGATTTTCAGGTGCTCCGCAGTTCAGCGCGACACAGACCATTGCCAGAACCACCATATCGCCGATTGCGGAGAGTACCGGCAAAATCACCATATCAAAACTGGATAATTCTCCTTTTAAGATCTCGCGTTTGATTTCAAACCCGACAAGAAAGAAGAAGATCGCCATCAAGATCAGGCCCGCGCTTGCTTTGAGTTTTAAAAAGCCCTGAATGTGCGAAATCGTCTTTTCCATAAGCACTCCGTTGATGCGGTGTTTTCCCGCGATATGGATTGAAACAGATATACTATCAAATATATGAGCTTTGATTTTGCATAGGATGATCCTATGAACACCCAACACTACGTAAGCTTGAATATTTTGTAGCGATTGCCGAAACAGGACAGGTCAGTCTTGCTGGTGCAAAGCTAAATGTAAGCCAACCCAGTGTTTCAGCCCGACTGGTAGAGGTAGTGCATGATCTGGGCACGACCTTGTTTCTGCGTGGCCGCACAGGCGCAAAAATCACGCCTGTTGGTCAAGAGATTGTGTGGCATTCGCGCCGGATTTTACAAGAGCTTTAGGACCTGCACGAAGCAGCGCGAGGGCAGGGCATCGGCTGTTTCAGGTTAGTCAGCAAGTGGGGGTGGACGGGTTTCGGATGAATATGAAGACACCAGTCTTGATGCAATCCGACTTAAGGCTGCAATCGGGGCTGGTATTGCGATCCTGCCAAGTACCTATGCCGGGACCGAGGCCAGCCGCGGGTTAGATGTCAGGCGGTTTGATCTGGATGATCCCGCAGTTTTCCGCAGTGTCGCGCTTATCCAGCCCCAACGGCCGCAGCCACGCGCGGGCAGCGAGGTTCAGGCTGATGTTCTTTGAAGCGAAGTCCGTCAGATTTTTGGTCAGGAACAGGGCTGACCTTCAAAATCACAATAGGTCGAATTTTGAAAAGATGGATGCAAGGTATCCATCCTTGGGAGGAGATGGAGCATCGGCAATGATGTCTCGTCGTCCAGATGGAACGAAACTGCGACGGAACCATAGTGAACCTGTGTCCGGCTAAGGCAAAGGTTTTTATTGGGTGCTTAATTTTTTGACACCCTTGTAGAAAACAGCCCAGTTTTGTGAATGCTATTAGTCAATTTCTAAAAATGAGTTGACTTTGAAACTAATCTATCAATGCTGAAACCCATGATGTTTACCAAAGATTCAGAAACCCAAGCGGCCAACTTTTCCCCGAACAAAGGGCGATCGCAGCAATCAAAAGCTGTAGTTTTCAGAACACCACCGCTCATCTGATAGAAATTTGAAGGAGTCAAAACATGACCACGCATCAAAAGGTTTGGGATGAAATTGACACGAATTCCGAGCGTGTCACCGCGTTAACGCAGGAAATGGTGCGGATTGCTTCCGTAAATCCAAAGTTCGAAGAACAACAAGGAATTAACAATGAAACCCTAGTTGCAGACCTTGTGAAGGATCGCTTGAAAACCAGCGGGTATGAAACCGAAAGCTGGGAGGTTTTTCCAAAACGGCCCAACGTCATCGGAACTTTGCCTGGCAATGAGGACAAGAGCCTCATTCTATGCGGTCATATCGACACTGTTCCCGTTGGCAATCGGGCGAACTGGACGGTTGACCCCTTTGGTGCAGAGATTGCCAACGGGCGATTGTACGGGCGCGGAAGCGTAGACATGAAAGCCGGGCTTGCGGCATGTATTGCGGCGGTGGAAGCAATTATGGCTGCTGGCATCGAACTTGACGGCAGGCTTTCCGTTCATGCAGTTGTGGATGAAGAGGCGGGCGGTTTTGGCGCTATGGATGCCGTTGCCAAAGGGCATCTTGCCAAGAGTGCGATCATAGCCGAACCGACGTGGGATAAAGTGGTTCCGGCTGAAGGTGGGCTTGAATGGGTGCGTGTGACGCTCAAGGGGCGCTCTGGCCACGCGGGAATGCGCTATAACGACATTTTTCCGCAGCCGGATGTGCCCGGGCGCCTGACACCAGCAATTAATGCCATCGAGATTGCAACGCGTTTTCTTTGTGCTTTGAAAGAGTTTGAGGCTTCGCGGTGCCGCACCAACTACCATCCTTTGTGCCCGCCGGGTCTCTCAACGATCAATCCTGGTGTTATTCACGGCGGAGTGGGAATTGGCGAAGATGGTCTGCCGTTGATCCGCACAAACCCGGCCATGACGCCGGACAGAGTGACCCTAGATCTGGATCTCAAGTTCTTGCCCAACGAGTCATCAGCCAAGGTAAGGGCGGATTTTGAAGCCTTTGTGAAAGCATTCTCGGAACTGGATCCGTGGACTCGTGACAACCCGCCAGAAGTCCTGTGGGAACTTGGCGGGTTGCATTTCCCGCCTATGGACACACCCGTTGATCATCCGTTGGTACAATCCCTTGTAAGCCATCACACCGCGCTTGGAGAGGCGCCGGAAATACGCGGATTTGACGCCGTTACCGACGCTGCACATTACGCGGGCGCGGGTGTTGATGCCTGCATTTACGGCCCGTCGGGTGACGGGTTTCATGGTGATAACGAATACGTTGATCTCGCCTCACTTCATAGAACGACCAAAGTAATTGCTGCAGCAATTCTCGACATTTGCGGCACGCGTTAAAACCAAGAAAACACAAAAAACACAACAAGGAGACTGACAATGCTTACCCGTAGAAACCTTATAGCCAGTAGTGCAATTGCGCTAACGCTAAGCCTACCTGCATTCGCCCAAGATAAAACTGTAAAGATTGGTGTTCTGGCCCCGGTATCGGGCCCTGCCGCTGCGGACGGTCAAGAAATGGTCAATGGGGCACAGCTCGCTGTTGACGAGTTGAACGCGGCGGGCGGCATTGCCGGATACTCTTTTGAAATTGTCGTGGGCGACGCGGCGGATCAATCCGCCGCTGCCGTAGCCACAGCCGCCGAGCGGCTTTTGGGTGATCGCGAAATGGGCGCAATTGTTACCGGATATGCGTCCGGGTCCAATTTTGAAATAGAAATGATGTCAGAGATGGAGATGATTTACCTTGTCTCCGCGAATTCGTCGCAAACACGCGACATAATTTCAGAAGACCCTGACGCGTTTCCAACTGTCTGGTCTTTTACACCGTCCTTTGATGCCTACAATACAGGCGTTCTTCCTGTGATTGAAGGTCTGAGCGAGAGTGGCGCGCTTCCCGTAGACAGCAAGACCATTGCAATCGTCTCATCGGATAATCCTTATTCCAAAACAATCGCTGACGGCCTTGTCGAAAGCTTTGGAAGTGCAGGCTGGGAAATAACAGTCAATGACTTGGTCCCCTTTGGCGAAGTTGGGGACTGGCGTGGCTTCTTGGCCAAAGTGCGGCAAAACCCGCCTGCGGTGGTCATCAACACCGACTATCTTTCAGGAAACGCCGCAGCCTTTATGTCTCAGTTTATGGAGCAACCAACCAACAGTCTGGTCTTCATTCAGTATGCGCCGTCTGTGCCTGAATTCCTTGAGCTGACCAAAGATAAAAGCACTGGCGTACTTTACAATCTCCTTGGCGGCGTGCTTCCAGGCAGTGCTTCAGAACGGGCTGCATCCGTTACGTCGGCCTATGTTGCGGCTTACGGAAACGAGCCGGGGACTTATGGTCCGATGCTTTACGAAGAAGTCATGCTTTATGCAGACGCCCTTAAATCCGTAGGCGATCCTGAAAAGCGTATTGAGATTGGTAACTATATCGGTTCGGCAAGCAAGCAGACTTCGGCTGGCCTGCTTGAATTCGACCCGAAAACGCACCTTGCGGTGCAGGGCGACAACAACATTCCGCTTCAGTTCTATCAGATCCAAGATGGAGCGCGTGTTCTGTTTGCACCTGAATCCTACTCTAACGGTGAATTCATGACGCCACCGTGGATGGAGTAAGTGACTGTGCCAGACCCTATCCTAGATATTTCTAATGTCACAAAGACTTTTGGTGGCTTAGCGGCTGTTAATGACGTTAGTTTTCAAGTGGCCCGAGGTGAAATCTTCGGAGTGGCAGGGCCCAACGGGTCTGGCAAATCGACACTGTTTAATTGTATTACTGGTATCCCCTTTGGGCCGTCTAAAGGGGATATCAAATTTGAGGGCCGTCGAATTGACGGCATGCGCCCGCATCAGATTTTTCGGCATGGGCTGGCCCGAACATTCCAGAAAGATGCCGAATTTCCGGACTTGTCTGCAAGGGAAACGGTCTCTCTTGGGGCTCATTACGGTGCGAACCTTCGTGGCAACGAGATGACGGTGGCCTGCGAGAATGCCTTAGATCTTGTAGAGTTTGCTCCCTCCCGTCGTGATGCAGAGACAGCTGGTTTATCAGTCTATGGTAAAAAGCAGCTTATGATTGCTTCTGCACTTGTGTCCTCCCCGAGTATTCTCATGCTTGACGAGCCCGCTTCAGGGCTAACACGCCCGGAAATCTCTGAACTGGATAAGCTGCTTTTCAAGGTAAACGCGACGGGCGTTACGATTCTTATTATTGAGCACGTTCTCGGCTTGTTGCTTTCGGTAAGCCAACGTCTGCTTGTATTAAACCAAGGTGCTATTCTGACAGAGGGCGACCCACAAACCGTGATCCGTGACGAGCGTGTTGTGGAAGCCTATCTAGGGGGAGCAACGGTATGACCCGGCTCTTGGACGTAAGTGGCTTAAAGGTCGGGTACGGTGCCATGCCAGTTCTTCACGGCATCGACATCCATCTAGACGCAGGTGAACCAATCGGTCTGTTCGGCCCCAATGGCCACGGGAAAACAACCTTGTTGCGTGCGGTATCGGGACTATTGCGGCCGACCGAAGGCCGGATCATGTTTGACGGGAAGGATATTACCGGGGCAAAGCCGTCGGCTATCGTTGCTGCTGGCGTTGTCCATGCCCAACAGGGCAATACAATGTTCGGAGATATGGGCGTCGAAGAGACCCTTGAACTTTCTGCTTTCAACCCGCGTGCCCGTGAGGGTTGGAAGGATCGATTGATAGAAGTTCATACCTTATTCCCGCGCCTTGCCGAACGGCGGCGTCAGCAAGCCAAGACGCTTTCGGGTGGAGAGCGGCAGATGCTGTCAATTGGCTGCGCCATGATGTGCAATCCTCGATTGCTTATATTGGACGAGCCTACTTTGGGTCTTTCTCCCCGTCTTAAAGGTGAACTTCGAGATGCCATCGCATCCATCGCTGAAAAGGGAATTCCGCTTATCGTTGTGGAACAGGACGTTGAATTTCTTCTCTCGCTGTCCAGTCGGCTTTACCTCATCGAGCAGGGCGAAGTGACCAATGAAATAGATAAGGCCAATGCGCCCGATCATCAGGAGATCATGGATATGTATTTTGGCGAAGGTGCGCATTGATGGATGGTGTTTTGATACCGACCCTAGTTTCGGGGTTACTGCTTGGCTCGCTTTATGCGCTCATGGCCGCTGGTCTTTCGCTCATCTGGTCCACTCTTGGCGTTTTCAACTTTGCCCATGGGGCACTTATGACACTTGGTGCCTATGTCGCTTGGACGGTGACCGAACCTTTGGGCTTGGGGTTTGCGGTTGGGATCGTTGCGGGGATCGGTGCTGCTGTGATTGCGGGGGTCCTGATTGAATGGCTGCTTGTGCGGCCGTTTTACGAAAACCGGAATATGATGCTGATTACTGTGATGACCACTCTTGCGGCCTCGACTGTTATTGAGCGCGGTATCTCCATGATCTGGGGACCGCGACTGAAACAGCTTCCCCGCGTAATGGAAGGGCAGGTCAGTATCTTCGGAGCACCAGTTTCAGCCCATGAAGCATTCATTATCATCCTAGCGCCGCTCGTCCTCCTCGCGCTCTGGTGGTACACTAGCCGGACGAGAACCGGTCGTTCCCTACGTGCGGTTGGTCAGAACCAAGACAGTGCCGCACTTATCGGGATTGACGTTCCACGCACCTTTTCAATTGCATTCGCGCTTTCTGCCGGACTGGCTGGTTTGATAGGGATTTTACTGGGGTCCATTCGATTTGTGACGCCCGGTCTTGGGGCAGACCCACTTACGAATGCGATGATTGTTGTAATCTTTGGCGGTCTGGGCAGCCTCGGCGCTACGGCGGGCGCGGCCTATGTGATCGGATTTTGCGAGGCACTTCTCGTGCTATGGCTCGGTCTTTACTGGACGCCGTCAGTGCTTTTTGTGGCGCTTATCTTTATTCTTATCTTCCGGCCTAACGGCTTATTTGGGAAATCGGCATGACTAAAAAACAACGTCTTTGCGGGCTTGCCGCGCTTGTTATTTTGGCTCTCGCTCCTCTCGTCGTCACGGACAGCTACACGCGACATGTCTTCATCATCGCCTTCATTTACGCCACCATTGCAGCAAATTGGGACCTGAGCCTCGGATTTGGGGGGCTCTTTAACTTTGGTCACCTCGCATTCTTCGGGATCGGCGTATACACAGCGGCCATGCTTACCAGCCATTTGGACATGTCCCCGTGGCTGGCAATCTTCGCAGGCGGGATTACAGCAGCGGTTTCAGCATTATTGATCTCTCTACCTGTTGCGCGACTTAAAGGAATTTATGTTGTGCTTGTCACCTTCGCCTTCGGGCAACTGTGTATGCAAATTGTTCTCAGTCAGGGTGATTTAACGGGGGGGGCCGAAGGTCTGGTTCGGCTGCCCTATCTGAAACTGGGGAGCTACAGCTTCATCCGTGACTACAAGCTGGGGTACTACTACGTAAGTTTGGCCATGCTGACTGTATCCGTCATCGTATTATTGTTTGCGGCAAAATCGTCGTTCGGGCGCTCTTTGCGCGCCGTCCGTGATAATCCGGAATATGCAATGTCCCGCGGCATTTCAGTTGCACGACAACGGGTGCTCGTCCTTGTGGCTTCTGCTGTCTTTACGGGGGTTGCAGGCGGCTTTTATGCCATCTACCTGCGGGTTGCTTCACCAGAAGTCTTTGGCTTTTCGCTTGGAACGCTGATCCTGTCGATGGTGTTAATCGGTGGTGCAGGCTCGATTCTTGGACCTGTCTTCGCCGCTCTCGCACTGACCTTTGCCACAGAGGCTATGGCGGGCATGCGCGGTTTCGAAGAAGCCCGCTTTATCATCGTCGCTCTGGCTATGATTTTTGTCCTGCGTTTAGCCCCGGGAGGCGCCATTTCTATTTTCTCACGCCTTTCCAAACGGCAAAATAACACCTGAAGGAGTAGTCCAATGAAAACTCACCTAATTGAAACATCACATGGGTCTATTAAGGTAACTGATACTGAAGCAGATGGTCCAATTGTGCTTATGATTCATGGTAACTCCTCCTGTCGGCAGGTGTTCCGCAACCAACTGGATGGCGCAATCGGCCAAGAGTTTCGCGTCATAGCTTTTGATCTTCCAGGTCATGGCGAAAGCACGGATGCGGTAGATCCCGAAAAAACCTACTGGATGCCTGGTTATGCAGACACGGCTATCGAGCTCATGGAAAAACTCGGAATTGACAGATATGCAGTGCTTGGCTGGTCCCTTGGCGGGCATATTGGAATAGAGATGTTGTCAAGAACGGACAAGATTTCGGGCTTGATGATTACGGGATCACCGCCATTTGAAAAAACACAAGAATCTGTTGAAGCCGGCTTCCGGCCCAGCGAACATATGCATCTTGCTGGCCAGAACAGTTTCACGCAACAGGATGTATTGGACTATGCACATTCGACCTGTGGAGCGAATGCCCCATTCGAGCCCTTCCTGGTTGATTGCGTTAAACGAACCGACGGACGCGCGCGCGAGTTGATGTTCGGGCGGATCACCGACGCGCAAACAGCGGACCAACAGGATATAGCTGTTCACAGCCCCGTTCCGCTTGCAATTGTGAATGGAGAAGATGACGTCTTTGTGCGGAACGATTTTATTGCCGCATTGCCTTACAAAAAACTTTGGGAAAACACGGTTTACCGCCTAGACGGGATTGGGCATGCTCCTTTCTGGGAAGCTCCTGATCTATTCGATCCGTTCTTACGCCGCTTTTTAACTTCGCTTTGATCCGTGTCGCCACACTAACGACACGGATCAAAAGCAGGTCGGGTTTTGTCAGAGTGCTTTTCAAGACAAGACCAAGAAACGCACCCCTTTCGGGCCATTGTTTCAGCGGTGTATTCGGCCCAAAGGCTGATTGCGTCTGGCTAAGATGCAGGGTGGGCGACGCTGGCGCGAGAGATGAACTCAATGTCAACCACTTCGGAGGGACCGTTGGTGCTTGAAGCCGAAATCATATCAAGCAGCAATTGGGCGGCGCGTTTGCCGATCCTGTTCCGAGGTTGCCGGATTGTTGTAAGGGCTGGGGTTATGTGTTGGCCCACCTCAATATTATCAAAACCAACGACAGAAACATCGTCGGGCACTTTCGCCCCCAAATGCTGCACTTCACCAATAAACCCGACTGCCATTTCATCCGATGCGCAGAACAGCGCGGTTGGTTTGTTCGTCATGGCCATCCAGCGACGGGCAGCGGCAGCGCCCGCATCCATGCTGAAATCACCTTCAAAAATCCAGTCGGGCTGCACGCGTAGTGAATGCTTTGTCAGGCTTTCTACAAAGGCTTCCTGACGGGCAATATTAAGTACATTTCCGACGGGGCCAGCGATATAGCCGATTGTGCGATGGCCGAATGCGACCAGATGATCGACCGCCATTACAGCTCCTGCGCGGTTGTCGGCAGTGATCGAGGGCAGCGAGCCAGGCATCCATTCACAGGCCATAATAACCGGAAGGCGTCTTGGCCGTTCCAGCACAGCTTGTGACAGGGTTCCGTCAAATAGGATCAATCCGTCTGCCATTCCCGAAGCAAGGTAATGGGCCAATCTTTCGTCGGGGTCTGTGCCGCTTTGGGTGTCGGCGATCAAAAGACCAAAGCCGACTTCGGTAAGCACCGAAGACAGGCCAGCCAGAATTTGTGAAAAGAACGGGTTGGCCAAGTTCGGAACCAGTGCAATGACACTGCCTGTTCGCTGCCGCCGCAGATTCGAAGCAGTGGTATTTATCCGGTATCCTGTGTCAGCAACGGCCTGTAAAACCGATGTTTGCGTTGCTTTTGATACCACCGAAGGCTTTGACAGGGTTCTGCTGACGGTTGCGATAGAAACCCCCGCCGCCCGCGCAACATCTTGGATCGTCGCAATTTTTTTGTCCATACAACGCCCTCTTTTCCGGGGTCATTATAGTTCGGCTGATATTCTTTGTAAACGATTGCAAAAAATTCTTGTAAACGTTTACAAAGAATGCCAGCTTAGCGGAAATCGATACTTTCGATTGTGCCTCGCAAGAGGTGAGGAGGGGAGACAGTATGAAGACCATCAAGGGGCCAGCCCTGTTTTTGGCACAATTTGCCGGTGATACAGCGCCGTTTGACAGTTGGCAGGGGATTTGCAAATGGGCGGCGGATTGCGGCTATCTTGGTGTGCAGGTGCCCAGCTGGGATGCGCGACTGATTGATCTTGAAGCTGCCGCGACAAGCAAGGATTACTGCGACGAATGGATCGGGCAGGCGGCAGAGTCGGGCATCACGGTAACCGAACTTTCCTGTCACATGCAGGGGCAACTGGTTGCGGTGCATCCTGCCTATGATCTGGCGTTTGACGGTTTTGCCCAACCTTCGGTGCGGGGCAATCCAAAAGAACGGCAGGCTTGGGCCGTCAAGCAGGTCGAAAAGACCATTCTGGCTTCGCGCAATTTGGGCTTGTCGAATGTAGGTACATTTTCCGGCTCTTTGGCCTGGCCCTATATCTACCCTTGGCCACAGCGCCCTGCGGGTTTGGTGGAAATGGCATTCGATGAATTGGCCAAACGCTGGCGTCCCCTGTTGGATATGGCAGAGTCACAGGGCGTTAACCTGTGTTATGAAATTCACCCCGGCGAAGACCTGCATGACGGCGTGACATTCGAAATGTTCCTTGATCGCGTAAACCAGCACCCACGCGCCAAGATGCTTTACGATCCCAGCCACTACGTTTTGCAATGCCTTGATTACATTGATAATCTGGATATTTACGCCGACCGGATCGGGATGTTTCATGCCAAAGATGCTGAATTCAACCCGACAGGGCGGCAAGGCGTTTATGGTGGCTATCAGCCTTGGGCGGACCGCGCGGGGCGTTTCCGTAGTCTCGGTGACGGGCAGGTAGACTTTGGTGCGATCTTTTCCAAACTCGCCGTTATGGGGTTTGATGGCTGGGCGGTGGTTGAATGGGAATGTGCGATAAAACATCCCGAAGACGGCGCGCGGGAAGGCGCGCAATTCATCAAAGACCAGATCATTCGCGTCACACCACATGCGTTTGACGATTTCGCTGCAGGTGGTGCGGATGCTGTTGCCAACCGCAAGATGCTCGGGCTGGTGTCATGAGCCGGTTCGCGGGCCGTGAAGGGCCAATTCGCTTGGGCATGGTTGGCGGCGGGCAGGGGGCCATGATCGGGGCGGTTCACCGGACGGCTGCACGATTGGATGGCGGCTATGAACTGGTTGCGGGCGCTTTGTCATCAACACCGCAAAAAGCGCAGGCTTCGGGGCAGGAAATAGGGCTTCAGTCAGACCGCATTTATGACGATTTTACCCAAATGGCAGAGCGTGAGTCACAGCGGAGCGATGGCATTGAAGCTGTGGCAATCGTCACGCCGAACCATCTGCATCTGCCCGCAGCGCAGGCGTTTCTGAAACGCGGTATCCATGTGATTTGCGACAAACCTTTGACGGGCACGATGGCGGATGCCACAGAAATGCAAGCGGCGGTCAAGGAATCTGACGCGCTGTTTATCCTAACCCATACCTATGCGGGGTATCCGTTGGTGCGCGAAGCCGCAGAACGGGTTGCGCGGGGCGATTTGGGTGACATTCGACTGGTTCAAGTGGAATATGCGCAGGATTGGTTGTCGCAAAAACCCGATCCCGACAACAAACAGGCGTCATGGCGCACTGACCCTGCGCGCAGCGGCATTGGCGGTGCCATCAGCGATATCGGCACACATGCCTGGCATCTGCTGTGCCATATCACCGGATTGCAGCCCGAAGCGCTGGCTGCGGATCTTCAAAGTTTTGTGCCGGACCGGCAATTGGATGACAACGCCCATGTGATGCTGCGGTTTGCTGGCGGCGCGCGCGGCACGTTATGGTGCAGTCAGGTGGCGGCAGGTCAGGAAAACAATCTGCGGATACGCATCTTTGGGACCAAAGCGGGATTGGAATGGGCGCAGGAAAACCCCAACCGCTTGATCCTGAGCCCCCTTGGCGAACCTGCCAGATTGATCACCACCGCATCCCCCGCGACAGGGGAAAATGCACGGCGGCTGACCCGCGTGCCGCCCGGCCATCCCGAGGGGTATTTTGAAGCCTTTGCCAATCTGTATTGTGAAGCGGAAATCGCAATACGGGCCCATCGCACAGGGGCCGCGCTGCCGGAAGGCGTACAGTTTCCAACGCTTGCCGATGGCATGAGCGGAATGCGATTTGTTCAGGCCTGTGTTCAGTCCTCCAATGCCAATTCGGCTTGGGTGACGCTATGACGCTTGTGTTGCAAGCCGGCAGTATTATCAAGCGTTTCGGGACTATCGAAGTGTTGCACGGGGTCGATTTTGATCTGACCGCAGGACAGATTCACGCATTGATCGGGGAAAACGGGGCCGGCAAATCCACAATGATGAAAATCCTCGGTGGGTATCTGTCTCCGAGCGAAGGTCAACTGATGCTGGACGGTGTTCCGGTTCAGTTCAAAAGCCAGAAAGAGGCCGAAGCGGCAGGGATTTTGATGATCCATCAAGAGTTCAACCTTGCCCTGCAATTGACGGTCGAAGAAAATATTTTTCTGGGCCGCGAAAAGCGCAGTGGCCTGTTTCTGAAACACAGCGCAATGCGCGACGAAGCCCGTGATTTGCTGGCGCGACTGGACTGTCATGTTGATCCGCGCACCCGTGTGGGGGATCTTTCGGTTTCGGATCGCCAGATGGTGGAAATTGCCCGCGCACTTGGCCGCAATGCCCGCGTGTTGATCATGGACGAGCCGACCGCCGTGTTGACCAACCGCGAAACCGACATGCTTTTGGACCAGATCGAGCAGTTGCGAGATGCGGGAACCGCGGTGCTTTACACCTCGCACAAGCTGGATGAAATCCGGCGGATTGCGGATTTGGTGACGGTTTTACGGGATGGCGGCCATATTGTTACCCGCTCAGCCGAAGGTTTCAGCGAAAATGACATGGCTGTTGCGATGGTGGGGCGAGAGTTGAGCGATCTGTTCCCAGCCAAGGCCAAACCACAAGAAGAAGTGGTGCTTGAGGTCGAGAATTTCACGGTGCCCGGGCGGATGGAAAATGCGTCGTTCCGGTTACATCGCGGCGAAGTGCTGGGATTTGCGGGCCTTGTCGGCGCTGGCCGGACCGAGTTGATGGAAGGCATCGTCGGTCTGCGCCCAGCGACGGGCAGCGTCAAGGTCATGGGAAACCCGCTACAACAGGGATCGGTTCTGGCCGCATGTAAGGCAGGGCTGGTCTATCTGACCGAGGACCGGAAAGACAAAGGGTTGTTGCTGGGCAAGAACCTGACGGAAAACCTGACCCTGCTGGCGCTGGACAGATTTGGCAGTCTGCGCATCGACAAACAGGCCGAAGATCGCGCCCTGACCCAAGCCATTGATGATTTCGATATTCGGGTCAAAGACCGCGAAATGAATGCGGGCAGCCTGTCTGGGGGAAACCAGCAAAAGCTGCTTTTGGCAAAAGTTATGCTCGCCGAACCTGAAATCGTGATCATCGACGAACCGACACGCGGCATCGACATCGGCACCAAACAGCAGATTTACGAATTCATTTCGGCTTTGGCCGCACAGGGGAAAAGCGTGATTGTTATTTCTTCTGAACTGCCGGAAATCATCGGGCTGTCGGGGCGGGTCATTGTCATGGGACGCGGCCACATCGCTGGCGAACTTAGCGGTGCGGACATCACCGAAGACAGGATACTTCGCCTTGCCATGGGCGTGGGCGAAGACACAAAGGAAACAGCATGAGCAAATTAGCCAAGTCATCGCCGCGTAAATTTAACCTGCATGTTCTGGGCCCGCTTCTTGCGTTGGTGGCACTGATCCTTCTGGGGGCATCGCTGAATTCGAACTTTCTGGGGTATGGCAACGTGACCAATGTTCTGGCCCGTTCGGCCTTTATCGGCATCATTGCTGTGGGCATGACCTTTGTCATTACGGCGGGGGGGATTGATCTGTCCGTTGGGTCCATGGCGGCTTTTGTTGCGGGTGTAATGATCCTTGCGATGAATGCGCTAATTCCGATCCTTGGGGTCGGGGTGCCTTTGATTGTCGCTGGTATGGGTGTGGCCTTGCTGGCCGGTTTTTTGGCTGGCTTCATGAATGGGTTCCTCATTGCCAAGATCCGAATAGAGGCGTTCATCGTTACGCTTGGGTCCATGGGCATCTATCGCAGCTTGATTACATGGCTGTCAGACGGCGGCACACTGTCGCTTAATTTCGAAGCCCGCAGTTTTTATCGCCCGGTTTATTATGACGGAATCTGGGGTGTCAGCTGGCCGATCATCGTATTTGCGATTGTCGCCATACTGGGAGAACTGGCAATGCGTCACACCCCTTTCGGGCGCCATTGTGCGGCCCTTGGGGCTAACGAACAGGTTGCGAAATATTCAGCGATCAAAGTGGATCGCTTGCGCATGGGCACCTATGTGCTGTTGGGGGTTCTGGTGGGACTTGCGACCATCATGTATGTGCCCCGCCTTGGCTCTGCGTCCGGATCAACGGGCGTCTTGTGGGAGCTGGAAGCAATCGCGGCCGTCATTATCGGCGGCACGGTTCTGAAAGGGGGCTTTGGTCGGGTCTGGGGCACGGTCATTGGCGTGCTGATCCTAAGCCTTATCGACAACATTCTTAATCTCGCCTCGATTGTCTCGCCGTATCTGAACGGCGCGATTCAAGGCGTCATCGTTATTCTTGCTGTGGTTTTGCAGCGGGAAGGCAAGTCCGCCAAATGAGGCGGTAATCAAGGGAGGAACTACTCATGAAACGCAGAAGTATTATCAAAGGCGCCGCATTGGGCTTGGCAATGATTGCAAGTCCGGTCGTTGCACAGGACGCAAACTATACGATCGGTGTTGCAATACCTGCCGCAACCCACGGCTTTATGGGCGGGCTGAACTATCACGCCCGCGCCAGCATCGAACGGTTGGAAGCAACATATCCGCAACTGGATTTTGTACTGGCGACATCAGGTGATGCGGGCAAAATGGTCAACGATATCGAAGATATGGTTGCAACGCGCAATATCGACGCTTTGGTTGTGCTGCCCTTTGAATCCGAGCCGCTGACATCGCCTGTTCAGGCCGTTAAGGAACAGGGCATTTGGGTTACGGTTGTGGATCGGGGGCTTGCGGTGCCGGGCATCGAGGATCTTTATGTGGCTGGCGACAACACCGGATTTGGCAGAACGGCAGGGGAATATTTTGCCAAAACGCTGAAGGATGGTGACAATATCGTGGTGCTTCGGGGCATCCCGACCACACTTGATAACGAACGTGTGGATGCGTTTTCAGCCGCAATTGAAGGGTCTGGTATTAACGTACTTGATATGCAGCACGGGAACTGGAACCGTGATGACGCATTCGACGTGATGCAGGATTTCCTGTCCAAATTTGATGACATTGACGCGGTTTGGGCCGCAGATGACGATATGGCCGTTGGTGTTCTTGAGGCAATTTCCCAAGCGGGCCGCTCTGAAGAAATGTGGGTTGTTGGTGGTGCCGGAATGAAAGAAATCATCAAACGTATTATGGACGGTGATCCGCAACTTCCCGTCAACGTGACCTATCCCCCTGCGCAGATTGCCACGGCAATCGAAATGACAGCGCTTGGCCTTGTCTCGGCCACCCCCGTTTCCGGCCGTTTCATCATTGGCAGTCAGGTGATTACACCCGAAAACGCTGAGAAGTTCTACTTCCCAGACAGCCCGTTCTAAATGCCTATCAGCACCCTGCCTGATGCACCCTTAGTTTGGTGCATCA
The DNA here is from genome assembly GCF_031454055.1 of Roseobacter sp. N2S. NCBI lineage: Bacteria > Pseudomonadati > Pseudomonadota > Alphaproteobacteria > Rhodobacterales > Roseobacteraceae > Roseobacter > Roseobacter sp. N2S. The sequence continues at coordinate 21,345 of NZ_JAVDQB010000010.1, forward strand.
GGCAGTCTGCAACTACATCCTGACTGGAACAACGCGATCAAAGTGTCGTACCGGCTGACATGACAACGAGAGAATCTCTGCGGTAGGCTCAGAGGTTTTTGGCCGCGCATAACCAAATAAACGTGCGCTTCCGTCCTCGCCGCTATCACCTGAACGCAATTTCATACCGCAACGCCCGATCCGATGCTTTCAGCCTCTGGGCAGATTGCGCTGCGAAAATGGTGGCATGATCTTGCCTTTGCCAAGCTTCATAAGCTAACGCCTACACTTGGCAATAACAGCGCACGCATCGGTTCTGGCGCGAGAAAAGTTGCCAGAAATCCACCTTCAGAGCAGCAAGTCATTCACCCCAAAAGTTGTCAAATCTCCCATGTCGATCCTGATATCCGCCTTCAGATCGGTGTTGAAATTAACCTCTAGGAATGATTTGTCCGTGTCAAATCGCACCTGGCCTGCGGCAGTGAAATCGACGTCCCGCCCGATAAACGTCAGGTCTTGTTTACCATTCTCACTGCGGTCCCCATCAATGCCTGACAGATTGACAACGTCGCCTTGGCCGCGATTGAAATCTTGGATTGTGTCGCGTTCTTTGGGGCCGGGCAAACTGTCTTTAAAATTAAACTGGAATTCATCCGCGCCGCGACCGCCAATCAAAAGATCGGCGCCTTTTCCGCCCAACAGCAGATCGTCACCGTTGCCGCCAATCAGCTTGTCGTTGCCGTTACCACCGATCAGCACGTCGTTGCCGCCCCCGCCGTTCAACACATCGTTTTTAGCACCGCCGTAAAGCTGGTCATTGCCGTTGCGCCCGACCAGTTTGTCATTGCCGTTAAGCCCGTAGATACCTTCAGGATCACCAGTGCCGCGCAACACGTCGTCTTTCTTTGTCCCCCGGATATCATTGTCCAGAATGGTTGCTTCGCCGGTGTTGCTGCCTGTTGGCACGATCAAGGTCGCTGGCAGGCTGCCTTTTTTGAGCATCAACGAAAAGGTTTCGTCGTTTTCTGTTCTGAAATCGGAAATGAGATCAACGCTTACATAAGCGATGGTCTGACCAGCATCAAAGGTGATTGCTCCTTTGGTTTCGACATAATCCTTACCCGCCTTGGCAGTTCCGTTCTGGGTTACAAAACGGAATGTTTCTGTCTCGGTAAATGCTTCGGATAGCTTGATTTCGAAAACCGCTTTTGACGTGCCAAAATCCTGTTCTTCGGCAATTGCGTCCGACACGAAAACCGTCCGATCCAGATTGACGCCGTCATCATCAGAAATGAATGCAGTTTCGCGCAGCCAGCGTGCATCGTTCGACAGACTTGCTCCTGTCGCCTTGGATACTTCGAACACGACAGCCTCGTCGCTCTCTATGGTCGAGTCGCTTATCGCAGCCACGCTTACTGATTTGGATGTTTCCCCAGGCGCAAAGGTGATCGTGCCCGACGCGGCGGTGAAATCAACACCGTTCTCGGCTGTTCCTGCCAGTGCGCGGTAATCGACAGTGACCACCGACGTTGACGCCTTGGACAAGGTGACAATCAGCGTGGGCCGACCGCCAAAACCCGACCCGATACTTTCCTGTGCTCCCAGCGCTTCGATCGAGATCGTCGGTTCGCGCCCTCCGGCATCGTCATCCAGAATATGCGCGACACCGACCGCGCCAACTCCGTCGTCCCCAAGGCTGGCCGTTGGCTTGACCGCAAGAAAGAATGCTTCGCTAAGTTCTACGGCGCGATCTCCATCAATTTTGACCCTGACATAAGCTGTGGTCTGGCCGGGATCAAATGTGATGGTGCCCGATTTGGCGGTGTAATCCGCGCCCGCAATGGCACTGCCATCCTTGGTTGTGAACTGGAATTTCTGAACGGTATCAGATGGGCGCGACAACTTGATTTCGAACAGTGCGTCCGTGGTTCCTCCGCGTCCTTCGACGACGACGGGGGACGACACAGAAAGGGCGCGGTCAAGACCAAGCCCATCATCATCCAGAATAAATGCGGTTTCGCGCAGAACCTTGGCATCACCGTTAAAAGCTGCGCCCTTTGCGTCAAAGGCTTCAAGGACAAGCGCCTCGTCTGCTTCGTTTAAGCTGTCACTTGTGACCCGGATGCTGACGGTTTTCGATGTTTCGCCAGGTGCGAAAATCAGCGTTCCAGAGGTCCCGGGGAAATCAATCGACGACACAGCATCCTGCGCGATTGTCCGGTAATCCACTGAAACGGTATCTACCGCCGCTTTGGACAGTGTAAAGGTGTAGTGCACAGTCCCGCCAAAACCCGACCCGATGCTTTCAGTGGCGCTGATGGCTTCCAGCGTCAGTGTTGGTTCAGGTCCGCCTGCATCGTCGTCGATCAAAGTTGCCGTGCCAACCAGCCCTCCGGATTTGTCCCCGAGCGCACTCGTCGCACTGAGAACCAGATCGAAGGTTTCGCTAAATTCGACCGCTTTGTCGCCTTTCAGGTTTACACGAACAACCGCTTCGGTTTGCCCGGGTGCAAAGCTGATCTTGCCGGATTTGGCTGTGTAATCCGTTCCTGCAATCGCGCTGCCGTTGCGGGTCGTGAATGAAAACTCTAACGCTGTATCAGACGGTTGAGACAGCTTTATCACAAACTCCGCCTGTTTTCCGTCACTGTCACCCTCAACGATAATCGGTGAGGAAACGGACATGGCACGGTCAACGCCGGTGCCGTCATCATCTAGTATAAATGCGGTTTCACGCAGAACCTTGGCATCGCCTGCAAATACGGCCCCAGCCACATCCGTCAGTTCCAGCGTGAAGGATTCATCTGTTTCCGGGTCACTATCGCTGTTGACCCGAACATCGACGAATTTCGAGGTTTCGCCCGGCGCAAAGGTAACTGTTCCAATGGCTTCGGGATAATCAATGCTTGCCAATGCGGTTTGCGCCAAGGTCCGGTAATTCACCGTGACCGTATCGACCGAGGGTTCGGATAAGATCAGCTCGAAGCTCAGCGTGCCGCCAAATCCTGACCCGATGCTCTCAATCGTGTCGACCGAGCTAAGTGACAGTGTCGGAAGTTTCGAGCCTGCATCATCATCCAGAATTGTTGCGGTTCCAACGATGCCTTCGGCTTTTTCGCCAAGTTGTGAGTTTGCATCGACAACAAGATGAAAAAACTCAGATGGTTCCAAAAGCGCATCACCTATTACATCAACGACAACAGCCGTTTTGGTCTGGCCCGGTGCGAAAGTGATCTTGCCGGATTCGGCTGTGTAATCCTGGCCGCTAACGGCGCTGCCGTTACGCGTCGAATAGTTGAATTCGAGTTCTGTATCGGAAGGTTGTGAAATCTTGATTTCGAAAACCACCTGTTTAGTGGCTGCGTCGCCTTCTACAATTTTGGCAGAAGACACCGACATTGCACGGTCGTTTCCAGTCCCGTCATCATCCAGAATGAATGTGGTTTCGCGCAGTACCTTTGCATCCCCTTCAAAGCTGGCTCCAGCCGGGTCGTAAAGTTCGATGGAAAAGGCCTCGTCGGTTTCTTCAACATTGTCGCTGTTGACGCGAATGCTGATCGTCTTTGACGTTTCACCCGGGGCAAAGGTCACGACGTCCCGAAGCCAAGGGTAATCAATCTGGGAAACGCCACTTTCGGCAACGCTGCGATAGTGTACGGTCACCACGTCAACCGCGGGCTCTGACAATGTCAGCGTATACCGGACAACGCCACCGAAACCTGAGCCAATACTTTCAACGGCATTGACGCTGTCAATTGATAGAGTTGGCGAGCTGCCTCCCGCGTCATCATCCAGAATGGTGGCCGTGCCGACCAAGCCACCCGATTTGTCCGCAATTGCGCTGTTCGCACCCACGGCCAGATGAAAAAACTCTGACGGTTCAACCGCTTTGTCTGCGGGAATATTGATGGTTACAATCTTGCTGGTCTGGCCCGGCGTGAATGTAAGGCTGCCCGTTTTGGCGGTGTAATCCGCGCCTGCTGTGGCGGTGCCGTCCAGCGTTTGATAATCCAGCGTGATATTGGATGTGCCCGGCTGTGAAAGCTTCACCTCGAACAGAGCTTTGCGCGTGCCACCATCGCCTTCAACGACGACAGGCGAGGACACGAAAACGGAACGGTTTAGCCCGACCCCATCGTCATCGAGCACAAATGCTGTTTCGCGCAGAACCTTGGCATCGCCCTGAAATGTTGCATCCACAGGATCAAAAAGTTCGAGCACAAAGGCTTCGTCCGTTTCATCAATATTATCGCTGTTTACACGGATGGTGATGGTTTTTACATCTTCGCCTGGCGCAAAAACCAGTAGTCCGCTGGTGGCTGGAAAATCGATGCTTTCGTCGGCTGTCGCCTGTAATGTGCGATAATTGACTGAAACGGTGTCGATGGGGATTTCTGATAAAGATACGGTATAGGTAATTAAGCCGCCAAACCCTGATCCAATGCTTTCGTCTGCGTTGACAGAATTAATGGTAATTGTTGTCATAATACTTCTCCATTAATGGGCAATTTATAAAGTAGAAAACAGTTGATTCTTTAATTCCCGCTAGAATAACGCTAAAGGGGATTTAGCACAAAAGATTCGGTATGCGGCGTTCAACTCGTCCTTATTTGCAAAGGGTTCGTCCTGATTGTAGTGTCGCAAACTTTGGGATTTTTGTTGCGTCAGATTTCAATCTGGGCCAATTGGCGCGCTTTTGGCAATCAATATCAGGATTGAGAAGTTGGTCAGTTTAAAAGGAACCCATCACTCAAAATCTGTGATCTTGAACGCGGCGTATTTCTAACTTCGGTTTGCGGTTTGGTAATCCCCCTTAAAATTAGTGGTGTTCAAAAACCGCATTTTCTCGGCAAGATAACTGAGGTGATTTTGAATGAAGAATGGACGATATAGCGACGCGCAAGTTTCTATAAATGGTGTGCGAAGTTTGGCGGGATGGATGCATCTTTGATGTCCGAAATGAAGGACATGCCAGAAGAAAAACGTCGCTTGAAGCGCATGTATGCTGAGGTGCGCATGAAGAACGATCTTTTAAAGGGGGCACTTGAAAAACACGCTCATGCCGTCTCAACGCCGCGAGATGGCTGTGAAAGCGGTCGCACAGCACGGTGTCAGCCGCTGCCGGGCGTTTCAAGTCAGCGAGACCTACTATCGCTACTGTCCATTCTTGAATGACCAGAACCAGAAGATAGCCGATTGGCTGGAACGCCTGACCGCAAACAAAGTCAGTTGGGGCTTTGGCCTGTGTTTTTTGTATTTGCGCCACGTGCAGGGCTACGGCTGGAACCACAAACACGTCAATCGGATCTACTGCGAGTCGGAGCTGAACCTGCGGATTAAGCCCAAGAAGCGGCTGAAGCGCGATATACCTGAGACTCTGGCTTACTTCAATAAATCCGACACCGCCCCCATTTCGGCTCGCTGAGACAGGGGCGGTGTTGGATTTATTGAGACCGATTCACATTAAGCAAAGGCAAATATCTAGGGAACGGAACATAATACAGAAGAATTGACACAAAAGTGTTGACTTTATTTTATAGTACGTACTTAAATAAGTCATGATAAAATTCTCAATAGATATTGGCGGCACGTTTACTGACGTCGTCGCGGAAACCGAAGCGGGCTTGTCCTCAGTGAAGGTTTTGACCACGCCGGACTCACCCGATCGGGGCGCACTTGACGGGGTAAACAGGCTGTTGACGCAACTTGATAGAAGTTATGCTGACATTTCGGCCGTCATCCATGGCACTACCCTTGCAACCAACGCGCTGATTGAACGGCGCGGCGCGAAGACGGCGTTTGTAACAACGGCAGGGTTTCGGGATGTTCTCGACATGCGCTATGAAAAACGCTTTGAGCAGTATGATCTGAATATCGAAATGCCTACAGCCTTGGTTGCGCGCCCGCTGCGCTTGGGGCTTCAGGAACGTATTCTGGCAGACGGATCAGTGCTACAGACGCCGAATGACGCCGAAATAGACGTTTTGGCGGCTAAGATCCAAAGCGAAGGCGTTGAGGCGGTTGCGATCGGATTTCTGCATTCTTATCGCAACCCCAGCCATGAAGACTATGTCGCGGACCGTTTGCAAAAAACTTTGGGTGACACAGTTACGATTTGTAAAAGTTCAGATGTCGCCTGTGAAATCCGTGAGTTTGAGCGGTTCTCGACAGTCTGCGCCAATGCTTATGTGCGGCCATTGATGTCAAAATATCTGGGAGCATTAAGGGCGGAACTGAACCGTTTGGGTTTTGACGGATCGTTCCTGATGATGTTGTCTGGTGGCGGGTTGACCACGCTTGAACAGGCCATGCGTTATCCAATCCGTTTGGTAGAAAGCGGGCCTGCAGGCGGGGTGGCTTTGGCGGCCCATGTTGCACGGGAACTCGGCTCAAACAGAACGCTATCGCTTGATATTGGCGGCACCACAGCGAAAATATGTTTCATCAGTGACGGCAACCCACAAACGACGCGGCGCTTTGAAGTTGCGCGTGCGTGGCGAGACGTGAAGGGCAGTGGCTTGCCAGTACGTGTTCCAACGGTGGAGTTGGTCGAAATCGGTGCGGGTGGCGGTTCTATTGCGGGTGTAGATTCACTCGGGCGGCTGAAGGTTGGCCCGCGCAGCGCCGGGTCTGATCCGGGGCCTGCGGCCTATGGCAGGGGCGGCAAAAATGCGACGATTACGGATGCACATTTGACGGTCGGAAATATCGCGGCTGAAGGGTTTGCTGGCGGCATGATTGCATTGACGCCCGAAAATGCGCCCGCCGCGATCACGCGACACGTGCAAGAGCCGATGGGTATCGCGGATACGGCGACTGCGGCGGCGGGGATTGTAGAACTTGCCGATGAGACGATGGCGAATGCAGCGCGGGTTCATGGTATTGAGCTTGGTCATGACATCGCCTCGTTTGACCTGTTGGTGTCTGGCGGTGGCGGAGCGCTGCATGCGGCGCGGATTGCGGAAAAGCTGGGTATCAAACGTATCATCGTGCCACAAAATGCAGGAGTCGGATCGGCTGTTGGCTTCCTTCGTTCTCCTGTGGCCTTTGAAAGTGCGATTTCGGTAATGGCGCTTTTGAAAAGCGTTGACGCCCCCGGACTTTCCGAGCGAATTGCAGATCAGCTTGCTGATGTCCGTGCGATTGTCGGAGAGGCCGTTCCCGCAGATAGAATTGATGCGAGCGTCAAGGTAGAGTTGCGATACCAAGGACAAGGACTTGAAATCGTGCTGGAACATGGGGCCGAAAACGTTGCGATTGATGTTGCGGGGCTAGAGGCGGAATTTGTAAGCAAATACGATGCTCTGGTCGGCTTCACGCTGGATAACATCCCCGTTGAACTGGTTTCTGTCAGTGTCACCGCACGTGAAAGGGCCATGCCAAAATCACAGGCGTTCGAACCGGGGACGGGGGATGACACGGTCGTCACCCGACAGGTATTCGATTTGGCTGCTCAGGATCACGTTACTTACAGGATCGTGACCCGTTCATCGCTCGGCCATGACACCCTGCAAGGACCGGCGGTTGTGACCGAAGATCAGACAACGACCTTGGTTCGTCCCGGCTGGAATGTGTGCGCGTCGGATCACGGGCACCTTATTCTGGATCGGAGCGACGCATGAGCGATAAGTTGGACATTGTAGCGCAAAACGTGCTGTGGAACCGATTGGTTTCGGTCTGTGAGGAACAGGCAAACGCCCTGATGCGGGCTGCTTTTGGCGCGATTGTGCGCGAAGCGGGTGACCTTTCTGCCGGCGTCTTTGATGCTAACGGGGACATGCTGGCGCAGGCCGTCACCGGTACGCCGGGACATGTTAACACGATGGCGGCTTCTGTGCGTGCGATGCTGGCGTTCGTTCCAGCGGAGCAGCTGAAGCCGGGCGATGTGCTGGTCACCAATGATCCGTGGCTCGGGGCCGGACACGTCTTCGACTTTGTCGTTGTCACCCCTGCATTTCTGAATGATAAGATCGTGGGCTATCTCGCCTCGACCAGTCATATCGTGGATATTGGCGGGCGCGGTTGGTCTGCCGAGGCGCATTCCGTGTACGAGGAAGGCGTGACATTCCCTGTCATGTACTTGCGCCGCGAAAAAGCTTTGAACGAAGACTTGCTGGGGATTGTGACAACAAATTCACGGGTTCCACACGAAGCACGGGGCGATATTCTGTCCCTGTTGTCCTGCAATGATACAGGGGTCGAACGCCTGTTGGATTTGATGGGCGAATACGAGTTGTCGGATTTGCTTGGTGTTGCAAGTTTTATTTTCGAGCGGTCCGCCATCGGCACAAAGAAGGCATTGGCCCGTGCCCCGCAAGGTGTCTATGAAAATACAATGATGCTGGACGGTTACGATGCACCGATCGAGTTGAAGGCAAAGATGACAATATCGCACGGGTCCATCGCGGTTGACCTTTCGGGGTCTTCGCCTGCGGTGGGGCGCGGTATCAATTGCCCGCTGAACTATAGCGCTGCTTATGCGTCATTCGGTATCCGCGCGTTGTTGACACCTGAAATTCCCAACAACCAAGCGTCATTGGATGCGATCACAATCACGGCGGAACCCGGACTTGTGGTCAGTGCAGAACGCCCCAGCCCCGTTTCCGCGCGCCATGTTATCGGGCAGGCCTTGCCCGATCTGATGCTTGGGTGTTTGGAACAAGCCCTGCCCGGTGAAGTCCTTGCCGAAAGTGCCGGCGCTTTGTGGACATTGTCGTTGTCTGGTGCGGGTAAAACGCCGTTCACATCGTTGAACGTCGCACTCGGTGGAATGGGCGCACGGCCCCAAAGCGATGGTCTGTCCACGACAGCTTTCCCTTCTGGTGTCGGCTCTGTTCCAGTAGAGGCCGCGGAAGTGGCATCGCCGGTGATCTACCACTCTAAGGAGTTCATTTGTGACAGTGGCGGGGCTGGCCGCTATCGGGGTGGCTTGGGTCAGCGCATAGAAATCGGATCGCGGATTGATGAGGACATGTTTATGTCCGCCGCCGCATTCGAGCGTCTTCGGGCGGGGCCAGAGGGACGCCAAGGCGGCCAGAAAGGTGCCACTGGCAAAGTTGCCATCAGCGATGGCACACAGGTAACGGACAAAGGCATGTATAAAATTCCAGCAGGGGAGCGTGTGATTTTGCAGACCCCCGGTGGCGGTGGTTATGGCGACCCAGCCGCCCGTCCTGAACAGGTTCTGGAACAAGATATACAGAACGGGCTTGTCTCTGTGGAGGCCGCCCGAACACTTTATAAACCGAAGTAACGAAAACCAAACAACGGGAGAATATTCAATGACACTTATGACCAGAATTCTTGCAGCAACAACTGCATTGACTATAAGCGGAACAGCTACGCTGGCAGAAACCAAATGGGATTTGACGACAGCTTGGGGCGCCAACAACTTCCATGCGCAAAGCGCCATTGCCTTTGCTGATGCTGTTCGGGACGCAACCGACGGCGGGGTTGATATCACCGTTCATCTATCAGGTGAAACAGGGGTGAAGATCACTGAAAAACTGGCCGCAGTGGAAAACGGTATTGTCCAGATGGCGGATATGCTGCTTTTCCTGCAAGCTGGCGAAGAACCCTTCCTCGGCATCGACACTCTGCCCTATCTGATTCAGGGTCAAGACGAGATGAAAACCTGGCTCGAAGTAGCGGGGCCGACATATGATGCGATTTTTGAACGTCATAACCAAAAGGTTCTCTATTACGTTCCGTGGCCATCTCCCGGTGTTTACACGAAGGAACCGGTTGTGAGTGCCGACGACATGAACGGCTTGCGCATCCGGTCCTTCAACGCGACCTCTTTCACGTTTCTTGAAAAAATGGGCGCGGCACCAGTCGAGTTGCCTTTCGAAGAACTGGCAACCGCTGTGGCTGCCGGAACAGTTGATGGCGCGGCGACGTCCACATCAACCGGTGCGAATTCAAAACTGTATCAGTTTACAGGTAACTTCAATCCGCTGAATTGGTCGATGTCGCCTGATGCGGTGACTGTGAATCTGGATGCATGGAACGGATTGTCTGAGCAGGAGCGCGAAACAATCCAGACGCTTGCCGATGAAATGGAAGCGGATTTCTGGGCGGCTTCTGCACAGGAAGATGCATCCAAAACTGCGGTTCTGGTTGAAAACGGCATGGTTATCTCTCAGGCTGATGACAGCCTGAAGGCCAAGATGGCCGAGGCTGGCAAGGCGATGTGGGCTGACTTTTTCAAGACTGTTCCAGAAGCAGAGGCCATCGTTGAGGCCTATGCTGCGCAGACCGGCAAGTAGGCAGATGCAAGGGGGCGGGTCCGCCCGCCCCTGCGTATCGCGATCATTATGAACCAGTTTCTCACCCTCATAGACCGATTGTCACGATTGGCAGAGTTTGCTGCCGTTGCTCTGATATTCGGGTATTGCACCTTGATGCTGACCGAAGTCGTTGCCCGTGCACAAGCCCGCAGCTTTTCCTTCACTTGGGAATTCAGCCAATACGCGATGGCCGCAGTTTTTGCGCTGGCTTGTGGGCCTGCGATCCGGACCGCCGTGCATGTGCGCATTACCTTGGTCACCGAAAAACTGCCTGCTGGTGTCGCGCGGTGGATGGATATTCTGGCGAACCTTGTCGCGCTGGTGGTTGTTGCTGCAATCGTGAATGCCATGTGGACGAAAGTGTCGGTTTCCTTTGATCGTAATATTCTCGCAACCTCGGTTTCCAAGACACCGCTTTGGATTCCGCAGGCGGTTATTCTGTGGGGTTTTGCCCAGCTTTGGCTGGACCTTCTTGCGCGGATAATACGGCGTGTCACCAACCAGCAGTTTGAATGGCGCGGCGAAGACAAGGAACAAGCTGATGTTTGAGATTGCCGTTGTAGCCTGCCTTCTTTTTGTGGTCCTTCTGGCTGGTTCGGTGTGGATCGGTCTGTCACTGTTTGCGACAGGCTATCTTATGCTGTCGATTTTCAAGCCTAACATTCCAATGGATATTTTCGGCAGCGGTGTGATCTGGGGGGCTATGATCCCTACTCCATTATTGTCACTACCGCTCTTTATTCTGATGAGCGAGGTTCTCGTCAGTGCAGGTTTGGGCCGGTCGTTGTTTTCGGGGCTTGCTCCGTGGGTTGGTCGTTTGCCGGGCGGATTGCTACATGTGAATGTGGTCGGATCGACACTGTTTGCCGCTGTCTCCGGTTCATCCGCCGCAACAACTGCGATTGTCGGTAATGTCAGCCTGCCAGAGTTGAAAGCCCGTGGGTATGACCGCAATCTGGCTATGGGATCGCTGGCAGGGGCAGGGACCTTGGGTTTTCTGATCCCGCCGTCGATTATTATGATCATCTACGGCGTCGTTGCCGAACAATCCATTCTGGAACTGTTCATCGCCGGTGTTATCCCCGGACTGACACTGGCAGCATTCTATATGATTTACATCGCCGTCCATCAGACCGTGACCGGAACCCAGCCACACGTAGAGCGCCCAACGCGCGCCGAGTTGCTGGGCGGTTTGCGCGATATCGGCCCAATCGCACTCTTGATCGGTACGATAATGGGGGCGCTCTATCTTGGTTTTGCAAGCGTCAGTGAACTTGCAGCTTTGGGCGTACTAGGGGCAGTTCTGATTTCAGTTGCAATGGGACGTTTCAGTTTGCGTGCGATGATTTCTGCGGGCCGCCGCGCGGTGCGCACGTCTGCGATGATCGGGCTGATTGTGATCGGTGCCGCGCTTTTGAATTCGGCGTTCGGCTTTTTGGGAATACCCAAAGCCATTGCCGGTCAGATCGCCGCGTTCGGCCTGTCGCCTATGGCATTGATCGTTGTCTTGCTGGTGTTCTATGCGGTACTGGGAATGTTCCTTGATGGCACGTCCATTATCGTTATGACCCTGCCGATTACCTTGCCATTGATCACGGCGGCGGGGTTTGATCCGATCTGGTTTGGCATCTTTGTGGTGGTCGCGGTTGAAATCAGTCAGATCACTCCGCCAATCGGGTTCAATCTGTTTGTCATTCAATCCCAGACAGGCGAAAGCATCGGCGTGATCGCACGGGCGGCGCTGCCTTTCTTTGGCATCTTGCTCGGCTTTGCTATACTGCTCGCAATATTCCCCGATTTGGCACTCTGGCTGCCCAGGACTTTGCAATGACGACCCTACATCAACAACTGTCTGATACCCTGTTGCAACAGATACAGGCAGGCAAGCTGCGCGTGGGTGAAAAGCTCCCGCCGGAGGCTGACTATGCCATCGAACTCGGCGTCAGTCGCTCGACGCTCAGGCTTGCCTACACCGAGCTTGAACGCCAAGGCGTCTTGCAGCGCAGGAAACGCGCTGGAACGACGATTATTGCCGATCGTCCCCAGTCCCGCTTTAATATGCGCACGACCGGATTACACGAGCTGCTGAGTTTGGGGCGCGACACAGAGTTGGTGTTGACCGGGACGCAAACAGTGCACACAGATGCCATTCCCCAGCTTCACGGCTACGAAAGTGAAACCAATCACTGGTTGGAAATCAGCGGCACCCGCACCTTGCCCGGTGAAAAAGTGCCGTTTAACAGCACGCAAATATACGTGCCCGCCCGCTACGCCGCGATCGAACATGTACTTGAACGCAGCGGCCCTTCGGTGTTTCGCACTATCGAGGAAAGGTTTGGCATTACTGTAGAGCGGGTCAGTCAAACAACAAAGGCGATCCGCTGCCCCGCCGAAATATCCAGCATTATCGGACTAGACGTTGACGCACCCGCCTTGCGGATTGTGGCGCAGCTTTATGATACCAACGCGACCCTGATGGAAATTTCCGTGGCAACCTTCGATCCGGAAAGATTCCAACTGCAAACGGATGTTGAAATTGAATAAACCCCCTTTACGAACAGTTGTCACCGGCGGCAGCGGCGCTTTGGGTTCCTCAATCATCTCTACGCTTTTGGCGCGCGGCGATTGTGTGGTGAACCTTGATCGGACACAAAGCGATAGCACGACATGGATTGAAACCGATTTTGCCGACGGTACATCTGTGGCGAATGCGATTGAGAAGGCCGAAGACATTCTCGGCGGAATTGACGTGCTGGTCCATTCGGCTGGAATTTTCCGTGCAAACGAATTCTTATCCATGACGGAAGAAGAGTTTTCAGAAGTCCTGAATGTAAATCTTGTGGGCAGTTTTCGCGTGGCACAACTCGTCGCCGCCAAGATGGTTAAAACCGGCGGTCGCATTCTGTTCATTTCCTCGATCCATGCAAAATACGGAGTCAGAGGGCGTCTGGCTTACGGGGCGTCCAAAGCCGGTATAGAGGCCATGACACGGGTCATGGCTACCGAATTGTCCGAATATGGTATCAGGGTTAATGCGCTGGCGCCCGGTGCGGTTTCGGCTGGTATGATCCCTGATGCCGCGCATCTATCAGACTGGACCAGTGTCACCCCTGCACGCCGGAAAGTCACACCACAAGAAGTTGCCGGAATGGCGATGCTTTTGACCTGTGACGATGCAAGTTTCGTCTCGGGGCAGGTTGTGTCGCAGGATGGTGGCGCAAGTATCTCGCACATTTTTTAGCAGGCGGGGCGTCGCTAACCAGCAAACAGGGCGGCATAGTTTCATAGAATTGTCAGTAATATTTCCAACGGGAGCCGAAATTGTGCATGCCCTATGCTGTCGGGGTAGTTGCCTGAGGGGGCAAACGCAGCACTCTCGCGGATGACAAGTTGATGTTCCAGAACGATTTGCGATGGTGCATCTTTACCGTCCATGGCGTTCAACAGATAAACCGCGGCACAGCTGCCAACTTTCTGAACAGCAAGGTCGACTTTGGTTAATGGCGGATCCATCAGGGGTGCCAGTTCTGAATTATCAAAGCTGACAATCGAGAGCTGGTCAGGGTCGGACACATTCAAGCGTTTGCATTCCAGCAACGCGCCTATAACGTAGACATCGCTGCCGCAGATAATAGCAGTCAGGGTGTCTGGTTGCGCTAACAAATGGCGGATTCTGTGCGGCCCTTCCAAGTGGTTGATCGGGCGCTCAAGAATACAGTTTTCGGGCAGGGATTGACCGCGTACCGATAAAGCTGCCTTTATACTCTCCAGCCGCGCGGCGGCCCTGATGAGGTTTTGCTGTTGTTGAACGGTGGCTTTGAATCGGCCGTAGGCCCGAACTTGAGTGTCGTGACTTTTGACCCGTTGGGTACGGGCCGATCCGACGTGCCGGCTGATACATCGTTGTGGAGCATCGAGCGCTACACAGAAGAAGTGGAGATGGTGCGTAAGCCATGGGGTGGGGCAGGGTCCACGTTTTGGGTCACTCTTGGGGCAAGATGCTTGCGCGGGAATACACGCTCGCCCAAATTTGGCGAACATTTGTCCGCAACGGCCCTGCGCGGTATCGCCATAGCGGCGACTGGTGTGCCGATCGCAATGGGATCACGCTAATCCGCGCGCGCACCTGAAACCGCCCGCAGGCAAAATGTTGCGATGTCTTCCACCTGCCGCAGACGCTGGCGGTCGGACAGGTCATTGTCTCGGGCAAGCGGGCCGACCAGCGCCTCAAAAAGAGAGCCAACGATACATGCGGAAGATACCTCGGCAGACTGCATGGGAAATTCACCACGTGCCATTCCCCGCTCGATGACTGTTTCAAAAACCCGCATCAGTTTCTGCCGGTACTTTAGGCGTTCGATTTCGATTTCAGATTCAACAGGTTCCGCAACCAAAGCATAGCCCATCTGCCGCCCCCGGATTGCGCGACTACCAAATGTGTAGGCGCATTTCCGAAGCATTTCTGCGGGTCTTCCGCTCCCATCGCTATGCCCGCGATGACATTGACTTCGTGCTGCGCGACATGGGCCACGACTTCGACCAGCAGTGTGGTTCGGGCCGTAACTGGCAAAGAGTAGGCGGTAACTGACTAAATCTTGCACATTCCTGGATCAATAAGCAGCGACCTTGTCGTTCTGCTCAGTTTTTAGTTGCGAGGTCCCCAGCCAACTGAGCGCGATCATCAGTGCGGCTGTGCCGAGGCAAAGGGGCAGTCCCCCTATTTGGTAGGTGAAACCAGACAAAACCGTGCCAACCAAGCGGCCAGCAGCATTGGCCATATAGTAAAAGCCCACATCCATCGTAACCCGTTTTGCATCTGTGAAGCTGAGGATCAAAAACGAATGCAGGGCAGAGTTAACGGCAAAGATTCCGCCAAATAGCAAAAGCCCCAGCACAATGGATGCTGTCAGCATAGTAGATGGTTCAGGGACCAGCCAGACGAGCCCGGCAAGAAAGGCAGGTACAATAGCCAGCAGTCCGACCCATCGTTTCGCCAGTACCAATATCTCTGGCTCTGTCCGCGACGTTGCTTTCAGAATGCGCGGTGCCCAGCCTTGGACGATGCCGTAAAGGATCGTCCAGAGTGCCATGAATGAACCGATCATGAAAAACGCAGCGCGGTTGCCTTCGGAACTGCCATCCGAAAGCACTGCGTAAAAATAGATCGGGATGCCGACCACGAACCAGACGTCCCGCGCCCCGAACAGGAATAGTCTTGCGCCGCTAAGCCAGTTGATGTTGCTGTTCTTGGAAAATACTTCAGAGAATTTCGCGTCTTTGCGCCCTACAGGCAGGCCCTTTGGCATGCCAATCATAACTCCGGTCAGGATGACAAACAGAACCGCCGCCATTGTCAGAACCGATTGGACAAAACCAAAGACCGCCAATAGCGCAGCGCCCAGCAGGAAGCCGCAGCCTTTGACTGCATTCTTCGATCCGGTCAGGATCGCAACCCAGCGGAACAACCCGCCGCCTGTGGTTGGGGCAAGGATTTTCACCGCGCTTTTGGAACTCATCTTGGCAAGGTCTTTGGCGACGCCTGACGCCCCTTGTACCAACATCACAAACACCACAGAGATTGTGATGCTCCAGTCCGGATTAAGCTGCGCCAGCGCCAGTAACGCCAGAACTTGCAATGATAGCCCGGCATAAAGCGTGGCAGTCAGGCCGAACCGCGCGGCAATCCATCCAGCGCACAGGTTGGTGACCACGCCCGCGATTTCATAGAGCACAAACAAATAGGCCAGTTGCACCGGCGAAAAACCGAGCCTGTGGAAATGCAACAGCACCAACATACGGAGCGCGCCGTCGGTCAACATAAACGCCCAATAGGCCGCCGTCACAGTGATGTAGGCGGTAAATCCGGCGGCGCGTTCGGGCGCAGGTGTCACAGCTTGCCGCCAACCATCAGGGCCACATCAACCAAACGGTGTGCATAGCCCATTTCGTTATCATACCATGCATAGACTTTAAGCTGGGTGCCATTCACGACCATCGTAGAGGGCGCATCAATGATGCCACTGCGCGGATCATTGGTGTAATCCGACGACACAAGAGGCCGCGTTTCATAGCCAAGGATACCCTTCAGCGTGCCGTTTGCAGCCGCTTGGAAAAGGCCGTTCACCTCTTCCACCGTTGTTTCACGGGCCATTTCAAAAACGCAATCGGTGATGGAAGCGTTCAAAAGCGGAACGCGCACTGCATGGCCGTTCAACTTTCCTGTCAGTTCAGGATAGATCAGCGTGATGGCCGTGGCAGACCCCGTTGTTGTCGGGATCAGGTTGGTAAGCGCCGAGCGTGCGCGGCGAAAGTCTTTGGCCGGGCGGTCCACTATCGTTTGCGTGTTGGTTACGTCATGGATCGTGGTGATTGATCCGTGTTTGATGCCGATACCCTCTAGCAGAACTTTCACCACTGGGGCCAGACAGTTTGTGGTACAGCTTGCCGCCGTCACAATCTGATGGGTGTCGGGATCATAAATATCATCATTGACGCCGAAAACGATGTTGGCAGTTGGCCCGTCTTTGACGGGAGCAGAGACGACAACTTTTTTCACGCCCGCCGCAAAATATGGGGCAAGTTTGGCCTCTGTTTTGAATGCTCCGGTGCAATCAATCACCACATCTACGCCGTCAAGCGGCAGGTCTTCCAGATTGCGGGTGCTTGTGACGGGAATGCTGGTTCCGTCAATATTGATCGAACCCCCATCCGCCTTGAATTCAGCAGGCCAACGGCCATGAACAGAATCAAACTCCAGCAGATGGGCATGCATGGCGGGATCACCAACCGCATCATTGATAAACGCAATCTTTGCGCCCTGTTCCAAGAGCGGGCGCAGGGCAAGTTTCCCGATGCGGCCAAGGCCGTTAAGAGCATAAGTGGTCATTTTCCGTTATTCCTGTCTGGCAGTTTCATTTGCGATATCATCCACATGTTTTTGCAACGAACTGCGGCTTAAATTTTCAAACGGCAAAGCGGTGAATGCTGCGATCCGGTTGTGCAACGCCCCATAAGTTTGATGAAATGCAAGACGCTTTTCCGTATCAGTTCCCGCAGCCTTTACGGGGTCGGGCATACCCCAATGCCCCGAAACAGGCTGACCCGGCCAGGTGGGGCAGTCTTCATTGGCAGCGCGATCACAGACGGTGAAAACAAAATCCATCTGCGGCGCGTCAGTCCTGTGGAATTCCTCAATGTTTTTGGACCGCAGTATCGCCACGTCATGCCCTTTTGATTTAAGCATTTCGATTGCAAAGGGGTTCAGCTCTGATCGATGTGCTGTCCCTGCCGAATAGGCTGTGAAACGATCGCCTGCCATGTCGCGCAACAGAGTTTCGGCAAAAATCGACCGGGCAGAGTTTCCAGTGCAGACAAAAAGCACGTTGAGTTTTTTGTCATCTATGGGTGCGATATGCCGAATAAGATCGGAAAATTGGGGCGGGCAAAGGTCGGCCCGACCCCGACAGCAATCGACGAAAAGCCCAGAGACAATGTCGCGGGCCGCATTAAGGTTGACGGCATAGAGCAGTTGCGTCCCCTTGCGACGCTGAGAGATGAGATCCACTTTGGTCAAGGCGGATAGATAAACCGAGGCGGTACTGGCTTTAAGGTCTAAGGCCGTGGCAATTTCACCTGCGGGCAATTCATCAGGACAGCGGCGCATCAGTAAGCGGAACACAGCCATCCTTTGGGGATGGCTGAGCATTGTGAGTCGATCTGTAAGTTCTATTTCCATATTTCATGAATATTGGAAATAGTGTTTTGCAGTCAAGCCTGTTTCAGCCCGTGGAAGCTAATTTTATTGCAAGGAGTTGCGCAGGCTTCCTAAAAGAGTGAGCGCAGCAAAGATCAGGGCAGCGACACAGACAATCGACGGCCCTGCGGGGGCATCAAGCACATAGGCCGCGCGCAGGCCAACCAAAGCAGAAACACTGCCAATGCCCGCTGCAACCAGTGCCATTCCTTCGGGTGTACGGCTCAGCGGTCTTGCAGCAGCGGCAGGGATAATCAGCATGGCAGCAATCAGCAAGACGCCAACAACCTTGATGGCTACCGCTACGGTAATGGCCAGAGCTAACGTCAGCACAAGTTGTTCGCGTTTGGGGTTGATCCCGCTGGCATAGGCCAGATCCTCGTTTAAGGTTGCGGTTAGCAGGCTTGACCAACGCCACCCGATCAGCGCCACAACAAGGGCCGCCCCGCCCCAAATGACCGACAAATCGACCCGCGACACCGCCAGAATATCACCAAAAAGATAGGCCATCAGGTCAATGCGAATGCCCGACAGGAACGACACCGCCACCAGCCCAAAGGCTAGTGCAGAATGCGCCATCACGCCCAAAAGCGTATCCATTGCATAGCCGCGTCCGGTCAACATGTTTACCGTCAGCGCCATGAGCAGTGCCACAAGCATAGCCCCCGAAAACACCGAGATCGACAAAGCCAGAGACAAGGCGATACCTAAAATAGAAGCATGCGCCGTAGCGTCGCCAAAATAGGCCATGCGCCGCCACACAACAAAGCACCCCAAAGGGGCCGCTGCAAAAGCCACACCGACACCGGCGAGGGTTGCACGCATCATAAAATCGTCCAGCATTATTCGGCAGCCTCTGTATGAGAGTGATTGCAGGTGTCGTGCCCATGATGATCATGGTCATGGTCATGATCGTGGCGATACAGGGCCAAAGCCCCCATGGTCCCTGAACCGAAAAGCGCACGGTATTCAGGTGCGGAAGCCACGACCTCGGGCGCGCCTTCACAGCACACATGGCCATTCAGACAGATCACCCGATCCGAGGCGCTCATCACAACGTGTAATTCATGGCTAATCATCAAAACGGCACATCCTGTTTCGCGGCGTACAGTGTCGATCTGTTGGTAGAACGCAGCGGAACCGGGTTGATCGAGACCTTGTGTCGCTTCATCCAGTAACAGGATTTGCGGCTTTCCAATCAGCGCGCGTGCCAACAAAACCCGTTGAAACTGCCCCCCCGACAGCAGCGACATCTGCGCCTTTGCAAGATCGGGCACGCCTGCCTGGCCTAGGGCGGTTTCAATTTCCGCAAGGGGTACACCCGTTGGCAGTGCCAAAAAACGCGCAACGTTCATGGGCAGGGTCGGGTCAATATGCAACTTTTGCGGTACATAGCCCAAGGTAACATCAGCCCCCCGCGTCACCCGTCCTTTTGACGGTTTCACGGCCCCGATGATCGCACGTAACAGGCTGGTTTTCCCCGACCCGTTCGGCCCAACGATCGTGACGATTTCACCAGAATCGACCTTCAGGGATACATTTGAAAGTACAGTATTGCCACCGTAGCGGATGCTTAGGTCGTGAACTTCAATCAGGCTCATGTGTCGGTCTTTTCTAAACAGGCAGGGCAAACGCCTTCCGCTTCGACCGCAGTGCGCTCGATCTGGAAACCGGTTGCTTTTGCAGCAGAGGCCAAGGCGCTGCGGGTAGATTCGGTTTGTGCTTCTGCAACAGATTCACACAAGCGGCAAATCATAAAAGCGGGCGCGTGGATCGCATTGGGATGTGCGCAGGCGATAAAGGCGTTCAAACGTTCGATTTTATGCGCAAGCCCGTGGGACACCAGAAAGTCCAGCGCGCGATAAGCAACCGGTGGCTGCGAGCCAAAGCCGTCTTCGCGCAACCTGTCCAGAATTACATAGGCCCCAAGCGCCCGGTGATCTTGTAGCAATATTTCCAGAACCTTGCGGCGCACCGGCGTAAACCGCAGGCCTTCATCCGCGCAGCGCGATTCAGCAGCCAAAAGCCCGTCCGTCACACAGGCCGTATGATCATGCCGCGCAAAGCCGAGAGGATTTTGCGCAGAAATATTCGAGGAGCCACTTGTCATGTTATTACATTTCCCGTACCTAATCTGTAATGTTATACAATCACATGGAACGAACAATGTCCAGAACACTCCTGCCGGTTTCTCTCACAGCTGCTTTGATTGGCAGCACCGCCTTTGCCGAAGCCCCGAACGTCGCTGTTGATATAGCGCCTGTACATTCACTTGTCGCACGGGTGATGGACGGTATTGCCACGCCAAACTTGATCATCCAATCAGGCGCAAGTCCGCATGAATATTCCCTGCGTCCGTCAGAAGCCCGTTCATTGCAAGATGCGAATGTGGTTTTTTGGGTGAGCGAAGGTCTGTCGCCATGGCTGGAAGGCGCGTTGGAAACGCTGGCCTCGGACGCGGCAGTTGTCGAGCTTTTGGAAACCGACGGCACAATGGAATTGGAGTTCCGTGAAGGGGCTTTGTTTGAAAAACACGTGCATGGTGAAGAAGCGCATGACGACCACGAGGACCATGAAAACCACGAGGACCATGAAGACCATGAAGACCACGCAGGTCACGCGGAACACGAAGGCCATGAAAACCACGACGATCACAAAGGAGCGCATGACGATGCGCATGAGGGCCATGATGATCATGAAGACCACGCAGGCCATGACCATGGCAAACATGATCCCCACGCATGGCTTTCGCCACAAAATGCGGCAAACTGGTTGAATGTAATCGCAAGCCAGCTTTCGGCGGCGGATCCCGCCAATGCGGGCAGTTATTTTGCCAATGCTGCGGCGGGCCGCGTCGAACTAGAGGCCCTGTCTGCCGAAGTGAACGCAGTGCTTGACCCGTTGCGCGGTGGCAAATTCATCGCATTTCATGATGCTTACCAGTATTTCGAAAAAGACTTCAACTTCCCCGCAGCGGGCGCGATTTCGGTTAGCGATGCATCGGATCCCAGCCCCGCACGTATAGCCGAGATCCGTGACAGAATTGCCTCTGAAGGGATCGACTGTGTGCTTGCAGAGCCGCAGTTCAACCCTGGTCTTGTTGCAACAGTATTAGAGGGCACAGAGGCAAAAACTGCCGTGATTGATCCTTTGGGTTCCGATCTGGAAACGGGCGCGGCACTTTATCCGCAAGTCATCCGCAACCTTGCAGCATCCCTTGCAGAGTGCCTTTAGCACCCGAACGATTTGGTAGGTGATCTAAGGATTACCTCTCGCGCTCAGCGGCTGCGCCTTGCCCTTTTTAGCAAGGCGCAGCCGCAAATCATTTTAAATCAATCAGGGGCATTCGCTGATCGTAGCAGGCCCACAAGTACCTTGACGGTTTGTCGCGGTTGCGAAGTCCGATTGATCCCCAAAACACCCCTCACCGAGACAAATCGAATTAAAAATCGACGATTCGACCAAAACAGGCGCATAGCGTCGCGGCTGTTCCTGATTCCATTTTGCGAAGACACGTTTCAACAATTCATTGGTATTTTCTTATATCCAAAAGGGTCGCGAAAAGGTGCAAATTCGCAGCCTTGATACTCTCCTCCGCTCAGGCTCTTGGAATGAATTTTTGTATATTTGTTCAAGTAGAAAGTTTCAGAGGACTGTCCGTCGGCAGAGTTTTTGGGTCCAAAGGCAGCGTAAACTAAGCGAGTATTCGGCTCATCCGGTTGGTTTGATTATGCGGCGCGTTGTCTGTGATGCAAGCGCCGTGCTTCGAGTGTCTTTCGTTTGATCCTTTCCCTTTGTTTTAGAATGGCTTTGTCACGTCCGAAGTAAACGTCGGACGGCGTGACGTTGTTCAAGCTCTCATGGTAGCGCTGGTGGTTGTAGTGATCGACGAAGGCTTCGATCTGCGCCTCGAGATCACCAGGCAGGAAGTAGTTTTCGAGCAAGATGCGGTTTTTCAGGGTTTGATGCCATCGTTCGATCTTGCCTTGAGTTTGGGGATGATACGGCGCACCGCGTGAGTGCTTCATACCTTTGTCTTTCAACCAGTCAGCAAGGTCGCCCGAGACGTAGCTGGATCCGTTGTCGCTCAGCAGTCGTGGCTTGTGGACGACGTGAACTTGGTCACATCCCGACGCCGCCAAAGCCAGGTCCAACGTGTCGGTGACATCCTCAGCCCGCATGTTCGTGCAAAGCTTCCACGAGATGATGTAGCGGCTGTAATCATCGAGGCCTCTCGTGGTTTGAAGGCAAACCACTGCCAGCTAATAGATCGTGCTGAGATAGAACCAGCCCCACCCGATGATCTTGAGGTAGGTGAAGTCGGTTTGCCAAAGCTGATTGATGGCCGTCGTCTTGTCTTTGAACTCGTTGGCCGCCTTAATCACAATGAAGGCGGGACTGGTGATCAGATCGTGCGCCTTCAAGATCCCCCTCTCGTGCATGCTACGCATACCCTGCCGGGCAGTGGATACGTCGAAGCCTCTGATACAAAGTAGTTTTCTGTATCTGTGAACGTCACGGCCAGTTCTCGTGGCGACAACTCCGTCTCTTTCAGCGCCAGCTTGACGACCTTGCGCCGCACTTCGTCAGGAATGCGGTTCCAGACATGCTTTGGCTTGGGCGATTGATCCTGTAGTCCAGCCTCACCACGCTGCAGGTACCGATCGTACCAACGATAGAACGTGGTACGGGGGATGCCCAATTTGGCCAGCGTTAGACGCGCCGACAGGTGGCTTTCTTCGATCAGGCGGATGATCTCTAACTTCTCAGATGCAGGGTATCTCATTCGGGGTCGCCCCCACCGTCGAACATGCTTTTTTTGAGAAGCCGCAGCTCAAGCGTCTGCTCTGCAACAACTTCCTTCAGATCGCGGGCTTCACGGCGCAGGTCTTTGACCTCATCGGTGTTTGCAGCACGCGCCGTATCGCCAGCAAGCCGCTTCTTGCCGGCTTCCATGAAGTCTTTGGACCATTTGTAATAGATGCCCTGCGAGATCCCCTCACGACGGCACAGCTCAGCTATGCTGTCTTCGCCCCTCAGACCATCCAAGACGATCCTGATCTTCTCTTCGGACGAGTAGTGTTTGCGGGTGGCCCGCTTAATGTCTTTGACGATCTTCTCGCCAGGGCTTTTGCGTGTTCCAGTTGTTTGTCTCATGTCCCACTCCTCAGTGGTTACGATGAGCCAAGAACACTCTCTTATCAAATAACGCTATTTGGACCCATAGGCGCTGACGTCAGACATGGCAGCCTTGGGCGTGCAGAAGCGTCAATCCTGTTTTCCCCCAATCTGGACGAACGTATCCTTGTGGGGGTTCTGGAAGGCACGATTGCCCGTCAATCTGGCGAACAGCTTCTGAATGACGGTGAATTCAGCGCCTTTGAAGACACAAAAACAGGTCTGCGCGGCGAAGTATTCATGAAGGGCCGCGTTGGCAAAGAAACCCTGATGACCCTGCGCTACAGCAGCGACAGCGATGAAGAAGACCGCCTGTTCCGCGACATTAACACAGACGAAAGCTATCCTGTTTACGGGGACTCCTCCGAACGCGGCTTTGATGGTCAGTCGTCAAGCGATCTGTATTTAAGCTTTGAGCGGGGCGCTTCCTCGCTGGTATATGGCGACATCACAATTGAACCCGGCTCTTCCGCTTTCAATCTGGGCGGCTACCGCGCAGTGACGACAGGCGTAAAAGGCCACTGGCAGGGGGAACGCACACGGGTTACGGCCTTTGCTGCGCGCACCTCCCAAAAAATGACTGAAAAAGGATGAGTCGTTGATCCTAAAGTGGGGTCGGTCCGCTGCTAATTTCCCCTTATCATCTGATTTTAAACGATAAAAATATGAATACTGCAAATTATTTTTATGCTTGCCATATATGTTATTATGTACATACATAAGCACAAGAGACTAAACTGCGCGGCAACAGAAAGCTGAAAAACCGATCAGCTCGGGCGTGGCGGCTGGCTCTTGCTGGAAAACAATATTTGAAGGGGCCAAAAGGTCTGCCTTCGATCCTAACAGGGAAAAGATCAATGAAAAATTTCGTTACAACTCTGGCGGCCTCTGCGGCGCTGTTGATGGGCCACGGGGCGCAAGCAGATGATTTTGTCATCGGCACTAAAAACTTTACCGAGCAGTTCATCTTGGGTGAAATCTATGCAGCGGCGCTGGAAAGCATTGATATTCCGGTTGAGCGCAAGATCAATCTGGGCGGCACGCTGATTGCCCACGCCGCGCTGACTGGCGGGGATATTGATATGTACCCCGAATACACTGGCACCGCGCTGGCTGCGGTTGTCAAAGGCGATATGTCTTCGGATGCGCAGGTGGTGTATGATACGGTTAAGACCTATTATGACACAGAACTGGGTCTGAAATGGCTGGAACCTGCCCATATCAACAACGGCTATGCCATGTTGGTGCGCAAAGAAACTGCAGAAAAATACAACCTGAAAACCCTGTCTGATCTGGGCGTTGCGGCACCCGAGCTGTCTATCGGTGGCGGGCCGGAATTTCCGGATCGTGCGGACGGGCTGGTGGGCCTGCGCGATGTCTACGGTGCTGAATTCCGTGAATTCCGTATGTTTGCCAAACTGGGGCTGCGTTATGACGCTTTGGCCGCAGGTCAGATCGATGTGAACAACGGCTTTGCGACCGACTGGCAAATCGCGGCCGAGGGTTATGTGGTGATGGAAGACGACAAAGGTTTGTTCCCGCCCTATTTCGTTGCCCCAGTCGCACGCACAGACGCGCTCGAAGAATACCCGGCTGCTGAAGCAATGTTGAACCGTGTGTCCGATCATCTGGACAATGACACCATGCGCGCGCTGAACAAGCGGGTCGAGGTGGACCGTGAAGAAGCGCGTGATGTGGCACAGGATTTCCTGAAATCCGTCGGCATCATTGACTGAAGACACTGCAAGGCAGGGGGGACTCTGCCTTGCATTTCTAACGGATCGGACCCGTTCATGGCACTTAACATCGACGTACAAGGGTTGTCGCCGCGCAAGATTTCCCAAATCGCTCATGATTTCACACCCGTAGATATTGCCCCTGACGCCGCCGCTGCGATTGCGGCCAGCTATATGTGTTTGCAAGAACATGGCGCCAAAGGGCAGGCGATTTACGGGGTTAGCACCGGTTTGGGTGCGGCAGTGGATACGGCGATGAAACTGCGCACAGGGTCTGCACAGCATTTGATCCCACGGGCGCGGGCTGTGGGTGTCGGGCGGATCGCGACCGAGTGTGAAACCCGCGCGATGATCGCCGTGCGTTTGTCGCGGGTCTGCGGTGGCCATTCAGGGATGTCTTATCCGGTGGCAGCGGCGCTGGTTGATATGTTGAACCACAGCATTGTGCCCCAAGTTCCGATGCTCGGGTCTGTGGGCGAGGCTGATCTGGCCCCGATGGCCCATATCGCCGAAGTTCTGACAGGCGGCGGCACGGTGATGCGCCCCGATGGCAGCCTGACGGACGGGCGCACCGCCTTTGCCGCGGCTGGTCTGGAGTTGCCAGATTTCGGCGTAAAGGACGGCTTGTCGCTGGTGTCTTCTAATTCTGCGGCGCTGGGGCTTGCTGCGCTGGCCATTGGCGACGTGCAGCGTGTTTTTGCGGCCCAAGTGGCTGCGGTTGCTTTATCTTACGAAGGGTTTCGCGCTAGCATTGCGCCCCTTGCCCCGGCTGCGACGGCCCTGCGCCCCGCCCCTTATCAAGGCGTGATTGCGGGGGCTTTGCTGTCTTTGTTTGACGGGGGCGGTCTGATGGACCCCAAAGCGCCCCGCCGTTTACAAGACCCTTTGTCACTGCGCTGTGTCAGTTCGGTTTTTGGCGCCGTGCAAGGCGCGATTTGCCATGCCCGTGACGCTGTAGCGTTGGAACTGGCCAGCAGCGATGACAATCCTGCGGTGGACACCACGCTGGATCTGGTTCTGCCCAACGGCAATTTTGACCCGACCCATGTGGCCCTTGCCTTTGACACTCTGGCGCTGGCGCTGGCACGGCTTGCGGCCATGACAGGCGAGCGGATTATGAAGATGATGTCTGCCGAAATGACGGGTTTACCTCGATTTATGGCACCGGATTCTGGGGGCTCTAACGGGTTTGCCACGGTGCAGAAAACCGTTTCCGCGCTGGTGGCAACACTAGGGCAGCAGGCGATGCCGATGCCTTTTGCCGCCCTGCCGGTAGCGGACCGCGTTGAAGATTATGCCTCTTTGTTGATGCCGGGCATCGAGAAGTTTTCGACCATGGTGGAAAACCTGCGTTATCTGGTGGGGATCGAATTGATGGTTGCCGCCCAAGCGGTTGACCTGCGCCAAGGGATCACTTTGGGGCAGGGCACGGCAGCGATCCAGCAAGGTGTTCGCGCCCATGTCACACCTTTGACCCAAGACCGTGCAACCAGCCCAGATATTTACGCATTGGCCGCAGCGATCCAACAGCAAGGGCTTGGCCCGATCTTTAAAGACCTAGAGGAGCAGCTTGCATGAATTGGTGGCCAAACAACCTCGACCGGATTGGGATCGCCTTTCTGGAACATCTGTATCTTTTGGTGGTGCCGATCACCATTGCCTTTGTGATTTCACTGGCCGTGGGCATTTACAGCGCCAAAAAGCCGAAACTTTACGCCTTTATCATGATTGTGACGGGCATTCTGTTTGCGGTGCCAAGTCTGGCGCTTTTCGCGCTGTTCATTCCGATTTTTGGCATTGGCACGGTGCCTGCGATCATCGGGCTGGCGGCCTATTCGTTGATGATCATGATCCGCAACATTGCGACAGGGTTTCAGAACCTCCCCCCCGAGGTTGTGGACGCTGCCCACGGCATGGGTTACGGGCGCTGGCGGCGGATTTATGAAATCGAACTGCCCCTTGCGATGCCGTTTATCATTGCGGGGCTGCGGATTGCGTCTGTGACTGTGATCGGGATTGCGACCATTGCAGCCTATATCAATGCAGGTGGCCTGGGCACGATCATCTTTGAAGGTCTTGACCAACGCTACCCCGAGAAAATCTTTGTGGGCGGGGCGCTTACATCTGCGCTGGCCTTGTCGGTGGATTTCGCCCTGTCGATGGTCGAACGGAAACTGCGTAAAACCACCGGAGGCGACCCGCGATGAACCTGATTGAAGCATTCACTTGGGTTTTGTCCCATAAATCCACCTTTATGATCGCACTGAACCAACATTTATGGATGTGCATTGTGGCCATGTCGATTGGCGCGGTGATTGCCATTCCGTTGGGGTTCTTTGTGGCCCATTCGCGTCGTGCGTCTTTTATTGCGATCAATATTGTTGGGGCGTTCCGCTCTATTCCCAGTCTGGCGATCCTGTCAGCGGCGTTGCCCTTTCTGGGCATCGGGTTTTTGCCATCGGTGGTGGCGCTGATCGTGCTTGCGGTGCCGCCTTTGTTGTTGAACACCGTTGTGGGTGTCGCCGAAGTTGACGCAACCGTCACCGATGCCGCAACCGGTATGGGCATGAGCCGTCTGCAAATTGCCATGAAGATCGAATTGCCGCTGGCCTTGGGGCCGATCATTTCCGGGGTGAAAATTGCCTCGATCCAGGTGATTGGCGGCGCGGCGCTGGCGTCTTTTGTGGGCGGCGGCGGGCTGGGGGATTTCATCAGCACCGGCATCGCCATCATGGATATGCCCCGCCTGCTGGTAGGCGCTGTACCCATCGCACTTTTGGCCATCGCCGCCGAGGTTGGATTTAGCTTTTTAGAACGCCGCGTATCGCGCCGAACCGTTAACCTGTCAGGAGACCAGTGATGATCGAGCTTAGAAACGTCACCAAGATTTATTCCAACGTGATCCGGCCTGCGGTTGACGACATTAGTTTGCAAATCGAAACCGGCACAACGGTGGCGCTGATCGGACCATCGGGCTGTGGTAAAACCACCACCATGCGGATGATCAACTGTTTGCAGGTGCCTACATCGGGGCAGATTTTGGTTAACGGGCAGGATGTGACCAAGGTGGACCCGCAGGAATTGCGCCGCTCTATCGGCTATGTGATCCAGCAGGTCGGCCTGTTCCCCCATATGACCATTGCGCAAAACGTGGCGACAGTGCCGCGTTTGTTGAAACATGACCCCGCCAAGACCCGCAAACGGGTGGCCGAGATGTTGGAACTGGTTGGGCTTGACCCCGATGAAATGGGCCCACGACTGCCCCAAGCCCTATCAGGTGGGCAGCGTCAACGGGTCGGGTTCGCCCGTGCTTTGGCCGCCGATCCCGAGGTGATGTTGATGGACGAACCCTTTGGCGCCATTGATCCGATCACCCGCAGCAAAGTGCAGACGGAATTCAAAGAGATTCTGAAAAAGACCAATAAAACCGTGGTGATGGTCACCCATGATCTGGATGAGGCGCTAAAGATGGGCGACCGCGTTGCGATCATGCGGGATGGCAAACTGCTGCAATATGATGCACCGCTGGATATTCTGGCCCGCCCCAACAGCGATTTTGTCGCTGACTTCCTCGGCACAGATCGTGCGCTTAAACAGCTGAACCTGATACAGGTGCGCGACCGGATGACTGCGGCCGAAAGCACAGATTTCCCGCCTGTCTCCCCCGATGCCAGTTTGCATTTTGCTTTGTCGGAAATTCTCGACAAAGGGGTCGAGGGGCTAATCGTGCGCGATGGGGCCAGCGACGGCCCTGTGCTTGGCTATATCAGCCGTGCGGCTGTGCTGGCGCCTGCGGGTGCTGCTTGATACTTCTTCTACAACTTCTCACTTCTTGAAAGGCTTCTCCATGACCGAAATCTGGATCGACTATCTTAACGCGCTGGACATTGCAGACCTTGCCCTGACCGATGATGAAATTCTGGCAGCGGTTGAATCCGCGCTGATTGCACAAGGCAACAAACAAACAGTGATTGAGCCGCGTGTCCATCTGGTGCCGGAAAGTTCCGACAAAGGGCATTTCAACGTTCTGCGCGGTTATGTAAAAACGCTGGATGTGGCGGGCGTCAAAGTGGTTGGTGATTTCGTGGACAACTACAAAGTGGGTCTGCCATCCGAATTGGCGGTTCTGAACCTGTTCAGCCCTGAAACCGGCGTACCCACAGCGATCATTGATGCCACAGCGATTACCGATATGCGCACAGGGGCTGTGACAGCGCTTGGGGCCAAGCATCTGGCGCGCAAAGACAGTAAAATTCTAGGACATGTTGGGTCGCGCGGCACGTCTTATTGGAACGTGCGTCTGTTGAACCACATTTATGATTTCGACGAAATCCGCATCCATTCCCGCCGTCCCGAAAGCCGCAATGCCTTTGCTGAAAAGCTGGAACAGGATCTGGGCAAAAAAATCATTGTCACCGATAACTGGCAGGACTGTCTGGAAGGCGCCGACATTCTGATCGAGGCGACCCGTCTGCCAGAACCCACGCCGATGTT
The DNA here is from genome assembly GCF_031454055.1 of Roseobacter sp. N2S. Lineage (NCBI taxonomy): Bacteria > Pseudomonadati > Pseudomonadota > Alphaproteobacteria > Rhodobacterales > Roseobacteraceae > Roseobacter > Roseobacter sp. N2S. The sequence goes on from NZ_JAVDQB010000010.1 coordinate 50,774, forward strand.
CAAAACCGAGTGGATCAAAAAAGGCGCGCTGGTTATTCCTTATGGGACCATGAGCGCGGTTGAATTCGATCTGACCGACATCATGGATAAAATGCTGGTGGATGACTGGGGCCAATGTGGTCCGGGCCGCCCTTACGGTGCGCTGCGCGCCCATGTGGATGCGGGCAAACTGTCCGAAGAAACCCTGCACGCCGAATTGGGCGAAGTTGCAGCGGGTCTGAAGCCCGGTCGGGAAAACGACGACGAGACAATCCTGTTCTGGCATCGCGGCCTTAGCAGCACCGACGTGGCGCTGGGGGCTGCATTGGTGGCCAAAGCCAAGGCCAACAACATCGGTCAACGTATCCGCTTCCGCTAAATCGCGGCACGATCTACAGAATAAAAGAAAGGGCACCTCGGGTGCCCTTTCTACTGTTTGGTTCAGCGGGGTTCGGGGTAGCCTGCGGCCAAAGCCTCGGTGTGCCATTGGTCGGTTATCGCATAGTCCGCGCGCTTTGGAATCGCAAAACCGCTTAGGCACAGGTCTTTTAGATAGGGGGCCAGTCGCGGGGTGTCGGCGGCTTGGGCAAAGGTACGGCCCAGCTTTGCAACCACTTCGGGATCAATTTCAGGGGCTGCAACCAGCAAGGGCATAGGGGCTGCGGGGGTCTGGGCGATCACCCGAATACGGGCTGCGGTTTGGGGTTCGTGGCGCGCCAGAAGCATGTGGAAGTAACTGTCGAGCGGGGCAACATCGGCGCCTCCCTGCAGCACACTGTTCAGCGAGGCGCGAGGGGTGACGACGGGACCGATGCTTTCGGAATACAGGTGATCCCGCCCGTTCAGATGGTCCAGCAACAGCTTGCGCGGGGCGTTGAATCCCGAATGGGAGCCGCGATCCGTCCAGGCAATCCGCCCGCCAAACGTGTCTTGCAGATGCTCATAAGGCGCTGTGTCGCGCACCACCAGATTGGTGCAATACTGTGGCCCGTTTAGCGGGTGCAGACTGGCGTTTTGTTCCGGGATCGGGGCCGCAATGATTTGAAAAGGACGGGTGGCACGCTGGAAAGGCCAACCACACATGAACACACAGGCCAGATCCGCGCGCGCCCACAGCTGATCCAACGGGGCAGGGGCGGCGTAGTCAATTACCTCCAATGGTACCCCCGCCACAGAGGCGGTGTGTTCAAACAATCTGCGCCAATGCTCGGTCAGGGCAGGGTTCAGGTTATACATACGGGAGCAGGCAATCATCGGGGTGCTTTCTGGCCCGCCTAAAGGCGGTTTTTGATCGGATGTTTTGTATGGATATTTATTATTATGTCTGCGCTTAATGTCAATTCAAGGCGACGTCTGGTGCTGCTTTGATCTGATCCACAAAGGCCTGAACTGCGCTGCTGCGGTGACGCTGGGTGGATAGCACCATGTTCAGGGCCCGATCCGGTTGTGGCGAGGGGCGGATGGCGATCTGCGGGGATTGCCCCAGAAACCCTGCCGCAAGACGGGACATTAAGGCGATGCCAAGCCCGTCAGACACAGCCGTTGCAATCGCCTCGTTGCTGGGCAGCACCAGCGCGATGCGGATGTCAGACAGGGTCAGGTTGTAGTGGGCAAGGAATTCCAACAACATGGCACGCGTGCCAGAGCCTTCTTCGCGGATCACCCAAGGCAGGCGCATTAACGTGGCGCGGTCGATCTGTGGCCCTAGATCACGGGGACCGATCAGCACCATTTGGTCGGTTCCAACCTGCGTGGCCTCTAGCCCGTCAATGGTGACGGGGGCTTCGATAAACCCCAGTTCCGCTTTGCCCGTTGTGATCCATTCCATCACACGATCCGAATTGGTGATTTCAACCGACAGATCAATTTCGGGATGGGCGGTGTGAAAGGCCATCAATTGACGGGGCAGCCAGTAATTTCCAACGGTCTGGCTGGCCACCAACTGAATAGCGCCGCGGCGCAGGGTACTTAGGTCAATCAGAACCCGCTCCGCCTGTTGGGCGCGGTTCAGAATGTCTTTGGCTTCGGCCAGAAAAACTGCGCCGGCGGGGGTCAGGGCAATGCCGCGCCCCACACGATCAAACAGCTTCACATCATGACGCCGTTCCAGCGCGGAAATCGCGGCACTGACAGCGGATTGCGACAACAACAGCATTTCAGACGCGCGGGTCATGTTCAGCTGGGTGGCCACAGCGGCAAAGATGCGAAGTTGTTCAAGTGTCATGGCATTGATCTAAGGGAAGAGGGCAAGGGCCAGCAAGAGGCCAGCGCCTGAAATAAAGCAACTCGACACTGCCGCCAGCAACAAAGGGCGCGGACCACGGGCCAAAAGGGCTGGAAAACGGGTTTGAAAACCGATTGCCGCCAGTGACATTGAAAGGATACAGGCCGTCAGCGTCGCAAAGTGTACGCGCAGATCGGTGGGAACTTCTATGATGGAATTGACCCCTACCATTGCCATGAACCCCAGAACAAAAGTGGGAAAAGGCGGGCGTTTGCTGGGGGCGTCTTTGGTTCCTCGGTTAAACAGCACACCCACCAGCAGCAGGACGGGAACCAGCATCAATACGCGGGCCAGTTTGACCATTGTGCCCACGGTCCCGCCGTCTTCGCTGTGTTGAAAGGCGGCGGCGACGGCTTGGGCGACTTCGTGGATTGTGCCGCCTGTCCAAAAGCCATGAGCCATCGGGTTGAATTCCAGAAAGGCGCTGGCCATCGGCAGGACTGTCATGGCGACAGAGCCGAATAAAGTCACCATAGCAACACCGTAGGCCACGTCTTCGTCCTTGGCGGAAATGGTGGATGCGGTTGCCATCACTGCCGAGGCGCCGCAGATCGACGTGCCGGATGCGATCAACACGGTCAGGGATTTTTTGACCCCCAACAGACGGCCCATCCAGACGGTAAATCCCATTGTGCCCAGAACAAGCGTGACCAGCGCAGCCAAGGGAAGTAGCCCTAAGGCCAGCAGATCATCCAGCGTAACTTGTAAGCCCAACAGGATAATCCCGAACCGCAGCAATGGGCGGGCCGCGATTTGCAAGCCGGGCAGGCTGGCAGCAGGGGCGGGGATCACATTGCCGATCCCCATAGCGATCAGAATTGACAGGATCGGCAACCCGATTGCGGTGGCCAATCCAAACTGATGCAGCAGCGCCGCTGCGCCGGTAATCCCCGCAGCAATGGCAACACCCAAAGCGTTGCGCGTAATAAATTGCCCGAGCCCAAAGGCAGATTGGCGGCGGGATGTAGTGGTGGTCATGGGATGCTCCGGTCTATGGTAACAGCGGGGTATCACGGTAAAATCAATAGGAAAAACATATTAGTATTGTTGTTTCAATTGATAAAACTTGTGGGTTATCGACCATCTTAGGCCGTCAACAAGCCCAAGACAGAGACCGCATGTTCTGCCGATCGGTTATAGGTTCGGCTGCATTAGGCGCGGTCAGGATTGTGGTGAAAAGAACATGTAAAACCTGTCGCATTGCCTTGATTTTTCTGCTTATGTCTCTTTTTTATGCAAGGCGTTCATGACACCGACCTGACGGCACGGGGCAGCGGAGTGCAGGTGGGAGGAAAATGACATGACCGCGATGTATCGCGTGGTGAAAGCGGATATTCTGGACAAGATCACCCAAGGTGTCTGGGCACCCGGCAGTCAGATGCCAAACGAGATGCGTCTCGCCGAAACTTATGACTGTGCCCGCGCAACAGTGAACCGTGCCATGCGGGAACTGGCCGAAGAAGGCATCATTGAGCGGCGGCGCAAATCTGGAACGCGGGTGCGTATGAACCCCGTGCGCCAAGCGCGTTTCGGGATTCCTTTGGTGCGCAAAGAGATCGAGGACCAGCAGGCGGTTTACGGGTATACGCTGATAAACAGCACTATAGAGCCTGCACCCGACTGGCTGCGCGGGCGGCTTGGGCTGGCTGTCGGGGGGCTGGTACGGCATGTGTGTTGCATGCACACTGCCGATGATATGCCCTTTCAGCTCGAAGATCGCTGGATCAGTCTGGATGCGTTGCCAGATGCCGAAACGGTCGATTTTTCACAGTCTGGCCCTAACGAATGGCTGGTGACTGCGGTGCCGTTTTCGAATGCTGAAATGAGCCTGCTTGCGGTTCAGGCCGATGCAAAACTGGCAACACTGTTGCACTGCGCAAAGGGCGATGCGCTGTTTCAGACAGAGCGCTCCACATGGATGGACGGGCAGGCCATCACATATGTGCGCCTGATCTTTCGCGGTGGCCATAAGATGACCACGCAATACTGACGGCTAGGCGACTGGATCAGTGCCAGACGCCGTTGTTGGTTTTAAACCGCCCCCCAAGGCTAAACACGGTGCCAACAGCAGCCAGTTTGACGTTTGTCACAACATGCCGCCCCGACCAAGAGCGTCGGTTCAATTCCAGCATCGGTGTATTGGCGGGAAGTTCCAGCAAGCTGCATTCCAGCGGCGTCGGTTGGCGGGAAGTTATTTTATGCTCCACTTCGCTGACTGGCAGATGGGCCAGCAGATAGGCGCTTGGGGTTGTGGTGGTGAAATCCACGCTCAGAAACTCTGGCGCGGCGTTGGGATTCACGTAGCGGTCTTCCACCTGGATCGGGCAGTTGTTTTCCAGATGCACCAAAACAACATGAAAGATGTTGGAACAGACCGTCAGTTGCAGCGATTGTGCGATATGGACGGGGGCAGGTTCTGAAACGCAGGAAATCACCTTGCAACTGTGCTGGTTGCCCCGCTCGGCAATTTCTTCGGCAATGCTGCGAATATCCAGCGGCGTGGCGGTGCGGCGCGGTTCGGCTACAAAAGTGCCAACACCCTGCACCCGCGTGACGTGACCCTCTGATGACAATTCCCGCAAGGCGCGGTTCACAGTCATGCGCGACGCGCCAAGGAATTTGACGATCTCTGCTTCAGACGGGATTTTCTCGCCCGGTGCCCAAGCCCCTGATTTGATGTTGTCCACAACATAGCCTTTGATGGTTTGGTAAAGCGGGCGGGGGGTGGCTGTGTCTGACATCGAAATAGAGACCTTACTTGACGGATTGATTTTTATCAGTTGTATATACAGGTATATAACAGCCCTGAATAGGGCAAATAACCGACTTGGAGGTCGCAATGAGTTTAATTAAGTTTGTAGTTTCAGGCGTGATAGCAAGCGTGTTTGCTGTCGGCGCAACATCACTGGCCGCGCAAGACTATCCCAACAAGCCTGTGCAAATCGTGGTTCCCTTCGGGGCAGGGGATGCGCTTGACAGTTCAGCACGCGCCATCGCGGATCAATTGAAATCGGCGATGGGCGTTCCCGTCATCGTACAAAACATCCCCGGTGCTGGCGGCGGCAAAGGCACAGCCGAAGCAGCCAAGGCCAGCGCGGATGGGTACACCTTGCTGATGGGATCAACAGGTGCGCTAACGGCGCGGCCTTTGATTTCAGATCCCGGCTATAAAACCGAAGATTTCACCCCGATTGCCCAGCTTGTGGTCGGGCCTATCGGCTTGGCAGTGGCAGCGGACAGCCCCTATCAATCAATCGGCGATCTGGTCGCAGCCGCAAAATCCACCGAGAGTTCGGTTAAATATTCGACGCCCGGACCGGGTTCGACGCAGCACATCAACATGGAAATTTTCGCCCAAGAAAACGGGCTGAACATGACCCATATCGGGGGCAAAGGCGGCAAGGGAGCGGTGACCAAAGCCCTGTCTGGCGAAGTGGATTTTGTGTTCGTCGGGGCATCCAATTACGTCAGTCTGGCCAAGGCGAAAAAGCTGCGGGTGCTGGGCGTTGCGTCAGATGCGCGGCTGTCTTATCTGCCAGATTCTCCGACATTCACCGAGCAGGGCTTTGACTTTGATGTGGCGGTCTGGTTCGGCTTGCTGACCAACAGTGACACGCCGCCTGAAATCATCGCAAAGCTGCGCGAAGAGGTTACCAAAGTCGCGAACACCGACGAAATCCGCGCCCTTTACACAAAGCTGAACCTGACCGAGGCCTTTCTTGATGGCGACGTGTTTCAGGCCCAGATTGACGCGGATGTGGCCAAACACAGCGTTGTTCTGAAAAACATCGGCTTGATGAAATAATCACAGACGCTGCCCCTTCCGAAGGGGCAGCGTTTTTTAATGTCGAGGAGACATTAGATGAAAGCCGACCGTCTTGCAGGGCCCTTGGTCATTCTGTCAGGGGCGTCGCTGTTTCTGGCCACCACACAAATTGATGTGCTGTCTGGAACCGGCAGCCTCTCGGCCCGCGCCTTTCCTTTTGTTCTGTCCGGTTTGCTGGTGCTGTGTGGTTTGATCCTGACGATTCAGCCCCAAGACACCCCTTTGTCTGGCGTGGTTCACGCGCTTAAAAACCCGCGCACGGCGCTGTTTGCCAGCCTGTTTCTGCTCTACGCTTTGACCTTTCGATATGTGGATTTCAGGTTTGGCACTTGGGTGTTTATGCTGGCCAGCATGTGGGTATTGGGATCGCGCAATTGGGTTGAACTGCTTGTGCTGCCGCTGAGCGTTTCTGCCATTGTGTTTGTGCTGTTTCGCTACGGCTTTACCGTTCTTTTACCAGTGTGGTTCTGATCATGGATTTAATACCGCTTGAAACCATTTTCGCCGCCGTGGGTTCGGTTTTTCAGGTCCCGATCCTGCTGTGGATCTTTGCTGGCGTCATAATCGGATTTATTTTCGGGGCCTCCCCCGGTTTAACCGCAACAACGGGGGTGGCGATTGCCACGCCGTTGACTTTTGGGGTCAGCTTCGAAGTCGCCATGGCGCTGTTGTTGGGGATTTATTCTGCGGGGTATTTTGCAGGGTCGATTCCGGCCATTCTGATCAATACCCCCGGCTCCCCTGGCAATGCGGCCACGGCGGTGGACGGCTATAAACTGGCACGCAAGGGCAAAGCCGATCTGGCCATCAGTCTGGCGGTTGTGGCCTCGGGCTTTGGGGCGGCGTTTTCCATTGCGGCCTTGATGATTGCGGCCCCCAATCTAGCAAATTTTGCACTGCAATTCACATCGGTTGAATACTTCGCCCTTGGGCTGTTTGGCCTGATTTGTGTGGCGGCGGTTTCCGGCGGATCGCCCATTAAAGGGATCATCGCGGCCAGCTTCGGGATGTTTCTAGGGACTGTCGGCATAGACGATGTGGGCGGCATGATGCGGTATTCCATGGGGGTGCCAGAGTTGCAGGGCGGCATCCCCCTTGTCCCTGCTTTGATCGCCTTTTTCGCCGTTGCCGAGATGTTGCAACAAGCCTCAAGCAAGACGGGTCTGGGCATTGCGGTGGCCCAAACAGTACACCCGATCGCCAAGCTGCCCGGCATAATGATGCGGCACGGGTGGTTGTTGGCGCGCAGCTCTATCACCGGTACGCTGATCGGGATCTTGCCGGGAACAGGCCCAACAATTGCCTCGTGGATTGCATATGGGCAGTCCGGCAGTGCGCAGGCCAAAGACGCCGAGGCAGGATCAATCCGTGGTATCATCGCATCTGAATCCGCCAATAATGCAGTCACGGGCGGCGCACTGGTGCCCTTGCTGACCCTTGGGATTCCGGGGGATACGGTGACGGCAGTTCTGATCGGGGCATTGCTGATCCAAGGCATTGATCCCGGCCCGTTTTTCATCTTTGAAAACAGCGATCTGTTTGCACAAATTCTGGTTATTCTGTTCGTGGCAGCGGGGTTTACGGTGATCATCGGGCTGGCCGCGCGGCGGGTTTTGCCAAAACTTTTGGACGTGCCCATTCGCATCCAACTGCCCGTCATCGCGGTGTTATGTGCCACGGGAGGCTTTGCGATCAGCCACTCTCCGTTTGAAGTGGGTGTAATCGCGGTGCTGGGGATCATCGGCTATATTTTTGTGCGTTTCGGCTTTCCAATGGCGCCGATTGTCATCGGGCTGGTATTAGGGCCGATTATCGAAACCAACCTGCGCAACGGGCTGACCGCCAATGATATGGACGCCACGGTTTTTGTCACCCGCCCGATCAGCGCGACCTTGCTGGCAATCATTGTTCTGACCCTGCTGTGGTCATTTATCCGCCGTCGCAAAAGGGGCTGAGGCGGGGTGGCTCGATTGTCCCGTTCCTCTACACCCATGCCAAAACCGCAGCGGCCAAAATCACGTATCTTGTGCCTTTGGCAAGTGTAACAAGAAGCAAAAACGGCCCCAGGGGTTCGCGCATCAGCCCTGCAACAATGGTAAGCGGATCACCCACCACTGGCAGCCAGCTTGCCAGCAGGGACCAGCGGCCGTACCGTCGATACCAGTGTTGCGCCCGTGCAAGTTGCGCGTCTGAACTGGGGAACCAGCGTTTGTCTTTGAAGCGCAGCAAAAACCGCCCCAGATACCAGTTTATCACCGACCCCAAGACATTTCCAAAGGTGGCCACCAGCAGCAACAAAAGTGCAGGGTGGTTTGCGTTAAGCAAAAGGCCGACCAAAACCGCCTCTGACTGCATCGGCAGAATGGTTGCGGCGATCAGGGCTGACAGAAACAAACCCAAATAGGCCATCACAGCGCAGCCATTGGCTTGGCCTGCAAAAAGGCGTGTTGATTTAAGGCGAAATAGAGCGGGTGAAGGCGTTTCATGGCTGCGATATACACAGAATTTCGCCCGTGTCACATCGCTGGGCTGTAAATACGCCACCCTAAAGGGCTAAAAGATTTGCTCTGAAACAAGAACTGGCAGCGATCCCGCTGCCAGCTTAGTTGGTCAAATCGCTTGGCTTAATAAACCGTCACGTCAAAGCCGAACCATTTTTCGGACAGCTTTTTCATCGTCCCGTCGTCTTTGGCCGCTGTCAGGGCTTTGTCGAACATGGCTTTCAATTCTGTGTCTTCCTGGCGCAGGCCAACGGCACTGCCGCGGCCCAGAATGCCGCCTTGAAAGCGGGGACCAGCCATGATCATGCCGGATTCAGGGTCGGCTTTCACTGCTGTCATCAAATAGGCCGGCGAAGCCATGATCACGTCGATGCGGCCTGCTTTCAGGTCCAGATCATGTTGCTCGGTGGATTTATATTCACGGATGTCTGCAATGTCGCCAAAGCTTTGTTCGATGAATTTTGCACCGATTGACGATCCTTGCACGCCGATCACTTTGCCTTTCAGCAATGGGCGCAGGGCTTCTACTGCTTTTTCAGCGCCTTCCGGGTTTTTAACCAGTGAAAACAGTTCGTCTTGCATGGGCAGGCTGGCCAAGGGGCCGTCTTTCAGCACGCCAAAGCTTTGCCCTGTTGACCCGTAGGACTGGCTAAAAGCGATGACTTCTTCGCGTTTGGCCGTGGCTGACATGCCTGCCATGATCGCATCGTATTTCCCAGCCAGAAGGCCCGGAATAATGCCATCCCAGTTTTGCGCGACCAAGGTGCATTCAACAGCCATGCGGGCGCAGATGTCGTGGTACAAATCCACCTCGAACCCGTCGAGCGTACCATCCGCTGCGGTAAAGTTCCAAGGGGCAAAGGCACCTTCGGTGGCGATGGTCACTTTGGACCAGTCTTTTGCCATCATCGGGCTGGCTGTCAGGGCTGACAGGCCCAAAGCCGCTGCGAGGGTGAGTAGTTTCATGGAAGTCTCCTTGTTGGTTTTTGGTGTGGTTTCGTTGGTTGGGGTGGAAAATTACGAGGTGGCAAACCGCTGGAACCGATCGGATCCGCCGCCGTTAAACAGGTCAGAGGGCGCGCCTTCGCAGTCGATCTGACCGTCGTGCAAATAGACAACGCGGTTGGATACATCGCGGGCAAAGCCCATTTCATGGGTGACCACCAGCATCGTGCGTCCTTCTTCGGCCAGCCCCCGCATCACGCGCAAAACCTCGCCCACCAGTTCGGGGTCAAGCGCAGAGGTCGGTTCATCAAACAACAGCACATCGGGGTTCATCGCCAAAGACCGCGCAATCGCGGCGCGCTGTTGCTGGCCGCCTGACAGATGGGCGGGGTAAGCATCGCGCTTTTCAGCGATGCCGACTTTTTCCAGCATGGCAAGAGCTTCGTCCTGTACATCCGCTTTGGCGCGGCCTTGCACGTGGATCGGGGCTTCCATCACGTTTTCAAGGATGGTTTTATGGGACCACAGGTTAAAGGATTGGAACACCATCCCGACCCGCGCGCGCAATTCCTGAACCTTTTTGGGATTGGCAAGCTTCACGCGGCCTGCGCGATCCGTGACCAGCTCGATCTTATCCGCGCCGATCCAGACCTCGCCCCCTGACTGGGTTTCCAGCAGGTTAATGCAGCGCAGCATGGTGGATTTTCCTGACCCCGAAGACCCAAGGATCGATACAACATCCCCTTCAAACGCATCAAGATCAATGCCGCGAAGCACCTCATGGGCCCCGAAAGATTTGCGCAAATCGCGCATGCGGATGGCAGGCTGGGTCATTTTTCGGCTCCGGTAAGGCGGGAAGTGGACGACGGGTCGCGGGGGCGCAGATGGGCGGTCAGGCGGTAATCCAGCGCTGCCACCAAACGGGTGAGGACAAAGTTAATCGCCAGATAAACGCCGCCTGCTGCGGTAAACACCTCGATCACGCGGTAGGTTTCCGAGATCAGTTTCGCCGCGATGCCGGTGATTTCCATCAGGGTGATGATTGACGCCAAAGAAGTCGCTTTCACTAGCAATATCAATTCGTTGCCATAGGCGGGCAGGGCTTGGCGTACGGCTTGGGGTAACACGATACGCATAAACGCGCGTCTGGGGGACATGCCACAGGCGCGGGCGGCCTCGACCTGGCCTTGGGGGACAGAAAGTAACCCGCCGCGCACGATTTCTGACCCGTAAGCCCCTGTATTCAGGGCCAGCGACAGGATCGCGCACCAGAACGGCTCGCGCAGCACAGGCCACAGAAAACTGTCGCGCACCGCTTCGAACTGGCCAATGCCGTAGTAGATCAAAAACAACTGCACCAGCAGGGGGGTGCCGCGAAACACAAAGACGTAGAACTGTGCAATCCGTTGCAGCCAGTTCCCGCCCCACAGCCGCGCAGAGGCAATGGCGATGGCAATAAACACCCCGATGGCCACAGACAGGCTGGCCAGCAGCAGGGTCAGCGGGATGCCGCGTGACAGGGTTTTCAGGGTCTCAAGAAAGAAGGGAAAATCCATCGTGTTTATCTCCGAATGCCACGGTTGACGTGTCGTTCGGCCCGATTAAGGATCAAGCCCGAAGCCCATGTGATGACCAAAAACAAGATGGCCGCCGCGAAGAAAAAGTAGAAAGGCTGGCGGGTCGATCCCGCGCCGATCTGGGCTTGGCGCACCAGTTCGACCACGCCAGTAACAGACACAAGCGCGCTTTCTTTCAGGGTGATTTGCCAGACATTGCCCATGCCAGGCAGGGCGTGGCGGGCGGTTAGGGGCAGGATGATACGGCGGAACAGGGTGATGCGCGACATGCCAACGGCCTGTGCGGCCTCAATTTCGCCGGTGCTGACAGCGCGGTAGGCGCCGCGAAACACCTCGGTATGTTGGGCGGCGGATACAATGCCGATCGCCATGGCACCCGCGGCAAATCCGGGCAAATCCACAAAACCTTCATGGCCGAACATCCGCATCATGCGGGTCAACAGGATCGAACCGCCAAAGTAGAACAGGTAGATGACCAACAAATCGGGAATGCCACGCAATACTGTAGTGTAGGTTTCGGCGAACATACTCAAAATGCGCCCGCCAGAAATTTTGGCCCAAGCCAGCAGGATGCCAAGTGTGGAGCCGATGACATAGCCACTGCCTGCCACCGCCAATGTCATCAAAGCGGCGCGCAACAACGCGGGGGCCCAGCCCTCGGGGCCGAAATTCATCAGGTCAAAGAAACCGGGTCTGTCCATGGGGCACTTTCGGTAAAGGTTTGGGGTGGCGCGCGGGCCGTTCGCGGTGTTTTGGGTGCTAACCCGTCAGGATCAAGGCTTATTCAGCGGCCTTTGGGAAATCCGGCTGCACGTCGTCGGGCAGCGGGTTGATGAACGGGCGTCCAGCGCGGCGGCGGGTGAAATCCGCCTTGGCTTGGTCAATTTTTGAGGAATCTTCGAACAAGTCCCGCACCGTGGCGGCCATCACTTTGGCGGCATGGATCATGCCTTTGTGGGCGATGCCTGATTGGCCTTGGGCGACCAACTGCCAACTGTGACCGGGGGTGCCAATGGCATAGGTCGCGCCGCGTACTTGTACGGTTGGCACCACCCAACTGACGGTGCCAACATCGGTGGACCCGACACTTGCACCAGTGCCTTGGGTCAGAGGCACAACAAAGTCGCACAGGGGCACATCCATGCGCGGTTCTACCCCGAAACGGGCAAAAGCGGCGCGGATTTCCTCGGGTGTTAGTGTTTTGCGGATGTCTGCGGCAAAGGCGCGGTCGGCATCGTCAAATTCAGGCGCGCCAAGCCGTTCCAACTGAGCATGCATCAGGGTTTCCAGCGGGGTATTCCCGATCAGGTTGGCATCCCCTGACAGCACCCGATCCTGTACTTTTGTTTCAGTCATCAGGGCGGCCCCCTGCGCCACTTTGCGCACACGTTCCACCAGTGGGATCAGGTCATCCAATTCACGGGCCCGTACCAGATAACGCACCGCTGCATAGGCCTGAACCACATTGGGCGCCGTGCCGCCCGCATCAATAACCGCATAGTGAATCCGCGCCGATGAAGGCATGTGTTCGCGCATATAATTGACACCCACATTCATCAGTTCCACCGCATCAAGCGCCGAGCGTCCCAATTCAGGGGCCGCCGCCGCATGGGAGGAACGTCCTTCAAATTCAAACAGCAATTCATTGCACGCCAGCGAGATCGGAGTGTTCACAGCGGCCAGCGGGGCAGGGTGCCAGCACAGCGCCACATCTACATCGTCAAACAAACCTTCGCGCACCATAAAACCTTTGGCTGATCCACCTTCTTCGGCAGGGCAGCCGATATAACGCACGCGGCCCGGTTGGCCGGTTTCTTCCAGCCATGCCTTAACAGCAGCGGCCGCCAACATGGAGCCTGCGCCCAGCAGGTTGTGCCCGCAGCCATGTCCTGCCGCACCAGTTTCAACCGGGCGTTTTTCAGCGACGCCAGCCTGTTGGCTAAGCCCCGGCAAGGCGTCATATTCCCCCAGAATGGCAATCACCGGCCCGCCTTCGCCGAATTCCCCCATCACCGCAGTGGGCAGGCCCGCCACATTTCGGGTGACGCGAAAGCCTTCGGACACAAGCATTTCAGAATGGGTTTCACAGGATTTTTGCTCTGCAAAGTTCAACTCTGGTGTTTCCCAGACCCGATCGGAAAAGGCGGTAAAGGCATCCTGTCTGTCGTCCACATGATCCCAGATTTTATCTTGGTTGATTCCGCTCATTTCTCTGGGTACTCCTGCCGCTGCGTATTATTGGTAACAAAATTGGCACCAATAATCTGATAAAGCAAGGGAAGAGGTACGGTATTTGGAATATTTTGTAAAAATCCGTAATAATTGCTTAATAATTAATCAATGGCGACGTTGCGAGAACGAATTCCACTCTGCCGCCATGTGCGGTATTAAGGCCGCAAAGGGAAGATTAACTTTATGTCTGACGACTCTGATTCCATCACTGACCGTTTGGCCGAGGATTTGCGAGCGGGTCTGTTCACACCCGGTTCTTGGTTGAAACAAGTGGACCTGCAAGACCGTTATGCTGTCGGACGCGCGCCAGTGCGAAAGGCGCTCGAAAGTCTCGCGGGGCGGCGGTTGATCAGATACGAAAAAAATCGCGGCTACTCGGTGCACCCCACGGATAATGACGAAACGGCGCAAGTGCTTGCCATTCGTCTGGCTATCGAAACCGGTTTTTCCGAAGAAATTTGCGCAGGTGCACGCCCCGATGCAATCGCCGAATTGCGAAACTTGGCCGAGCAATTTGCCCGTATTGTTCGAGATGGTCCGTTCGAGCGGCTTTATGATACAAACCTTGCTTTTCACCGAAAGCTGCTGCTGTGTACGGGCAATCTGCATATGGTAAATCTTGTAGATGACCTGCGGCTGCGCACCTCTCCGGCACCGGCGTCGCAATGGATGGATCGCGCGCGGATCGAACGCTCGGCGCAGGAACATCTTGAAATGGTTCTGGCGGTTGAAATGGACGACAGCATGCGCCTGGCCAGCCTGATGCGGCAGCATATCTTACAAAAAGTGTAGTCTGGCGCGGGCTGCTTTCCCATAAAGTAGCGGATTCACGATAAACAAAGTCAAACAGGTGAACGGCTGACGTCAGACACCACTATCATTCCCTCGTGCATAGCTTAAAGGAGGGGGCAGCATAAGGAGAAAGAATGATGGAAACTGAACAAACCGTGCCTGAACTGGTCGCGGCGGCGAAGGCCGATATAAAGGCGGCGGATGATCGTGTTTCCGAAATTCTGAAACTTGTCGAGGATCAAAAGGCGTCACAGGTTGAACTGGATGATCTGCGCGCGGCGACGGTTGCGCTTGAAGCTGCGGCGTTAGATGTGTTTTCGGCTTTTGAGGCGCGGATGCAGCACCATTTCAAACGCGGCCCGTTTTCACGCAAATTGACCGCAGTATTGTTGGACGATGGGCAAAGTGATCTCGCCCATCGGGTTCATCAGTATTATCTAGCCATCAACGTGTTGAAACACGGCAAAGGCGCAAGCTATCGGGAATTGCGTGATACCCCGAGTGCGCTGTTTGATGTGAAAACAGGCGACGATGTCAGCGCCGATCAAACTGACGCACCTTCCGGTCTTATTGATATTACGGTTGCAGGCTTTTTCGACGGACTAACTGCAACTATCCTTGACGCCTACCAGTTCCTTGAAAACCGGTAGGCTTTGGGAGTTTTACAGATCAATACTCAGGTGGGGCGTTCCATCTGATGTTTTTTCCTGCGTGGTTCCAGCAGGCCCAACAACCCCGTGAACCCGTTTTCGGAAGTTTGAAAAACTGTCGAATGTGACCACGTCCACAGCCTCATCAAGGTCAAGGGTCAGCTGATACCACCCCGGGCGGAGCATTTTCAGGGCAATGATCGTGGCCTGAAAGGGTTGCGAAAGATAACGTCCTTTAACACGCCCCCCCAACGACCACCCTTCGGGAGGACGGTTTGCGATTGCGGCGTGAAACGTATTCCAGTCGCGAAAACCATATTCTTGTGCAACCGCTTCAAGCGCTTTGGCATGGCCGATCTGCACCCCTTCAGCGGCGCGTTTCGCCCGCAGGCGTTTTGCTTGTTCTTTCGCCTGAAACAGGGTGGGACGATGCGAGGTCATGCGCGCACTCCTCGTGTTGAATGGAATATGCCCCAGCGCAGGGATCGTTTCCTTGCCGTGTAAACAAGCACCCCCACAGTCAGCATCAGCAACATGCCATCTGCGATAGGACCAGCGACCCAAATGCCGATTTCCCCAAAGCTCGCAAACAAAATAAACGTCATCGGAATCCCAAACAGATAGGGTCTGGATAGACCTAAAAGCGCGGCGCGGCCTGCGTCTCCGATGGCTTGGAAATGGGTGGAGATCATCATCATCGGCCCTGAAAGACATAATAAAGTGACCATGATGGGAAGGATGCGTTTTACCTCGGCAATGACAGCGGGATCATCCACAAAAACCTGTCCTATTTGCTGCGCAAAAACGCTCAGCACAAGTTGCACGCAGGCGCAGTAAGTGAAAGCCGTGGCCAATGCCAGTTTCAGGCTGTTGTTTGATCTGCTCCACTGACCCGCACCGTAATTATTACCGGTGATGGTTTGCATGGCATGGGACAGCCCCAACAGCGGTAGAAAACCAAAGGTCAGCACCCGTGTAATAATACCATATGCCGAAACCGTGGATTCAAAATGCGGGCTGTGGGCCAATTGCAAAGCCGCCATAATTGCCGCTGATCCAAGCGCAATACCGATGAAGTTCAGGCTTTGGGGTGCGCCCAAGGCCAAGATGCGCCCCCAGTCATGGATCAAACTGTGATGCCGCAAGGCGGATAGGGGCAATCTGGTTTTGCCGCGCATCCGAAACGTTACTATGATCGCAAGGGCAAGCAGTTGCGCCATGGCAGTGCCATAGGCCGACCCTGCCACCCCCAGATCCATTACCGCAATCAGCAGATAATTGAAGCCCATGTTCGCCACGGAAACCAACAGGCTCATGCTGGCCATGAAGCCGACGCGACCCTCATTTCGCAGGGTATCTGAATTGACCGAAAGCACAAACAGCAGCGGTGAAAACAACACAGTGATCCGAAGATAGACCCCGCCCATATGCGCAAGGCTTTCTGATCCGCCTGCGGCCAATTTGGCAAGGGCCGCGCCACATAACATAAACAGCACTATCAGCACCGCCCCGACCAGCAGTGCCAATCCATGGGCCCCTGCAAAGACCGCACGGGCCTCTGACAGGCGGTTGCCTCCTAGATGGCGGGCCAACAGGCTCGACAGTCCGCTGGATACTAAAGTGGCCAAAGCGACGATCAGCATATAGATCGGAAACATTAAGGTGACGGCGGCCAAAGCCTCGGGGCCAACATAGTGCCCCAGAAACAGCGCATCCGCGACGGCAAGCAGGCCGTTCATCCCCATTACAAAAATAATAGGTAGGGCGGTTTTAGCATAAGTGACGCCCAAGGGCGCTGTAAGAAACGTGTTATTCGGGGTGTCAGACATGACCCAATAGTCCTCGTACAAGGATCGCGCAAATTCAGGACGGGGACCCACATTACCATCCGCGCGATATGCGGAGAGGATTACTAAGACAATCGTATGCAGAACTTTACCAAGACAAAACGTCAGCGGGTGGCAGGCGTCGGGAGCCTAGCGAAGGGCTAACCGACTGGGTGACATCCGTCAAGAGGGGGGCAAAGCAACTGAGGTCGATTTCCGAACAAGGACCATGGCCCTTAGTCTGGTGTTGCCCAGTTGGCCGCAGCCGCGACCAATGCGCTTTCTAATGCGGCAAGGCCTGGCAGGTTTTCTGTTTCGGCCAAGGTTACAAAGCCGATCTGAATTACAGATATATCCAAATCGGGAACCGTTAGGGCGCACATGGCTCCCGCCGCAATTTCGGTTTCAAGCGCAATGCGTGGCACGCAGGTTAACACGCCGAGTTTTTGCGAAACCGTCATCAAGGAATTGGGCCCCGCCGTAATTTCAACCACAGGAATCGGCGGTTTCAGGCCCGCATTCAAAAAACACGTATCAAATGCGCCGCGGTTGTTGGTTTCTGGCGACGACAAAGCCCAACCAGCGGTGCAAAGATCATTGATAGACACGGTTTCTTGCGCGGCAAGCGGGTGGGACGCGCCACAGGCAAAGACAAGTTCGCTGTTAAACAACGGGGCTGAGCGCAGAGCGCTGGCTTGTCTTCTGGGCAAATTCTCCCAATTGATCCGGCCCACATAACAATCCACTTCACCATCCAGCAGCGCATGGACCATTTCATCCACCATTCCGATGCGGATGCTGAAACGCAATTTGGATGATACTGGATCTAAACGGGAAATCGCGTCTGGCAGCATTTGATACAATACCGCAGGATTGGTGCCGATGCGCAGTTGCACTGGCTGTTCGGTAGACAGTTCGGTTGCCAGATTATCTATCGCCGCAAGACTGGCGCGGGCCCGTTCCAAGGCATAGACGCCAGCAGGGTTCAGCGTTACACCTCGGGCGGACCGCTCTACAAGGCCAACGCCAAGGGCAAATTCCAGATCCTTTAACATTTGCGAAACCGCCGGCTGGGTCACGTTCAATTCCATCCCCACAGAGCGCAGAGAGCCAAGCTGGTCGATCAGCTCTAGCAGACGGAAATGGCGTAAACGCAGGCGATCTAGGTGTTGGGGTGAATAGCTCATAAGCTGTGCTTATCACGTTTAAGAAAGTTTTGACTATTTGTTTTAACCGCAGTGGGGTAATTCTGACCCCGAGGAGATGCCCCACGTTTTGGGGGCAGAAAGCCAAGCAGACCCCTTATTGGGCGATACTTTGGCAGGGGAGGATTTATGAAACGCGCGAATATCGCGTCCGGCTTGGTTATGGGCGCATTTGGACTGCTGATGTTGCTGGTGGTTATACCAGCCCAGATAGATGCGGCGCCAGACGGTTTTGTCTCGCCCCGACTGGTTCCCAATATCACGATGATTTTGGTGGTTGGGTTGTCGATGCTGATGGTCGTCAACGCGCTGCGCAGTGATCCCGACCCGCAGTCAGGCGCCGCCAGTTTTCAACGATCCGAACTTGCAGCGCTGGTGAAAATCAGCGCCGTATTCGCCGTGTCACTGGGCAGTTTTCTGTGGGTCTCCCCTTTGTTAGCAGGGGTGGTGTTGGTTTCAGGCACGTTATTGGCATTGGGAGAGCGCAATATCCTCACCCTCGTGCTTATGCCTTCGGTTCTGATTTTTGCAGTCTGGTTCCTGTTTTACCGTGTTCTGGGCACCGCAATACTATGAGCGGGTTTGAACATCTTTTGATCGGATTTCAGCACGTCCTGACCCCGATGACCCTGTTATGGGTCACGGTGGGTGTTTCCCTTGGCTATGTTTTGGGCGCTTTGCCTGGTCTGGGTAAGGCCACGGGCGTGGCGGTGACCATTCCGTTAACCTTTTACCTAAGCCCTGTGGCGGCCATCGCCATGCTGATCGGCATCGCCAAAGGCAGCGCGGCGGGCAGTGCGGTTTCGGCAATCTTGCTCAACACCCCCGGAGAGCCGTCATCAGCCCCGACAGCGCTCGATGGTTATCCATTGGCGCGACAAGGCAAGGCGCAAAAAGCGTTAAAGATGGGGTTGTTTGCCTCGGTTTGTGGCGACTTTTTATCGACGGTCGTTCTGATCTGTCTCGCGGCGCCCTTGGCCCGCTATGCCCTGTTGATCGGCCCCGTCGAAATTTGCACGATCCTGTTGTTTTCCCTGACCTTCATAGGTGGGTTGTCGGGAAATTCCATGACCAAAGGATTGATTGCGGGGGCCTTTGGCGTTTGCTTTGCCACTGTCGGGATTGAAACCGAAACCTTCATTCCGCGCCTGACCTTCGGGCTGTTGGAACTGGACGAGGGGATTTCATTGGTGCCGATGGCGATTGGGATGTTGGCTGTGGCTGAAATGGTGGTTCAGGCCGGGAACATGCGCCAGCTAGACGCTGAAACGGCAAATATTGTGCATGGATCCAAACGCGAGGATCGGGTGATTTTGGGATCGGAATGGCGGCGTTGCGTACCCGTTATCCTACGCGGATCGTTAATCGGTTCTGTGGTCGGTATTTTACCCGGCTTGGGGGCGAGTGTCGGGTCGTTCCTGTCTTATGGGGCCACGCAACGGGCCTCAAAAACGCCAGAAAAATACGGCACGGGTATGATAGAAGGCATCGCTGCCGCTGAAAGTGCCGATAATGCCGTGGTTCCATCCAGCCTGATCCCGCTGTTTGCGCTTGGCATTCCGGGCAGTGTGATCGCCGCAATCCTGATCGCAGCGTTAACCTTGCATGGGCTTACACCGGGTCCTTTGATGTTTAAACAGCAGCCCCAGATGGTGGCTGATCTATACGCGGCCATGCTCTGCGCCAGTGTGATCCTGCTGATTGTTGGCTACGCGGGTCAAAGGATTTTTGCACTGGTGATCCGCGTACCAATCCGCCTGATTATTCCAGTGGTTTTGTTTCTGTGCTGCCTTGGTGCTTACATGGAAACCAGTAGCGTGTTTTCCATCTATGTCATGCTGTTTTTCGCCGTGATCGGCTTTGTGGCGCGCAAGCTGGAATTTTCTTTCGTGACCTTTCTGATCGGCTTTGTGATCGGTCCAAATCTGGAGCTGACCTTTCGGCAGTCCATCCAGATCCTGGATCGCAGCCCCGCCAATCTGGTCAGTCACCCCATCGCCATACTCTTCATCGTTCTGACTGCCGTGACGGTATTTATGATCGGACGCAGCCATCGCCGTGCAGCGATCGTGCAACGTCAGAACACACATCAAACAGAACTGCACACTCAATAGGGAGGATACTATGAAAAAACTAAACAGAAGAAATACCTTAGCGGCCATTTTCGCGGTCGCGCTGGGGATGGTCGGGGCACACTCAACGCCCGTTATGGCTCAGGATTACCCGACACAGCCGATCACAATGTTGGTGGGATATAAGGCAGGCGGGCAGACCGATCTGGTGGCGCGCGCCTCTGCCAAAGTGCTGTCCGACCAGTTGGGTGTGCCGGTGAATGTGGTGAACAAACCAGGGGGCGGCGGTGTTCTGGCGGCCCATGAACTGAAGAAAGCCACGCCAGACGGATACACCGTTTTGTTCCACGCAAATTCGGTCATCAACACTGAACCCTTCTTGCTGAAGCGGGTGGATTTCAAGCCGGAAGATTTTGAATATGCGGGGATGATCACCGCCTATCAGGTCGGTCTGGCCACGCAAAAGGATGCGCCTTTTGATAACCTGCCGGAATTCGTCGCTTGGGCCAAAGAAAACCCTGGTTTCCGGTATGGCGCGCTTAGCCCCACCTCGCGGATGTATATGGACGAAATCGCCAAAAAAGAGGGGCTGGAAGTGAATATCGTTCCCCTGAAAGGCGGCGGCGACATGATCAATGCGATCCTTGGCAAACAGGTAACGCTGGCCCTATCAGGCGGGATTCACAAGAAATTTCCCGACGAGATGAAGATGATTTCAGCCCTGACAACCTTTCGCCATCCCTCTGATCCTGATGTGAAAACCATCGACGAAGAAGGCTACACGCTATCGATGGATTCACGTACCACGCTTATCCTGCCCAAAGGCACAGAGCGCCCCATTCTGGAAAAGCTGGCCACCGCATTGAAGGCGGCGCAGACCGACGAAACCTTTAAGACTGTGGTCGATACCGCAAACATTCCGATCATGTATCTGGATGTAGATCAATCCTACGCGGAAATTGAAACCAGCTACAAAAATAACGGCGCGATCATGAAAGCCGCTGGCATCGAGCCGAAATAAACTTCCGTTTTTCGGCGGGTGACACACGCCCGCCGAAACCACCACCCATCCCCAATAATACACACGAGAGGCCGCCATGTTTCAGCCCCTGAAAGACGTTCGGATAGTGGATCTTAGCCAAGTTCTGGCAGGCCCCTACGCCACCTATCAATTGTCCCTGATGGGTGCTGAGGTTCTGAAGATCGAAAAACCCGGCGAGGGTGATTGGACCCGCAAAGGCGGCGGCATTCCACATTTGTCAGATCAGCAGATGGGC
This sequence comes from Roseobacter sp. N2S, assembly GCF_031454055.1. Lineage (NCBI taxonomy): Bacteria > Pseudomonadati > Pseudomonadota > Alphaproteobacteria > Rhodobacterales > Roseobacteraceae > Roseobacter > Roseobacter sp. N2S. The sequence goes on from NZ_JAVDQB010000010.1 coordinate 71,940, forward strand.
CTTGGTTATATCGCCCATAATGCGGGTAAAAAATCTGTCACTCTGGATCTGAAATCCCGCGAAGGGTTAGAACTGGCCAAAAAGCTGATCGCCAGCGCGGATGTCTTTGTTGAGAATTTTAAACCCGGCGTCGCAGCGGGTCTTGGCCTCGGATTTGAGGCCTTGCGCGAGATTAATCCGAAAATTGTGTACTGTTCGATTTCCGCCTATGGCCAAGACGGCCCGATGCGCGGGCGGCCTGCTTATGATCACGTGATCCAAGGCATGTGCGGTATCATGTTAACCACCGGAAAACCTGGGGACGGCCCAACCAAAGTGGGCGCGCCTTATGTGGATTACGCCACAGGAATGAACGCCGCGATGGCCGTTATGGCGGGTCTGCGCGAAGTAGATCGTCTGGGGAAAGCCGTTCAGGTGGATGTGGCAATGCTCGATACAGCCTTGATGTTAATGGCATCTTTGGTCAGCCAACACCTGACAACAGGCTGGACCCCTACGCAAAACGGCAATGAAGCCTGGAGCCAGAGCCCCTCGTCGGGGGCCTTTGACACCAGTGACGGAATGTTGATGCTGGCAGCCAACCATGACGTACAATTTGGCAAGCTGTGTCAAGCGATTGGCCGCATGGATATTCTATCCGATCCCCGCTGGCACTCGACCGCTGCGCGTACGGAAAACGCCGCCAGCCTGCGCGCCACATTGGAAGACACTTTCCGAACCCAGACGGCCAGCCATTGGGAAACCCTGCTTGAAACCGCAACCGTCCCGGCTGCCCGTGTGCGTGGCTTGGAAGAAGTGCTGGGCGAAGCGCAAATCACAGCACGCGGATTGACCAGCGAAATACATGTAGACGGCCATACCGGCCCCATCCATGTCCCAAGCATGAGCTTTAAGGCCGATGGCAACAACGTGGTGCCAAAAACCAGTGCCTCAACACTTGGGGCGGATACAGATGCGGTTTTGCGGGACTTGGGGCTGGACGATAGCAGCCTTGCGCACCTGCGCAACGCTGGGGTGATCTAAGCACGGACTAGTCCAGCGGAATACCTTCGGAGCAGGGTTCTTGCGCACGCGTCAAACGCATTGACGGCTATCGCAAAACCTTGCGCCTGTTATCCGGCCACCCGCAAGGTTTTGGCAGGGCGGCGCGCTTTGGTATCAATCGCGGATTTTGGCAGGGACACAGTGAACGTAGTCCCTGTACCAACGGCGCTTTGCACCGAAATGTCACCGCCATGGGCAATCGACAGTTTCTTACAAATGGCCAGCCCAAGCCCTGTTCCGCCTTCAGATCGGTTGTCGGGGTCTTCAAGTTGTTTGAAGGCTTCGAAGATAAGATCAAGGTGCTCTTCAGGAATACCGCGCCCATTGTCTTCGACTTCGATCCGGAAGCCGGTTTTTTCGCGGCGCGCCCGCAAGGTAATCTCTTGTCCCTTGGAAAACTTCAGCGCATTCCCGACCAGATTGATGAGGATTTGCAAACAGCGTCCGCGATCGGCAAAGGCAATAATGTCGTCACACTCGACCAGAAGCTTGATTGATTTCTCTTGGGCCAGAACTTGGAACTGGTCTTCGACCTCGGCCAGAAGTTCCTCAATCGGAAAAGAGGATCTATCCAGTTTCGCATCCCCAAGTTCCATGCTGGTGTAATCGAGAATTTCATTGATTAGCGTCAGCAGGTGGTTGGCTGAAAAGCTGATTTTCTGGCCGTAAAGTTCTGCCTGATCGCCAAGCAGGTTGGTTGTCAGATCAATCGGTTCACCGGTTTTACGCAGTTTATTGGCGTGGCTTTCCTTCAGCTTGGTCAGGATGCCAGCGTAACCCAAGACAATCGTCAAAGGCGTTCTAAGCTCATGGCTGAGGATGCTTAGGAATTCCGATTTGGCGCGGCTGGCATTTTCAGCAGCGTTGCGCGCGGCGGTGAGTTCAACAATGCTTTCCATCCGCGCACGATTTTCGATGGCATAGCTGAACAGACCGCACATCACGATCAGCAGCGCCGTTCCCGCAACGGTCAGGGCCAACATTTTAAAGGCCTCGGGATTTACAAAATCACCGGAAATTTCAAGTGGTGCGACCCGAAAGGCCGTCATACCAATGAAGTGCAGGCAGACAATAGCAACTGTCAGCGCCCCTGCCATCTGATATTCACCCCATTTATCGGACTTGCTGCCAAAGTATAAGGCAATCGAAGAAAGAATAACGGACAATAGAACCGAGGTGATCAAATAGCCTTCCTGCCAATCCACAATTCCCTGTACGCGGTAGGCAATCATCCCTGCGTAATGCATGGCAGCAATCGCCAAGCCAAGGATCGCCCCCCCGATGGCCGGTGCAAAACGCATCCTGACCATGGCCGCAAACATGACGCCGATCGCACTGCCAATCACCGCAATCGCCAAAGATGCAAATGTCAGCGCCAGATCAAAATTCACCGGAACAGGGGGCCGAAAACCAAGCATAGCCACGAAATGGGTGCACCAGATCGTTACACCGGCTGTTGCAGCAGAAAGCAAATGCCAGGAAATGGCCTGCCGTTCTGATCTGTTGCGTCCATGTCTGTAAAGTTTGGACGTGACCCAGCTGCCAAACCCACACAAAATTCCGGCCAACAAGACCAAAGTAATGTCGTGCTCGACCGTAATACACGAGATGATTGTCATCATTATTTATCTGCCCGGACCAATTAACTTTGGCCTCAATTCGTTGGAAACACTGGCGAAACTTACGCCACCCGCCTGTACTCTATGCTTTTGCCCTGACCACAATGAATGTCAAGCGTAGGGGGTTGGTTTTATTTCCAGTGTGTCCTGAGCGAGTCGTTTTGTGTAATCAGACCAATATGTCTTGGGGCGCGCAGGGCGACCTATTCCGACAATACACAGCGCAGCGACAATGGGATCACCCCGCCTAACAGCCTGGCAAAGCGGGGGCAGGTAGCGGATTGGGTCAGCTTTCAAATGGTGTGGCGCGACCTTGGGCATAACGCGACACACGATCCGCCAGTCGGCCAACCGCTAGGTGCAAAACCACGGTAAGGCAGGCCAGCACGATCAGGCTTGCAAACATCAGGTCGATTTTTGCGCGGCCATTGGCCAGCAGCATCAGATAGCCCAGCCCTTTGGACGCCCCCACCCATTCGCCAATAACCGCCCCGATTGGGGCATAAACGGCGGCCAATTTCAATCCTGTGCCAAGGCTTGGCAGGGCATTCGGGATTTGAATGTGGCGCATGAACTGAAACTTGCCCGCCCCCATCGCAACCGCCAGATCGCGGTAGCCTTGATCTACGCGGGTCAGACCGTCGTGAAAGGCGGATGTGACAGGGAAATAGATGATCAGGATCGCCATCACAATTTTTGACCCCATGCCATAGCCGAACCAAAGCGTCAGCAACGGCGCAAGGGCAAAGACCGGCACGGCTTGGGTGAACACAAGGATCGGCAGCATCAGCCGCTCTGCGGTTTTGGACAAGGCCAGTTGAATGGCGGTAATCGCTCCCAGAACCGTGCCCAATACCAGCCCCAGAAGAACTTCGATGCCAGTCACCCAAGCGTTTTCAAGGATGATGATGCGGCTATGATAGGCCGCCTGCGCAACGCGCCAAGGCGATGGTAAAATATAATGGGGTGCTGCGGTCAGGACCACAAGGGCCTGCCATAGGGCCAGCCCCAAAAGAACGGCAAAAACGGTGTCGCGGTTTTTCATAGGGTCGCGTTTCGCAAATGGGCCAGAAGACGGGATTGGCAGTCTAGCGTTTGTGGGTCGTTGATTTCGCGCAGGGCGGGGGTGTCCGGTACGGGCCAGATTTTGGCTTCTTTTGCGGACATGACGATGATCTGATCTGCCAGACGGGTTGCCTCGGCGGGGTCGTGGGTGACTAATAACACGGTGCGTGTGCGCAGAACCTCGGCGGCCAGTTCTTGCATATCGGCACGGGTTCCTGCATCCAGCGCCGAAAACGGTTCATCCAGAAACACGATGGGGCGATCCTCCATCAAAGTGCGTGCAAGGGCCGCGCGCTGGCGCATCCCCCCCGACAAGGCATTTGGCTTTTGCGCGGATTGCCCAGAAAGACCTACGCGTTCTAACAAGGTTTTTGCGCGGGACAGGTCAGGTGTTTCCCCGCGCAGACGGGCGCCAATACAGATGTTTTCAAGCACGCTTAACCAAGGCAACAACAGATCGGATTGCGCCATATACCCGATGCGCCCCGTAAGCGGTTTTCCGTCGCTCGCATCAATACCCCCAGCGAATTGCCCGCCTGTTTCAAGGTCAAGGATCAGGCGCAGAATGGTGGATTTTCCAACGCCAGACCGCCCGAGCAGACAGGTCCATCGCCCGCCGGGCAGGTGCAAGTCTGCATCGAACAAAACGCTGCCGTTCAAACGATGCTGGCCTGTCAGGGTAATGCCCGGCGGAGGTGTCATCGCGCGTTCAGCCCCATTTGCCAAAATCCGACCTCTAGGGCTGTGGCCTTTGTGAAACGGTCCTGCAAAACGCCTGCCCGTGGCGAAAGGCCCAGATCACCGATCCTGCGCGCAACCGCGTTGTCAATCATCGCACCCACTGTGGCACAGACGGTTTGATATTCTGGGTCCGCATAAGTTTCAATCCAGTCCGTATAGGGCGTATCGGCGGATTTGTTTTGGCCCAAACGCAGGCCGATTTCGCCGTATCCCATCACACAAGGCGCAAGGGTTGCCATCAGATCCAGAAAATCCCCCTGTAGCCCTGCATCCAGAACATAGCGCGTATAGGCGAGGTTCTCGACGTCTTCGGCGGCGTTAAACAGCGTGGCTTCGTCTATGCCTTCGGCGGCGCAGGTTTTCACATGCAACGACATCTCGTGATTGACCAGCGCATCGACTGTACCGGCACACACCCGCATTTCTTCGAGGGTTTCGGATTTCACTACTCCCAGCGACCATGCACGGGAAAAATGCACCAGAAAGACATAGTCCTGAATTAAATAGTGCAAGAACGCCTTACGGGGCAGCGTTCCATCCCCCAGACCCGCGACAAACTGGTGGTTGGTATAATCTTGCCATACCCCTGCCGCCCCTTCGCGCCAGATCGCGAAGGTTTTTCCATAATCTGGCGTGCTCATTGTGCTGTCACGTCAATTGCGATTGCGGACACGGGGTTTTGGCTTGGGATCAGGCCCGCCGCGTGCAGAAAGGATTCAAACGTGGCATAACGGCCCACATCCATCGCGGTGGGGCGCAGGGCAAAACGGGGGATCGTGTCGGCCCATGCGCGGGCATTTAACTCGTCTTGTAATTCTGCCGAAGTGCCCGAAAAGGTCTTCCAGCTTTCTTCGGGATGATTGACGATATATTGGGTGGCTTTTTCAGTCGCCGCCAAAAAACGCGCGATTTTATCTTGGTCCATTGTGTCAGGATTGGCCACATAGATCAGTTCATCGTAGGGGGGCAGACCTTCTTCTTCCACAAAGAAACAAGTGCCTTTGACGCCTTCGATATCCATCTGATTCAGTTCAAAGTTCCGGTATGCGCCGATAACGGCATCCACTTGGCCAGACATCAAAGACGGCGACAGAGACCAGTTTACGTTGACCAATTCGATGTCCTCCAAAGACAGGTTATTGTGGCGCAAGATCGCGCCCAACACTGCCTCTTCCACGCCACCAACTGAAAACCCGACCTTTTTGCCTGCCAGATCAGCGGGGGATTTGATCGGACCGTCTTCTAGCACCAGCAGACAGTTCAACGGGGTGGCGACCAGCGTTCCAACCCGTTTTAGCGGCAGACCTTCGTGGATCAGCAAATGCAACTGGGGTTGATAGGCAATTGCCAGATCGGCCTTGCCAGCGGCCACCAGTTTGGGCGGATCGGATGGATCAGCAGGGGCGATGATCTCAACCTCTAGGTCCAGATCGGCGAAATAGCCTTTTTCCTGCGCCACAATGATCGGGCCATGATCGGGGTTCACAAACCAATCCAGCAGCAGGGTCATTTTATCGGCGGCCAACAGGGGCGAGGCGGTCAGCATCAGTGCTGCAACAAGGGAGGTTAATTTCATTAGGTTACCTTTCAGTTTTTGACGTGTCGCCAAGGGCGATCAAAGAGATTTTTCCATCCCAGCAGGCCCGAAGATGCACAGCGGCATTCCAAGCGCGTAGGCCCGATCGACAGGCAAAAACCGCTCTTTGATCGGGGGATGGTTTGGGGGTATTTTGGGTGAACTCTGCAACGCTTAACCGCTGCGCGGTCGGGGTAACGGGGGAGGGGGCTTCAACGGTATCACGCAGGTCTATGACAAAATCACTGCCAGTGATCTGGCTTGCTGCGATGAAATCAAGGTCGGCATAAGGCTCTGGTGCCGTATCAAACCGAAAGCCGCCAGTGCGGAAGTTTTGCAGATCAAAGCTGATCAACTGACCCAGAGGCGACGGGGCCTGCCCGATCAATACCGCCAAAGCCATTTGCGCCTGTGCCGCCCCGATCATCCCGACAACTGGCCCCAATACACCCGCTGTGGCGCAGGTGGCGGCGCGATCTGGCAGGTCAGGGAAAACCGCCCGCAATGATGGAGCTGTACCGCAAAACCCTGCCACATAGCCCGCAAACCCAAGCGCCGAGGCGCTGATCAGCGGAACGCCCGCCCCGTGGCACAGATCGGACAGGGTGTAGCTGGCGGCAAAACTATCTGCGCAATCCAGAACTAAGGTGTTTTGCGCCACAAGAGCTTTGGCATTTTCAGGGTCAAGGGGCGCGGCAATTGCGGTGATCGTGCAATCCCCGTTCAATTCGCGCAGGGTTGCTGCGGCAGCTTCGGCTTTGGGCTGGCCTATATCGGTTTCGCGAAACAGGGTCTGGCGGTGCAGATTGGACAAGGACACGTGATCCCCGTCCACCAGGGTCAGATGGCCGACGCCTGCGCCCACCAGATATTGCAGCACAGGTGCGCCCAAGCCCCCGACACCAACCACTAGAACACGAGCGGCGTGGATCGCGGCTTGGCCTGCGGTGCCGACTTCGGGCAGGATCATTTGTCGTTCATACCTGTTCATCGTGTTGCCGCCAGCCAAGCGCGGATGCGGTCTTCGGGGTTGGCGTGCAGGGTGATGTCGGTGACAGCCGCCACCACATCCGCGCCTGCCGCAAACGCCCCCGCCGCGCGGTCAATATTCATACCACCGATGGCAATCAACGGGGTCGTGCCAATCCGTTCGCGCCATGTTGTCAGCTTTTCAATACCCTGTTCATGCCATTTCATCTTTTTCAGGATGGTGGGATAGATCGGCCCAAGCGCGATGTAATCGGGGTTTAATTCAAGCGCACGGGCCAGTTCTGCCTTGTCATGGGTGCTGATCCCCAGACGCAACCCGGCACCGCGAATGGCCGCAATATCCGCGTCGTCCAGATCTTCCTGACCAAGGTGGATATAGTCGCAGCCCTCGTCTATGGCGATTTGCCAGTAATCGTTGATAATCAGCGTGCAACCCCGATCGGCACAAACCGCCTTTGCCCGCCGGATATGGTCGCGGATTTCAGCAGGGCTGGCGTCCTTGATCCGCAATTGCACCAGCTTGATCCCCAGCGGAACCAGCCGTTCCAACCAATCGGCACTGTCAAAAATCGGGTAGAAGCGATCAAGTTTCATTGTAAAAACGCCTTTCCGATAACAGGGGTAGAGGGTGCGGCCATGTCGCGGGGTTCCATCGGATCGGCAGCGGCGGCCAATTGGCCTGCGCGAATGGCGGTTGCAAAGGCTTCGGCCATGGCCGCTGGATCCCCTGCCTTGGCGACTGCGGTGTTCAACAACACTGCGTCAAACCCCAGTTCCATCGCCTGCGCCGCTTGTGACGGCAGGCCCAGACCCGCATCAATCACCAAAGGCACATCGGGAAAATGCGCCCGCATGGCCCGCAGGCCGAACAGGTTGTTCAGCCCCAATCCCGAACCGATCGGCGCGCCCCAAGGCATCAGAACCTCACAGCCTGCGTGCAACAACCTGTCCGCGACCACCAGATCCTCGGTTGTGTAGGGGAAAACCTGAAAGCCGTCTTCGGATAAAATACGCGCCGCTTCGACCAGCCCGAACACATCGGGTTGCAGCGTGTCCTCTTCGCCGATGACCTCCAGCTTGATCCACTTGGTATCAAACACCTCGCGGGCCATATGGGCGGTGGTGACGGCCTCTTTCACACTATGGCAGCCTGCGGTGTTGGGCAGGATATGCACGTTCAGATCGCGGATCATCTGCCAGAAATCCTGCCCCGCGCGGGTCTGCCCGCTTTCGCGGCGCAAAGAAACCGTGGCAACGCTGGCTTTACTGCGCTGGAATGCATCCGCCAGAATGGCAGGTGACGGGTATTGCGCCGTACCCAGCATGAACCCGTTGGCAAGGGCGGTGCCGTAAAATTCACGCATGATCTACCCCCCCTGCATGGGCGCAAGAACTTCGATCAAATCACCCTCGGCCAAGGGATGATCCGCGCGGGAGGGAGCAGGGACGAACTGGCCGTTCACAGCCGTTGCGACCTTTGCACCGCCAAAACCCTGCGCTGTCAGCAGCCCGTCCAAAGTTGCGACATCTACATCCAAGGTCGCGCCATTAAGTTGCAGTTTCATCCATCACCTCCGGTGTTGTGTTGTCAAAAATCAGCTCTGCCACCATCCGCGCCAGCGCAGGGGCCAAAAGAAAACCGTGCCGGAACAAACCGTTGGCGCGGATCAGGTTTCCGCTGCGGCGGATGCGCGGCAGGTTGTCGGGAAAGGCGGGGCGGCTGTCGACGCCGATTTCCAGCACCTCGGCCTCGCCAAAGGCGGGGTTCAGGGCATAGGCGGCGCTGAGCAATTCCAACAGGGCGCGGGCGGTGATGTGTTTGCCTGCGCGCCCTTCAATCATGGTAGCGCCCAGCATGAAAACCCCGTCACCGCGCGGCACAATGTACAGCGGAATACGCGGGTGCAGCAGGCGGATGGGACGGTGCAGCGTGACCTCGGGGCAGGATAACACCAACATTTCGCCCTTGACCCCGCGCAGGTCCGAAAGCTGTGCGCGCGCCTGAAACCCGCGGCAATCCACAGTCAGCCCGTGCTGTGCATAGCTGTCAGGATCGGCATCCGCCTGCTGAAACTCTGCCCCGTCGGCCACAAGGCTGGCCCGCAATTGGGCCAGAGCATCACGTGGGGACAGATGGGCCTCGGATTCAAAGAACAAACCTTTGGAAAACCGCCCGCCCAAATCCGGTTCAAGATCGGAAATTTCATCAGCCCCGACCTCTCGGTACTGGGAAGTGCGGCGAGCGAAACGGATCAGTTCTGCCTTATCCCGTGCCGGTGACACCACAAGCGAGCCGCGTTGCTGCACGGCGCGGGTTTTTGCCGCCCACCACATCGCAGACTCTTGCCCCAGACGGATCACGGGTTCCACGGCGCTTTCGCCTTCACAAAACGGGGCGAGCATACCGCCCGCCCACCACGAACAAGCCGCCGGGCCTAGATCGGCCTGACGATCCACAAGAGTGACGGATGCCCCCCGATCCAGCAGGGTGCGGGCCACACACAGGCCCGCAACGCCTGCGCCGATGATGGTCACTTCAACCATTACCATTGCCCGTGAAAGTGATGGACTGGCCCATGGCCCGCGCCGATGTGTAACTGGTCAGACGCCGCAATAGCACCCTGCAAATACCCGTGTGCTGCGGTCACGGCGGCCTGAAGGTTCAGCCCTTTCGCCAAATGCGCGGCAATGGCTGCGGAATAGGTGCAGCCTGTTCCATGGGTGTTTTTCGTAAGCACCCGAGGTGCTGACAATGTGGTGACCACACCACAGGCGTCTATCAAAACATCCGTGCAAGTCCCCCCTATGGCGTGGCCACCTTTCATCAGAACCGCCTGTGGCCCCATGTCCAAAAGACGTTTGCCCTGCGTGGCCATTTCTACGGTTGATCCGGCCTCTGGGATGCCCAACAAACGGGCGGCCTCGGGCAGATTTGGGGTTAGAAGTGTGGCCAACGGCAGAATTTGCGCTGTCATTGCTTTAACGGCGGACTCTTGCAGTAAGGCATCACCGGATTTGGCGATCATCACAGGGTCCACGACAACGGGGCCTTTGAAATTGACCAGACATCGCGCAACCGCATCAATAATAACAGGGGAAAACAGCATTCCCAGCTTGATGGATTGAACCGGAATATCAGACAGCACAGCCGTTATTTGCGCGGCAACCACATCAGTCGGAACTTCATGCACCGCCGTGACAGCGCGTGTGTTTTGCGCCGTAATTGCGGTGATTACACTTGCCGCGTAAACGCCATTGGCCGACATCGCCTTAAGGTCGGCCTGAATGCCAGCCCCGCCGCCGCTGTCAGAGCCTGCAATCGTAAGGGCAATTGGGGGTTTGCCAGTCACTGGTGTGTCTCCATCGGTTGTGGGACGACCAGCGAAAGAATGAGCCTGCGCATTACGAATGCAGTGACGCAGTGTACCCGTTCCCTACGCCGGCATGACCCGGATCAGGTTCGACGGGTCGGTGCGCGCACCTCTCAGCCCCTAAAGGCTCCCCGACGGATAAAATTTCTACCGAGCGGATTTTCAGGGCCGCAATCGGATTTCAGTTGCAACGCTAATTTGGATTGAACCGGATCACAACAGCCAAATGACAAATGTGGGTTTTTCCGGATTTGAACATTTGCCACGCGTTCTGCGCGGGCTGGTGCGAATGGGAATTGCCGTGGGTGGGAAGTTAGGGTAGTGAGTTAATTGTAATGTTATTACATTGCGAATCAAATATTCGAACCAACCTCTGAATGGAGACTTACATGTTTTTGGAAATCCCGAAACAACTGAGCGCCCTAACCCTTGCCGCACTGGTTACAGTTGCCGCACCCGCCTTAGCCGAAACAACCAGCACCTCTGAAAGCAAGGCGCACAGCCATGCCCATGACCACAGCGCGGATGACATCTACAAAGGGATTTTCGACGACGGTCAGATCAAAGCCCGCACTTTGTCGGATTGGGCGGGGGACTGGCAATCTGTCTATCCTCTTTTGCAAAGTGGCGCATTGGACGGCGTTATGCAGCACAAAGCCGAACATGGGGAAAAGACCGCCGAAGAGTACAAAACATATTACCAAACCGGATATGCCACAGATGTGGATCGCATCCTTTTTGAAGGCGAAAGTGTGACGTTTTTTCGGAACGGGAAACCGGTTCAGGCGCAATATGGAAATGCAGGCTACGATATTTTGACTTACAAAGCAGGCAATCGTGGGGTGCGTTTTGTGTTTGAAAAACAAAGTGGTGACGCGGAAGCGCCGAATTTCATCCAGTTCAGCGATCACAAAATTGCGCCCGCAATAGCTGATCACTACCACCTTTATTGGGGCGACGATCGGGCAGCTTTGCTCAAAGAAGTGACCAATTGGCCAACCTATTACCCTGCCGATTTGTCAGCCGCGCAGATCGCGTCAGAAATGGTTGCCCACTAAGCCCGATACGGGAAACGCGAAGCCTAGTCCTAGCCCCAAATGATATAATCGGGCGGTTAAGAAGCGAGAAAGTTCAGACGTATAAGCCTCTCAAAACTTACCCTGAAAATCCTTAGGATTTGGGGGAACCTTGAAAGCCGTCTAGAATACTCGCTTCTTAATTCCGGTTCAGTATTTGCCCGTGGCTTCCAAGTCTATCGCCCCTGCAATACCCAAATCCAAGATGCCGTTTAAGATTTCCGCCACGCAATCCCGCCATGCAGAGCTTTCAACCAGCGCCTTTGGAACAAGTGCGATCTGTTCATGTAGCGCCGTTGAAATCAATTCTCCGTCACGGGGGATGCCCTGCAAAACGCGGATGATTTCAGCTTCGCGGGGGTCACGCAAGGCATAGGTAACCCCGCCATCCGTTACGCCAAGACAATAGCGCATCCACATTGCTGTTGCGAAGGCGAACGGGCGCAAGGCGCACCCGTTTTCAAGCGCGTCGAGAGCGGGTGCAAAAATCCGCTGAGGCAATTTTTCCGTGCCATCCATTGCGATTTGATAGGTCTCATGTGCGATTGAAGGGTTGTTAAACCGTGCCTCCAGATCCTTGGCATAGGTGTCAAAGCTGAAAGCGGGCAGCGGTTCCAGTGTTTGGGCTGCGGCTTTTAAATGGCGGCGAACCAGACGTTCCAAGGCGGGATTGACCATCACATCACGCACATACCGGTGCCCCGCCAGAAAGCCGGAATAGGCCAGCATGGAATGGGCACCATTCAACATGCGCAGCTTCATCCGTTCATAGCTATCGACATCCTGAACAAAGATCGCGCCACCTTGCTCCCAAGCGGGTCGGCCCTGTGGGAAATGGTCTTCGATGACCCATTGTGTAAAAGATTCTGTTTCAATCGCGCCAAGGTCGATGCATCCGGTCAAGCGCTCTGCCTCGGCACGGGTTTCAGGCCCTGCGGCGGGGGTAATACGATCAACCATGCAGGATGGAAAAGCCACGTTTCGGGCGATCCAATCTGCTAGGGAAGCATCGTGCAATCGGGCGAATCCGACAAGCCCCTTTTGCAAAAACTGGCCGTTGTTCGGAAGGTTGTCGCAACACAAAACGGTAAACGGCGCTGTGCCGTTGGCTTTGCGTTTCCCAAGTGCGGCACATAACAGGCCAAGCACGCCTTTGGGCGCATCCAGCGCGGTTAAATCCGCTGCAATGACGGGGTTTTGCGGATCAGGAAGGCCCGTGCTGCGCTCAATCCCATAGCCTTTTTCCGTCACGGTCAGCGTCACAATGCGGATCGCAGGATCACAGAGTGCCTGTAACGTGGCCTGCGGGTCGGCTGCAATCACTTGGGAAATCGCGCCAATCACACGGCCCGAGACCCCCGTTTCATCCCGTTCAATCAGCGTATACAGGCAGTTTTGCGGGGCTAACGCATCGACAACGTCACGATTGCGCAGGCTGACGCCGATAATGCGCCAGTCACCGCCCGCATGGGCAAGGGCGGCATCGGTCATCGCGGCTTGATGGGCCCTGTGAAAAGCACCAAGGCCCAAATGCACAATGCCTGCCCCGTGTGCGGCGGGGTCATAATCCGGGGGCAGGGCAGCGCCGGAAATATCCGTTATCTGGCTTAGACGTTTCAATGGTTTAACCCGTTGGCAACAGTGGGATGCGATAGGGCAGTGACGATCCCGCGCAATTCAGCCAGACCTTTCAACCGCCCGATTGACGGATACCCCGGCTGGGCATTGCGGCCCAGATCGTCTAGAATATCCTGACCGTGATCGGGGCGGAACGGTATCGAGGCGTCCTCTCGGCCAGCGGCTCGACGGTGCGCTTCTTGCTTAAGAACCGCAGCAATCAAAGCCACCATATCGGTGTCACCTTCAAGGTGGGCCGCCTCGTGAAAACTGCCGCAAATATCAGAAGTTTCCCGCTTAACATTGCGCAAATGCAGAAAATGCACCCGATCGCCCAAACGTTCCATCATGCCGGGCAGGTCGTTATCGGGCCGCGCACCAAGCGAGCCGGAACACAGGGTCACACCGTTGGACATCACGTCAACTGTATCCAAAACCTGTTTGTAATCCGCTTCGGTAGACATGATCCGCGGCAGCCCCAACAGGGGGGTCGGCGGATCGTCTGGATGACAACACAAACGCATCCCCAGATCTTGGGCAACAGGGGCGACTTCGGACAGAAAATCAATCAGATTCGCGCGCAAACCGTCCTCACCCAGGCCCGCATAGGCGGACAGATGATAGCGCAGATCTTCGAGTGAAAAATTCTCGGCGGCCCCTGGCAAACCAAACACAACATTGCGCACAAGAGACTGTATATCGTCCTGTCGCAGAGTTTTGAAAACCTGATTGGCCGCCAGTACCGTTTCGTCAGAATAGCTGTCCACAGCGCCGTCGCGACCAAGAATGTGAATGTCAAAAGCTGCAAAAACCGGCAGCTCAAACCGCATGCAAGTCGCCCCATTGGGCAGTTGAAACGCCAGATCAGTGCGGGTCCAATCCAGAACTGGCATGAAATTATAACAGATCACATTCAAACCCGCTGCATGCAGGTTGTGAAGAGATTCTTTCCATGCCTCCAGATGGTTACGCCAGTCGCCAGTTTGTCGCTTGATGTCTTCGGACACAGGCAGGCTTTCGACCACATCCCATTTCAAACCCGATGGGCCACCCGCCGGTCTGGTTGCAATTTCCTTTTGGCGCTTTGCGATTTCTGCGCCAGACCAGACCGCGCCGGTGGGGATGTGGTGCAAGGCCGAGACAACACCCTCGACCCCCGCCTGCAACATTGTATCGACCGAAACCCGGTCTTCCGGTCCAAACCAACGCCAAGTCTGTTTCATGTGCATTCCTTCCGATTGCTGCGGATACCATTTAAAGCCTGGATCAGAAGTAGCATACAAATTTTGTGTTGACTAGTATGGTAGTAGTCTTGCACAGTTAGGACGAGGAGAAAAAATGCCTGAGACTTCAAACATCTTTTCCAAAGTGAGTGATCAACTCGAAGCCAGTGGGCCGGTGGGGGCGCAGCTTTATGCCCGCTTGCGGCTGCGCATTGTGCGCGGCGAGTTGGAACCGGGGACACGCCTGTCCGAGGTTGATGTGGCATCTTATTACGACACCAGCCGCCAACCAGTGCGCGAGGCATTCATCAAACTTTCTGAGGCTGGCTTGATCGACATCCGCCCCCAAAGAGGCAGTTTTGTCAGCCGCATCGACATAGCATCGGTTCTGGCTGCACAATTTGTACGTGAAGCGGTTGAGGCGGATATTGTACGCGCGGTCACTGCGCGTGCGAATGCACAGATGCTGGCAGAGCTTGATGAAATCCTTAGATTACAGGTAGACGCCGCTGGGATCGACAATCCCCAACCGTTTATTGATCTGGACGAAGCCTTTCATCGCAAACTTGCCGATATTGCAGGGCAGGGGGCGGGTTGGGATTTTCTGCAACCCCTGAAAAGCCAGATGGACCGAGTGCGTCACCTAAGTGCCAGCCAGTTCCCCCGAAGTATTCTGGTAGAGCAGCACACACAGATCGTCGATGCAATCAAAGCTGGAAACGCCAGCGCCGCCGAGGAAAAAATGCGTCTGCATCTGCGCCGCATTCTGGATGATGTGCCTGTTGTCGCCGCCGCCAAACCTGCGTTCTTCATTGCGGAGCCGTCCTAATGGGGAACGCGTTTTTGCATCCTGACCGTTTGTTGCCTGCTGATCCGGCAACCCGCAAACTGGCGCGCACATTGTATAATGCGGTTGCCGATTTACCGATTGTTTCGCCCCACGGCCATACCGATCCCCGTTGGTGGGGCGAAAACCCTGCGTTCTCCGATCCGGCAGCATTGTTCGTAACACCTGATCACTATGTCACGCGGATGTTGACCAGTCAGGGCATCCCCTTTGAAGCGCTTGGCATCGGTGCCAACTGTGAAAAAGACCCCCGTAAAATCTGGCAAACCTTTGCGGATCATTACCATCTGTTTGCAGGAACACCCTCGCGGATCTGGGTAGACGATGCGCTGTCCCGTCTGTTTGGTGTCACACAGCGACTTGGGCCGAAAACGGCAAATGACATTTATGATGCTATTGCGGAACGCTTGCCCGAGCCCGATACCCGCCCCCGCGCGCTCTATGACCGGTTTGGAATTGACGCTATTGCAACCACCGACAGCGCTTTGGATGATCTGGCGTTTCATGCCATGGCGCGTGAAAGCGACTGGCAGGGACGGGTTGTGCCCACCTATCGCCCTGATGCAGTGATTGATCCGGATACCCCTGATTTCAGCGCCAATCTGGAACATCTGGCCGAAGTTTCAGGTTGTGATACCAGCACATGGGATGGTTATCTGGATGCCCACCGCGCCCGCCGCGCGGCATTTCAGGCAATGGGGGCTACGGCCACCGATCACGGCCACCCGACACCCCGCACGGCAGATTTACCCCTGACGGAAGCGCGCGCGCTTTTTGAACGGGTACGCTCGGACAAGCTGGAACATGGGGATAGCGAGCTATTCCGCGCACAGATGCTGACCGAAATGGCGCGGATGTCGGTTGAAGACGGGCTGGTGATGCAGCTTCATTCAGGGTCTTTGCGGGGGCATTCTAGCGCAACACGGCGGGATTACGGGCCGGATCGCGGCTTTGATATTCCGGTGCCTGTCAGCTTCCCCGAAGCTCTGCGCCCTTTGCTCGATGCCGTCGGGCTGGACCCGCGATTGACCCTGATCTTGTTCACCTTGGACGAGACCACATATTCCCGCGAACTGGCCCCATTGGCAGGGGTTTGGCCTTGCCTACGCCTTGGCCCGCCGTGGTGGTTTCACGACAGCTACGAAGGCATGCGCCGCTTTCGCGAAATGGCGATGGAAACGGCGGGCATCTATAACACGGTTGGTTTCAACGATGACACGCGGGCGTTGTGTTCCATTCCGGCCCGCCACGATGTGGCGCGGCGTGTGGACAGCGGCTGGCTGGCTGAAATGATCGTAACCCATCGGCTTGAGGAGGCCGAGGCGTTCGAGATTGCGCCACTGTTGGCACACGGTTTGGCAAAACAGGCTTACCGACTTTGACAGATTAATCGCGGTTGCGCTTCGGTGCGACCAAACACTTGTGGAACCGGACATTACGCCGGTGCGCAAAAACCAAGGGAGAGAGACATGACAACCACTAAAACTACTTTCGCACGCCGCAGCGTGCTTCAACTTGGGGCCGCAGCGCTTGCGACACCGGCATTGATGCGCACCGCTTGGGCACAGGATAAATTCGTCTGTAAAATTGCCCACTCCGAAGCCATCGGGTCACCGTTCACCAATGCGTTCGATAAATGGACCACCATGCTGAACGAACGCAGCGAAGGGCGCATTGATGCCCAGCACTTTCCTGCCAGCCAGTTGGGTGGCCTAGCACAGCTTCTTGAAATGAGCCGCATCGGAACAATCCAAGTCACCGCCGCAGGCCCTGACAGTGAAGAAGCCATCGCCCCCGAAATCGCCGCAACAGCAGGTGCGCCCGGCTTTATCTACAAAAACGAAGCCCATGTTGATGCCGTTTTGCAAGGTGACATCGGGCGTGAAATCAGCCAGATCGCACGGGAAAAAACCGGCGTTGAATTTATTGCTTACGGCGAAGTCGGCTTCCGCCACTTGCTGACAAAAGTTCCGGTAACAGATCTGGCCAGCCTGCAAGGTGTCAAACTGCGTGTGCCCGAAGTGCGTATCTGGGTGGATTTCTGGAAAACCCTTGGCGCAAACCCGACACCGCTGCCCTATTCAGAGCAATATTCAGCCCTTTCCACAGGTGTGATTGACGGTCTGGATTCCGATTACTTCTCGGTTCTCGGGTTCAAATGGCACGAGCAGGCAAAATACATCCTGCCGACCTATCACTGGTTCCTGCCCAAAGCGATCCGCATGAACGCGGCCTGGCTGGATAGCCTGCCTGCCGATCTGCAAGAATTGTGCCGCGCGTCAGCCAAAGAAGCCTTTGAAGAACAGCGCACCATTAACCGTGCAGGGGCGGATCAAGCGCTTGAAGATCTGAAATCCGCCGGGTGTATCGTCAATCCGTTCCCCGCCGCCGAAAAAGCCAAATGGGAAGAAAAATCCGCCGGTCTGTTTGACGAGTTCGGCGCCACCAGCCCAGAAACAGCCGCAATGATCGCAAAGATCCGCGCGCTTGGTTAATTGGTTTTGTTTCTGCCCCGCAGGGCAATTTGCGGGGCAGAAAACAAAGAGGAGAGAGTTTTGGACCACGTGACCCCGACAGGAAGCGCGCCAGCGCGCCTGTATCGCATGCTTGATAAAACGCTGGAAACAATCGCAGTTGTGCTGATGCTTTGCGCAACCTGTGTGGTCGTGTTGCAGGTGTTTTGCCGCTATGTTTTGAACGCCTCATTGCCTTGGCCCGAGGAGGCTGCGCAGTTCTGTTTTGTGTGGGCCGTTTTCCTTGGCATGGCGGTGCTAAGCTTTCGCGATCGTCACATTGCAATTTCATTATTTGTACCAAAGATGTCGCTTAAGACACAGGCGTTCCACGGGCTGTTTCTGAAAGTGATGACCGTGATCGCCTGTATCATCCTTGTGATTCACGGCATTGATTTTATGAACCGCGCCATGCAGGTGATGCCCGCTTTGCGGGTGCCTTTGCGCTATTTGTTTATGGCGGTTCCTGTAGGTGGTGCAATCGGGCTGGTATTCCTAAGCGCCCCTGTGCGCGGATTTGCTTGGTGGAGCGGTGCTGCAACCCTGATCGTAGGGCTTGTGGGGTATTATGCCCTGCGTGAAGCAGGCGGCGCATTATTTGGCGAGGCCAGCAGCACAACCATCCTGATGATTGTGACTATGTTCCTGATCTTCGCGGAGGTCCCAATAGTCTATGCGCTGGTCATTGGATCATTCGCAGGTCTGACCCCGCTGCCACCTTTGATGCTGGTTACGATCACGCAAAACATGTCGGGCGCACTGAATTCATTCACATTGCTGGCAATTCCTTTCTTTATTCTGGCCGCTGCGGTGATGAATGTGGGCGGGATTACCGTACGGATCGTGGATCTGGCCTATCATCTGGTCGGCCATTTTCGCGGCGGTCTGGCGCAGGCCAATATCGTAACAAACGTCATGCTGGCAGGGGTGTCTGGCTCGTCTACTGCGGATGCATCGGCCACGGCTAAACTGCTGGTGCCCGAAATGGAAAAGCACGGTTATAGCCGTTCCTTTAGCTGCGCTTTGACAGCGGCATCCTCAACCTTGGCGAATATGATCCCGCCGGGGCTTGGCCTGATTATCTACGCGGCGCTTGCCTCTGTTTCTGTAGGTGCCTTGTTTGTTGGAACCATTTTACCCGGCCTGATGGTCGCGCTGGCGCTGTCTTTTGTGGCTTGGATCCTTTCCGTGCGCAAAGGGTTCGGCGGCACCAAAGAGCGGTCGAACAGATCAACGCGCTGGAGGTCCTTCTGGCTGGCAACCCCTGCTTTATGCCTGCCTGTTATGATCGTTGGCGGTGTGCGCTTTGGTATTTTCACAGCCACCGAAGCGGGCGCGATGGCCTTTGTCTTTGCCTTGTTCTGCGGCGCCGTTATCTATCGTGGCCTGACCGCCGCGAACCTGTCTGAAGCGTTTCGTGAGGCCGTAGAAGACACAGTTGCCGTTGCCGTCATTATCGCCGCTGCATCGCCTTTTGCTTGGATACTGACCTTTGAACAAACACCACAAAAGATCGCAGAATGGCTGGCGGCGCTGACTGGCAACAAATTCTTCCTGCTGCTGCTGATCAATCTGTTCCTGATCTTTGTGGGTCTGTTCATTGAAATGATTGCCGCCATGGTGATCTTGGTGCCCATTCTTGTGCCCGTGGTTATTGCCGCTGGTGTCGATCCGCTGCAATTCGGGATTATCATGGTGATGAACCTTGTCATCGGCGCGCTGACACCGCCTTTGGGGGTTCTTGTCTTTACCACAGCCCGTGTGGGCGGGGCACCTTCAACCTCGGTCTTTCGGGCAATCCTTCCCTTTATCGGCGCACAACTGATCGTGCTGATTCTGGTGACGATGATCCCGCAAATTACTCTGCTGCCGATCCAGTGGTTCGGTCCTTAAGGAACGCGATATGACAGATAAACCAATTGCCCGCCTTGCCGTGATCGGCCTTGGCATGGCCACCAAACCCCATCTCGACGCTTTAGCCGAACTTCGGGGCCGCGTTACCGTTTCGGGCGTCTACAACCGCAACCGCGCCAAAGCAGAAGCGGTGGAACAGGTGTTCGGATTTCCAGTGTTTGACAGCCTTGATGCCATCGCAGCGGACCCGAACACGGACGGTGTGATCATCGCAACCCCGCCAAACCAGCGGGCCGAGATCGTCAGCAAAATGGCGGCTGCGGGCAAACATGTTCTGATGGAAAAGCCGATTGAACGCACATTAAAGGCTGCACAGAATATTGTGGCGGAATGCGAAGCACAGGGCGTTCTTCTTGGCATCGTCTTTCAACACAGATTTCGCAAGGCTGCACTGCGGTTGCGTACCCTGATCGACGAAGGTGCATTGGGGGAACTGGCGCTGATACGTGCCGAAATTCCGTGGTGGCGGGACCAAGAGTATTACGATGTTCCGGGGCGTGGGACGCTTGCGCGGGATGGGGGCGGTGTTCTGATTTCACAGGCAATCCATGTTCTTGACCTGATGCTCAGCCTGACTGGACCCGCCAAATCGGTACAGGCTTTCACCGCAACAACCCGCATGCACCAAATGGAAACCGAAGACTTTGCGGTGGGCGGCATCCAGTTTGCCAGCGGTGCAGTCGGTTCTGCGGTAGCCACCACCGCCACCTATCCGGGCGAAGAAGAACGGTTGGTGCTGGATGGAACCTTGGGAACGGCAGTGTTGAAAGGTGGTCATCTGGCGGTAACGTGGCGGGATGGTCGTAGCGAAACTGTGGGCGATGTTTCAGGCACAGGCGGCGGGGCCGATCCGATGGCCTTTCCCTGTGACTGGCACCGCGATCTGATCGAAGACTTTGCCACCGCCATTCGTGACAAACGCCCGCCGCGTATTTCCGGACGCGAAGCCTTGCGGGTACACGCGCTGATTGATGCGCTGATCCGATCAGGTGCATCAGGCACAACGACCGAAGTCGGAGAGTATTGATGGAAAAGCCGCGTTTCGCCGCCCTTGGGATGGATCACCGCCACATCTATGGCATGTCCCAAGGTATGATCGACGCAGGGGCAGAACTGGCCGGATGGTGGACCGAAGGCGACCCCCAACCCATAGAGGGTTTCATAAAACGCTTTCCCGAAGTCCGCCGCGCAGAGGATTTGGAAACGATCTTGAGCGATCCCAGCATCCAATTGGTTTTGATTGCCTGCCGACCGGATAAACGGGCCGATTTGGCGATCAAAGCCATGTACGCGGGCAAGGACGTGATGGTGGATAAACCGGGCTGCATCAGCTTGGATGAAGTCGCACGATTGCGGGATGCTGTGCGCGAAACCGGGCGGATTTGGTCGGTTAATTTTTCTGAACGCTTTGAAGTCCCCGCCGTCACCGTTGCCTCTAATCTGGTGGCCGAGGGTGCAATTGGCGAAGTGATCCACACCACAGGTCTTGGCCCGCACCGCTTGAACGCACCAACCCGTCCGGACTGGTTTTTTGATGCAGCCAGCTATGGCGGCATTTTAACCGATATCGCTTCGCATCAGATTGAGCAATTTTTGCATCTGACGGGTAATGAAGACGCCGAAATCACACTGGCTACGGTCGGGAATTATGCCAATCCAGATCACCCGAAATTCGAAGACTTCGGCACTCTTGCACTGCGATCTGGCACCGCACAGGGTTTCATTCGCGTTGATTGGTATACCGCCGATGCATTGCCCAATTGGGGGGACGGACGTCTGTTCATCACGGGAACAAAGGGCACGATCGAGCTGCGTAAATATGTGGATGTGGACGGTCGTACTGGCGATAATCATTTGTTTTTAGTGACAAATGACGACTGTAAACACATCGACTGTTCGGATGCCCCGTTACCGTATTTCCACGATCTTCTGGTCGATATGAGCGCACGATCTGAAACCGCCTGTCCGCAATCCCGCACCTTCAGAGTTTGCGAACTGGCGATCCAAGCACAAGCAATGGCCACGCGGCTTTGACAGCTTTGGCCCCCAGAACAGACCCTATCCCCCTTTGAGCGGAGCCTAACTTGCCTGACCCCTTAAAAATCGCCTGCATCGGCGAGGCCATGATCGAACTGTCTTTCGACGGGGCCACTCCCTGTGTCAATTTCGCCGGAGACACGTTAAACACCGCCATCTATCTGCGCCGCAATCTTGGCATAAAACACGCGGTTTCATATGTTACCACGGTGGGCGTAGACAGTTTTTCTGATCGCTTGTTAGATTTTATCTCCGCCGAGGGGGTAGGGGTTGACGCCGTTACCCGACATCCCAGCCTAATTCCCGGACTTTATGCAATTGACACAGCACCAGACGGCGAGCGCTCTTTCCTTTATTGGCGCGAAAATTCAGCGGCGCGGGCGTTGTTTGCCGATGGCTTTGACAGCCTTGCCCCCTTTGATGTGATCTATTTCTCGGGGATCACACTGGCCATTCTGCCGGAAAACATCAGAACCGCATTTTTAAGTTGGCTGGACACCTCTGACAAAATAGTTGTTTTTGATTCAAATTATCGCCCGAAACTTTGGCCCGATGTTGCAACGGCACAATCCGCCATCAAAGCCGCTTGGCTGCGCACTAACATTGGGCTTCCGTCCGTGGACGATGAAATGGCGCTTTTTGGGGAAAACAGCGAACAAGCGGTCCTAAATCGTTTGAATAGCTGGGGCCTCACCTGCGGCGCGTTGAAACGGGGGGCTGCGGGGCCTTTGCCTTTGGACAAGGGGATCGTGATTTCCGAACCCTATCAAAAAGCCGCTTCAGTCATCGACACCACAGCGGCTGGCGACAGTTTTAACGGCGCGTTTCTTGGGGAATTTCTACAGAATGGGGATATTCCAACGGCACTAAAAACGGGCCATAACTGCGCCCTAGAGGTCATTGGAAAAAGAGGCGCAATTGTAAAGAGGCGTTAACGTCACCCACCTCGCATAATATAACTTATGTTAAATAGACCAAAGCAACGCAGAGCCGCCGCATAAATTATCACACTATGGATTTAGACCTTTGGCAGCCTGAACCACTATCATTGGTAGAATAAAAATTGAACCCTTATCAAGGGAATAGATCAACCCTTTCTCTTGCAGAACTGGAACGAAGTCTTAAGGTAAATCTGTAAATTCCCGCTATCGCTTTGGGTGGGATCAACTTATTTTTCAAGAGGGACACATGACAACCTTAACGATTCCAGGAACCCGAGTAGATTTTGTAAATGGCGATCCATCCGCCGTAGGGCCTGGTGAAGGCTCACTCATTGTTCCAAATACATCTGCTGCAAATTTTTCTTACACGATTACTGGCCGCAGCAGTGACGGTATTGCCATCATCGATATCAAAGACAAGATCGTACAGGTGTTGTTTGACGGTCAGGACTTGGAAAATGCACCATCGGTGCAGGACTCCGATATGCTGATTGCCAAAGTGACTTGGTCCGCGGGCACAAGCGTTATTTTGATTGCCAGCTTTGAAACCGGTAATAATTCCGACACAGAGTATTATTTTGTTCTGGATGGCCCTGCCCTTCCTGCTGTGACAACGCCTGCGGACTGGAACGCTTTTGATGACACGATTACCGGGCTTGCCGATCCCTCGGGTGCTTTCGGTCAGGGCTCTACCATTTCATTTTTGGCAATTGATGGTACGACCACCACCGAAGAGGACGAGTTTATCGGAACCTCTGGTCAGGACCGTCTGAACGGCGGGATTGGCGACGATTACTTCTTTAGCTCTGACGGTAAAGACGTCTACATTGGCGGCAAAGGCTTTGACCAAGTGGCCTTTAATCATGACCCTGGTGGCGTTACTGCCAACCTGAAGTCGGGCACAGCAACCGATGGCTGGGGTAAGACCGACACCTTGAAAAGCATTGAAATGCTGCGTGGATCGTCCTTTGCCGACAGTCTGATTGGCAACGGTAGCCGCAATATCATTCGTGGTCTGGAGGGTGACGACACGCTAAATGGCGCAGGCGGCCGCGACGAGGTTCGCTACGATCGGGACGACCGCTACGGCGGGACAGACGGGGTAACTGTCAATTTGGCCAAAGGCTTTGCAATTGACGGTTTTGGTGACCGCGACAAGCTGAAAAATTTCGAAGATGTCCGCGGCTCAGAATCCGCCGACAAGATCATTGGCAACGGCGGCAGGAATGAGCTGGAAGGCGAAGGTGGAAATGACAACTTGCTGGGTCAAAGCGGCAGGGACGTGCTTTTTGGTGGTCAGGGCCGTGACAAATTGGACGGCGGAACCGGCAATGATATTCTGAACGGGGATGGCGGCGCGGACAAATTCGTCTTTAAGGGCAACTTTGGCGACGACACCATCACCGACTTCTCAACTGCTGGAAAGCGAGAAAAGATCGATCTGTCTTCAATCAACGAAATTAAAAACTTCCGCGATCTGAACAACAATCACCTTTCAGAAAACGGTGACGGGGATGCCGTTATCACGGACAACGATGACAATACCATCACCCTAGAGAATATCTCGATTACCGATCTATCGGCGAACGATTTCATCTTTTAACTAAGTGAAATAACGCGCGGGCCGGTTTCAAGGCCCGCGCGTTTCATCACGTCAGCGCCTTTCAGCACAAACCTGATCATACTATCAGGCATTTCAATATCCAGATTGGCTGCAAAACCCGAAATCGTGCCAAGTTAATCGCTTTGTGCAACACCATTCATGGCCAAGCCGTTGCTGTCCTTTTTAGTTTTCCATAAGTTACGTTCGATATGAAATGCTGGTGCTGATCGCCTCAAACGGGCGCAGGTGCTGCCCTGCGCACCAAAAGCGCGCAAAGTGCCAGACCTATGATGCCAATTGACGCAAGGACGACAACCGCCCAGCCAAGCCCTGTAACGACCAATCCCGCCGCGAAAGCGCAAACCGTTGATACAAGCGCGATGATCGTGTCATTCACCCCCTGCACCGCTGATTTCTCGGTATCTGTGACCGCAGTGGCCAACAGGTTTGTGGCCCCGATGAAGCTAAAGTTCCATCCGACCCCAAGTAAAATCAACGACCCGTAAAAATGCGCCGAAGACAGGCCCGCCACGGCTGCAAGTGCAGCAATGCCCAAGATCACCAAGCCTGACATCGCAATACGCTCTGTTCCCAACCATTTGATTAAAAATCCCGTCACAAAACTTGGGGCGAACATTGCAACCACATGCCAGCGGATCACATCGCCCGCGACAGTTTCGCTAAACCCGCAGCCCAACATCGCAACCGGTGTCGGGATCATCATGAAAATCATCACGCCTTGGGAAATCGCCGCGATGGCAACGGCCCGCCGCACCGGTCCACGCCGCAACACGGCAAAGGACGCAAATCGTCTGGCACGCGGGCCAGTTTTCGCCACAGGTGGCTTTGGGATTCGCACCAGTGCCAGCGGCCCCAATCCAACACAGATCACAGCAATAAGGGCCAGATAAGCCCCCGCCAATGGAATCGGCGCAAGCGCGTCTTTGGCCATGATAAATATCTGCGGCCCGCCGATAGCGGCCACTAGGCCTGAGGTCAGCATCAGCGAAATCGCAACCGGTTGCCAGTCAGGGCTGACCACCTCGGCGGCAGCAAAGCGGAAATATTGGAACGAGGATAACGCTGCCCCAAGAATAAAATGCCCCAAGCACAACAAAGCGAAACTGCCCGTGATCAGGGCCACAGCACCAATCCCCGCGCCGATCAGCGCCAATATACCGCCCCCGGCAAAGCCTGCCCTACGACCAAATCGTCCCATCAGCACCGAAAAAGGCGCGGCGGCTAACAATCCGGCAAGCGTTTGAACCGAAGCGGGCAGCGTGACCAGCGCCGTATTCGGAGCCAAGAGCAATCCGGTCAAGCCACCCAGAATAAGCAACATTGGCATAGCAAACCCAAGAATTGTATTGGCCAGAAGCAGGCCGATAAAATTCCCGTTTCTGCTGAACATCGCAATTGGCATTTGTTAAATTCCTCTTTGTCAGGGTTGACACATTCATCTATAGGGCCGAACGTTTATGTCTAAAATGACAATTGAGTATCAAAAATGGACAACTCCATCGGCCCCCGTAAAATTGATATCCTACTCTTTGACGGGGTGAACCTGTTGGACGTAGCGGGGCCGGTGCAGGCTTTTGAAGCTGCGAATTTCGGGGGTCACAACCGATACCAGACCCGTTTTCTATCCCTTGACGGGCAGCCCGTGCGTGCATCGTGTGGGATGCGGCTGATTGCAGATGCCAAACTCGCCCCTGCTGCCAAAGGTGCTGACCTTTTGATCCCCGGCGGGCAGGGCGTTGATGCATTGATCGACAACAGCTCTCTGCATCACATCATCCAGAACCGCGCAAGGTCTGAAGGACGGTTGATCTCGGTTTGCTCTGGAGCTTTAGTCTTGGCAGCGGCTGGTGTTCTGGACGGTATCCGTGCAACGACACATTGGTCACGGGCAGAAGACACCCGAAATTACCCTAATGTTTCTTGGGACTTAGATCGCATCAGCATCACCCAAGGCAAGTTTCATACCTCTGCTGGTGTTACCACGGGCATTGATCTGGCTCTTGCTCTTATTCAGGTAGATTGTGGGTCCAGCGTGGCCCTTTCAGTTGCCCGTGAACTTGTTGTGCAACTGCGGCGCACGGGCGGGCAAAGCCAATATGCGTTCCATCTGGCAGGGCAATTCGCAAAGGGAGAGGTCCTGACCCAGCTTATTGAAAAGATCGTAGCAGCCCCGCATCTGGATTGGACGCTTGAGGCTTTGGCGGAGGAGGCGGGGATGAATGCGCGCACGCTAACCCGACGGTTCAAGCGCGACACCAATGAAACCCCTGCCCAGTTCGTGGAAAAAGTACGCGTCGATCACGCCCGCAGTCTTCTGTCAGGGAAACAGCCCTTAAAACAAGTGGCGGTTGACAGCGGCTTTGGCGACCTCCAGCGCATGCGGCGGGCATTCCAACGGCGGTTCGGCGTTCATTTAAGCGACTATCGCAATATGTTTGCGTGAAATTTGTTCTTGACCTCAAGTTAACTTGAACTCGTATCAAAGAGCCAGTTTTACCATTTCAGGATATCAAAATGCGAATTTCAAAACGGAAATATGCCATTACTGGTGCCGGGCGCGGGCTTGGGGCTGCTCTGGCTATCATCATGGCCGACGAAGGGGCGCAGCTTGTTCTGCTAGGGCGTGCAAAACCAGCACTTCAAACCACAGCAGACGCAATCCTGCAAAGAAGCGGACAGCAGTTTGAAACGGTTGTCTGTGATCTTGCCGATCGGGACAGTTGTTCTGCTGCGGGTCAACATTTAGCCCGCGCGCATCCTGATCTGGATGGCGTGATCCACAACGGTGCCATGTGGTTGTCCGGCCCAATGGAGCACCTTAGCGACATTGAAATTGAAACCTGCATCGGATCAGCGGCCATCGGGTCGTTGATCCTGACCCGCCATCTTTTGCCAAACCTTGTCGCAAGACAGAGTGCCGACATTCACATGGTGGTTTCGACCAGCGGATTGCTAAACCTGCCATTGGATAGCGTGTCAGTGCCGTTCAAAGCCGCCAAATTCGCACAGGCAGGACTGGTGCAAGGCTTGGCAGATGAACTGGCGGACACAAATGTCCGGGTCACTGCCGTTTTCCCTGGCGACTTTGACAACCTTTCGCCCCTTGATCCGGCCTGGACCGCCCCTGCCCTGCCAGACCATCAACTTTGCTGCCGCGAGGTGATTGAAGCGATCCTTTTTATTCTGAACCTGCCCCCGTCGGTGACCATCCCTTCTTTGGTGATTGAGTGATTTTAATAAGAATTATCTTCACAATTCATATCTTTGGGAAAACAAAGTTCGCGCAATAAGAT
The DNA here is from genome assembly GCF_031454055.1 of Roseobacter sp. N2S. Taxonomy (NCBI): domain Bacteria; kingdom Pseudomonadati; phylum Pseudomonadota; class Alphaproteobacteria; order Rhodobacterales; family Roseobacteraceae; genus Roseobacter; species Roseobacter sp. N2S. Next base: position 99,431 of record NZ_JAVDQB010000010.1, read on the forward strand.
AAATAGTGATCGACATAATAAGATAATATATGTACAGCTCTAAAAGATAAATAATGATCAGCGCAATACCATAAAAATTGAACCCGATATGGCAACAATATCTGAAAAGCTCGCCGACGCCCTTGAAGCCCTGAATGCGCTGCAAGATTCAGGACAAGTCGCCATACGTTCGGCAGATCTTTCGCGGACCCATCGTGAGCGGTTGATGAAAGCAGGCTTTCTTAAAGAAATTATTAAGGGCTGGTACATTCCCTCCCGCCCCGATGAACGGCTGGGGGAAAGCACGGCTTGGTATACCTCATTTTGGGGATTTTGCGCGCAGTATCTGACGGAACGCTTCGGGGAGGATTGGTCCTTATCCCCAGAACAATCTTTGATGCTGCACGCAGGCGACACAACTGTGCCACGGCAGCTTTTGGTGCGGGCTTTGAAGGCTGGTAACAAGAACACCGATTTCCCCCACAACACCTCGCTCTTTGAAAGCCGCACGACAATTGCAAACGGCGAAGCCTTGACGCTGAAGGACGGGTTGCGTCTGTTTGCGTTGGAAGACGCGCTTATCACTGTCCCAGAGGCGTTCTTCAAGAACAATGCAACCGAAGCCCGCACAGTACTGGCGATTATTCCGGATGCTTCGGCTCTTCTGGCCAAACTTCTGGACGGCGGGCACACCCGCGCGGCCGGGCGTCTTTCAGGTGCGTTTCGCAGCATTGGCAGCCCGAAAATTGCCGATGAAATCCTGTCGGCAATGAAAGCTGCGGATCATGACGTCCGAGAGGTCAATCCATTCGCGCAGTCCATAAAAGTGGCCCATGCAGGTCGGGTCACATCACCCCATGTGCATCGCATCCGATTGAAATGGGACAAGATGCGCGCGCAGGTTATCGCACTGATGCCCCCAGCCCAGCCTCTTTCAAACGACCCTGATATCTATCTGAAAGCGATGGACGACATCTATGTGACCGATGCCTATCATTCCCTGTCGATCGAAGGCTATCGGGTGTCACCAGACCTGATTGAAAAGGTGCGCCACGGCAACTGGAACCCTGACGATGATCCCCAAGACCGCGCATTAAAGGACACCCTTGCCGCGCGGGGCTATTGGGAGGCCTTTCAGCGGGTGCGCGAAACTGTGCGCACCGTTTTGCAAGGCAGGGACGCGGGCGAAAGCGTCGAAGCTGATCTCAGTGATTGGTATCGCAGTTTATTCGCACCATCCGTGGCAGCGGGCATCTTGAAAGCCTCCCATCTGGCGGGATATCGCAACTCCCCTGTCTACATCCGCCAATCCCAGCATGTGCCAATGGGCGTCGAAGCGGTGCGCGAATGTATGCCGGTTTTCTTTGAACTGCTGCGCGCGGAACAGGATGCCAACGTGCGGGTGGTTCTAGGCCATTTAATTTTTGTTTTCATCCATCCCTATATTGACGGGAACGGACGCATGGCGCGTTTCTTGATGAATGTGATGATGGCTGCGGCGGGGCGGCCTTGGACGGTGATCCACGTCAATGACCGCGACGCCTATATGGCCAGTTTGGAAACCGCCAGCGTTGAAGAAAACATCGAACCCTTTGCAGCCTTTATCACAAAAACAATGGACCGGAATGCAGGGGAATAACTAGGCCTTAAAGCCTTACGCCGACCTAAGAAGTTCAACCTTACTAAAATCGTTCACCGCAAGATCTGTGGGTTTAATCATAAAATACAACCTGACAAAGCCCAGATATGAAATACCTGTCTAAGAAAGGCACCGTGTCCACACCGTGCCCGCGCCGCGTTTCACAGCATCGCCGCGTCAAGGCATTCCTTTTGACGCGGCGACTGAATTTACGGGTTTGCGGTGTGGCGCATTACCCGTGTTTGACAGGCCGCTAAAACGGATAGTGTCCCGGTTTGCTGGTGACGGTTGTCAGACGGATTTCTGTGAAATCCTCAACCGCATAGTGGCCCGAACGCCCCCAACCTGAATCCTTCACCCCGCCATTGGGCAATGAGGCCTCGCCGGCCATGGTTGCGCCATTCACATGAACGATGCCTGTGTCAAACCGCTGCGCCATGTCCAATCCCCTTGCCGCATTGCCTGTCATGATCGCTGCACTTAGCCCGTAGGGCGTGTCTTGCGCATCGGCCAACGCCTGTTCAGGATCGTCAAAAGCTTCGACCACCAAAAGCGGGCCGAAGGTTTCGTCGCAGCCTTGGGTGGCCAGCACATCTTGGGGGACGTTCGCCAGAATGGTCGGTTGGAAAACCCGCCCGTCACAGCTGCCGCCCGTCACCAAACGCGCGCCTTTTGATAGGGCTTCGGCCAGACGTTCCTTGGTCTGGGCCACCGCGCGGTCATTGATCAGCGGGCCGATCACGACGCCCGCTTCCAGCGGATCGCCGGCCTTTAGGCTATTGGTACGCGCGGCCAGACGATCCAGAAACGCATCGTGGATTTCGCGCGCCACATAGACTTTGCGGGTGTTCATACAGATTTGACCCTGATGGAAAAACGCCCCGAAATTCACCGCCTTGGCGGCTTCGTCCAGATCCGCATCCGCCAAGATAATCATCGGGTTGAATCCACCCAATTCCAGCACCATCCGCTTCAGCGTCTGCCCAGCCCTCGCGCCAAGTATTCGTGCGGTTTTATCCGAGCCGGTGAAGTTGATGCTGCGCACCGCACGGCTTTCGAAAAACGCATCCGCAATCGGTTCGGCCTGACGTGGCGCATGGGTCACAACATTGAAACTGCCAGCGGGAAAGCCGGCTTCTTCAAGTATTTCAGCATGTAACAGACCCGCCGACAAAGGGGCCTCTTCCGAGGGTTTGATTACCACCGTGTTGCCAAAAGCCATCGGCAGCACAAAGGTGCGCCAGCCCAGATAAAACGCACCGTTCCAAGGGGTGAACCCCGCCACCACGCCCAGCGGTTTGCGGGCCACCATAGCCATTCGGCCAGGCGTGTCACTTTTCAGCAAGTCCCCGTAGGGCAGATAGCCCCAAGACGCGGCCTGCCGCATCAGATTGGCCGAAAGACGCACCTGAAAAGACGCAAATGCACGGGCGGTACCCGCCTCGACCGCCATCAAATGCACCGCGTCATCATGGCGGCGTTCGGTAATGTCGGCGGCTTTCAGAAACAGGCTTTGGCGCTCTCCCGGGGTCATGGCGGCCCAAGCAGGAAAGGCGGCATGGGCCGCGGCCACCGCAGCATCCCCTTCCGCACGGCCCCCCGCAGCGATGCTGGCAATCACTTCGCCTGTCAAAGGATTACAGTCGTCAAACGTGTTGTCACTTTCGGGCGACCATTGGCCGTTGATGAAGTGGGTTGTGCGGAACGCAGGTGCATGTGTCATCATCTTCTCCGGTCTGATCAAAGGCTAGTGGGGTCGATGGAAAGCCCTGCGCTGGTCAACGCGGAAATTTCCCGTTCCAGCATCCGCTGAAACGACGGACGCGCCCGCACGCGGCTGGCGTGTTCGGCAATTGCAGGAAAATTATCCGCGGGAAAACCGCCCTTTTTCGCCGTATCCACCACCCAGTACAGATAGGTGTCCACAATCGACCAATCCGCCCCATACCACCACGTACCACCAGACAGGCGGCTTTCTATATAGTCGCATTCCTTGGTCAGTTTCTGGATACCATCGGTGCGGATATTGGCGGTTTGCGCAGGGTCCGTCGCAGTGGTCCATTTGTGCGGCGCCCGTATCTGGCGCACCATCGGGTGCAGCATGCCGCCACACCAGATAAGATCGCTTAGCCCTTGCGCATCGTCCATGGCTTGCCCTGTCCGAGGCAACAGTTTTGCCGTTGGATTTTCCAGATGCAGATAGTGCAGGATCGCTGCGTTTTCCGTCAGGGTTTTCGCCCCTACCGCCAGTGCAGGCACTTTGGATTTGCGGTTCATCGCCAGATAGTCCGGCGCATATTGCGCCTGTGCCATAATGTCGATCCAGCGGTCCTCATAGGGCGCGCCGATCTCTTCAAGGGCTGTCATTGTGACCCGCGAACAGACGCCGGGATAACTGAAAATTAGGGGCAAAGTCATAGGGAGTCCTTACTTGGGGGTTATCTGGGCACGCTTCTGCGCCCCGGAGTTAACCCGTTGATTTTATGAATGATACTATCGGCATCTATGCCAAAGTGACGGTAGAGATCGGTGATGGTTCCGGTCTGACCAAAGTGTTCGACACCCAGCGGAATGGTCTGGTGGCCGTGAACCGAACCCAGCCAAGACAGCGTTGCGGGATGGCCGTCGATCACGGTCAACAAACGGCAATGGGACGGCAGGGTTTCCAGCAACCGTTCCACATGGCTAGAGGCATCCGCCTGACCATGGGCCCGCGCACGCTGGGCCGCTGTCCAGCCTGCATTCAAACGATCAGCCGAGGTGACAGCCAGAACGCCAATGTCGCGGCGGTGCTCGCCTATAGTGCCTGCTGCGCGAATTGCCTCGGGGGCGACAGCCCCTTGATAGGCAATCACCAACTCGCAGTTCGGGCCGGGTTTGCGCAGCCAATACGCGCCGTCAATTGCACCCTGCCGCCAGTCCTCATCGGGGCGTTGTGTGGGTTGTTCCACAGGGTTGGTGGACAGGCGCAAATAGACCGAGCCACCCGTTTCGTCGCGCAACCATGTCCGCGCATCCGGTTCCCCCGAACCGTCCCGCTGAAGATAGCCAAAGGCCCATTCCATAATCGCGGCAAGTTCATCTGCGAATGCTGGTTCAAACGCGGCAAGCCCGTCCTGACTCATCCCGATCAACGGCGTCCCGATGGATTGATGTGCCCCGCCTTCAGGGGCCAGCGTCACCCCCGAGGGCGTGCCCACAACCATAAACCGCGCGTCCTGATAACAGGCATAATTCAACGCATCCAAGCCGCGCACAACAAAAGGATCGTACAGCGTTCCAATAGGAATCAGACGTTTGCCAAACAGGGATTCCGCCAGCCCCGCAGCCCCTAGCAGCAGGAACAGGTTCATCTCGGCAATGCCCAGTTCTATATGCTGGCCTTCGGGGGTGAATTCCCATTTCGCGGTCGACGGTATGCGATGTTCAATAAAGGCATCCGCCTGCGCCTTGCGGGCGAACAGCTTGCGGCGGTTCACCCAAGGGCCAAGGTTGGTTGTGCCCGTCACATCGGGCGACATGGTGACAATCCGCTCTGCCAGATCGCTGCTGCCTTTGGACAGATCGTCGAGGATTTTACCAAAGGCCATTTGGGTCGAAATCTCGCGATCCGAGGTCAATGCGATGTTTGGCACTGGAAGCAGGCTGTCAGAATAGCGGCGGCGGCCATTGGCAAAAAACGAGGTTTTATCAAGCAAATTTTGCAACCCTGACACATCCTCTACGGTCGCGAATTTTTCCCATTCCTCCCCTTCAGGCACGCCCATGCGGGTCTGCCAATCCGCCATCTGCGCCTTGGTCATCAACCCGCCGTGGTTGTCTTTATGCCCTGCAATCGGCGTGCCCCAACCCTTGATCGTATAGGCCAGAAAACAGGTGGGGCGGTCATCGACCACGCTGGCAAAAACCTGTGCCATTGTGTCCACACAGTTGCCGCCAAGGTTTTCCATCAATGCGGCCAGTTCGTCATCCGTGCGGCTGTCCACCAGCGCAGTCACTGGCCCCTGATCGCCCAGATCATCCATCAAACGTTTGCGCCAGACAGCGCCGCCCTGATAGGTCAATGCGGAATATTGCTGGTTCGGACAGGCGTCGATCCAGTCCCGCAACGCAGCCCCGCCGGGTTCGGCAAAAGCCGCCTGTTGTAAGGCCCCGTATTTGATGCGGATCACAGTCCAGCCAAAGGCTTCGAATATCTTTTCGATCCGTTCAAACAGACCTTCACGCACCACACCGTCAAGGGACTGGCGGTTGTAATCAATGATCCACCAGCAATTGCGCAGATCGTTTTTCCAACCCTCTTGCAGGGCCTCGTAGATATTGCCTTCGTCCAGTTCAGCATCACCCACAAGGGCCACATGGCGGCCAAGTTTCAGATCACTGCCCCAGCTTTTTGCGGCAATATAATCCTGTACGATCGAACCGAAGGCCGTGATCGCAACCCCCAGCCCGACCGAACCTGTAGAGTAATCCACATCGTCCACATCCTTGGTCCGGCTGGGATAGGACTGCACCCCGCCAAAGCCGCGAAAGTTCTTCATCTTTTCCAGTGTTTGATTGCCCATCAGATATTGCATCGCATGGAAAATCGGCGAGGCATGGGGCTTTACCGCCACGCGGTCCTCTGGCTTAAGCGCCGAAAAATACAGCGCCGTCAGAATTGACACCATAGAGGCAGAACTGGCCTGATGTCCCCCAACCTTAATCCCGTCCTCTTTGGGCCGAATGTGATTTGCGTGGTGGATCATCCAGTGGGACAACCACAAAAGGCGGGTTTCAAGAGTCTTTAAATGGGCTGTGTCGGCATGTGTCATAAGCGAACCTCTGTGTGTTTCCGGTGGTGCATTTGGCGCGACACTACAGCCAATCTTTTGAAGTTTTTCACTATATCCATCGCCATTCTGGATAAACTATGGTGATAATCGTCAAGAACTGAGGGAATCATAATGACAATCGCCAAGCTGGATTCTTACGATATCGGCATCATCAACGCGCTTCAAACCAACGGACGCGCCTCGATCAATGACCTTGCCGAACAGGTCAATCTTAGCCCTTCTCCGGTGGCCCGTAGATTGCGGATTCTTGAAGAAGACGGCATCATCACAGGCTACGCCGCCCTGATCGACGAGGCCGCTTTGGGCTATGAATTTTCGGTCTTTGTTTCGGTTAAACTGGACCGCCAAGTGGATGACGCATTGGCCCAATTCGAAGCCGCCGTGCGCAGTTTCCCCGAGGTGGTAGACTGCTGGCTGATGACTGGAAACCGCGATTACCTGTTGCGCATCGCCACCCGCGGGCCTGCGGATTTCGAACGGTTCCTGACCGGATCTTTCACCAAGGTTCCCGGTGTCGCTTCCATCGAAAGCTCGATCCCGCTGCGCCGAGTAAAAGCGGGTTTGTCTCGTACTTTGGACAGGTAAAAGACTCGCATTTTGCATCACACACCCGCGGGTTTTTGCGGCGCAAGCCGTGCTGAGGGAAAGTTAAGAATGGCGGATTGCAAGGCTGGTATTTCACACAGACGCGCGTAATAAGCAGCCACATTTGGCAGATGATTTTCTTGCCATAAATGCCCCTGCCCCACGTCTTCGGTGCGGATCAGTTCCGCCCCCCAAAACAGATCAGCCATGGTCACGCAGGCACCGAACAGCCACGGGCCTGTGCCAGCTGCAAGGCGGCTTTCCAAACCATTCAGCGCGTCAATAACGGCTTGGCGGGCCTGTTTTAAAGCGGGCTGGTCGAACAATTTTTCAGCGGCATATTGCTCTTTGGCGCGCTTTGCTGCGTACGCGGCGCGCAACACAGGATCGTTCCCATGGGTCGCCAAAAGAGCGTCACACCGTGCGACTTTGCTGGCCGCAAAGGCATTGTCCTGGGCTGTTTTTGGCACCACCCGAACCGCGAGATTTTGGTAATTCGGCAAGTCATCGACCACGGCCAATTCACCCAGGATCGCGTTTTTCAAAGCCGCAGGTATCAGCTTATCACCCGCAACACCGCCATCCAATGCCAGACAAATCCGCAAGGAATCCACCGTCACAGCGCCTGTACTGGCCTCAACCAAAGTTGGCACAACGCAGCCGTCGCAGCCGCCGGATTGAACCGAAGTGGTCCCAAGATGCTGATCCGCCATCGGCCCGCCAAGACTGGCACAGCCCACCATCCGCATCCGAACATAATCAGGATCATAGGTTTCACCCGTAAATATATCCAGCAGATGAGAGCTGTGGGGAATTTGGTGGAAAGCCAAAACCGCCCGCACTTTTTGCGAGCAGATGGAATTGGGCGCATGGAAAAAATGGTAAATAGGCGCGGCTTCTGTGCCCACCATCACGCCGGGGAATTTATTAAAAAGATCGTTGAAGTCTGTTTGATGGCTCTGTGTGTTCATGGCTGCTTCCTCCCGTGGTGCAATGCTGTTTTCGGCTGTGTCTGGGTTGAAATTATAGCAGCCCCGGCGCAGGCAACAATAGATTTAGTATAATATAATGTATTATTATTGACCAATCCCTGCAACCGCACTAGATCAGTCAGGAAACTTGCCCGTGCAGGGATAGGGGCGCGCCCCCTTTTTGGCGCATGTGCTGCAAGACCCTGCTTTTGAAACGCGGGGTTTTCAAACATCGCTTCTTGATTTGCGCGGGCACCCAACAGGAAAGTGCTTTGATGACAAAATATAAAATTGCCATGCTTGTGGGCAGCACACGCACAGGTTCGATCAACCAGAAACTGGCCCGCGCGATTGAAACAACGGCCCCTGACTCCTTGCAATTCACCCCTGTCACCATGGAAGACATGCCGTGGTACAACGGTGATCTTGAATCTAATCGACCCGACTCGGTCAACGCATTCACAGACGCGATCCGCCAGTGCGACGCGGTTTGTATGGTAACGCCGGAATACAACCGCTCCATTCCCGGAGTGCTTAAAAATGCGATCGACTGGGGCTCTAAACCACCAGCTGAAAACATCTGGAAGGACAAGGTTATTGCCATGACCGGAACCTCTCCGGGGGGGATAGGCACTGCTATCGGGCAGCAACATTTGCGCCAGATTCTGGCCATTCAGCATGCGATTGTGATGCCGGGTGAAACCTATATTACTTTTAAGTCGCCAGACATGATTGATGACGCGGGGCATGTTGCCGATGACAGCGTGCGTGAATTCATCGCCGCTTTCGGGGAACGCCTGAACAAGCTGGTCGCCTTGATGGCCTCGGCCTGACGTATCCATCCTGCGACGAGAAAACCGCCAGCCCATCGCTGGATTGGCGGCTTTCGCAATCATTGTTCCAACAGCGCATTTAAGGCTGCACGGTCCTGATAGCGGCCAGAGTCCACAACCCCGACGATCCGCGCCAGATTGGCCACATCCAGCAGCGGATCTGCGTCCAGCAGCACCAGATCAGCCGACATTCCAGCCGCCACCTGACCGATTTCGCGGTTCAAAAACAGCCCTGCATTCAAGGTTGATGCCTGAAGAACCTGCAAGGGGGTCAGGCCAGCCTTGGCCAGTTCCGCAAATTCCTGATGCAAACTAAACCCCGCAACCAGCCATTGCCCACCGTAATCCGACCCTGCCAACAGGGGCAGACCCGCATCCGCCATTTGCCGTATCAGACGCATCTGTGCGCCATACATCCGATCCAGCGCGGGCTTTGCACCTTCGGGAATTCTAGTGGCGAAACTGTCTGCAATATCCTGCCACAGACCGCGCTGGCGATCGGTGACATACGACAGGTTCGGGTCTTGGCTATAAAGCGGATCGTCGCCGTGATTCATGGTGCGCAAACGGATCAGCGTTGGCACTTGCCAAACCTGTTTCTGCTTTAACATCTGCGCCAGTTTCAACGCTTTTACAGGGTCATAGCTGTCTGCCATGGCAAACATACGTTCAAATTGCGCTGGCGCTGTGAAGGGGATCGGATTGGCAATGACGCGGGCAAAAAATTCGGGCGTAGGCGGCGCAGCGGGTGGGGGTGGCGGCGGCGTGTTTGCAATTGCCGTGCGAAACTCTTCCTCGCGGGTTGATACACTGAGCAGCAGGGATTCACGGGGGCCAAGATGCTCCATTGAATCCATCCCGTGGGCAGCGGCGGTTTCTGCGGAAACACCGGGCGGGAAATGCCCTGCAACCGGCAAGCCCTCGGCCTGCGCGGCGTCCAAAGCGGCCACAAAAACCTGCGGGTTATCAATCAGGATTTTGATGAAATCCGCACCCGCCTCTTTTTGCGCCAGAATTTCAGCCACAGCCTGTTCCGTTGTGCGCGCATTGCCCCCTGTCAAGATGTCTCCAGACAGGGCCAACAGGTCCGGCCCCACGCTGTCAACTTGCGCCCGATTGGCCAGCAATTCGGGTGATCCGCTCATCTGGCGAAATCCCGTGATGCCATTGGCCAACATCACGCGCAGGTTGGTTTCAGCATCCCCCGAGGTCAGCGCATGGCTGTGCATGTCATTATACCCCGGCACCACAAACAGGCCGCTGCCGTCAATTATTGTATCAGTTTGCGCGCCTTTATCCTCTGCCACGGGGCGCACCGATTTGATCACAGGTCCTTCGAACACCACTGACATTTCGGGGGTTTTCTGACCCGTTGCGGTGTTAATTACCGTGACATTCTGAATAATCGTATCCGCCGTGCCAAGACTGGGAAGCCCCGCCAATAGCCCCGCGATCACGGTTTGACGGCAGACTTTTGCCAGTTGTTTTTTGGGGGCGCAAACGCTGCCTGAGGTTATGTTCATGTGAAATCCATCCCTAATAGCCGCCCCGCATTGCCGCTGAAAATCTTTGTGCGATCCGTGTCGCTGAGGTTCTGTTGATCAATGGCCGCAATGGTTTCGTGGATCGGCGCAAAAGGGGTGTCTGTGGCAAACACCACATGATCCGCGCCAAAGAATTTCAACCCTGCTGGCAGGCCCGAAGTACCGCCCATCAAGGCTGTATCGCCATAAAACTCGCGGAAATATTCAAGATGCGGGCGTTTCAGGGCAGGCAGGACGTTGCTGTAATCCTCATCCGGCGTTCGTGATCCCAGAACCTCCATCCCATAGCCGATCCGCCCGTCGAAATAGGGAATCATACCGCCCAGATGATGGGTGATGATCCGCAGGTTGGGGTGTCTGTCGAACAAGCCCGAAAACACCAGCCGCGACATGGCGATTGAGGTTTCATAAGGCCAGCCGAAACACCACCACATTTCAAAGCGTGATTTTTGCTCGGCAGCGTAATCGGTCATGGCGGCGCTGCGTGTGGGATGCAACCAGATCGGCACCCCAAGGGCGGCAGCGGCGTCAAAGATCGGCAGGAATTCAGGGTCGTCCAGCGGGCGACCACACATATTTGTGTGAATCTGGATGCCTTTTGCACCCAGTTCGCCCACTGCGCGTTTCGCTTCGGCCACCGCCCCTGCTACATCGTTCAAGGCAACCGCTGCGACAAAGGCCGGAAACCTGTCAGGGTGTTTGGCAACCAGTTCTGCCAGACCGTCATTGGCAATCCGTGCCAGACGTGTGGCCAGACCGTCATTGGCAATCCGTGCCAGACGTGTGGCCAGTTCTGGATCGGCAACTTCTTCCAAAGTCGGCGCAGGCAGGCTGATCACTTGGCGATAATCGCCCACCGCATCCATTTGACGAAAACGGGCATCAAGGTCGATGACTGAGGGCACCCCTTTCATCCGCGCGCCAAGGCTGCCCAACCCGCTGGTCTCGCGGGTCAGACTGTCAAAATAGGCTTGGGGAAAGATATGGGTGTAGATGTCGATGATCACGGGGAACTCTCTTTCAGTAGTGGTAACGGGGGCGCTGGCCTGAGTCCTGTCACTTCGACAGTGCGGCGGCTGCAAAATCCAGTTGTGCGCTTTGGAAATTCGCACCGGCGTTGTGGAAATCTATGCAATGTCCGGCGTTTGGGACCAGTGCTGCATCCACCCAGGGGCTGGCGGTAAAAAGCTGTGCAAAGGCATCAACCCTGTCCTGCCCGTTTACCCACAGCTTTTCGTGTTCGCCCTGCCGATAGTGGACAGGCACCGCGATTTGCGCGGCTATCCCAGCAACACGGTCCAGCCAGCCGCTGGTTATGTCCAGCAGTTCGGATCGCGGAACCTGCGTATTGGCCATATGGCTTGCCGCTGGCATATCGGCGGCATGGCTGTCAGAGGGGCCAAACATCAAAGTGTCTTTCATCAGGGTGGGCAGTTCGACAAAATACTGTTGCGGCAGATGGGCGTAGTTTTCGGCACTTTCGGGTGGTGTTAAATCCCCCACACCAGACACTGCCACGCCTGCCAGTTGCCACCCCGAATGATGCGCTGCAAGGGTCAGTGCAATCGCCCCGCCGATAGAATGACCGATCAGGAAAACCGGACGATCCTGCAATCCAAGCTGGACCAGCAATAGGGGCAAATCGGTATTCAGAATGGCTGCATTCGCCTCGATCATTGTGGGTGTGTCCGCCAGCGGAGTTGACCCGCGATACCCCGGCCGATCCACCGCCAGCACATCGAATCCTTGTGCTACGGCACGATCCATCAAGGAATAGTTCGGCACATCAAAGTAATCACAATTATAGGTGCCACCATGGATCGCCAAAAGTACTGGCAGATCACCATTGCCGCCACGGGCCAGCTTTCCAGTCCAGGTTTGCACGTTGATTGTCTGGGTAAAACAAGTGGTTGCTTGGTCGGTCATGGTCATTCCTCCTTTGTGTTTGGGCTGTATTTCAGCGGTCCGCGACCACCCGATTTTCCAGATGCCCCAGCCCGTCGATTTCAACACGCACCACATCGCCAACCTGCAAGAACTGCGGCGGGTCCATCGCGACGCCCACACCGCTTGGGGTGCCGGTTGCCAGAATATCGCCAGGTTTCAGGGTCATCACTTGTGACAGATAAGAAATCTGCTGCCACAGGCTGTGAATAAGATCGCGCGTGTTACCGTTTTGGCGAAGTTCGCCGTTCACCAGCGTGCGCAGGTTCAGGTCATGGGGGTTTTCAATTTCATCCGGCAGCGTCAGCCAAGGGCCAATCGGGCCGTGGGTGTCAAAGGATTTGCCCAGTGTCATGGTGCCGGTGCGCAATTGCCAATCGCGTGCTGAAACATCATTGGCGACCATATACCCGCCCACAACCGAAGCAGCATCGGACTCTGAGACAGAGCGGCAGGTTTTGCCGATCACGATGGCCAGTTCAACTTCATAATCCAGCTTTTCGGATACTTTGGGCAGCACGACATCCCCGAACGGATCGTTGATGCAGCTGACTTGTTTGTTAAACCACAGTTGGTACTGCGGCACGTCGATCCCCAGCTTGCGGGCCTCATCCCCGTGATCTGCATAGTTCATCCCGATGGCGAGGTATTTTTCAGGACGCGGCACGGGCGCTTGCAAAACAACATCAGACAGCGGGATCAGCGGCCCGCTTTCGGGGGTGATTGCGTTGTAAACCGCGCGGGCCTCGGCGCCGCCTTCTAAAAACGCCACTACAGTTTGCGGCAGGCTTGGCGCGGCCACAGACAGGTCAATCAACCCCGCGTCGAACACTTTCCCAAGTCTGGGTTCCGAATTTTTCGTAAATACTGCGAGAGGCATAGTCTGTTCCTGTTTTCGTAAGGGTCTGGCCAGCGCGTTCACGGCTGGCAATTAGGGGCGGGCGGATCAGTTCATCACCGAACCACCGTCCACGACGATATTCTGGCCGGTCATGAAATCACTGTCGGCGGACAAAAGGAAAATCGCCGCGCCGTTCAGATCATCGGGCATCTGGTCCCGCGGCAAACACCGCGAGGCGACGGTCATTTTATTGATTGCCGCCGTTTCATCCGCACCCGCGATCCCGTCGCTGAGGGTGAAACCGGGTGTCAGGCAGTTCGCCCTGATCCCGTCAGCCCCTGCTTCCCGTGCAATAACCCGTGTCAACGCGATCACCGCCCCTTTGGAGGCGGTATAATGCAACAGGCCGGGCGTGCCTTTGAACTGGGTGCCAGAGGCGATATTGACGATCTTGCCATAGCCCGCGGCCCGCATTCCGGGCATCACGGCGCGGATCGTTTCAAAGGTGCCGCGCACGTTGACCTGCAACACACGGTCGAATTCTTCGGACGAAATCTGTTCAAACGGCTTAGGCCGCAGGGAGGCAAAAATCGCGGCGTTATTGACCAAACCAGTCACGGGGCCGAACTGGTCTTGCACCCCCGCAACAAAATCCGCGATCGCCTTGGCGTCGGTAATATCACACACCGCGCCCATCGCCTGCTGGCCGGTTTGCTGAATGTCAGCCACCACTTGTTTTGGGTCGGTGACATCACAAACAGCAACCCGTGCGCCTTGGGCGGCAAAGGCTTTGGCATAGACTGCCCCAATGCCCTGCGCAGCGCCGGTTACGATAATGGTACGATTGGATAGACGTGACATAATGGCCTTTCAGAACAGGAACAGGTTCATGCCCCACAGCGTGATCGCAGGGACAAAGGTGATCAAAAGCAGGGCAGCCAGAAAGACGAGGAAGAAAGGCATCACCCCTCGATAAATATCGGCGGTTTTCATGTTCAGCACGGATTGGGCCACAAAAATATTGATCCCGAACGGGGGCGTGAACAGGCCGATGGCAAGGTTCAGCGTCATCACAATCCCGAAATGCACCTTGTCGATCCCAAGGGAGTCGACCACCGGAATAAGCAGCGGTGTCAGCAACAAAATGGCCGATAACGGGTCCATAAAACAGCCTACAATCAACAGCAGAATGTTCACCGCCAGCAAGAACTGCCAAGGTGAAATTTCCATCTGGGCAATCCATGCCACCAGATTTTGCGGCAGTTGGTTGACCGTTAGAATCCATGCAAACAACCCAGCCGCAGCGATAATGATCAACACTTGCGCGGTGAAAAACACGGTCGAAGATGCGGCATCCAGAATCTCGGACCAAGTCAGTTCTCGGTAGATAAATCGTGTGACCACAAGGGCATAGGCACAGGCAACGGCGGCTGCCTCGGTCGGGGAGAACACCCCGCCGTAAATGCCGCCCAGCACAATAACCGGCGCGCCAAGCGCCCATGCGGCACGACCCAAAGTGGCAAAAATCTGCGTCACCGATGGCTTTTCGGCAGTTCCGAACTTACCGCTGCGGGCGCGGAACATGATGTAGGCGGACAGCATGATCGCAAGGATCAGACCTGGCACAATTCCCGCTGCATAAAGACGCGGAATAGAGGCCTCGGCAGAGGCGCCGTAGATGATCATCGGGATGGAGGGGGGGATAATTATACCAATTGCACTGACCGACGTGATCATCCCTGCGGAAAACGAACTGGGATACCCGTCTGCCGTCATCGCAGGGTGCATTACCTTGCCGACCGACACAACCGAGGCCGCGCTTGACCCCGAAATTGCGCCAAAAACAGTGGCGGTGCCAACCGTGGTCACCCCCAGTGATCCCGGCAACCCGCCCACCAGCGAGCGCACAAAATCCACCAGCCGTTTGGACACAGACCCGCGCGACATCAATTCACCTGCAAAGATGAAATAGGGTACAGCCAGCAGACCCGGAGAGTTCAACGACCCCATCAAATTCTGCTGGATCGCCGTCAGCGGCATCTGCATGTAAAACGTCAACGCCAGAACGGACCCGCTAAGCAGCACGATAAAAATCGGAAATCCGAACAGCAAAAGCAGGATCGGGACAACGCCAAGTGCAAAAATCATCCTGCCCGTCCTTCCAGAACCTGATCTTCGGATGCAGGCGCATTGTTCAGGTTTGGCGCAAAGCTTGGATCAAACCCCGCCAGCACCCGAACGCATCGCAGGGCGGCGATCAGGGCGACAAGCACAAGGCTGAACGGGATCACCGCATGGATCAACCAGACTGGAAACCCCGAAGCATCACTGCGCATCCCGATGGCATAGGCCCGCGTGATATAGGGCAACGCCTGCCACGCCACCCAAGCACAAAGCACCGCAATCACCAGTTGCTGAAGGATTGTGACCCAACGCTGCGCCCCTAAAGGTAACAGACTGGTCAGGATTTCCATCCGAATTTCCGCACTGCGCCACCCGCAGACCACAGCCCCGAGCCAAGCCAATGCGATCATTGCAAAAACTGCGATCTCATCCGCCCAAAGCAGCGCGCTGTTGAATACATAACGGCTGATGACATTATACACGCTCAGGCACACCATTGCGATAAGCATCACGCCGAGGAGTGCCTGTAAGGCACTGGCAAATTTATCGAAAAAAACCATGACCACCCTTTTTATTGCAAAAGTACAAACCGAACTCCCCATCGGGAGTCCGGCCTGTCTGTTGATTGCGCCTATTTGGCAGCGGCTGCTTTGAGCACGTCAAAATCGGATTGCATCTGCAGGTTTGCAGAAATAATTTCCGCAACAATCGGGTTTGTTACCGACAGATAGTTTTCCTGTTCGGCGTCGTTAAAACGGATAACCTGACCTCCAGCGGCCTCCCATGCGGCTTCTTGCATTGGGGTTTTGGCCAGATGGTCGAAAATTACGCTTTCAGCTTTCTGGGCTTCGTCTAACACGATAGCCGCCAGATCAGGCCCGATCCGTTCCAGAAAAGCGGTGTTCACTACCGCACCGACGGTCGTATAATTGCCCGGCAAATAGGTCACGTTCTTGGCTACATCAGCCATTTTAAACCCGTTAACGACGGCCATTGAATTTGTGGCGGCATCAATTGTGCCCGTTTGCAAACCCGGAACAACTTCACCCAGTGGCATGGCAATCGGTGCAGCACCCATTGCGGCCAACGGTTTGGTTAACAATGGTGTGGCACCGCCTGTGCGAACTTTCAAACCTTTGAAATCAGCAACCGTGCTGATTGGGTTTTTCGAAACAATCACACCTTGCCCGTCGATCACCATAACAAGCGGACGCACCCCTGCGGATTTGCCAAACTCGGCCAGCATTGCGCGGGATTCTGGTTGTTGTAACGCCTGCATCGCATGTTCGGGGGAATCAAACAGTCCCCCAGCATCGAGAACCTGAAACCGTGGATCAAGCGAGCTGAAAAACCCGATAATTGAAAAGGACACTTCTATCGTGCCCATGGATACGCCCTCTACCGCGGCTGGAAGCTGGCCCAATTGGTTGGCTGGAAAAAGCTGCACGTCGATCTGGCCGTTGGAACTGGCCTCGACCCCTTTTTCAAAGGCCAACATCCACGCATAGACCGAATCTTTCTCGGTCGGCGGAATCGGCGCTGATACTTTCAGTACATACTCTTGCGCCGTGGCATGTGAAGGCGTGAAAATCGCAGCAGCCCCTGCCAGTAAAGCCGCTGTGGTTATGGTTTTAATGTTCATAGTATCCTCCCTGATACAAAGAAGTGCTGGCCGTGACCGACTTTAGTCGGTGCTTGTTTTGAACGGCGCAAAATTCTTCTGTCGGCATGCTTAGCATTGCAGCAGCTTTGTCCGAAGATATGATTAGGTGGAACTTGATGCCAAAAAGGTATCGCTTAGCGTTGGTCACTTTCACTGGCCCGTGGTGGATTGATTTTCAGCTTATTTACAACACTTTATAGCGGCGTGAGCTTTGGGCTTTCTGTTATGCCGAAAGCGAAGTTTCCGTGGCGCGCGCCACAAAACCGCCCTCTCGGCAAAATCTGCTTTCCGCTTCACGATAGATTTCAGGCATCTCCCTCAATCACAGGCACCTAGCGAAACAGCGATACCTTTCTGGCATCAGGTTGAGCGGATTTCTATCTGCGCAAGCGGCAAACCTCGTGACAGGATGGCCCAGATTTTATCGCACCCCCAAGCGTCGCGATAAAGCCGTATCAATTTCGGGAGGAAACACAGATGAAAAAACCAAAGCCGATCGGGCAGAAACCGGTTCTGCACCACGTCACATTCAAAACCACACGTCTGCAAGAAATGATCGACTGGTACGAAGCCGTCGTGGGCTGCGCGCCCAATTTCGTTTTTGAGGGCGCGGCCTGGACCACAAACGACACTGCAAACCACCGTATCGCGTTTCTGGCAGCGCCCGGCATAAAGGCCGATCCGGATAAAGTTGCCCATGACGGCATCCACCACACGGCCTTTGAATTTGGCACGTTGCAGGGGCTGTTGGACAATTACGAACGGCTGGCCGAGGTGGATATTCTGCCCCACATCAGTCTGGATCACGGGTTGACCATGTCGTTTTACTACGTCGATCCCGACGGCAATAGCGTCGAGTTGCAAAGCGATAATTTCGGCAACTGGATTCATTCCGCCCATTGGATGCAGACATCCCCTGAATTCGCACGCGAACCCATCGGCGTAGAGGTTGACCCCCGCAAGCTGATCAAAGCGTTGAAAGACGGCGTGGCGCAATCCGACCTGCTGAAAATGTCTCGGGACGGGGATTTCCTGCCCGACACGCCAGGCGATATTCGCCTGCCGTCTTAACGTCACCTGAACCGGGGCCGCACTATCTGCCCCTAAAATATAGTCCGGTGTCATAGACGGCACCGGCACACGAAGGATTGCGCACAGATGCCAGACCACCCCAAAACCACCACAGTGGCGATCATCGGCAGCGGGCCTGCGGGTCTGTCCCACGCGATCGAGCTGGCCCATCGCGGCGTGCCTTGCGTCATTCTGGAACGCAGCCCGCGCGCGGGATATGCGCCGCGCGCCAAGACCACCCATTCGCGGACCCGCGAACACATGCGCAGATGGGGTATTGCTGACAAACTGGCCGAGGCATCGCCTTTCGGGGTGGATTACCCGTCCCACGTCACCTTTGTGACGCGGCTGGGGGGGTATTTGCTGCACAGGTTTGAACATGCGCTGGATTGCAAGGCCGAACAGGTGGAAGACTTTTCCGAACATGGCCAGTGGATTCCACAGTATAAACTGGAAAAAGTGCTGGTGGATCATGCGTTGTCCCTGCCGGGTGTGGAAATCCTCTATGGGCAGACCTTTACCGGCTACACCGCCCAAGCCGATGGGGTCACGGTGCAAATCCACGACAGCGCCAGCGGTTCCGATTGGGAACTGGCGGCAGATTACCTTGTGGGGGCGGATGGCGCTGGCAGTTCTGTGCGCGAAGCCATTGACGCCAAAATGGAAGGCACCTACGGGTTGTCGCGCAATCTGAACGTCATTTTCCGCGCCCCTGATCTTGCCAAAGCCCATCCTCACGGCGAAGGCATTATGTTCTGGCAGATCAACGGGGATGTGCCCAGCCTGATCGGGCCGATGGATAAAGGCGATCTGTGGTTTTTCATGCCAACGGGTATCAGCGCGGAAACCGCGTCTTCCCCAAAAGAAGCCGAGACTATGATCCGCGCGGCCACGGGCATCGACACCGAAATAGAGGTGCTTAGTTCCGATGAATGGGTGGCGAGCAAACTGTTGGCTGACCGGTTCCGCCGCGACCGCGCCTTCCTGATCGGGGACGCAGGCCATTTGCACCCGCCCTTTGGCGGATTTGGTATGTTGCTGGGCGTGGGCGATGCGGTGGATCTGGGGTGGAAACTGGCCGCAGTGACGAAAGGGTGGGCTGGCCCTGCCCTGCTGGACAGTTTTGAGGTCGAGCGCCGCCAAACCGCGCAACTTGTGATGGACGCCGCCGAGGCCAATCACACCATTCTAGCCAACCAGCTGATCCTGCCCCATATTGAGGACGACACCCCAGAAGGCGAAGCAGCAAGGCGCGACTCTGCGGATTTGATCCGGAAACACAAACATGCGGAGTTCTATGCCCGCGGCGTGGTTCTGGGCTATTGCTATGTAGGGTCTCCGGTGATCGCAGATGACGGGACGCAGAAAGACTGGAAGCGCTCGCTTGATTATGTGCCATCGGCCACACCGGGCTGTATTGCGCCCCATTGCTGGCTTGCGGATGGATCGTCACTGTATGATCATTTTGGCAGTGGTTTCACCCTGTTGATCACAGCAAACACTGCGCCTGAGGTTATTGCTGCCGTGGAAAGCCGTGCCAAAACTACGGGGATGCCCCTGACTGTTCTGGCACCTGACGAGGTTCGACTGGCAGAATTATATGATGCGCCAATGGTCTTAATCCGCCCTGACCAGCATGTGGCATGGCGCGGTGATACCACCCCTGACGCTGCTGTATTCAATAAGCTTTTGGGCAAGGACTGCCGGATCAGAACCTGATCCGGCGGCCTAGCTTGTGGTGTCTTTTTCGGTTTTCCGACTGTGTTGCAGCCCCGCGCGGCGGAACATGTCAAACATGAATTCCGCCAGCGGGGTCAGTGACAGATCTACACGGCGCACCAGACAGATTGGCGCAGCATCCAGTTCTTCGCGGATTGGCAGAACGTCGAATAATTCGCTGGATACAGGGGCATTCAACATCTGTTTGGGAACCGAGGTCAGCAGATCGCTGTTGGCCACCGCCAGCAGGGTCGCGGTAGACGACGTTGTGTGCATCACAATGCGCGGCATCGGCAGGCCAAGTTGTGAAAACGGACGTTCGAAATCCCCTTCGCTTTCGCGATCTGGCAACGCCTGTTTCACCCATTCCGTATCGCCCAAGTCACGAATAGTGCTGATCTGGGCCAGCGGATGCCCCTTGCGCACAATCACCACCCTTTCATTTTTGAACAGCATCTCAGACATCACCCGACTGCCCCGCCCTGGATCGGAAAACGGTCCGACAAAAAAGTCGATCTCGCCGTTCAGAAGCTGGGATTCAATCGGGGCATAGAAACTCTCGGTGATTTTCAGGATCGCTTTGGGATGGGCACGGCGGAAACTTTTCACGGCGGGCGGCATCAGGGCAAAGGTTGAAATAGCCGACATGGCCACCCGCACCTCGCCGTTCATTTCCCCTTGCAACTGACCGATTTCTTCGGTGGCGCGGCGCAATTCTTCTTGAACGGCACGGGCGCGTTTCAGCATCACTTGCCCCATGGCCGTGGGCTGCATGCCGAATTGGTGCCGCTCGAACAAGGGCACCCCCAATTCCCGTTCCAACTCGCGGATGCTGCGGGTGATTGCGGGTTGGGTCACACCCAATTGACGGGCCGCAGCCCGCAGGCTGCCGGAATCAGCGGTGGCAATAATATCCCGAATTTGGTTCAGTTTCATGCTTCATCCTCCCGCGGTACCCGTGGGGCAACCGCACTCCAATCCCTTGCAGAACCATAGTGCGGTTCTGCTGCAAACAACAATGGGTCACAAAGCAGTCGCGCGACCGTGACAGCCGCGCGGAGGGGGTTAATCCCGGTCGATTTCGTAGTTTACCACAAAATCGGATGGCAGTTGCGGGCCCCAAAGATAGATAGAATCCTCGGGTGGGTAATCCCCTGCCTGCCAGTCATGATCCACAGGGATATAATCAATATCAGCAGAATATTCCGAATAGCTGCCCCAAGGGTCTTTGACATAGTGAAAATAGTTCGAGCCCAAAACATGGCGCCCCAACCCCCAGCCTTTGTCATAGCCTTTATCGGCCATTTGCATGGCACCGATCCCAATTTCATTGATGCCACCCACGTCCCAACTGCAATGATGCAGGCCGGGTGCTTCGGATTTGGCAAAGGCCAAAAGATGATGATCCGAGCCGTGAATCCCGTGCATAAAACAAATGCCGTCGCCGGATTGATCGCTAAGACGCAGCCCCAAAGTGCGGGAATAAAACCTGATCGAGGCGGGTACATCGGGGGTAAACACAAGGATATGAGCCAGTCGGTGGGGCCGCACCATCGGCGCTTTGGACCGCTGCATGGACCCCATCACACCCGCCGCAGATGAAGGCACGGCAAAACCGGCTTTTTCATCCGGGCTGGATTTGGCGGCCACTTTGATTTCCACCAGAACCCCGAAAGGATCACGGAACCAGATACCCTTGCTGTCAAATCCCTGCGGCGGATCAAGCAGGCGTACTCCCTCGGACTCGATGCGCTGTTTCATCGGGTCAAAGTCTTCTTCATAGGCTGCGAAACTTAGATGACTTAGCTTTTTACGCCCCGATTCCGCCAGCGACACCCAGCGGTGATCGGACCCGAATGTATACAGGCCCAACCCCTCGCCTTCTTCGCGCACATCCAGCCCGAAAGCGGTGTAAAAATCTTGCGCCACTTTTAGATCAGGCACAACCATATGGAACGTGTCCATTGAATGGATGCCCAATTCACCGGGCCGTTTGGTCACGCCAACCTTGCCTGTAATTGCGGTCATAATTATCCTCCCTTGGATGTGTTTTTCCCGTAAAATTAAGTGGTTAGATCATGCGTTGCGGATCGGGTTGCTAAGAATTCCCAGCTCGTCGATTTCCACTTCGCAGATGTCGCCGTCTTTCATCCAAAGGGGTGGTTTGCGCGCCAGACCCACACCTGATGGCGTTCCTGTGACGATCACATCGCCGGGTTTCAGGGTCATGAACTGGGAACAGATCGCGATGGTTTGTGCGACCGAAAACACCATATCGTCGATCCGCGCCTGCTGAACCACCGCGCCGTTCAACCGTGTGGTCAGGGTCAGCCCAAGGCAGCCCTCGGGCAGCGCGTCAGCCGTTACAAACCAAGGGCCAAAGCCACCAGTGTCGTCGAAATTTTTACCTGCAGTCCATTGCGGGGATTTAAATTGATAGTCCCTGATCGACGCATCGTTAAAGACCGAATAGCCAGACACATGGGACAGGGCATCCGCCTCGGATACTTTGCAGGCCTCGGTGCCGATGATGGCAACCAGCTCGCCCTCATAATCCAGTTGCTCGGACACAGCGGGACGGATGATCGGCGCGCCGTGGCCAATCAGCGATGAATTGAACCGTCCGAACAGGGTCGGGAAATCCGGCTGCTCAAAACCACTTTCCGCAGAATGGTCGCGGTAGTTCAAGCCCACACAAACGATCTTTTCCGGCGCTGCGACTGGGGGCAGATAGCGCACTTGGGTCAGGTCGATTTCAGGTGCTTTCGCCAGATCCGCAGCCGCATCGGTCAATGCCGTTCCACCTGCGCGGATCAGGAACAGCAGATCACCCGGATAGTTTGCATCCTGTGTGGTCAGCCCCCGAAAACAGCCACCCTCTTCAATGGCGAGCCCTTGGTGTCCAGCGGTTTCAAATGCGATAAATTTCATGTCAGGCTCTCCTTTAGAACAGGGACAGCTTTAAGTTATCAAAATGTATTAGTCAAATAATAATGTATTATTTAATCAGCATGGCGTATTGTGTCGAAATCAACGCTTGAATACATTATTAAGGCTTATGCTAAGCCTGCCCGCCCTAAAGGACATCCCAAATGCCGGCCAAGACCAAGACCCAAAATCTGACGGCGCAGGCCTATGAAAAACTCCGCTCGGATATACTGGCGTGCCGTTTGCGGCCCGGTCAAAAGATCAAGATCTCCGATCAGGTCAGCGCGCTTGGCTATAGTCTGGGGGCGGTGCGTGAATCCCTGTCGCGGCTGGCCTCGGAAGGGTTGGTGGTTGCGGAACCCAACAAAGGCTACCGCGTCGCGTCCATCACCCAATCGGAACTCGAAGACCTGACCAGAACGCGGGTGCTGATTGAATGCCAGTGTCTGGAAAATGCCATTCGCAATGGGGATTTGAAATGGGAAACCGGCATTGTTTCAAGCGAATTCGAACTGTCGCGTATCACCGTTCAGGACGCAAACGATCCCGCTCGCGTCAGTGAAGCATGGAGCGAAAGCCACCGCCGCTTTCACGAAGCCTTGGTCGGCGCCTGTGACAGCCCCTGGTTGTTAAAACTGCGCGAATTGCTGTTCGCCCAATCGGAACGCTATCGCAGTGTGTCAGTCCCGTTGGACACGCACAAACGGGATGTCACAGCAGAACATAAAGCCATCGCCCAAGCCGCCATCGCGCGGGATACAAAAGCCGCCGTATTGGCGATGCGGGAACACCTGCAACAGACCACGCGCATACTGGTAGAGGCCAATGTGATGGAGGATGGGCCTAATCCTGCCGCTCCCCGCCGATCAGATCCACTTTAAGCCGAAATTTACACCAACGCATCCAGTTGTTTCAAGGCGGCATCAGGATCAAAGGTGCCCCGCTCGCCGATCAAAACCAAGGCACAGCCCGCGGCTTCGCGGTCATGGGGTGCGACAGTGGCCCGCTGTCCGACCAATTGAAACACGCAGGCGCTGTCGGGTTTATGGGTGAAGGTGACAAATCCTTTGGCGCGAAACAACTTGGGTGCAATCACCCCGATCACCTGTTGGAAACCCGTCACATCAACCGGCCCGTCACAGCGCCATTCGGCAGACACAAACCTATCCCCGCTAAGCACCGGACGCCCGCCCTTGCGCTGCCCCGCAGGGGCCAGCCCCAGTAGATCGCCAATAGCAGGGGGTGGGGCATCACCGCCAAACACGCGCCGTTTTCCCAAAGTCGCCAGTTGTAGTTCCAGCCGCGACAAGGCAACTGCGGCCAGATCAGTGCATTTGCTTAGGTGAATAACATCGGCGGCCATCACCTGTGACAGCCACAACGGGTCGTCCAGACGCGCTGGGGTTTGTGTCACTTCGCCTGCGTCCACCAGACAAATGATCCCTTCAAGGCGCGCCGCCTGCCACAAAACGGGGTCAAGCAGACCCTCGATGATGCCTTGCGGATCGGCCACGCCGCTGGCCTCAATCACAATCAGATCAGGGGTATTCTTACCACCCAGTACCTGCTTTAACGTGCGCAGCAAATCCCCCTGAAGTGAACAACAAATACAGCCGTTGCGCAGGCCGATCACCTCATCTGTTGCGGATTCCAGCAAGGCCTCGTCGATGTTGATGCTGCCAAAATCATTCACAATCGCTGCGATGCGCAGGCCATGCGGCCCGTGGAGCAGGTCATTGATATAGGTCGTCTTGCCCGCCCCTAAAAACCCCGTCACCACAAGGATCGGAACACTCATCTGTGGGCGCAGCGGATCGGTTTGCCGGGGCTGGCGTCTTGGATCAAAGTGCCGTCAGCAATCACGGGTTCACCGCCAACCAGCAGATGGACGACCCCTTGTGACGGGCGGTTAAGGTGTTCAAAGGTGGCGCAATCGGTCACTGTATCCAGATCAAACACCAACACATCCGCATCAAAACCTTCGCGCAGGCGGGCTTTACGGGAAATCTGCTGGGCACAGCCTTCGATCACTCGGGCAGGCAGGACGGTGCATTTGGCCAAAGCCTCGATCAGGGGAACAGTTTCCCGCTCGCGTACGTGTTCACGCAGAAAACGGGTGAATGTGCCAGATGACCGCGGATGGGCAGATACCTCTGGCGGCAGGGGCCAGTCCATTCCGGTGTAAATCGTCCCGTCCGGTTCGATCCACGGCATGGCGTCCGAAGCAATCGACCCACCCGCCATAGTGACCGAGGTATCCAGCAGCTTGCGATGCCGCTCATTCACGTCCACTTCCAGAAAATGCCACATGACAAGGTCTGTGGGGTCTTCTTTGGCGGCCCGCAAAATATCGTCGCGATCGGTGAAACGGTGACGGTTTTTCACCAGTTCAATGGCATTATAGCTGCTGCCTGTACGCGCCACAAATTCAGGATCGCCAAAGAACCCGGCCCCGACCACTGTTGATCCAGTGCCATAGGGATAGGCCTCGGTGGTGACGGGCAGGCCCATTTCCTGCGCCTTTCCTACCAGTTCGACCACCCGTTCAATATCCAGCAGGCTGGTGGAATTCAGGTGGCAAATATGCATATGCGCGCCTGTCGCCCCTGCCAGCCCGATCAACCGCACATAGCTTTCGACCGAGCTTTTGGGGTCCAAATTGCTGGCATAGGCGATATGGGTAAAGGTGGGGCATTGGAATTCTGCTGCCAGATCACAGACCTGCGTCAGCTCTTTCAGCCCCGCACCCGGCACATAGCCGTTGGGGATGCCGATGCCGATGGCGCCTTCTTCCAGCCCCTGACGGGTCAGCGCAACCAGCTTGTCTGTGGTGTCTTCATCGGCTGTGTCCACTGACCAGCGAGTGTCATCCA
Organism: Roseobacter sp. N2S; assembly: GCF_031454055.1. Taxonomy (NCBI): domain Bacteria; kingdom Pseudomonadati; phylum Pseudomonadota; class Alphaproteobacteria; order Rhodobacterales; family Roseobacteraceae; genus Roseobacter; species Roseobacter sp. N2S. Next base: position 124,980 of record NZ_JAVDQB010000010.1, read on the forward strand.
TACTGCCCATCTGGTCGATGGGATGTACCCGTCCCGATGGCGTGAAATCCCCAAAGGCCGCCCGCCGCGCAAAGGCCCAAGCCGCAGCAGTGCCATAGTTTAGCGCCCTAGGCGTTTCAGCCTGCGCCGCGTACCATTCGCCAACTGGCAACGAGCCCACTTCCAGTTCCAGCGAAGTGGTTACCCCGTCAAATGCCTGCATCCGGTCCGCCGCCACAGATTGCCCATGGGCGTGAATGTCAATGAAACCGGGGCAAACGATCAATCCTGTCGCATCAATTTCACGCTCTGCAGGACCAAGATCGGTTCCGATGCGGGCAATAACACCATCGGTGATCGCCAGATCGCAAATGGCATCAAAGGCCGTTTCAGGGTCGATTACACGTCCGTTTCGGATCAGCAAGTCATAGGTCATAGGGGCATACCTTAGGCAAAGGGGTTTTCAGTTTTCGGCCAGAAATTATCGTCCCGTTTGGTGTAGGGGATGATGGTATAATCGGGCGTGATCGCACCCGGTGTGGCCAGATGGATCACTTCGGATGCAATCGGCGCAAAGGCATCGTAAAAATGCTGCGAGGATTTCACCACGACGATTTTCATGCCTGACAGTTTCAGGCCAAGGTTTTCAAACACTTCTGGATGAAAGGTCTGCGTGCGCTTGGTGCTGACGATGATATGCACGCCATTCGATTCCAGCCAGACACAGGGACCAAGGCGCATTTCAGCGGTGCCAAGATGTTGGGTCGCATCAGGGTCGATGCCGCGCACAACCACCGTCAGATCAATAGGATCGCCTGACATCGGCCCGATTTTACCGCCAACCCGCACGGCCATTTCCGCACCCAGCCCCGCGTCGATACACATATTTACCAGCACCGGATCCCAAAACACCCCAAAGGCAATATCCTGCAACCCACGCGCCAGCGCTGCCTTCAAAACAAAGGTCGAATCCGAAGGCGCACCGCCCCCCGCATTATCAGCGAAATCGGCCAGAACCACGGGGAACTCGGTTGCAGCCACAGCCCGATCCAGCCCCGTTTTCAAATCTGGGAAGCGGCGCAGATCGTGGCGCATGTCCCATAATTCCTGCCCCAAAGCCTGTGCCGTTTGGGCCGCCAGATCGGCATCCCCATCCGTAATCACCAAAGAACGCGCCCCCACACGCGGGCTGTCACCCCAAGGGAAGCCATGGGCCAATGACACCGAAAGAATACCGTTTTGCCCCTCCATCGCAGACATTTTATCAACGTAACTGCGCACGGGTTCAAACGGCGTGTGATACATCGCCATCATCTTGCAATCATAGTCGCGCATCACGGGATTGGTGCGCCCCACAGCCGCATCGGCACAGAGTGTAAACAGATCATCCGCCCGCTCTGGCACGTCGATATGGGGGTATTCCTTGTAACAAATGATCGCTGTGGCAGCACTCAGCATTGCTTCGGTCAGGTGGCAATGGGGGTCGATTTCCAGCCCAACCGTTGCATCATCGCCTACAATTGCGCGGGCGCGGGTCAGCAAGTCACCTTCACAATCATCATAGCCCTGCGCAATCATCGCACCGTGCATGGACAAAAGAACCACATCAACAGGCATCGCCGCCTGAAGATCGGCCAGAATGTCATCGCGCATGGTTTCATAAACCGCACGCACCGTGGGGCCAGCGGGCTGGGCATAGGTGGACAGGCCTTCGACCACATCCCATCCCAATGCCTCGGCCCGATTGCGCCAGATGGTGACGGCGGCGGCGTATAATCCTGCCTCACCGCGAGACGCCTCTTTGCTGTGCAGGTTCTCGTGAAAGCCGCTCCAGCCTGTGGGGATTGGCGAAAACGAGTTGGTTTCCGTGGCAAGCGACGCCATGAAGAGTTTCATAAAGGCGGTCCTTTTTCTGTCGTTTCAGCCAGGGCTGTTGGCCCATCAGATGATTGGTTTCGTTCCAGAATAATAACGCGGGCCAGATCGGCCAGAACGTGAATAACAATGATGATAAAGGCGATCGGAATTGCGACGCCAAAGACAATCATCGGCAAATCCATGGTTTCCGCCTGCCGCCCCACAAGCCGTGCCACATAGCCCCGCGCCAGATTCATACCGGGGCCAAAGGCGCAGAACCAAAGGGTGGTTAACACAAGTATCAACACTCCGGCGCTGCGGATCACAACCAGCAAAACCCCAAGCTTGCCCCGTCGATCAACGGAATCCGGAAACAACGTGGGATCTGCCTTTAGACGATAGGCGCAGGACGCGCCCAGCAGACCACCCCACACCATGGAAAATCGGGCCAGTTCCTCGGTCCATGCGGGCGGTTGTGCCAGCAAATAGCGGGCAAAAACCTGCCAGCCCGCCGCCGCCAGCATGACCAGTACGGCAAAAACCGCGCCCCCCATGGCCCCGTAGTGGAGCCAGACCGATACCCGGTCCAGCCCCTTTGCTATGGCGCGTGCAGTGCTCACTTGGAAATCGACGCCTGCCAAGCTGCAAAAGCACCCTCTGGCATTTCGATTGCTTCATAAAGCGGTTGGGACGCATCGCGGAACTTGGCGCGTTCTTCATCGCTTAGGCGGATCACTTCGATGCCTGCTTCTTCCAGATCGGCAAACACCTGTTCACGCTGCTTGACAAAGCTGCGATTGGCGTCATGGGCCAGTTTTGCCCCTGCATCCACAATCGCGCGCTCTTCATCCGACAGGGCCTGATACCAGTCTTCGGATGCAATCGCGATCCGCACAGAAGCTGATGTTTTTACATCCGTGAAGTATTTAATGAACGAAGTGTGGCCATAGACCAGTGGTACGAAGGGCGGGTTCAGATAGCCCTCGGCCACGCCTGTTTGCAGGGCGTTTGGAACCTCGGACCAAGACACGATTGTGCCTTTTGCGCCCCACCGTTCAAAGGTTTGGATTTGCAATTCATCCAATGCCCGCATCCGCAAATTGGAAAAATCCGCAAAACTGCGCACCGGCGTTTTTGTGGTAAAAATCCCTGAAGCCTGACCCAGAAAAACCAGATCCAGCACCCGCACCCCTTTAGGCGTCGTGCCTGCATTGATCCGTTCCAACATCCCACCGTCTGTTAGCGCAGTATCGAGCTGGTCTTCGTTTTCAAAGAAAAACGGCATCATCGAGCCAAAAATCGTGCCGTCCAAAGTACCCGCAGATTTGGCATCAGACATGGAAATTTCCAGCAACCCCTGACTAACCTGATCAAGGCGCTCGGCTTCTTCGCCCAGTGAATTGCGCTCAAATTCTACGGCGTCCATGCCGTTGGCTTTCAGGTATTCCCCGAATGTATGGGCCCAAACATAGGTGCCCGATTGTTCCATATCCGGCGGCCCGTCCAGCGCGATTTTCACTTCGGCCTGAGCAGGCATCGCCAAGGCAAGTGCGGCAACGGTTGCCAGAAAACTGTGTTTCATATTCATTTTATTTCCTTCCTCTGTTGGTTTTTGTTTTATCCCCAAAGCCCCATCAATCGAGGCAGATAGAGACTGATTTCAGGGAAGCGAACCAGCACCCCGAGCACGATTATTTCAGCAATAACAAAGGGGATGACCTTGCGGGCCAGTTCCCAATAACGCACACCTGTCACCGTGGACACGATCAGCAAACACCCCCCCAGTGGCGGCGACACAAGACCGATGCACAGGTTGAAACAGATCACGATCCCAAGGTGCACCGGATCAGCCCCGTTCGCCAAAGCCACGGGTGCCAACAGTGGCACCAAAAGCGCCAGTGCCACGGTCACGTCCAGCACCATACCCGCCAGAATGAACAGCACATTCATCACTACCAGATAACCCGCAGGACCAAGACCCATCTGGTCTACCAAAGCGGCCAGCGCCTGTGGAATACGTTCCAGCGAGGCCAGATGCCCGAATGCCGCCACGGCGCAGAGGATCATAAAGATCGACCCCGTCAGAACCGCCGTACGCGCAAGACTTTCGCGGATGTCGGCGAAATTAAGACCCTCGTAAAACCACGCCACACCTGCGGCAGCAAAGACTGCAACAGCCGCCGCCTCGGTCGGGGTCATCCAGCCAAACACGATACCGCCCACAATGATGATCGGCAGCGCCATCGCAGGCAGCGCACGCCCGATGGCAGGCAGGATTGGCGGGGCATCGCCTTTTTCCACGCGGGGGTGATCTTCGTACCACGCATACCACGCATTCACCGCAAACAGCGCCATGGCCAGCACCAGACCAGGCAAAATCCCTGCAATAAATAGCGCTGCCACTGATGTTTGCATCAACGAGCCATAGAAAATCAGAATGATTGACGGCGGCACAATCGGCCCGATAATCGAAGACGCCGCCGTGATCGCCCCCGCATAAGCCGCAGAATAGCCCCGCGCCCGCATGGCAGGCACCAAGGTGTTGGACAGCGCCGCCGCATCCGCCACCGCAGAGCCGGAAATCCCCGCGAAAAACACCGAGGTCATGATGTTCACATGCCCCAAACCGCCGCGCATCCGCCCGACCAGCGCCATGGACATATCAATCAGAGCCTTGGTCACACCGCCACGATTCATCACCTCGCCTGCCAGTATAAACAATGGCATGGCCAGCAGGGAAAACACGCTGATCTGCGAAAAAATCTTTTGCGGCAGCACCGCCAGATAGCGGGCATTATCGGTGGCGACAAAGGCCAGCACCGCCGCGCCGCCAATCACATAGGCCAGCGCCAGACCTGACACCAGCAATCCAATGGCTGCAACAGGGACAAACCAGATCATGCGGCATCCTTCAGGCGGGCGGGCTGTACCGCAACGGGGTCAAAGCCTTGGTCGGTGATAAAGGCAGGCACGTCTTTGCCCAGAACACTGGCCGCTGCGAATTGGGACAAGGCGGGCGCGCTTTGGATGCCATAGCCGCCCTGCCCCGCCAGCCAGAAGAAGCCCGGCACCGTTTCGGAAAACCCTGCAACGGGGGATTTATCCGGCACGAAGCTGCGCAAACCGGCCCATTTTGTTTCAATGCGTCGAATATCCAGATCAAAGGCGGTCATGATCCGATCCGCACAAATCGCCACATCCATTTCGTCAGGCTGGGCGTCTTGGGGCGTGGTCGGGGTTTCATCCGCCGGGGAAATCAACAGACGCCCCGCATCGGGTTTCAGATAAAAACCTTCGTCGATATCAATGGTGATCGGACCATTGCGCGCGGTAAAGCCTTGCGGCTCGGCGATCATCATGGCGGTGCGGCGTTTCGGAGTCAGATGTATCTGCTCGGCCCCTGCCAACTGGCCCAGCTGATCCGCCCAAGCCCCTGCGGCATTCACCACCAACGGCGCTGTCAGCACTCCCTTTGGCGTGGTCAGTTGCCAATCCGCACCGTGCCGATGCAAGGCCTCTACCGCCACATTGGTTAACACCTCACCGCCCCGCGCACGGAACAGGCGCAGATAGCCTTGATGTAGCCCTGCAACATCAATATCCTGACCTGCGGCGTCTAACATACCTTCCTGCGCATATCCGTCCCGCAACAGCGGTTGCAGATCACGCAGGGCCGCTGCTCCCAGCCGCTCAACCTTTGTTTCCGCTGACACCTGATCTATCAACCCGTCTAGCGTGTCGGTTTGATCCGAACGGGCGATCATCAAAATCCGACGAGGCGAAAACAGCGGCGCATCTACGAACCCTGCTGGCGGTGTTTCAAAGAACGCTTGTGAGGCGCGGGTCAGCGCGCGAATGGACGCAGGGCCATAGCTGGGGGCAAAAACCGCAGCAGACCGCCCCGTGGTGTGATAGCCGGGTTGTGCTTCCATCTCGACAAGTAAAACCTTGGCGCTGGCCGCCAGTTCCGCTGCGACCGAGGCCCCTGCAATGCCCGCGCCAATCACGATTACATCTGCGCGTGTCGTCGTCTGATCCATAAGTCCCCACTTGTGTCCGGCCGTGAATAACACTGCCGTCGTCAATATTCCTTATTGCCACGTTAGGGGATTCTTTCCCGTAATCAAGAATTTTTTCTACTATACGAAAATTATTTCTATTCTTAATTTACTCCTTTAAGATACCCCTGACATTTCAAGAAGGAGCCAGCCCCGCATGACGACACCCAAAGCATTGGGCCAACGGGTCAAAAGCCTGCGCAAATCCCGTCAGCTGACTTTGGCGCAGTTGTCCGATATTTCAGGGGTCGCCGTTTCTACGATCTCCAAGATCGAAAACGGCGCGTTGTCCCCGACTTTGGACAAGATTTTGCGGCTGGCAGGGGGGCTGGAACTGACCATTGGCCAGTTGATCGGCGAAGAAACCCTTGGCACGGAAACCGCCGCGCCTAACAGCCGCTTTCAACCTGCGCGTCTGGTGGATGCGATCCAGATTGATACACCGAACTATGAATATAACTATCTGTGTTCAGAACTGATTAACAAACGGCTGGTGCCAATTCGCGCCACAATCAAGGCCGGATCGCTGCAAGAATTCGGTCCGTTGGAACAGCACGGCGGCGAGGAATTCCTATTCGTTCTGGAAGGCGACATCGAAGTTCACAGCGAATTCTACGCCCCCCTGTCCTTGTCCAAAGGCGAGGGTGTCTATCTCGACAGCTCCATGGGGCACGCCTATGTGAACAAGACTGACACCAGAGCCGAAGTGATCTGCATCTGCACCGAGCGCCAGACCCTTAACCATCACGACGTCCCGCCCGAGGCTGCATCCTAAAGCAGATTGCGCGGGGTTATGCCTGCGTCAGGCGATAGGTCTGTGGCAAAGGCGCCAGCGATTCCGCCAGCGCGGTGATTTGCGCGGGGCTGGCACCTGTTAGCACCACATCAACCTGAGTTCGGTGCTGCGCATCCAATTGGATCGCCACAGTACAGGTCGTCGCAGGATCGCAATTTTTGGCAAGCTCTTGCATCACTTTTTCGGTAATTGCACGGTCCCGAAGGGCAGGTTTGAATATTTTGCCAACGGCAGTGACGGGCAAATCCTCTAGTATAAAAATACCGCGCGGACGGGCGGGTGGCTCGTGCAAATTTTCCTCGAGCATTTGTTTTAATGCAGGGATCAAAAGAGTCGCCCCTTTTTGGGGAACCACAAACAGCACGGGAACCTCGCCTGCGTATTGATCTGGCATACCAACAGCCGCACTAAGCAGCACATCTGGGTGGCGGTTCGCAACCTCCTCAATTGCGGAAGGGTCGATGTTATGGCCGCTGCGCACAATCAAGTCTTTTTCGCGCCCCGTCAGAACCAAACGTTCATCCGCAGTCAAATAACCGATGTCCCCAGTGGTCAACCATCCCTCGGCGTCTAAAACCCCTACAGAATGGTCCGCCTGCACATATCCCGAAAACACCTGCGGGCCGCGCACCTGAACCAGCCCGCTTTCCCCCTGCGCACACAGGCGATCCCCCAGAACGATCCGCGTTTGCGAATAGGGTGCCCGAAGCCCGACACTGCCCCGTACAGGACTGCCATACCCAGGATTAAATGCAATGGCCGCAGCAGTTTCTGTCATGCCATAGGTTTCGAAAAGCCACACACCTGTGGCCGCTTCAAACCGCTCTGCCACGGCATCCGGCAGGACTGCCCCCCCCGTCACCGCCATGCGCACCGAGGATACGTCATTGCCCGTTTCCCAAGCCGCAGTCATCGCCGCAATCGAGGTCGGCACACCGCTGACCACAGTGGCCGAAACAGCGGCAACCAACGGCCAGTAGTTTTGAATCACTTCGGGCGGACGCAACGCATAGGGCGAGGGCACCACCAGATGCCCGCCTGCTGCCAAAACCGACAGGCCCACGGTCATGGTGCCACCCACATGGAAAAACGGAAACCCGTTGATCACCGTGTCGGATTCATCATACCCAAACACCTGCCCGAACCCGAAAGCCGCGTGGATTTGATTGCCATGGGTCAGCGGGACCAGTTTAGGGCTGCCCGTGGTGCCGCCCGTGTGAAACAGCGCACAAACCGCATCGGGATCGTCTGTGGGTGTGAACTCCAATGCTTCAGTGTTAAACGATGCCAACAACGGCGCAAGCGGGGTAAAACCACCCGCCAAATCCGCATGTACCCTATCGCCTGCCGCCGCGCCGCCGATCACCAGAACATGCTGCAAACTCGGCACATCCCGCAAGATACCCTGCGCCCGATCCCAACAGGTTTGGTCCAAATCCGCCGCAGGGATCACTAGGATCGTCGCATTTTCAGCGTTCAACAGATCGACAATCGCCTCTCGGCTGAGAAGATAGTTGATGGTGCTGGCCACCCCTGCCACCTGCGCCCCCAACAACAGAACCGGCAGGTCAGGCAGGGTCGGTGTCAGAAAAGCAGCAACCCCGCGATTCTGCGACACCCCCAAAGCCCGAAACATATTTGCCGCGCGGGTGATTTCACCCAGCAGCGCACTATGGGTCAGCGTGACCGACCCCGCCGTGGTATCTGGCCTGCGCAAAACCGTCAGGGCTTTGCCCGTCCCGACCTGCTGTGCCGTTGCGCGAAACAGATCATACATATTGCGTGCTGTCACGACCGTGCGATAGGGCTGTGCTTCGATCTGGTGAATGTCCTGAATGGTTCGGACCGGCACCACAGGGCGGGTGGTTTTTAGCGTGCTCATGGGGATAGCCTTTGACGGTCCGGTGATGGGTTAACTGGTTTGGGGTGCTGGGCGGGTGTAACCGGCATGGGCCAATTCCTGCCGCCCCTGCTCGGCACCAGAATTGGGCACACTCTCTCCTGTCCGATCCTGAATGTCACCCCACTGCGTTACAACCCCGTCCGCCGCATCTGGCCCCTCGCCCACATAGACCCCTTTGGTCAATGTGATATTGGCAGTGGCAAAGGCGCCTGCCCCGGCACATAGAATCGTGCGCGTGGGCGCATCGTTTTGCAGCAAGGACAACAGGCCGGGGCTGACCCGCGCGGCCTGTAACAAATCCATTTCCGCCTGGGGTAGCAACCCTTCCAGCATCTGCGTCGCCGCTGTGGGCGCAATGCAATTCACCCGAATATCATCTCTCGCACCCTCAATAGCCAAAGTCTGCATCAACCCGACCAGCGCCATTTTAGCCGCGCCATAATTCGACTGACCAAAGTTGCCATACAACCCCGAGGACGAGGTGGTCATCACAATCCGCCCGAACCCTTGGGCGCGCATATGGGGCCAGACCGCTTTGCAGCAATGCACCGCCCCCATCAAATGCACATCCATCACCAACCGAAAATCTGAAAGCTCCATCTTAGCAAAAGATTTGTCGCGCAAAATGCCCGCATTGTTCACCAAACAATCAATCCGCCCCCAGGTATCCACGATCTGCGCAATCATCGCCTCGACGGCTTCGAAATCCGAAACTGACGCGGCAACGGACATTGCCTCGCCCCCTGCGGCGGTGATTTCATCAGCGACGGATTGGGCCTGTTCTGGGTTCAGGTCATTGACCACCACCCGCGCCCCATGGGCCGCCAAAAGCAGCGCATGTTCGCGCCCGAGCCCGCCCCCTGCACCCGTCACCAGTGCCACGCGTCCTGTCAGATCAACCATTGTTTTCTATCCTTTTTCAAACTCATCCTGCGGGAAACCCGACAGGTTTTTCTTATTATTCGACGGTATTCACTGGTTCATGCGCCAAAGAATTGGCGTTAGTCAAAATCCCGAACAGGGGCGGCCACGCCGACGTTCCAACTCCACGGGTGGGTTCCCTGCGCGCGCCTTTGGGCGAAATCTTCGTCGATCAGCACATAGGCTTCGCTCATCAGATCGTGGGTGATCTGCGGTGTTTGCGCAAAATGCAAGATCGCGCCACTTTCACTGTAATCCGGCCAGACCGGTGCACCTGTAGCACTTGGCCTACCACTGGCGGTAAAACTGCTCCAGTAGTCGCCAATGATGCGCGTCAGATCAGCTTCTTGTGGTGTGTCATCCGCCTTGGGCCAATTCGGCGGGGACTGGTCCATTGTGTCAAACAAATAAGCTAATTCGCAGGCGTGAAACCCGTGCAGGCCGCGATCCTGCGTGGCGGGATAGCCGTGATCGAAATAATAAACATAGGCTGGCAGACCCGCCTTCACCTGCGCCCGCGCCGCACTCAAAACCGTCCAGCCAAACAAGGCATCGCGGATCGCTTCCTCGGTGCTTTGCCTAATATCAGAGGCGGGGTAGAGCGCCAGAAACCTGTCAGACAGGGGGCCATAACGGGCGCGGATCATCGCTTCATAGTCTGTGGCGGTGTCAGGTAAAGGCGGCATCAGGAATTCCAGCGTCAGGATTTCTCCGCTGTTGAACCCTGTGATCAACGGCACCTGCGCGGATTGGCCGGTTTCCATCAGCCACAGCGGTTGGTCAGGCAGAACCAAACCATCGACCACACCTTGCGCCGCGAACCCTGCTTTATCCGCAGCAACAGCAAGCGCCTGCCCGTCCCATTCCCGCAGTTCCGCAATGCTACCCGCCCCAAGGGCCGCAAGAATTTGCTGCCCCGAAGCATGCCCGCTGCCCATTCCGTGGGTCTCTTCTTTGAGGCTTTGCGCAGCACAAATATGCCCGCTTTGGGCAATTGCGCGGGCAAAAAGCCCTTGGGCCGCAGGAGCGCACATCAGATAATACACACTTAGCGCCCCTGCAGATTCTCCGGCAACGGTCACATTGTCCGGATTGCCGCCCACAGCCGAAATATTGCGTTTCACCCATTCAAGCGCGGCGATCTGATCCAGCAATCCGTAGTTCCCAGAAACCCCGTTCGCAGATTCTGCGTCCAGTTCCGGATGGGCCAGATAGCCCAGAACATTCAGCCGATAGTTGATGGTCACCACAACCTGCCCGCGTTTGGCCAAAGCCGCGCCATTGGTCAGGGGTTCACTGCCCGCCCCGCGCAGCAAGTTGCCGCCGTGAATCCAGACAAACACAGGCAGGTCCTGCGCGTCTTCGGGCACCCAGATATTCAGGTTCAGACAATCCTCGTCTTTGATGGGAATGTCACATTCATAAACACTGCCTGCACGGCGACTGGGCTGGGGGCAGGCCGCGCCGAACCGGGTCGCATCACGCAATGTCTTTCTGTCCGGAACAGCAACCGGCGGACACCAGCGCCGTTGGCCTGTCGGAGGCAACGCATAAGGCAGACCGCGAAAGATGTTCAATCCGTCCTGCGCAACCCCTTTGGCGGGGCCAGCGGGAAACGGGGCGATTACAGTCTTTTGGGTCATTCAGCCCGCTCCTGTTAAGTTCAGTTTGTTTTGTTTAGTTTTTTATTGAAATGCTTAAATCAGATCACGCCCGCGTCCCGCAGGCGGGTCAGCTCGGTTGGGTCAAAACCTGCCCCGATCAGAACCTGTTCCGTATCCGCCCCCAAGGCCGAGGGGGCAGCCGCGGGATGCAGATTCACCCCATTGGCTTTGAACGGCAGGTTCGGCACATGCACGGGCGGATTATGCCCTGAAATCTGCATCTGCGAGACCAGATCACGGGCAGCGAACTGGTCTTCTTGCACCACCTCGTCAAGGCCGCGTACCCGCGCGGCAGGAACACTTGCCCCCGCCAAAAGGGTCTCCCATTCCGCAGCATCACGGGTCAGAAACAGGGCCACCAGCTCAGCGCGCAGTTCAGCGGCATTTTCATTGCGCGCAGCAACGTCTGACCAGCGCGGGTCAGACAGGATGTCGTCCCGCTCTACAGCGTTACACAACTGGCGGAACTGACGATCATTGTTGGCCGCCAGCATCAAAACCCCGTCCAAAGTTTGGAACGCCCCGGACGAGGCGCTTTGGCTCCAGGCTTCATTGCCGTTCTGCGCGGGCTGCCATCCTGCCGTCAGATGCTGCGTCACCAAGGACGCCATCAGCATCAAAGCCGTATCCAGCATCGCCACGTCCAGTTGCACTGCGCGACCTGTCCTGCGCACCTCGGTCAGACCAGCCAGAATGGCCATCGCCGCATTCATGCCCGTGGCATAATCCACATAAGGTGCGCCGACTTTGGTCGGGCCATCGCCCTCTTGCCCCGTGGTTAACATGATGCCGCACATGCCTTGGATCACATGATCATAGGCGGGTCGCTGGCGCAGGGGGCCATCCTGCCCATAGGCCGAAATGGAGCAATAAACGATGTCAGGGCGGATCGCGCGCACGGCGTCAAACCCCAGCCCCAAACGTTCGGCCACACCGGGTTTAAAATTTTCGACAAAGACATCTGCCGTCGCGATCAATCGCTTCAAAGCGGCCAAACCCTCGGGGGATTTCAGGTCCAGTGTGACGGATTTTTTGGCGGCGTTATGGGCCAGAAAATTCAGACCCATACCAAGGTCGCTAAGCGGCTTGCTGGGGCCGCCATTGCGGGTCCAGTCCCCTTCGCCGGGTTTTTCGATTTTCAGAACCTCTGCCCCCAGAAGCGAAAGCTGATAGGTGGCAAAAGGCCCAGCCAACACCTGACTAAGATCCACCACGCGCAGCCCTGCCATCGGACGAAAACCAGCCCCATCCTCCGCGGCTTTTGCACCCTCGGCCTCTGGCTCGCTGTTACCGCTCTGCTCTAACATGGTTTTCATTGCCTCCTCCTGTCTGACCCTATTCCAGTCAGAAAAATCTCCACCCTGTCTTGCCATAGGGGGTGAGGCACAATAAGAAAAATCAAAAAAATCTGTAATATGATAGGAAATTTTAATGGCACATTCCCCACAGCATCTGGACCGCCTGCGCCTGCGCCATATCCGTCTGCTGGATTTGATCAAGACCCATCGTTCCTTGCGTGCGGTGGCGCGGGATTTGGGTTTGACCCAGCCAGCGGTGTCACAAATGTTAAAGGATCTGGAGTTCGCCTTCGGGGCTGCGCTGGTGGATCGCTCGGTGCAGGGCGTAGAGCTGACGGCCATGGGGCGTCTGGCGCTGCAACGGGCCAGATCGGGTTTGGCGGTATTCCAAAACCTTGCCGCAGAATTGGACGAGGGCCTGCCCCCAGTGCTGCATGTGGGCACCAATCCCGCGATGATGTTCAACGTTATTCCTGCGGCGTTGAAAATGGCGCAAGGGGCGGGCACTGCCGTGCGCTACGCCCTGCGCACGGGGTTGGCCACAGACATGACCCGCGCGCTTTGGGACGGGGAAATCAACTGCTATGTGGGGCGGATCGACTGGGAAGTCGTCCCCCCTGAGATGAAAAACAGTCTGCGCCACGAGCATCTGTTTGAAACCGAACTGGTCGTTGTCTGTTCCGCCAGTCATCCTTTGGCCAGCCGCGCCAGTTTGCGGCCCTCTGATCTGAAAGATGTGACCTGGGCTTTGCCCCCCGAAGATTCCAAAAACCGTGTAGGACTGGCCGCCGCCTTTCGCAACAATGGTTTGGGAGAACCCCGCATCGCTGTAGAGGTCGCCGCCGACCCCAATGGTTTAATGAATATTCTACGGGAAATGCCGCTGCTGGCGGTTTTGCCCCGAATGGTCTTGAACACGCCCGCAGCAGGCACGCAAGTGGTGGCGCTTGATACGCCCTTCTTGCGGTTGCCCCCTGTGGAAGTCGGGTTTTTAACCCTTATCGAACACGAAGACGTCGCCGAATTACAAGCCTTGCGCGGCGCGTTGATTGCCACACTCGCGGGGAGTGTGATTTAAGTTTCCGCCGAATACCGTAATGTTAAGCCGTTATTTTCGTTTAAACAGCACAGGGCATTTGCCAATGCGATCCTCTACCAGTTCCAGCCAGGTTCGGGCGCTGTCTCGTTTAACCACATAAGCATCCAGAAACGCGCTTGTGACCATGGTCAGTGCCTCGGCCTGATAAGGCACGGTATGGCCTTCGGGCGTCATCCCGCCCAGATAATGGTTTGCATCATCCAGCACCGCCAGATACTTATCCCCCGCAGGCGCAAGGTCATAGGGTTCGCATTTCCAATGCCAGTCCTGCCCTTTTGCTCCACCGTCCTTTTCCCCCGTGACCGTCAAAACCGGCCCTGTCATATGGTCCCAAGACCCGTCGCGCAGACCCTGTTGATTCCGCCCCTGCCCGCTGAGAACCATGGCGGCAATGAATCTGTGATCTCGAAAATTGCGCGGGCCTTCGGGCAGGTCAATTTCCGCCCCTGCAAACAATTGGGCCGTATAGGCCCCAAAGGAATGACCCGCGATGGCCATTGGCAGGTCTGCCCCGCTGTTGCCCGTAGCCGCTAGGATCGCAGGCATTTGATCCAGCACGTTGTGCACAATACGCACCCTGTCGCGCCACTGGTCGGGGTCTAGCAGAATATCGCGCATCACTGGTCGCGCTTGAGGTTGGGTGCGCACCCAAAGCACCAGATCAGGGTCTTCGGGGTCCATGCCCAATTCGGGATGGGTCCGCGCCACAGAGAAAATGCTATCGGCGAAAGTCGGGTGGATCACCAGATACCCCTGCTCTGCCCAAACCTCAGTCAGCCCACCGTAGGCCGCACCGCTTGACCCCAGTCCGTGGCAGAATACCACCACGCCTTTGGCTTTGCTTTTGGCAGGGTAGCGACAGGTCAAAACCATGTCTGCACCCGACCCGTCCGGGATCGTCACTTGGTCAACAGCCACCGCGTAGGGGTCCATATTAATGTTCCAAGGCATGGTCATCTCAAATCCTCCTGTTGTTTTACGCCGCTTACACCGACGGCATTGTCCTGAACCAGAAAACACTGGGCCGTGCCGCCGCCACTGACGGGCAAGGCGGACGGGGCTTGGCTGTGGCAACGGGCCATCGCCACTGCACAGCGGTTGCGATAGGGGCATCCGGCATCCGCCGCCCGTGGCAGATCGCTGGCAGGGGCGGCGCGGCGCGCAGCGCGCCGTGCCCTTTGGCGGGCGGGGTCCAGCAACGGCACCGCATCCAGCAGTGCCTTGGTATAGGGATGGGCTGGTTGGTGATAGACCCGATCCGCAGGCCCCTCTTCCACGATATGCCCCAGATACATCACCGCAATCCGGTCCGAAATATGATGCACCAGCGCAAGGTCATGGGCGATCAACAGATAAGACATACCAAGCGCGTCGCGGCGTTCATACAGCAGGTTGATGATCTGGTTCTGGGTTGAAACATCCAGCGCACTGACCGGTTCATCCAGCACAATCAACTTGGGCTGCAACGCCAGTGCCGCCGCAATTGCAATCCTTTGGCGCTGGCCGCCTGAAAATTCATTTGGATAGCGCGGCAGATGGGTTACGGGCAGTTTAACCAGTTGCAGCAATTCCGCTGCCTTTTCACGCCGTTCTGCGCGGGTCAGATTTGTGTGAACCTTCAACGGCTCGCCCACGATTTGTTCAACCGTCATTGACGGGTTCAGTGACGAATAAGGGTCTTGAAACACCGCTTGAATTTTACGTCGCACATCGTCGGGATAGCCGTTCTTCAGGGTCGCAAGGTCCGTCCCGTCAAAGCGCATCACCCCAGAGGAGGCAGGCACAAGACCCAACAATGTATTGGCAATCGAGGATTTCCCCGAGCCACTTTCCCCTACCAAGCCAAGAGTTTGTCCTGCGCCAATGGATAAGGTAGCACCCTTCACGGCCTCAAACCCTTTGCCCCCCGTGCCCAATAGGGACCGCCCGCCATAGGTGACGCGCAGGTCTTCGATTTCCAACAGCGGTGCGGTCATAGCGTGGCCTCTAGTGTTAAAGCATCAGCGCGGGCGCAGCGCACCAAACGGGTGTCACCTGTCAACGGGACAGGCGGGCTACAGGCGGTTGCAGCATAAGGACAGCGCGCCGCAAAGCGACAGCCCGCAGGCCAATGACCCGGTGTGGGAACCGATCCACGGATCACCGGCAAGGGTGGCGTGCCGGATGCACCATGGGGCATCGCAGACAACAACCCCGCCGTATAAGGGTGCTTTGGCCCCGCAAATAAATCATCCACCGCAGCCGTTTCAACGATTTCGCCGCAGTACATCACGGCGATACGATCACAAACATCTGCGGCCACTGCCAGATCGTGGGTCACAAACAACATGGCCATGCCGAAATCATCTTGCAGGTCGCGAAACAGGTCCAGAATTTCCTGCTGCACGGTCACATCCAGCGCGGTGGTCGGCTCATCCGCGATTAACAGTTTCGGGCTGCACGACAGCGCCCGCGCGATGGCAATGCGCTGTGCCATGCCGCCCGATAATTCATGGGGAAAGGCCCGCGCCTTTTCGGCGGCGCGCGGAATCCCGACACGGTCGATCAGTTCCACCGTTCGATCCCAGGCGGCGCGGCGTGACAGGCCTTGTTTGACGCGCAGAACCTCGGAAATCTGATTGCCCACGGTAAAGGCAGGGTTCAGGCTGGTGGTCGGGTCTTGAAACACCATCGCCACATCATTGCCCCGCGCCTGTTCCAGTTCGGAACGGGACAATTGCATCAGATCGGTACCATCGAGCAAAACAGAGCCGTTGGTGATCCGCCCGCCCGCACCGATCAGCCCCATCAGCGCCAAACCTGTGACCGTCTTGCCAGAGCCGGATTCCCCCACCAGCCCCAAGGTTTCACCCTTGGCAATCCGAAAGGACATATCTGTGACCACGGGAACTTCGACACCACCTTTGGGCGAGATCATCACCTCTAGCCCGTTCACTAACAGGGCGTCGCTGTCTTGGGCCAAAAGCGGCGCACTGCTGGCCACAGCCACTTTTGCTGCCTCTACAGATTTCGCAGCCGAGGGCGCACGAATGCCCTGCCCGATTGAATCGCGCAGCACATCCCCCAGAAGATTGACCGCCAGAACCGTCACCACAATCGCCAAACCCGGCGGCACCGCCAGAAACGGGTTCAGTTCCATATAGGCCGCCGCCGTATTCAACATCGTGCCCCAACTGGCCTGCGGCGGTTGCACACCGATGCCGATGAAACTTAACCCCGCCTCGGCCAGCAGAACCGCGCCGACGGTCAATGTGACCTGAACAATCAAGGGTGGTGCGATGTTCAAAAAGATGTGGCGCACCAGAATACGCAAGGAAGATGCGCCGATCACACGGGCGGATTTCACATAGACCTCTTCGCGCTCTGCCAGAACAATAGACCGTGTCAGCCGCAGAAAGGACGTGGAATACAGGATGCCAAGGGCAAACATGGCGCGGTGCAGGCCAGTGCCCAGAATGGCGATGATCACAATAGCCACCATAATGCCAGGGATCGACACAATCGCCTCGACTATGCGCATGGTAATCCAGTCCCACCAGCCGCCGCGATAACCGATAAACAACCCGATAGGCACGCCGATCAGCACCGCAAGGCCGGTGGCCTCAACAGCGGCAACCACTGCAATACGGCTGCCAAAAATCATTCGTGACAACACGTCCCGCCCCAGATCATCGGTGCCCAGCCAATGGGCGGCAGACGGGCCTTGTAGCGCACCGATTAAATCCTGTTGCAGCGGATCATAGGGCACCAGCCATTCCGCGAACACAGCGCAGATAATCAGCGTTGCCAGCACCAGTACTGACGGCACAACCACCACCAGAAACGATGGTTTCATCCAGTTAGGGCGCATATGGCGCGGGGCAGCAGAGGCAGACATAGAAGCATCGGTCATGAGGAACGCGCCTTGGGATTGATAAGACCATACAGAATGTCAGTCACCAACTGGACCAACATGACAACAAGAACCAGCACCAGAACGATACCTTGGATCATCGGAATATCCTGCTGACGCACTGCTGCAATCGCCAGCGAGCCGATGCCGTTGATGGCAAAAACCTGCTCGACAATCAGCGCGCCGCCCAACAGCACAGTGATCTGGAACGACAGAACCGTCACCACAGGCACCAGCGCGTTTTTCAGCGCGTGTTTGAACACCACCCTGCGCGATGAAAGCCCCTGCGCCCGCGCCGCACGGATGTAGTCTTTTTGCAGCACCCCCACCATGGCCGACCGCACCTGCCGCGCAATCGCCGCACTTGTGGAAAGCCCCAGCGCAAGGGACGGCAAGGTGATAGAGCGCAGCCATTCGCTTGGGGAGTCTGACAGTTGCACGTACCCCGTGGCCGGAAACCAGCGCAGGGATACCGCAAATAGGGACGCAAGGATCAGCCCCAACCAGAAGTTCGGGATCGCCTGCCCGATGGTCGCCCCAAGGGTCGCCAGCCGATCAATCAAAGACCGCGGCCGCAGCGCCGCCGCCACCCCGGCGCCCAGCCCGACAATCACCGAAATCAGCACCGATGCAAATGTCAGCGACAAGGTGGCAGGCATCCGCAAAAGAACTGCATCCGTCACCCGGACAGAATTGAAAAACGACGTGCCCAAATCCCCCTGCACCGCCTTGCCCAGCCAGTCAAAATAGCGGGTGACGAAAGGCTGGTTCAATCCCAGCCTCTCGCGGACCTCGGCGTATTGCTGTTCCGAACCGCGATCCCCGATGATCAAATCCGCAGGATCACTGGGCAGCAACGCAGTGAAGGAAAAGGTCAGGATCGAAACGATCAGCAACAGGGGAACCATAGCCAGCAACCGCTGGCCGATCAGTTTTAACATGTCCAATTCCTTCGTGCGAAAAGGCGTCTTTAGTTGTTGACGCGCAAACCACGGAAGTAAGGCGTATCCGTGCCGGGGCGGAATTTAACGGTGGCATTCGCGGCCACAGCATCTGACGCACCAAACAGGATAGGCGTGGTTGTGATGAAAATCATATAGCTTTCATCCGCCAGCTTTTCGAGCATTTTGAAATAGATCGGCGCCCGCTCGGATTCTTGGGATTTGCTCAAACCAGCCGTGCTTAGCGCGGTCAATTCAGGGTCTGGCACAATCTTGAACGGATTGAAGACCGCATCCTCGGCCACATAATACGTGGTCATGAATTTTGGATCGATGGCGTTGTTCCAAACCAGATTGGTCGCCGGAAAATCCGTCGTCCGACTGCGCCGCGCCAAGGTGCCTGGCTCAACTGTCTGGATGTTCATGGTGATGTTGATCTCTTTCAAGAACCCCGCCACGGCCTCTAGGCGGGACGCAAAAATCGGGATCGACGGGATGGTAAATTCAAACCCGTCCTCAAAACCCGCCTCGGCCATCAAAGCCCGCGCTTTTTCCAGATCATAGCCATAGCGCCCGTTTAACGCCGGATCATGCATCCACAGGCCCTCGGAATAGGGCTGGGATGCGGGGGTGGACAGGCCAAATTCAATCGCCTTGGAAAAAGCCTCGCGGTTGATCGCATAGTTCATCGCCATGCGCACTTTGGGTTCTGCAAAGGCCGGAACAATTGTTCCTTCGCGGTCCAGAATAGACAGGTGGTAGGTGGTCCCGCCTGGCTGTTTCAGCAGCTTGATCCCCGCCGAACGGTCAATAATCGCTGCCTGCGGCGAAGACAGAAAAACCGCCAGATCAACCTGACCCGTTTTAAGCGCATTCAGACGGGCGGTATTGTCGGGAATTTCGGAAATCTCGATCCGTTCAACCCCTTGATCCTCTGGATTGCGGTAGTTCGGGGTCGGGATGTAAACATGCAACTCCCCCTCACGGGATTGATCAGCGGCATGGATAAACGGGCCGGTTCCCACAGGATTGCGATCCAGTGCAGGATCCTTCAGCGCGGTTGGGCTGACCATCATGCCAGCGGTGCCTGTCAAAGCCTCAACTATAGACGGATCAGGGCTTTTGAGCGTAATCGTGATCTGGTTTTCACCCGTAACTTCAGCCTTGGCCGCCAGTTTCAACGAGGCATTCACCCCCAGCTCAATCACCCGATTGATATTCTGCGCCGCAACTTCAGCGGTGAAATCCGTGCCATCAGAAAACTTGATCCCGCGTTTCAACGTGACGGTAACCTGCGTGCCTTCACTGGTGTAGCTTTCCGCCAGAACGGGGATAATCTCGCCATTTGGGTCGCGGTCAAACAAGGCCTGATAAACAGGGCGCAAATAAGATGTGCCGCCACCGGTATGCTGGTGGGGGTCCATTGTGATCAGCTTGGCTTGGTCCGCGAAATGGAACGTCCCTGACGGCGCCGCCACAACAGGTTGGGCCAATAGCGCAGCACTTGTCCCAGCTGCCATCGCAAGTGTTCTGAATGTAAATGTCATATCAGGCCCTCCCAGCCCGTAATTTCCTCTGGCAGAGACCTATCCCGAGTATAGCGATTATGAAAAGTTAAAAGTTTCTTGCATGTGAAAAGTAAAACTAACCACCTTAACGGAACATATCGTGGTGGTGTCTTAGGTAATGAGAAGGGCGTGATTGTGAGGTTCAATCACAAAGTTAGGCACTTGCGGATCATGTGTGCAGCTGCAATTCACTGACAGTGCGGCAGAAGCTGAGCTGAAGAATTTGAACAGTGTTGTCTCGTTAACGCGCCGAGTCTGCCAGTTGGCATGCCAAACGTCGTTCAATCGACGTTTGCCGCGGATTTCCACACTTCAAATGCTTTGAGTCGGTGATAGCGGAACGACAGCGGACTGGTACGGAGAAGGAATTGCGGGTTTCAGATTGCATCGAGGCGAACAACTGTAAACGACTTGGTGGACTTGTCACGGTTGCGTTCCGGTCTCTAAACTCATTTAGGCAGCCTGTTGTTCGAAGGCCAAGGGGTTTTTCCACCGAGCGATGAATGACGCCGCCGTGGATTATAGAACCCATTGATATACTGGAATATCGCTCCTTCGGCTTGCCGTCTGGTTTCCCATCGGTTCCGCCAGATCAGCTCTGCCTTGAGGGAATTGAAAAACGTCTCAACCATAGAATTGTCATAAAAATTGCCCTTGCCGCTCATCGAGACCTTGAGGCGGTGCGTGGACAGACATCGTTGATAGTTGTGAGAACAGTATTGCGATCCACGATCCGTATGATGAATGCAGCCCATAGGCGGGGATCTGAAGGCTATAGCCATCTTCAGCGCCCGGATCGCAAGAACCCGCTTCATGCGGATACTGACGGCCCAGTCGATGACACGGCGGGAAAACAGATCAAGGATGACCGCCAGATACAGCCCGCCCTCACTGGTCCAGATATAAGATATATCACCTGCCCATTTCTGGTTTTGGCCATCTGCAATGAAGTTTTGATCCAGCAGATTGGGCGCGATGTTGCTCGCGGACATGCGCCAAGATCACCATATCGTCGCGCTGTCTGCGGCTCATTGGGTTACTCCGCCATACACGAAACCCCCGCGATGTGACCTGTATGATGCGGCAGAGAAATTCTACAGGCCAAACTTCTTTCCAGGCATCGATAAAAACAAACCTAACCGCCTTTAGCCTGCAAAGAAGATTGCCGCCTTCCTAAGGAACAGCGATGTCAGCCTCTGGTGGCAATTCTAGTAAATCATAGCCAAATGACTTGGCACGGCGTTTGAGATTGCCAAGGACACGGTATCGTTCCTCGTAATGAGACGCGCCGGGGTCTTTGTAGGTCATGCCGTGTCGAAGGGTGCTGTAGACCAGAACGGCGATCCTGCGCGCTGTCGCTGTGAACGCTTTTGGCCTTACCTGCCCGTGCCGCCAATCTCCGGCAGAAGGCCCCCAGAGCGGTATCGCTGCGCCAGATCGTGACAGCGGCCAAACGCAATAGTGCCGCCGCTCGGCTAGAAGATCGTCTTGTCCGCGATGACAGCACCTTACCGCCCACTGCCTTCTCACACATGCTTGCATGTGTGAGAAGGGGATATCTTGTTGCCCGGTGCCAGACAAAGCCAAGACGTGAAGTGTTTAACGCTTGGCCATGCGCGCAGATCAGTGCAGCATTCGCCAACCAGCTTGAGCAACAGGGACGGCCCCATCCCATGGATTTGGGTCAGATCAACGCCGAGAACGCCAAACAGCGCGGCCCGCACGTCAAACGAAGGCGTGCTGACATGCTTGGTCTTGGTGCGCAGGCGCGGCAACTTGCTGAGGTCATGTTCGGTGCCCGCGCCCAATGCCGCCAGCGCCGCCTCAAGATGACGACCACATTCCAGCATCTTGGCCCGATAGAAGTCATAAAGCTCCAGCGATTGGGTCAGCCAAAGATGTGTTCTGGTCGGTCATTGCCGTTCAGGGCGGTTTTGATCGTCTCAACCGACGCGCGGCACCTCACATCGCGGTAGGATGCCAACACACCCGAATCCCGCTCACCTGCGACAAGGGATTGAATAACGCCATTGAAGGATCACATCGGCCGACCCGCAAGCGGGAGAAGGTTTTCGGCCGTTTCAAGTCTCACCGGAGGCCCAGCGATTTCTCTACGCACATGACCCAATCAATCGAATCTTCCGTCCTCGCCGTTACAGCCTCACAGCAACCTCACACCGCCACACCCAGGCCGATGCCTTCAGCCTCTGGGCCGACGACACCGCCGACATGGCGGCGTAATCTAACGATCAGTGGGACTGTAAAAGCCCGAAACAACAACTTGGCGATGCCGCCTCAACACGCCCCGCCTCTTTCCGCCCGCGTTGAGCGTAATGCCTAAGAAACGTTCTTGGCAATCTGAACGCGTTGATGTCGATGGTCACGAACGAGAGCTGTTGCGCCCAGAACGTTTAATCAACCACGCGCAGAATACCATCATATACGTCGGGATCCGGGTATCCTAAATAGCTGGTCGCCATGTAGCGATGTCCCAAGGCTTTGGAGGTCTCAAATTGGTTTAGATAGGCACAGCTGTCCGCATGAGCGCAACGCGCCTCCCCCTGTTCGCAAAAGCTTTCCCGGATGTTCAGCCCCAATCGTACCCCGCGCTCGACCAATTCGGACTTACGGCACATCTTTTGATCGGGAACGTTCGGGTCCGTCGCGGAGCGACCGCGGATCACATGGGCTTTGCCTTCAAGCTCATGTGCATGCAGCGCAGCCTCCTGCGAAAGCGCCAGTGTGAGAGCGTGAAACACGATCGGATCGTTCCCTCTTAAATCCCCAAGAAGTTCGCGCGCGACACGCGCTTTTACCGGCACCAGGACTGGCCGCGATGACTATTGCCGGAATTGGAGCGCCTTCCGGGACCTCTCCAATCTGGGCAAGGTTTTGAATGGCGCTTGTAAGGGCCGTCTTCAAGTCAGACTCCGCGTGAGCCAACTTAGTGAACATCGTGGTCAGCGCAGGGGCCTTCACCTGAAACGCGCCATGTCCACCAAAGCGGCCAGCCAGATCTCGGGGTGGGAGGGTGTTTGACATAATCGGTCCTCGAATTGTTGTATCAAGGACATCGGTCGATCAATGTTGTCTGGGAAATTTGCGGATCGAAAAAAGTGTCATACGGGTTATTAATTCCTATAACCCGCGTGACACCAAAGTCTTGCTTGGCCGGTTTTTTCATTCGCCACAACATCGTCAAATATTCGGCCCATTTTCGCACCAATATTGCGCCAGTTAGCGGGGCCTCCTGACTTCGAAGTCGAACAAAATCCATGGCGAGAAGACTATGCAAGCAATTTGCCCGTACTGCAAAATCCAGTTCACCCAGCGATGTAGCGACCAGAAATTTTGCCAAAAAGGCTACCGGAGCCTGTTTGGGCAAAAGAAAGCCCGCGCCCAAACACCCATGAATTCAAAGAACAGCTGTGACAAGTACCACAGCTATCTCGAGCTATTCGACCGCATGATTGTCCTTACTGAGCTTTACCACAAGACACCCATTGATCAGCTGCTCGGATTCTTGCGCGATCTGGCCGCCGCCGCCCGAGCAGGAGATTTCAAGTTGCGCGCAGTGCTGTCCAATCTAGTTCTCATCAATACCCGAAATAGCCGTGACTCATATGCGCGGGCCCTACTGCACAGGCATCGATTTCCGTTACCTATTGGCAAGATCGTCGACCTGTATTGTCGGCATTTTTGGAAGGCTTCCGGCCGCACGGTTGTTTCTGGCGCAGCCCCCCAGCCAGAAACAGGTGTCGTTGTTGACGCGCCAAAGGCGTTGGTAAGCTAAGCGCATGTTGCTTTTGATCGACCTCTCTTCGTGAGGTAGGCCCACCAAACCTCAAAACGTCTTCACCGTGTTATATATATTAGAATCCCACTTTAGGAGCGCTAGGAATCCGCTCGTCGAACACTTCTTGCGAAGAGTGCAGAGGTGCGGGGCCTATCCTTTCCAACCCGTTCAGTCCCAGACGGGTGGGAAAGGATAGGCCCCGCACTGAATAAAAGAAAATGAGTAGTGGGAGCGCGGCGGCTGGCTGTCGCAATTTGTACTTGATACAGAAGACAAAACCCCACACCCAAATACTTACACAGACAGAGAAAGACAGTCTTTGCGGCACCGCCGCGTTGTTCCCTGCCCTGCTTGTGGGAGGGGACAACGTGCCGGATGCCACTGAGAAAGCCTGCATAAACCCCGATCTCGCCCCCCCTCGCTGGATAAGTGTGCCCAGTAGGCGAGTTTGCTTAGGTTGATGAAAACTTTGCGGCACTACCCGCCTGATACCACCCAGAGCAAAACCTGCCAACACTAGGCCGGACAACACCCTATGCAGGGTACAGTTCAAACGGTTCCAGCCCTAGAAATGACAGTTCAATTTGGCCGTCTGCCATGCCATCTGCGGCATCAAATTCTGCCAGTGAATCGCCTCCGCCGTAGATAACGTAACTTCCGCCGTTACTGGTGGAGCTGCGAGCGGCGCCGATCAGAATATCTGCAACACCATCCCCATTCACGTCGCCTGACATTGACACCGAACTGCCCACAAGGTCGTATTCTGCGCCGCCTTTAAAAACAAAGCCGTTTGTCCCGTCCAGTTCGGAGACATCAACGATTTCTGTAAATCCGCCTGCTTTGCCAAAGACCAAAAATGACTGGCCCGCATAGATTAGTCCGTCAGGACTGGACCTGCTTGCGCTGATCATCAGGTCATCAATTCCGTCATTGTTGACGTCGCCAGCAGAGGCTGCGGAAAATCTATCATTTTGCTTGGCACCGCGATAATGCAGGTGCAGACCCTCTGTGGCATCCAGTTGGTTAAGGTTCACGCGGGCCTCAAACGGGTCGGTGCTTCCGTAAACCACATAGACCTGCGAAGTTGAGTTGATCCTTGCATCCACAACAAGCATATCGTCAACGCCATCCCCGTTTACATCCCCCGCAGCGGAAACAACACTTCCAGAAAGGGAATTTATTCCGCCATAATGGGTCACGACGAAGCCGTTGGTTCCGTCAAGGTCGGCCATATCCAGCGTTGCAGTGCGGGCATCTTTGGTTCCAAAAACCACATAACTTTTGCCAACATTAGAGTAATCGTCCACATCGGATTGCATGGCACCAACGATTATGTCGTCAATTCCATCGCCGTTAACGTCCCCTGCCGAAGAAACTGAACTGCCCATAGAGTCCCCTTTATCGGCGCTGAACAGGGCATAGCCGTTTGTCCCGTCCAATGTGCCAAGGTTAAGGTTGGCATCAAAACCTGTATCAACCCCATAGACCACAAAGGCCTTCTTACCGGACCCGCTTGACGGGGCGCCGATCAGAATATCACTGATCCCGTCGCCGTTCACATCCCCTGCAGTGGACACAGAATAGCCGGCGTTGTTCTGATAGCCCTCGCCTTCCACCCCGAAGCCGTTCGTGCCATCCAACGTTTCAATATCCAAACTGGCCGCAAAACCCGAAGCGGTGCCAAAAACCACATAGGTTTTACCAGCGTTGTTTTGTAGCCCAACATTGACCCCGTAAGCCCCGATCAAAAGGTCATCAAACCCGTCGCCGTTCACATCGCCTGCAGCGGCTACAGAAGCGCCAAAGTAATCGCCTTCAGCGACACCATTCATGGCAAAGCCGTCGGTGCCGTCCAGGGCACCAAGATCAACGGGTATCGCACGATTATCCCTGGTCCCAAACACCACATAGGTTGTGCCAGCAGAATTTTCCCCATTAGGATCGGCCGTTCGCGCGCCGATCAAAATATCGTCGATATCGTCGCCGTTTATATCGCCTGCAAAAGACACTGCGGTTCCCACCCCGTCGTTCACGCCCCTGCTATCCAGACGGAAGCCATAAAGCGTGGGCTGAACCACATCACTGTTACCTTCTACTTGAAAGGTAACAGTCCCCCAACCGGTTTTACCATGACTGTCCGTAACAACGATATTAACTGATACCTCGCGGGTTTCACCAACCCCAAGGTCCTGAAAATCTGTTCCCGGATCAAAGGTCAACACGCCGCCGTCAATGGAAACGCTGCCCTCTGACGGGGTGTTAGACAAAGAATAAACAAGCGTTGTGCCATCATCATCGTCATCGATATCATCGGCAAAACCCATAAGATCAACAGTTACAACAGGCCCGTCTTCTACTGCACTGAACGTAGTGTTTTCAAAAGTCGGGTAATCATTATATCCGGTGATTTCGACAGTTAAGGTGGTTGTGGCTTTGCCGTTTGGGCTGGACATTGTATAGGTCAGTGAATCCAATACCGTGGCACCGCCCGCCAGTTGCTGCAAGGCAGGTACGGTATAATCGCCAGTATAGGTATAGCTGCCGTCCTTTTCGATCTGAAACACGCCGTAATCTGTTTCAATGGCGGTCCCGACCTGCGCTTTTTTGCTCCCCACAGCAACTATTTTTAGGGCGTCAAACGGGTCTTCGGCCCTGTCATTGTCCAACAGGTTGCCAGACGCGCTGTTCCCCGCATTGATTGAAACCACATCAGCTGCGGCTGTCAGCCCCTTTGCGCCAACAACCATATTGGCTTCCTCAATACCCACAAGCGTCAAGCCAATTGCTTCGAACGTAAAGCTGGTTTCAGTGTTTCCAAGCGCCAGCTGCCTTTGGTAAATTGAAAACCCTACCTGAAAGGCAGTAGACGCTGCCAGTTCCGCATCCACGAAAAAGCGTACTCTGTCATAACCATCACCCCCGTTGTAAAGGCCGCTCGCGTCAGTGGCGTTAGAAGACCAAATCAGCAGATCGTCCCCCGCGCCGCCATAGACAACGTCAAGCCCGTTTCCGCCGGTCAGCCCGTCATTCCCATCGCCGCCAAACAAGGTGTCGTTTCCTGCACCACCCCATAGCCTGTCATTGCCGTCAGCGCCTTCGATCTGATCATCTCCACGGCCCCCGTCAATCCGATCCTTACCAGCATGACCCCACAAGATATCTGCCCCAGCCCCGCCAAGAATCGAGTCGTTGCCCCCGTCGCCGCTAATCGTGTCAGCCCCTGCCCCACCGCTAAGCGTATCAGCCCCGCGGCCGCCGTAAAGCATATCACTACCGCCGCCTCCAAACAGGGCGTCATTGCCATTGCCACCAGTCAGCACGTCCTTTTGCGCGCCACCAACCAAACGGTCTTTTCCACCCCCCCCGTTCAGTGTGTCTGCACCCCCACCCCCTGTCAGGGTATCGCTGCCATTGCCGCCAGACACCACGTCCTGACCACCCCCGCCAAACATCTTGTCATTTCCGCCGCCGCCAAACAGCAGGTCGCTGCCGCCTTGTCCCAACACCTGGTCGCTCCCGACATCGCCCCAAAGACTGTCACGCCCATTCCCACCTTCAATCGTGTCAGAGCCTGCTTCACCAGCGATGCTGTCTGAACCGCCTTTACCCAACAACCGGTCTGCCCCTGCGCCGCCGGATAGTGTGTCATCGCCACCACGCCCATTGATGCGGTCGTCGCCTTTGCCCATCTGGATCAGATCCGCTTTGCCCGACCCTGAAATGACCTTACTATCTGTGCCATCATAGATTTTGACTTTACCCGCGTATTGCCCCAGTTCGATTTCATAGGCGCCATATTCACTGTCAACGGAAGCTTCCACCGCGACAAACATCGCTTCGGTTGCATCAGCTTTGTAGATCAGGAAATCACGCCGCGGAGTCATGCGCAGCCCGCCTGTATCAAGATACAGGCTTAGATCCAGCGCAGTCATATCATCGGACAGGGATTTTGATGTGATCACATAGGTGTATCCTTCGACAACACCCCCGTCGATCCGATACCAGTCTTCTTCGCCAAACTGGTTGATGCGGGCGTCTGGATCTGGCTCTTCGATTTGGCCGGTTTCTTTGCCGGGCCGCCCGATAACATCCGGCGTTAGCGTATTGCCGCCTCGATCATCCGCAGGGGTGACCCAAACCGTATAGCCCCCCGTATCGCGCTGTCCTGTTAGCGGGTTGACCGCCCCTTGGACCGTGATTGCTGCCTCAACCTGTTGGCCCGGGGTCCAATTGCCCTGCTTTTCCAAGGAAACCCCCGCAGTGGCCACACCGCCTGTGGTGGAATTGCCCAAAGGTTCAAAATGCCCCGAATTCAGCCACAGCCCGCTTGGAAGGTTCACATCCACGTCGATGTAATCAAGCGGATCCCCTAAAACGGTGCCATCGGCGGTGGCAACATGAATATCGTATTTAAAGCCCGCCCGTAACGTGATGTTGAAAACATCTTTGTCATCGGGCACTTCTATCACGCCGGATTTAACCTGATCCGGTGAAGTCAGAGAGGCGGAAAGTTCTTTTTCAAAACGCCCGCCGTTAGCAACATCATTGCCCCAGTCATCAACGATGAAATCTGTTCCATCCCCTAGGACGACAGAAACTTGATAGGTGTAGGTTTTATTTTCATCAATGGTATTGGCCCCGTAATAAGGCTCGAACGCCCAAACTGGGGCGACATACCACCCCGACAGATCTGCTGGGCTGTAAATAGTGCTTAGCAGGCTGTCACTTTGCGCAGTTTCCAAGGTAACGCGCGTGTAATAATCCGCGTAAACACTGTCATATGCGGCAATCTGGATCGCATCTTTACCAGCGTAGGTGTCAGCCCCCGTTGGCCATTGAACCCCAATCGGTGCGAAAGAAGTAGATTCAATATCCAACGATCCAATCGCCGTTGAAAGGGTCTCATCCGTGGTCGTGACAATGATCGTATAAACGGAATCGTAATCAGCCCAGAACGAAAACCACCCCCCAAGGTCCGCTCCTGTCGACGTAACTGTATAGGTGTTTCCAACCTCCAAACGTGTTGGAGAGGACGGATTGTCTGCTAAATCGTACATAATATGCGTGCCTGTATTCACTTAAACTGTGGGAGTCCGGCAGCGTTACCACCGGATACTACAAGGCAAATGAACGCATACAGACCAATATCTTTGTGCATCATTACAATCGGATACAGGATTATTGTCAATCGCTTCGGGAAAATGAATGGAATTGTAATAGACGTCTAATACACGCGCGACAAAGCCATTCTGAGTGAAAGGGAAAAGATCAAGAAGAAGACTATCCCCCTCTCGGGATCATGCTACGCATTGCCCTGTCGGGCAGTGGAAAGGATCAAACGAAAGACACTCGAAGCGCGACGCTAACAATAGTTAGTGCATAATCAACCTTGAAGAGTGCATGAGCATCAATGCAATCGTTTCTTCAATAAAGTGTTATACCATAACCTATATACACTGTTTTCTCATATATTAACATAAACTTTATTATACGCCAACGAGTTGTACCCGGGGCAGATTCTAAACTGGGTTGCGACGGTGTTGTCACATTAACGGG
>NZ_JAVDQB010000011.1:0-123180 GCF_031454055.1 Roseobacter sp. N2S
TTTGTTACATTCATTTTCAAAACCCCTTATTTTAAAGGACATAATCCCAAAACTTTCTATTTCCCAACCGCCCAAACCAACCCAAAATACCCCCCAACACACCCAAAAACACCGTTTCAACCAAAATCAACTCACGAGTCACCCCCGACTCACAAACGACTCGCGCGAAAATACAACGCGCGCGCGCTCCGATTCCCAAAAAACTGTCGAAATGACCCAAAAACTTTTCAAAATTGCGAAACCAAGGGAATCAAAACGAGCGAGTCGCCAGAAAAGTAGGAAGCGGGCGGTCAGAACATCCAAAACCGGATGACACGCGGCTTTTCCACTCTCATGATCCGATACCCCGCCAATCGCCCCGAACCGCCATCCACCCCAGCCCTTCCTATCGAGTTATACCTGCCCTACAGGCCAGCGAACCGTTCCGCCCCCCCCACAGGCCCGCCAAAGCCCCGAACCCGCAACAGGTCACTGTTCCCCGAACAGCCCCGCCAAGGCCGCTTATGCGGCATCCTCAGGGCTGCTTTTTAAGTCTGAAAAACACCCGCTTTAGGATCTTGCAGCGCGGGTCTGCGTATAGGCCCCTATATAGGAGTGTGGTTTACCCCTTTATTGCGGCCCTTTTTGTGCCGTCAGGCGCAGGCACTGCACCCCGTAAACGGCAGTGGGCGCGGCAGGGGGTTTCCCGACCGCGCCCACAAATTTAACCCTCACCCCTGTCAGTAGAACAGACGGACCAGCACCATAGTAATCGACGGGAAGGCCACCAGAAAGGCGATCCGCACGATATCAGAGGTCACAAAGGGCAGCGACCCGCGATAAGTTTCGCGGATGCTGACGTTTTTCGACATGGCGTTGATGACAAACAGGTTCATCCCCACAGGCGGCGTGATCAGACCGATTTCAGCCGACATCAGCACCAGAATACCGAACCAGATGCCCACCTCTGATGCAGGAATGCCGAAATCCAGTTGCGTCACGATCGGCACAAAAATCGGGACTGTTAGAAAGATCATCGCAAGTGAATCCATCACCGTGCCCAGCACCAGATACAGCACCAACATGCCGATCAGGATCAGCCACGGGCTGACGTTGGCTTCTAGGAACACATTGGCAAGGGTCTGGGGCACCTGCGCCGAAGACAGAAAGGAATTGAACACACCCGCCGCAAGGATAATGAAGAAAATCATCGCCGAGGTTTTCGCCGTAGACAGCAGCGCGTCTTTGAGCACGTCCCACGACAGGGCGCGTTTTGACATGGCCACAACCGCTGTGCCTGCCACGCCCACAGCCGCAGCAGCGGTGGGGGAAAACGCGCCTGTATAAATGCCACCGATCACCAGACCAAAAATCACCACAACCGGCCAGACCGCGAACAGGGTGCGGAACCGCGCGCCATAAGGCATCCGTGGCAGGCTGTTGCCACTGCCGGGCACCAGACGGGTATAGATCGACACGGTCAGCATATAGCCCAGCATCGCCAGAATCCCCGGAACCAGCGCAGCGGTGAACAGTTTTTCAATGTTTTCCTCGGCAAGGATGGCATAGACCACCAGCACAACCGAAGGCGGGATCAAAATGCCAAGGGTGCCGCCCGCCGCCAATGCGCCTGTGGCCAAAGCCCCGCTATACCCCGCACGGTCCAGCTCTGGCAGGGCCACACGCCCCATGGACGACGCCGTCGCCAAAGATGACCCACAGACCGCCCCGAACCCTGCCGAAGCGCCAATCGCCGCCATCGCCAGCCCGCCACGATAATGGCCCAGCCACGCCTCGGCCGCTTTGAACAGGGACGAAGACATGCCGCCCCGCGTGGCGAATTCGCTCATCAGCAGGAACAGGGGAATAATCGAAAGGGAATAGTTGGTCAGCGTGCCATAGGTGAATGTTTTCAACTGGCTGTCCATCATCCGCATATTGCCAGCCACCAGATAGGTGCCGACCAAGCCGACCACAAACATGGCCGCCGCCAGTGGAATACGCAGGCCGATCAGGATCAGCAGAACCGGAAAACTATACAGACCGATTTGAAACGGCGTGAAAGATTGGGATATCAATTCTTGCATGGCTTACACTTCCAGAGTTTGCGCGGGGAACAACGCTCTGACGCGCCGCCACACGCAAAACAGGGCTACAATCAGAAACACCGCCACGCAGATTTCCGCGACGATATAGGTGGGCCACAGGGGCAGGCCCAGGATTTGCGATTCCTGACTGGTGCGCATCCGATCCGCCACCTGCTCAAAATCACCCTGTAGAAGAAGCGAGCCAAGAGACTCTTTTGATCCGCGCGCCTTGGAAAACAACAAGAACCACTGGCGGGTCAGGATCAGATAGGCCAGTGCTGCCAGCAAGGCGTCCCCGATCAGGTCGAGAACCTTGTTGAACCGCACTCCGAAGCTGGGCTCGAACACGTCGATCTTGATATGGCCGCGCTGGATCATCACCCATGGCAGGGCTGCAAACAGCGCGAAGCCTACACCGTAGGTCACCAGTTCCTCTTCGCCAAGGATCGGGCGCAGCCAGGTCAGGTTTTCACCGGTATTGCCAATCAAGCGCCCTGCCAGTTTCAGCAGGATACTGGTGCAGGTCACAAGTGTCGCAAAGATCAGACCCATGCCGCCAAGCAAGGCCAATCCAGCGGCGAGCTTTGTCACCCCGCGTTCTGTGCGTTCAAAAACTGTCATGGGAAAAATCCGGTCAAAAGGTATGCGGCCCCGCGCTTGGGGGCCGCATACGGGTTAGCTTATTGGTTTGCTGCGATCAGACCTTTGGCCTGTTCAATCGCAGCCGCACCGTCAAAACCTTCGTCAGACGCACGGGCAATCCAGCGGTCGTACACAGGTTGGGCCGCGTCGATCCAACGGCCCACTTCGGCTTCGTCCAGTTGAATGATGTTGTTGCCTTCAGCTTTGGAACGCCCAAACGCATCCGCATCGCGCATCACTTCGCCTGCGAATTTAGACAGACCTTTGCCTGTCTCCGCATCCAGAATAGCACGCAGATCGTCTGGCATACCTTCATAGACATCCCAGTTCATCGCCAGAACAAACACCGCTGTGTAAAGTGCACGATCGCCGCCCAGTTCAGTGTGGTTGTTCACCAGTTCCGCCAGCTTGATCGACGGGGTTACTTCCCACGGCACAACCGCGCCGCTGATCACACCTTTTGACAGGTTCTCGGGGATCTTTGGCAAAGGCATGCCCACAGGGGTCGCGCCCAGTTCACCCAACAGATCGGTCACCAAACGGGTCGGGCCGCGCATCTCTTTGCCAGCCAGATCTTCCAGCTTGGTGATCGGCTCTTCGGAATGGATCACCCCCGGGCCGTGTACCCAAGCGGTCAGGATTTTAGTATCTGCCAGCTCTCCGTCTTGCAGATCGCTTTCGATCAGATCGTAATAGGCCTGCGACGTGGCCACAGAATTCTGCATGATAAACGGCAGCTCGAATACTTCGGAACGGTTGAACCGGCCCGATGTATACCCCGGCAATGTCAGCACAGCTTCAACAGCGCCATCGGCCGCTTGGTCATACAAATCGCTTGGACGCCCGCCCAAAGACATGCTGTCATAAGGTACAATCTTGATCCGCCCGTCACTGGCCTTGGCCACACGTTCCGCAAAAGGCACCAGAAAATTGGCATGCAGCGGCGCTTTCGCCGACATAAAGTGGTGCACACGGATCGTGACCTCTTGGGCTTGGGCAAAAGTTGCAGCACTGGCAAAGGCCAAAGCCGTCATTGAGGTTTTGATAAACCGGTTCATGGTATCCTCCCTGGGAATGTCTAAGTGGTCCATCGTAGCACTACGCTAAATCTCGGGTAAATTCGATGGATGATAACTGTATTCGTTTTGGGTATAGATCAAAATCCTCAGCCCATCGCAACCGCTGTTTCACGCAAAATGCACAGCAGTTCCGATTGGGTTTTGGTTGGCTGCCAATCGGCGCGATAGGTCATTCCAATCGGGCGCGGCTTGTCATTCAGCACAATCGGCAGTTGGTGCAACCCGCCAATCGCCACCTCTGAACGCAGTTGATTCGCCGAAATCATCGCCAGCCGTTCACTGCCCTGCAACAACTCGCGGATCAAAATAAGTGCATTTGATTCCAGTATCGCCCCCCTGCGCGCGCCCTGCGGATCAGACAGGTCCAGATCGGCGAAAAACCTGTCAAAATGGGCCCGCGTCGGGCTGCCCCCCCGCGTCACCACCCAAGAATACCCCGCCAGTTCAGCCCGACCGGGTACAGGCTGGCCGACCAGCGGATGGTTGGGGCCGCAAAACACCCCCAGATGATCCTCAAACAGCGGTTCCTGAATCACATCAGGGGCAGGTGCCGGATCGCGCAACGCGCCCAGCAACAAATCAATTTCCCCGTGACGCAGCCCGTGCAACATCTCGTCATACGACCCGTCACTGACCTGCACATTCAAACGCGGATAGATTTGCGCCAGCCGGTTCAGCGCAGGCGGCAAGATCGTCCCACGGGACAAAGGCAAACTGCCCAGACGCAAAATACCGGTGGTTTCCCCTTTGGAATGGGCAATATCGGTGATCGCCTGATCCAACTCGGCAAAGGCCAACCGCGCGGCCCGCACCAAAATCAACGCCGCAGGCGACAGATCAATACCTTTACTGGATTTGATATAGAAACTCTGCCCCGCCAAAGCCTCAAGGCTTTTTGCCGTGCGGTACAAAGACGGCTGCGACACTCCGTTGACCCGCGCTGCCACCGAAAAATTGCCATAAGCCGCCACCGCAATCAGCGCGCGCAATTGTGTGCTGGTCAGCAAATCCACATAGGCCCCCGCCGCGCAGCTCTGCCCGCTGGCCGGAACCTTGGGCGCGGCACTCTTTAACATATCAAAGGCCCGCTGCGCCCGGTGCAGCAAAATCTTGGCCGCAGCGGTGGCAAACATCCCCTTGCTGCTGCGGGTAAACAGCGGCAGGCCAAAGCCTTCCTCCAGTTTGGCAATGGCTTGGGTGATCGCAGGCTGGGATAAATGCACCGCCCCTGATGCCGCAGAAATGCCACCATGGTTGCACACCTCTACAAAGGCCCGCAAATGGCGCAGGTTCATTTGCCCCCCCTGAACAATCATCTTTCTCCCCCTCCTATACCCAAATCCAATACTGCGACTCTGGGATTGAAATGGCAATCCGAAAGCCGACCCGTCATCCTGCGCCCAACCTGTTTGAGCTAAGGAAATCCCCATGTCGGACCAAAAAACAGCCCTGATTATTTCTGCCCATGCGGCAGATTTTGTGTGGCGCTGCGGCGGTGCCATCGCCCTGCATCAAAAACTGGGCTATCAGGTCACCGTCGCCTGCCTGTCTTACGGCGAACGGGGCGAATCCGCCCGTCTGTGGAAAGAGGGTAAAACCCTAGACCAAGTAAAATCCATCCGCCGCACCGAGGCTGAAAACGCCGCCAAAGCCCTGAACGTGCATGATATTCAGTTTCTGGACCTAGGGGATTACCCGCTGGATCTGGGCCGCGAGTCCCAAGACCGCGTGGTGGATATCATCCGCGCCGTGCAGCCGTCGTTTATGATGAGCCACTCGCAATACGACCCATATAACACCGACCATATGCGCACCACAGACTTTGCCCTGACCTGCCGCATGATCGCCCAAGCCTGGGGCCATAACCCCGGTGAAAAAGTGCTCGGCGCGCCGCAGTTATATCTGTTTGAACCCCATCAAACCGAACAAATGGGCTGGAAACCCGATACCTTCCTCGACATCACCGAAGTCTGGGATAACAAACGCGCCGCCATTGAATGCATGGAAGGCCAGCAACATCTGTGGGACTACTATACAAATGTGGCCCAAAACCGCGGCAACCACTTCCGCCGCAACTCGGGCGGCATGTCAGGCGGACGGGCGGCACAATACGCCGAAGGCTTCCAGTCGGTCTTTCCGCGCACCGTTGACGAACTTTAAGCAGAATTGGGGGAACAATATGGAAAATTGTCACGACATCGCACATCTCGGCCATGTAGAAATCTACACCGACCGCTTTGAAGACAGCCTTGCATTCTTTACCGATGTATACGGGCTGAAACTGTCGGGCCAAGACGACACCAGCGCCTATTTGCGGGCGTGGGAGGATTATGAATACCACTCCCTGAAACTGACCCGCCACCACACCACAGGGGTCGGCCACATCGGGTATCGCGTCGCCAGCCCTGATGCTTTGGCCCGCCGCGTCAAAGTCATTGAACAGAGCGGCTATAAAACCCACGGCTGGGTGGACGGCGATCAAGGCCACGGCCGCGCCTTTCGCTTTGAAGACCCGTTCGGCCATATTTTTGAAATCTACTGGGACACCAACCGCTACACCCCTGCCCCCGATGACACCCCCGCGCTGAAAAACCTCGCCAGCCGTTATACAGGCGCGGCCCCCCGCCGGATTGACCATTTGAACCTGTTGGCCAGCGACGTCAGCGTCTTTCGCGACTTTATGCAAACCTGTCTGGGCAGCCGCGTCACCGAATATATCCAACTGGACAACGGACGGATCGGCGGCTGCTGGTTCACCGTAAACAACAAAACCTACGATCTGGCCTGCACCGAGGAACACGGCGACGCCGATGCCCGCCTGCACCACGTCACCTATGCCACCGACCAGCGCGAAGACATCCTGCGCGCCGCCGATATTTTCCTTGAAAACGGCGTCCACATCGAAACAGGCCCCCATAAACACGCCATACAAGGCACGTTTTTTCTGTATGTCTGGGAACCCGCTGGCAACCGCGTGGAACTGGCCAACGCTGGCGCGCGCCTGATCCTTGCGCCCGATTGGGAACCGGTCTGCTGGACCGAAACCGACCGCAAGAAAGGTCAGGCTTGGGGGCTAAAAACCATCGACACCTTCCACACCCACGGCACCCCGCCCACACAGGCCAAATCATGAGCAGCGTCATTCAAAACATCAAACGGACCGACCCCGCCCTGATCGCACGGCTTGGCGCGGCGGGTGTGGCCACAGTGCATGAATCCCAAGGCCGCAGCGGGTTGATGGCGGCCAACATGCGGCCCATCCAGCAGGATATGGCAATTGCGGGGTCTGCCGTCACCATCTCGGCCCCGCCGGGTGACAACTGGATGATCCATGTGGCGATCGAACAATTACAAGCGGGCGATATCCTTGTGCTGGCCCCGACTTCACCTTGTGACATGGGCTATTTCGGCGATCTTCTGGCCACCTCGGCCATGGCGCGGGGCTGTTCAGCACTGATTATTGATGCCGGCGTGCGCGACACCCGCGATCTGCGCCAGATGGGATTTCACGTCTGGTCCACCGCCGTTTCCGCCCAAGGCACCGTCAAAGAAACCATCGGCGCGGTGAATGTCCCCATCGTCTGCGCAGGCGCAATGGTGCAAGCGGGCGATGTGATCGTCGCCGATGATGACGGCGTCTGCGTGGTGCCACGCGACACGGCTGAAACAGTCATGACCAAGGCCCAAACCCGTCTGGACGCCGAAGAAGCCAAACGCCTGCGCCTTGCCAGTGGCGAATTGGGGCTGGATATCTATGACATGCGCGGCAGGCTGGCGGAAAAGGGCCTGAAATATGTCTGATGGCGTGCGGGTCATGTGGATGCGGGGCGGCACGTCAAAAGGCGGCTATTTCCTTGCAAGCGACCTGCCCCAAGACCCCGCCGCGCGGGATGCCTTTCTGCTGGGGGCCATGGGGTCGCCTGATCCGCGCCAGATTGACGGCATGGGCGGGGCTGATCCGCTGACCTCAAAGGTGGCGGTGGTTCGGCCATCAACCCGCGCAGGCATCGACGTGGACTATCTGTTTTTGCAGGTGTTTGTGGATCAACCCATCGTCACGGACGCCCAAAACTGCGGCAATATCCTGGCGGGCATCGGCCCCTTCGCCCTTGAACGGGGTCTGGTCGCAGCCCAAGACGGCGAAACCCCCGTGACGATCTTTATGGAAAACACAGGCCAGATCGCCACCGCGCGGGTCAACACACCGAACCGCAAGGTGGATTACACAGGCACCGCGCAAATCGACGGCGTGCCAAACACCGCCGCCCCGATCCCGCTGGCGTTTCGCGATACCGCGGGATCAAGCTGCGGCGCGTTGTTCCCCACAGCAAACACCACCGACACAATCAACGGCACACCCGTCACCTTAATCGACAACGGCATGCCCTGCGTGGTGATCCGCGCCGCCGATCTGGGCCTCACAGGGCAGGAATCCCCGTCCGAGCTGGACGCAAACCAACCGTTGAAAACCTGCCTTGAATCCATCCGCCTGCTGGCAGGGCCGCTGATGAACTTGGGCGATGTGACAGAAAAATCTGTCCCCAAACTG
Organism: Roseobacter sp. N2S; assembly: GCF_031454055.1. Classification (NCBI taxonomy): domain Bacteria; kingdom Pseudomonadati; phylum Pseudomonadota; class Alphaproteobacteria; order Rhodobacterales; family Roseobacteraceae; genus Roseobacter; species Roseobacter sp. N2S. The sequence goes on from NZ_JAVDQB010000011.1 coordinate 8,337, forward strand.
ACCCTGATCAGCGCCCCCCGCGCAGGCGGCGCCATATCCACCCGCAGCTTTATCCCCCACCGCTGTCACAAAACCATCGGCGTCTTGGGGGCGGTCAGCGTGGCCACCGCCTGCCTGACCAAAGGCACCGTGGCCTATGATCTGGCAGCGCGGTCTGACGGGGCGGTCCAGACCCTGAGTATTGAACACCCCAGCGGCGAAATGACGGTGATCGGGCACTTGGAAAACGGCGAAATCACCCGCACCGAGGTTTTGCGCACGGCCCGTAAACTGATGGACGGGATAATTTTTGCGCCTTAGCCCAACCCCCTAACGCGCAGCAGGTCCGGCGTTTTCAAAGCGGCGGAATAGCAGGGTGATAACACCCGCGATAATCAGATAGAACAGCGCCAGCAACAGCAGCGGTTCATAGACGATCAGCATGTCCGATCGCACCCGCGACGACACCGAATAGATTTCCACCACTGTAATCGTCGCCACCAAAGGCGTGGCCTTCAGCTGCAAAATTGTCTCTCCGCCCAGCGTGGGCAGCACATTGCGGATCGCTTGGGGCAACCAGACACGGCGGAACATGGTGAAACGGGGCATCCCAAAGGCATTCGCCGCCTCTAGCTGGCCTTTGTTCACACTGGAAAACGCACCCCGCATCACCTCGCCCTCGTATCCCGCATAAGACAGGGTCAGCGCCAGCACGGCATAAGGCCATGCTTGGCGCAGATAGGGCCACAGATCACTGCCCCTGATCCACGGAATTTGCGGGAACAGCGACCCCAGCCCGTAATACAGCAACCAGATTTGCAACAGCAACGGCGTGCCACGGATCACCGTGCAAAACACCCGCGCAGGGGCGGAAAGGTACCAAGGCCCGATGGCCTGCGCCAACCCCAGCGGAATCGCCAGCAGAAACCCCAAAATGGTTGTGACGATCAAAATCCAGACGGTGCGCCACAGGCCTTCAATCGCAAGTGGCGTGTATTGCGGTATCCAGTCCCAGCGCAACGACAGCGCGCACCAAATCACAAAAGCCACAAACAACGCCATCAGCACAATGCGGTGGGGTTGGAACAAATCGCGCAGGGTCATCGGCTTTGCCCCGCCCGCAATGACGGCTGCCCGCGCCGCGCCCATTTTTCAATCCGCGCAAACACCACCCCTGACAGCAGGGTCACAATCATATAAAGCGCCGCAGCCGCTAGGAAAAAGGTGAAATAGGCCCGCGTGCTGGCGGCGGCCTGTTTGGTTTCAAGCGTCAACTCGCTAAAGCCGACAATCGCCAGCAGGGCCGTGTCTTTGGTGGCGATCAGCCACAGATTGGCCAGTCCCGGCACCGCAAAAGACATCATCGCAGGGATCGTGACCCGCCGCATCACCATAAAGGCCGGCATCCCGTAGGACCGCGCCGCCTCGATCTGGCCTTTGGGCACCGCTTGGATCGCACCGCGTAGAACCTCGGTGGAATAGGCCCCTTGGACGATGCCCAACACCCAAATCCCCGCCACCACGCCGCTGATTTCAACCCGCCCGTAGCCCATAAACTGGGACGCCTGATTGATCAGATCGGTCCCCACATAATAAAGAATCAGGATCAGCACCAATTCCGGCACCGCCCGTATAACAGTCGTATAAATGGCGAGAAGGTCGCGCACGACCACCCCGCCATATAATTTGCCGTACGCTCCGAACAGCCCGATCAGCAACCCCAGACCAAAGGCCCCAAAGGCGATCTGTAAGGAATTGATCAGCCCGCGCAAAAGGTTGCCGCCCCACCCCGGAGGGCTGAGCGACAACAATTCAAAGCTCGCGGTCAGACCGAGCGACTGTATCAAAGCGTCCAAACCCGCGTCTTATTTCTTATAGATGCTGGTTTTGAAGTATTTAGCCGTGATCTCGGCGTGGGTGCCATTGTCCAGAATCGTCTTGATCCCCGCGTTCAACTGTTCACGCAGCGCATCGTCGCCTTTACGCACACCAGCGCCAACACCCAGACCCAGGATCGCCGTGTCATCCGGTACCGAGCCTTTGATTTCACAACAGGCCCCGCCATCCGAGCCGACAAAATCTGCCATCGCAATGCTGTCTGCCTGTGTGGCATCAATACGGCCCGCAACCAGATCCTGATTGGCTTCGTCCTGTGTTTGATACACGCGGATTTCGCCCGCATCGCTAAAGTGCGCATTCACATAGGCTTGGTGCACAGTCGACGCCTGAACCCCGATGATTTTGCCCTTCAAAGACGCCGCATTCGGCTCAATGTCAGACGACTTATCCGCAACGATCACGGTTGGCGTGTCGTAATAGGCATCGCTGAAATCAATGGTTTTCTGACGCTCTTCGGTGATCGACATAGACGCCATGATCGCATCAATGGTGCCTGCTGTCAGGGATGGAATGATCCCGTCCCACGCCACAGGCGTAATGACACAATCCATCTTTTCAGCCGCACAGACCGCGTTGATGATGTCCACCTCCCAGCCGTTCCATGTGCCCGCCGCATCCACAGATGCAAACGGAGGATAGGGTTCGGCGGCAATGCCGATTTTCACCGGATCAGCCGCCACAGCGCCAGCGCCCAGAACCGCTGCGGTAAAGGCCGCAGTCATAAGTGTTTTGATAGTCATGGTAGTCTCCCTTTTGGATTGGCTGGTTTTTACCAGCCTACGGTTTTTAAAAACTGCTGTAGTCGGGGGGATTTCGGATTGCCAAAAACATCAGCCGGAGGGCCTTGTTCTTCAATCCGTCCCTCGAACAGATAGATGATATGGGTCGCCACTTCGCGGGCGAATTTCATTTCATGTGTCACCAACAACATGGTGCGCCCCTCGGCGGCCAGATCGCGGATCACGGTCAACACCTCGCCGACCAGTTCTGGGTCCAGTGCGCTGGTGGGTTCGTCAAACAACATCACATTGGGATCAACCGCCAAAGCCCGCGCAATCGCAGCGCGCTGTTGCTGGCCCCCTGACAGATAGGACGGAAACGTATCCGCCTTATCGCCCAGACCCACACGATCCAGCAAAACCTTGGCTTTCTCAATAGCCTCGGCTTTGGGGGTTTTCAGAACATGCACCGGAACCTCGATCACGTTTTCCAGCAATGTGCGGTGGGTCCACAGATTAAACGCCTGAAACACCATAGCCAGCTTGGTGCGGATACGTTCCAACTGGCGGCGGTTTGCAGGCGATCCGTCAGGGCGCATCAGAACCTCTTCGCCGCCCACGGTGATCTGGCCCGATGTTGGCGTTTCCAGAAAGTTGATGCAGCGCAACAAGGTGGATTTCCCCGATCCGCTGCCCCCGATGATGGCAACGACATCCCCTTTACGGGCCGTCAAAGAAACCCCTTTCAGGACTTCCAGTGTCCCAAAGGATTTGTGCAGATCAGTGATCCGGATGGCTTCATCCGGCACGCCTTGTTCCGCATCATCCTTGAGGTTCACATCCAAGCTCATTGCTTGTCCCCTTAATTCCTGACTTGTAGTAATGCCAGATTAAAGTAATTATGCAAGCGTATAATTACCCGAATCCAGAGCCCCCCATTGACCGACCCGCGCCCCAAATTCAAAAGAGAGCCCGCGACCCAGCGTAAAGACGCGCTGATCGAGTCCGCCCTTGCGCTGATTTCGGAACAGGGCGTGGCGGGGGCCACCGTGCGGGCAATCGCCAAACGCGCCGACGTGACCCAAGGCCTGATCCGGCATTATTTCTCAACCAAAGAAGAGCTGATCAGCGCCGCCTATGAACGCCATATGAACCAGATGACCGAACTGACCGCCGCCCCCGCAGCGCAAGACGGCATTTCTGCCACATCACGGCTGGTGACCTTTATCACGGCAGGCCTGACCTCTCCGGTGATGGACACACGATCTGTCACACTATGGGCCAGTTTTATCAGCAGCATCCGCACCGATGCGGCCATGCGCCAGATGCACCAGCAAACCTATTATGATTTCCGCAACCGTCTTGAAATCCTGATCAGGGACGCCCTGTTAGAATCCGCCCCCCATACGCCGCCCTGCCCCAAAGACCTGCGCCAGATGGCCATCGCATGTAACGCGGTGATTGACGGGCTGTGGATGGAAGGCGGCGCATTGCCGGAAACCTTTGACACAGATGAACTGGCGCAAATCGGGCTGAAATCCGTTGGCGCGATCATTGGGCTGCCCCTGTTGGACCAGACCCTTACTTCGACCCCGACTCACACACAGACACCGAAAGGTCAGCTATGAAATTTGCAGCGATAACAGAACGGCTTGCAGGCCTTGGCGGCGCAAAGTGGGAAATCCACAACAAAGCCCGCGCTTTGGGGCGGCAGGGCCGTGACATCATCGAACTGACCATCGGCGAGCCCGATGTGCCAACCCCCGAAACCTTGGTGACTGCCGCCATCGACGCATTGGCCCGCCACCGCACAGGCTATTCCAGCGGCGAAGGCGAACCGGGCCTGCGCGCGGCCTTGGCCGAACGCTACTCCCAACGCAACGGACGCCCCATCACCCCCGATCAGGTGATGTGTTTTCCGGGCACCCAAACATCGCTTTATGCGGTGATGACCGGCCTTGTGCAATCGGGCGACGAGGTTCTGGTCGGCGACCCGATGTATGCCACCTATGAAGGCGTGATCCGCGCCACGGGTGCCAAAATGGTCCCCGTTCCCCTACGCCCCGAACACGGGTTCCGCATGCAGGCAAGCGACATCGAAAGCCGCATCACCCCCCAGTCCCGCGTGATTTTCCTGAACACGCCGCACAATCCAACAGGGTCAATCCTGACCGCAGATGACATCAAAGCCATCGGCGCACTGGCGATCAAACATGATCTGTGGATCATCTCTGACGAAGTCTACGAAGACCTGATTTTTGACGGCAAACCCTTTACCTCCCCCCTGTCCCTGCCCGAACTGGCAGACCGCGTGATTGTGGCCTCGTCCATCTCCAAATCCCACGCCGCCCCGGGGTTTCGCAGCGGTTGGTGCATCGGCCCACAAGCCTTTACCACCGCGCTGTTGCCGCTGGCCGAAACCATGCTGTTCGGCAACCAGCCCTTCATCGCCGATATGACCGAACAGGCCATCCGCGATGGTTCCCCCGTGGCGCGCGGCATGTGCCAACGCTTTGCCAAACGCGCCCAACATCTGGAAAAACGTCTGACAACAGACACCGCGCTGACCGTCCATCAACCAGACGCTGGCATGTTCGCGCTGATAAATGTGTCGGCCACAGGCATGAACGGCGCAGAATACGCGCTGCACCTGCTGGAACACGGCGGCGTTGCGGTGATGCCGGGCGCATCCTTTGGCGCATCCCTTACAAATTGGGTGCGCGTTGCCCTGACCGTCGATGACACCGCCTTTGACAGCGCCTGTGACCGCATCATCCAACACGCCCACGCTTTACAGATGGAAACCGCATGACCGACCCGACCTTTGAATTCTCCCACGCCATCACCCGCCGCCCGGCCCCCAGCATCATCGACGGGTTGCGCGCGCAGGATGTCGGCACCCCTGATCTGGATAAAATGCTGGCCGCCCACGCCCATTACGTTGCCACTCTGAAAGAAACCGGCGCAACCGTGATCGAACTGCCCCCGCTGGACGCCTTCCCCGATGGCGTCTTTGTCGAGGACACCGCGCTCTGCCTGCCCAAAGGCGCGATCCTGATGCGCCCGGGTGCCCCTTCGCGCATGGGTGAAGTCGGCGAAATGGAACCCGCCCTGCGCAGTGTTTACGACGATGTGCGCCAGATCAGCGGGAACGGCCACGTGGAAGGTGGCGATATTCTGGTCACAGGGCGCGAAATCCTTGTGGGCCGATCCGATCGCACCGATGCCGCAGGTGTCGCTGAACTGCGCGAAATCGTCGCCGACTGGGGCCATTCCCTGCGCGAGGTGTTCACCCCCGAAGGCGTGCTGCATTTCAAAACCGATTGCTCCCTGCTGGACGGGGAAACCATCCTGTCCACCAAACGGCTGGACGCATCCGGCTGCTTTGAAGGCTACCGCGTTCTGCACACAGCCGAGGGCGAAGAGGCCGCCGCCAACAGCATCCGCTTTAACCAATACGTCATCTGCCCCGCAGGGTTTCCACGCACCGCCGAAATGCTGGACAAAGCAGGCTTTAACATTGTGCAAGTGGACAACCGTGAATGCGCCAAACTGGACGGCGGCATGTCCTGCCTGTCCCTGCGCTTCTCAGCCACGCGTCCCGCCTAAATTCACAGGCCACAAGGCCACTCAACGCAAGGATGCAGGGGTATTTCCTCTGCATCCACGGCTGAATCAAACCGACTCGCCAGAAAAAAATTTCCACACTTTTAAATACCCCCCGTTTTCCTTGCCAGCCACCGCGCCCGCAGGGACACGGCCCTGTCTGCCCTAACTTGCTGACAGGCTTATAATTTTCCCCACCCTAAACCGATCCAGCCGCCCCCGAAAAGGCGGCTTTTCTGCGTCCGGTCTCCTGCGTCTTGACAGAAAATCGAATCTGTCTCACTATCGTATAGCTTGTTTCGCTTATCGAAACACCATGGGAGGACTACGATGAAGCATTTTATTATTACAGCGGCTTTGGCTTGCGCATTGCCCCTGTCCGCAGTGGCACAGGACGTGACAATCAAGATGGGGCACGCCGCCTCGTCCAAACATATTTTTCAGGACGGCCTGCAAATCTTTGCCGATAAAGTCGCCGAAAAAACCAATGGCGCGGTCAAGGTCGAAGTTTACGGCGACCGCCAGCTTGGCGATGACAAACAACTGCTCGAAGGTCTGCAAATCGGCCTGATAAACGGCGCGCTGGTGTCATCCGCCACCCTGCCTCTGGTGCTGGGAACCGGCGGCTTTGACGCGCTGCAACTGCCGTTTGTGGTGTCCAGCTACGACCAGATGTCAGGCGTGCTGACATCCGATCTGGGCGATGAACTGCTGGCCACGCTGGATGAAAAATCCATCAAAGGTGTCGGCTTCGTCGAAGCTGGCCTGCGCCACTTCCTCGCCAAAACCCCCGTCGGCTCCACCGCCGATTTCGCAGGCCTGAAAACCCGTATCGTGCCAATTCCGCTGCACAAGGCCACATGGGAAGCCATCGGCGTGAACCCCATCGGCATGGCCTACGGCGAAGTCTATTCCGCACTGGAAACCGGCACAATCGACGCGGTTGAAATCAACCTGTCCTCGGTTCAATCCGAAAGCCTGTATGACGCGGCCCAAAACGTCACCCTGACAGGCCACTACTTCTGGCCGGGTGTGATCATGCTGTCAGGCGCGGTCTATGACAGCCTCAGCGACGATCAAAAAGCCGCCGTAGATGCCGCAGGCCGTGAAACCACCGCCGAGGCTTATGCCCTTGCCGCCAGTCAGGAAGCCGACACAACCGCCTTTCTGAAAGACCACGGCGTCACCATCACCGATCTGTCCGATCTGGAAACCATGCAGGGTAAAACCGCCCCCGTGGTCGAAACATGGACAGCCAAAGAACCGCTGGTCGCCAAGATCACCGACGCCTTTCGCGCGGGGAACTGATCCGATGACAACCAACGTCTACCGCTGGACCGAACTGCCCCGCGAAGATGTGCGCCCCGGCGTATCGCGCACTGCCTTTCGGGGCGACGGGGCCATCATGGTAATGAACTGGCTGGAACCGGGCATGGAAAAGAAACCCCATTCCCACCCGTTCGAACAGCTCGCCTATATCCTGTCAGGGCGCGTGCGCTTTGAAATCGGCGACGAAGTGATCGAGGTCGGCGCGGGCGAGGTTGTCCGCATCCCCCCCGATGTTGTCCACTGCGGCGAAGCATTGGGCGATGAAACCGCCGTGAACCTTGATGTCTTTGCCCCTGCACGGCCCGATTATCTGCATCTGACCGACTATCAGGAAGCAGACTTCACCTAAAACGCGGGCTGGCCCAAAACACCTGCGGGCCAGCCGACCCTATCCAGACCCGCCATATTAAATAACCTCCGCCACAAAAGGGATTCGGGGAATGACCTTTCTCATGCCTGCCCAGACCGCCCTGCGCGCCGCCATCCGCTGGCTGCTGATCACCCTGATCGCCGCGCTTCTGGTGCTGATGACCACCCAGATCGTCATGCGCTACGGCTTCAACTCCTCCCTGCTCTGGGCCGAGGAAATGTGCCGCTACATGCTGATCTGGCTGTCCTTCCTTGGCATCGCGCTTGCCTATGAACGGGGAGAAGTCGCCGCCCTCAGCTTTCTCTCGCTCACCCTGCCCCGCATCCCCGCGCTGGTACTCGGCGCAATCTGCGCTTTGTTATCTTTGGCACTTTGCGGGCTTTTGGTCTGGTACGGCCTGAAATTCGCCGATCTGGCAGGCAATTCCAAAATCCCCGCCCTGCGCTTCATCCTTGAAGACCTGTTCGGCGACGCCGCCCCGGATGCCCCCGTGATCTATTGGGTCTATGTGGCGCTGCCCCTTGGCATGGCACTGGTCGGCCTGCGCCTGATCGGTGACATCCTGATGTGCCTGCGCGCCATTCCCACAGGTCAAACCCTGGCCCAAGTGCTCACGCACACAGACCCTTCGGTGGCCCCATGATCCTTTATCTTCTCGCCTTTATCGTCTTTCTGGTCATCGGCGTTCCGGTTGCCTTCTCGCTCGGCCTCGCCTCGGTTGCCTATCTGCTGGTCAATGACCAATGGCAGCTGATGATCGGCTTTCCCCAAAAGATGATCGCAGGCATCGACAACTTTGTGCTGCTGACCATCCCGTTTTTTATCCTTGCAGGCAACCTGATGAATTCCGCCGATCTGACCCGCCAGATCGTGCGCTTTGCTCAAATGCTGGTGGGCCGCGTCAAAGGCGGGTTGGCCATGGTCAACGTGCTGGCCTCCATGATGTTTTCAGGCGTATCGGGGGCCGCCACCGCCGAAGCCTCTGCCATCGGCTCGGTAATGATCCCCGCCATGCGCCGCGATGGATACCGCGCCGAATACGCCGCTGCACTCACCGCTGCGGGGTCTATCCTTGGCCCGCTGGTGCCACCATCCCTTGCGCTGATCCTCTACGGCGTGCTGACCAGCACTTCGATTTCCAGCCTGTTTCTGGCTGGCATCGTCCCCGCCTTTACCCTGTGCGGACTGCTGATCCTTTATACACTGTGGCGCGCACGGGTCGAAGACCACCCGATGCCCGACCCCGTTGCCAAAACCGAACGCCTTGGCCTGACCGTCCGCGCCCTGCCCGCTTTGATGTTGCCCGTCATCATCGTTGGCGGCATCCGCAGCGGCATTTTCACACCGACCGAGGCCGCAGCCGTCGCCGCATTGTACGCCCTGCTGATCGGCCTGTTCCTGTACCGCACCCTGACTCCGTCAAAAATCGCCAACGCTTTTTACGAAACCGCAACCATGACCGCGGGGGTGATGCTGATTGTGGCCGTTGCCTCTATGACCTCTTTCATTCTGGGCATTGAAAACATCCCCCGCGCCATTGCCAGCGGAATGCGCGAAGTCAGTGACCAACCGTGGATCCTGATCCTGCTGCTAAACATAGTGTTGCTGCTGCTCGGCCTGTTTCTGGAACCGCTCGCCGCGCTAGTGCTTGCCATGCCGATCCTGAACGAGGTCTTCCCCCTGCTGCACATCGACCCCGTGCAATTCGGCGTCATGGTGGTGCTGAACCTGATGATCGGCATGATCACCCCGCCCGTAGGCCTGTGCCTGTTCATCGTCGCTGCCATCAGTAAAGAACCACTGGAAAAAGTCGCGCTGGCCATCCTGCCAATGATCGGCCTGTGCCTGCTGGTTCTGTTGCTGGTGGCTTTCGTCCCAATTCTCACCCTCGGCTTGCCGACCCTATTAGGCGGAAACTGATGCCCCCCACCACCGATTCAAATCGCACCAACCAATCCACTGTGGCCGCTTTTGCCGTGCTCGAAGAAATGGCGAAACACACCGAACCCTCCCGCGTCACCGATATTGCCGCCAATCTGGGGATGCCCCGCGCCCGCACCCACCGCTATCTGCAAACGCTGGTGCAACTGGGCTATGTGCGTCAGGACCCCGCCACCGAACGCTATCTTTTGACCCTGAAACTGTTCCATCTGGGACAGGCCATTGCCGATGGCACCCAGCTTACAGTTGTGGCCCGCCCGATCATGGCCGCCTTGCGCGACACGCTGCAACAAACCGTCACACTGTCGATCCCCGAACACAACGGCATGCGAGTGATTGACATTGTGCGCGTGGAAACCCCCGTTCAGATCGTCACCCGACCGGGGGCTTTGCTGCCGCTGCATTCCTCGGCACAGGGCAAGGTGGCTTTGGCATGGGGCAGCACCAGCCTGCTGGCCCGTTTCAACCAGATGCTGGCAGACAATGATCCCAGTCTGGCAGGCATAGACCGCGACGCATTGATCGCAGAAATCGCCCAGACCCGCGCCAAAGGCTGGGCCGTCGCACCGCAAGAAATCCTGCCCGGCGTCAACGCCGTTGCAGCCCCGGTTTTCGATAATGAAGGCCGCTTTATCGCCACCATCACAGTGGTCGGTTCCGTCCAGCACATCGAACCCACCCCTGACACCACAATCGTAACCGCCGCGCTGAATGCCGCGCGCGAAGTATCAAACAATTTAGGCTATCTGGAGTATCCCGTATGACCCGACATTCTCTTGCAATTGACATTGGCGGAACCTTTACCGATGCAGTCCTTCTGTCTTCGGACGGGGAAAGCTATGTGGATAAAACCCTGACAACCCACGACAATCTGCTCGACGGGTTCTTTACAGGCGTCGATCTGGTGCTGGGCCGCGCTGGCCTGACAGCAAAAGACGTAGACGATGTGGTTGTCCACGCCACCACCGTTGTCACCAACGCATTGATCGAACGCAAAGGCCCCCCTGTGGCCCTGATCCTGACCGAAGGTTTCCGCGATGTTCTCTATATCCGCGAAGAGCACCGCTACGATATGTACGACCCGCAGATCGAATTCGCCGAACCGCTGATCCCGTCCGAACGCACCTTCACCCTGAAAGAACGCACTTTCGCAGACGGCTCTGTTGGCACCCCTATTGACGCAGACGCCGTGCGCGATGTGATCCGCCAGTGCCGTGAAAAAGGCATCGTTTCCGTGGCTGTGTGTTTCCTCAACTCCTACCGCAATGGCGCAAACGAAGAGGAGGTCCGCCGCGTCTTTGCCGAAGAAGCCCCTGACATCTATGTGTCGCTGTCGTCGATCATCGCACCCCAAATGCGCGAATACCTGCGGGCCTCTACCGTGGCGATCAACGCCTATACCGTGCCGATCACCCGCCCCTATCTGACCGCGCTGATCGCAGAACTGAAAACCCGCGGCTTTAACCAACAGCCCCTGATCATGCTGTCCAACGGCGGCGTGATCGGCGCGGAACGGGCCAGCACCATGCCCGTGCGCATGATCGAAAGCGGCCCCGCCGCAGGCGCATTGGTCGCCTGCTATTTCAGCAGGATTTTTGACATCCCCGACCTGATTTCCTTTGATATGGGCGGCACCACCGCCAAGGCCTGCCTTGTGCAAAACCACGAACCCCTTGTCACTGGCACCTTCGAAGTAGACCGCCGCTACCGCTTTAAACCCGGTTCCGGAATGCCCATCACCGTGCCGTCCATCGACATGATCGAAATCGGCGCGGGCGGCGGGTCTATCGCATCGGTTGATGATCTGGGTCTGCTGAAAATCGGCCCTGAAAGTGCAGGGTCCATGCCCGGCCCCGCCTGTTACGGGCGCGGCGGCACCGACCCTTGTGTCACCGACGCCGATCTGGTGCTGGGTGTGCTGGACGCCGACAATTTCCTTGGCGGTGATATGGCGCTGGACCTGTCTGCATCCCAAGCCGCCTTTGACCGCCTTGGCGACGCGCTGTCCCTGCCCCGCCACCAAGCCGCTTGGGGCGTGTTTGAAGTTGTCTGCGAACAAATGGCCGCCGCAACCCGCACCCATGCCACCGAACGGGGCATTGATTACCGCGGTATGCCGCTCTTGGCCTTTGGCGGCGCGGGTCCGGTGCACGCCTGTATGGTGGCCGAACTGACCTCCAGCACCAAGGTAATCTACCCCCCGCTAGCCTCTGTTCTGTCGGCATTCGGCACATTGGTCACACCTGCGCAAATTGATCTGGTGCGCAGCCATGTCACCCCGCTGGAAACCCTCGACTGGGATGCGGTTGACACCCTGCTGAACACCATGACCGCCGAAGGCGCCGAGGCCCTGTCCGAGGCAGGCATCCGCGAAACCGACTTCCACTTCGCCTTCGCCCTTGAAATGCGCTACCTCGGCCAACAATCCGAAGTCCGCATCACGCTGGATCATGACCCGCGCGAAACCCACGACAGCGCCGCAATCACAGCCCTGTTCGAAGCAGAATACCTGCGCCAATACGGGCTTAAACTGGACGGGATGAAAATCGAAACCGTCAACTGGCTGGTCACCGCATCTGGCATCCAACCAGACCGCAGCGCGCGCAAATCCGCCGCAGACACCCCTGCCAAACCCGGCAAATCCCGCCCCGTCCACATTCGCGGCGTGGCCCAAGACGTCCCTGTCTGGGCACGGGACGCAATCACCGCAAACGACAGCATTAAAGGCCCGGTCATTATCGAAGAACGAGAAACCACCATCTTCGTTCTGGACGGCTGGACAGTCACTTACCACGAGAGCGGAAGCCTCGTTGCAGAAAAATCGGGAGAGAAATGATGGACGGCGTAGAACTGCAAATCCTCTGGAGCAATATGGTCGGCATCGTCAGTGAACAGGCCCGCGCCCTGCAACGCATCGCCTTTAGCCCCATCGTGCGTGAAGCGGGCGATCTGGCCAACGGGTTGTTTGACGAACAGGCCCGCATGGTGGCCCAAGCCGTCACAGGCACGCCCGGACACATCAACTCACTGGCCGCCGCCGCGCGTAACCTGTTGAAAGACTATGATCCCGCCAGCCTGAAACCCGGCGATGTGCTGATCACCAATGATCCTTGGATGTCTGCGGGCCACTTCTTTGACATCACCGTCCTGTCGCCGATTTTCCGCAACGGCCGCATCATCGCCTATGCGGGGTCCACCATCCACCATTCGGATATCGGCGGCTATGGCATCGGGTCAGGCGCACGCGACATCCACGAAGAGGGCCTGTGGATCCCCACAATGAAGCTTTATGAAGAAGGCCGCCCGAACGAGACCCTGTTCCAGATCATCAAACGCAACGTGCGCACGCCCGATGCGCTGATGGGGGATCTGGGGGCGCAAGTGTCTTCGGGCATGATCGCATCAGAACGGCTGAACGCCCTGTGTGACCGCTATAAACTGGATGATATTTCCGAACTGTCCGAAGCCATCATCACCAAATCCGAAAGCGCCACCCGCGATGCAATCCGCAAACTGCCCGCAGGCACCTATCACGGATCGTCCAAATTTGACGTTCCGGGCGGCGAGGTGATCGAGCTGAAAACCGCTGTAACGGTGGACGCGGAAAAAGGTGAAATCGAAATCGACTTCGAAGGCACCTCCGGCCCCAGCGCCATGGGCATCAACGTGGTCCCCGCCTATACCCACGCCTATGCCACCTTTGCGGTGCGATCCACATTGAACCCCGATCTGCCCAATAACGCGGGATCGCTGATGCCGATCAAACTGAAACTGCCCGAAGACTGTGTGGTCAACGCGAAATACCCCTCGCCCGTGAACGCCCGCCATGTGGTCGGCATGTATGTGCCCTTCCCGATCCTCAAGGCATTGGCCCAAGTGGTGCCTGACGCGGTGGTCGCCGAAGGATCAGGCGCTGTCTGGACCGTACAAATCCAAGGCCGCGATGCGAATGGCAAACCCTTCACATCATCCATGTTCAACTATTCCGGCGGCATGGGCGCGCGGGCCACAAAACCCGGCATTTCCGCCGTTTGCTACCCCACAGGTGTTTCGGCGGTTCCCGTCGAAGTGCTCGAAGCCTCCTACCCCATCGCCTTTACCTGCAAGGAATTGGAACACGGCACAGGTGGCGCGGGCAAACAACCGGGCGGGGACGGCCAACGGATCGGCTATAAAATGCGCACGGATCGCCCTTGGCTGCTCAACACCATCCCGTCCCGCCTCACTTCAGGCCCCGAGGGTCTGCTCGGCGGGTCTGACGGCGCGGCTGGCAGCTTTAAAATCAACGGGGAATCCGTCAGCGACACCCGCAAAAAGGAAATGCAGCCCGACGACGAGGTGATGATGGTCACGCCGGGCGGCGGTGGCTACGGGGCAGCGTGATGTCAATCCGCGCCACTTTCGCCAAACACCTGCGGACCAGAGCCACTCTGGTCGGCAGCTTCGTGAAATCCAGTGACCCAGCCAACGTGGAACTGCTGGGCCACGCTGGCTTTGACTTTGTGATACTGGACGCCGAACACGCCGCCTTTGATCGTGCAGATGTGGCGCGAATGGCTATGGCGGCGCGCGCGGCCAACCTGCCACTGGTGGTGCGCGTGCCTGCAACCGATGGCGGCTGGATCGCCACGGTTCTGGATGCAGGCGCGGCGGGCATCATGGCCCCCCAAGTGCGCGACGCCGACATGGCACGCGCCTTGGTCGCCGCCACCCGCTACGGCCCGAACGGGCTCGGCTTTTCACCCTCCACCGCAGGGGCCGATTACGGCACACGGGGCATCGCAGGGCATCTGGCCCAAGCCCCCGAAGAAACCGTGCTGATCTGCCAGATCGAGGACCGCACCGCCGTGCAAAACGCCGCCGAAATCGCGGCTGTGGACGGGGTTGATGCCCTGCTGCTTGGCCCCGTAGACCTGACGGTTTCCCTTGGCCTTACGGACCCGACAGCACCCGAAATCACCGACCTGTGCAAGCGCACAATCAAAGCAGGGGTCGCCGCAAAAACCACCGCAGGCCTGTTCCTTGGCAACCCCGCCGACAGCCAAAAATGGCAATCCGCAGGCGCAAACCTGTTTGTCATCGGAAGCGACCAAGCCTTTTTGTTAGGGGCCGCAAAGGCAGCGCTGCAACAATTCAGACACAGTTCGTAACCATGCGGCACATCAAAAATACCGCCCTTTTTGCCAGTGACAGCACGCAGCCAACTTGCCATAGTCCCGCCAAATGAGGAGAAAACCATGACACAAGACATCTGTATCGTTGGCAGCGGCCACACCAAATTCGGCCGTCTCGACCAAAATCTCGAAGACCTGATCATCCAAGCCACCCGCGAAGCAATCGACGAATCCGGCCTTGATCCCGCCGACATCGACGCGCTGTTTCTGGGGCATTTCAATTCTGGCATGGTCAGTGACGGCTTTGCATCATCCCTGATCCTGCAAGCCTTCCCCGAATTCCGCTTCAAACCCGCCATGCGCGCCGAAAACGCCTGTGCATCAGGGTCAGCGGCCATTCACGCAGGCATGAACGCAATTCAGGCGGGCAAAGCAAAAACCGTGCTGGTGGTCGGCGTTGAAAAAATGACCCACCGCCCCACAGCCGATATCACCACAGCCCTTGCGGGTGCAGGCTATCAAAACGACCCAGCCGAAGCCGCGCTTAGCTTTCCGCAGGTCTTTGCCATCGCCGCCAAAGACTATTCCAGCCGTTATTCCAACCCGCTGGACGCCATGGCGCATATTGCTTCCAAGAACCACATGAACGCCATGAACAACCCGCTGGCACAAATGCAAAAACCGTTCACCTTTGAAGAGTGCAGCCAGATCACCAACCGCAACCCCGAAATCGCGCCGCCTTTGCGCCTGACCGACTGTTCGCTTGTGACCGATGGCGCAGCCGCAATTGTGATGACCACCGCCGAAAACGCCGTGAATTTTTCCAAAGTTGCAGGCTTTCGCGCCGCCGTTCACGTCAGCGACACATTGCCCATGTCATCCCGCGACTTCCTGAAATTTGAAGGCCCCGCACGGGCGTTCAACATGGCATTTGACCAGTCAGGCACCACCGTAAAAGACATGGACTTCGCCGAGGTCCACGACTGTTTCACCATTGCCGAACTGCTGACCTACGAAGCCATGGGCCTGACCGACCAAGGCAAAGGCGCAGAGGCCATCGCCGATGGCACGGTCTATGCGGACGGCGCACTGCCCGTGAACCTGTCAGGCGGGCTGAAAGCCAAAGGCCACCCTGTTGGCGCAACCGGCGTATCCATGCACGCGCTGTCTTATCGCCAGCTTACAGGCCAGGCAGGCGGCATCCAGAAACAGGGCGCAAAACTGGGCCTGATCTTTAACATGGGCGGCTCGGCTGTGGCCAATTACGTCTCTGTTTTGGAAACCGTAAAGGCCTGACCCCATGAACCTCGCCCATTGGCTGCACCAAACGTCGCGCATAAGGCCCGACCAACCCGCAATTCGTTTGGGCGAGGATTTACACGCAACCTATGGCACCTTTGCAAAGCAAAGCTGTGCCATAGGCCAGCATCTGGCGCAGACCCACGGCATCACCCAAGGCGACCGCGTCGCCCTGTTCGCCAAAAACTGCGCCGAATATCTGGAAATCCTGTACGGGGTGTTGTGGATCGGCGCGGTCATCGTGCCCATCAACCACAAACTACACCCCCAAGAAGCCGCTTGGATCATCACCAACGCCAAGGCTGATCTGGTGATCACAGACACAGGCCACGTGTTTTCAGACCCTGAAACCATCTCGCTGCCCTGCCCTGAAATCGGCATCCGATCCGCAGAATTAACCACTCTGTCCCACAACGCATACACTCAGCCCCTGCCCCTGTCAGACGATGACCCCGCTTGGCTGTTTTACACATCAGGCACCACAGGGCGGCCCAAAGGCGTTGTCATCACCCATAAAAACATCCGCATGATGGCCAGTTGCTATGCGCTTGATGTGGATAGCGTCCACGCCAGCGACACCTCGCTTTATGCCGCGCCAATGTCCCACGGCGCGGGGCTGTACAACTTTCAATTCGTGCGCGCAGGGGCCTGCCATGTGATCCCCGCATCCAAAGGGTTCGATCCCCAGGAAATCGCCAAACTCGGCCAATCCTTGGGCAATCTGGTGTTTTTCGCCGCCCCCACCATGATCAAACGGCTGGTGGAATACTCCAAAACCGCAGGCTATGACGGCAGCGGCATCCGCACGATCATCTATGGCGGCGGTCCGATGTATCTGGCCGATATCAAAACCGCCCTGTCAGTATTCGGCCCGAAATTCGTGCAAATCTACGGTCAGGGCGAAAGCCCGATGACCATCACCGCCCTGCCCCGCGATCTGGTGGCCGACACCAGCCACCCCAACGCGGACGCCCGCCGCGGCTCTGTCGGGTTTGCCCAATCCTGCGTCACCCTGCGCACGGTTGATACCCAAATGAACGATGTGCCTTTGGGCGAAGTCGGCGAAATCATCCTGCGCGGCGACAGCGTCATGGCAGGCTATTGGGACAACCCCAAAGCCACGTCCGACACCATAGTCAACGGCTGGTTAAAAACCGGCGATCTGGGCACCCTTGACGCAGACGGGTTTTTAACCCTGACCGACCGCTCCAAAGACGTGATTATTTCAGGCGGCACCAACATCTACCCGCGCGAGGTCGAAGAGGCCCTGCTCACCCACCCCGATGTGTTCGAGGTTTCCGTCATAGGCACCCCAGACCCCGACTGGGGCGAAATCGTCGTGGCCTGCGTGGTGTTTCACAACGGAAAAACCTGCGAAACAGCCACCCTAGATGACTGGTGCAAACGCCAGATCGCATCGTTCAAAAAACCCAAACGCTATGAAATCCTGACCGAACTGCCCAAGAACAGCTATGGCAAGGTGCTAAAAACCGACCTGCGGCTGGCTTTTATGGCTGCAAAAACCTGAAACAGGGCGCATTGTGACCTGACCGATCACACCGGACTGATCACAATGGCGTAACCCACCTTAACCATCGCGCCGATCTGACTTATCTGTTCTGTAAGGAAAGAAGGCACATACCCATGAGCAAGACACCCTCAACAGACCTTAAAAAGCCTGCCCCCCAAACCTCAAAACCAAAAACCCCAAAACCGAAAAAATCAAAACCCCACACCCCCGAACGCACGGTTCTTGTGCTGCAAGGCGGCGGCGCACTTGGGTCGTATCAAGGCGGCGCGGTGCAAATTCTCGACCAGCAGGGCTATCACCCCGATTGGGTCGCTGGCATTTCCATCGGCGCAATCAACGGGGCAATTATCGCAGGCAATCCGCCTGAAATCGGCGTCGAACGTCTGCGCGAATTCTGGACACGGATCACCGAAAACACCGCCTACCTGACGCCCTTGCAGTTCAACACCGCCCATGCGGTTTTTAACAACATCAGCGCTGCGGCCACCGCCATCACAGGGGCGCCCGGATTTTTCAAACCCCGCTTCCCCCCCGCACCCTTTATGATGCCGGGCGCAGACGGGGCCGCCAGTTTTTATGACACATCCGAATTGCGCGAAACCCTGCTGGATCTGGTGGATTTCAACCTGCTGAATTCGGGCAAAACCCGCCTCAGCATCGGCGCGGTGAATGTGGCCACGGGGAATATGACATGGTTTGACAATACCCGCCAAACCATCCGCCCCGAACACATCATGGCCAGCGGCGCCCTGCCGCCGGGCTTTCCCGCCATTGAAATCGACGGGGAATTTTATTGGGACGGCGGCTTGGTGTCCAACACCCCGCTGAAATACGTACTCGACCACCCCGAAGACAACACGCCCCTGTGCATCTTTCAAATCGACCTGTTCAACGCGCGGGGCAAAGTGCCAGAAACTGTCTGGGATATCGAAGCCCGCACAAAAGACATCCGCTTTTCCAGCCGCACACGGTTCAACACCGAAATGATGCAACGCCTGCACCAATCCCGCGAGGCCGCAAAACGCCTGTACGAAAAGCTGCCCGCCGCCCTGCGCGATGATCCCGACGCCCGTGCGCTATTGTGCCATGAAACCGAACCCGATATCGCAATTGTGCATCTGATTTACCGTCAGGCCCAATATGAAAGCGGATCAAAGGATTATGAATTCTCTCGCAATTCCATGCAGGACCGCTGGGCCGCAGGGCAGGCCGATGTGACCCAAACCCTGAACCATCCTGAATGGAAAACCCGCCACGCCAACACAGATCGGGTCAAGATATTCGATCTGGCGCAGGACGTTAAAAAGTCCAAATAACCCAAGACCATAAGACCCGAAAGGAACGGATATGACCCTGACATTAAAAGACAAAGTCTGCATTATCACCGGATCGGCCAGAGGCATCGGCGAAACCATCGCACGGCGCTACATGGCAGACGGCGCAAAAGTCGTCATCGCGGATCTGAACCTTGACGCGGCCAAAGAAACCGCCGCCAAACTGACCAAAGAATACCCGGGCGAAGCCATCGGCATCGACATGGATGTCACCGACGAAGACGCAGTAAACGCAGGCATCGCAAAGGTCATTGATACATGGGGGCAAATCGACGTGCTGGTATCCAACGCGGGCATCCAGATCGTCCATAAAATGGAAGACTACCCCTACGCCGAGTGGAAAAAAATGCTGTCGATCCATCTGGACGGCGCATTCCTGACCACCAAGGCCTGCCTGCCCCACATGTATAAAGCGGGCTCTGGGTCGATCATCATGATGGGCTCGGTCCACTCCAAAGAGGCCTCGCCGCTGAAATCCGCTTATGTCACCGCCAAACACGGGTTGCTGGGCCTGTCCCGCGTGATCGCAAAAGAGGGCGCAGCCCACGGCGTGCGCTCAAACGTGATCTGCCCGGGCTTTGTAAAAACCCCCTTGGTGGAAAAACAAATCCCCGAACAGGCCAAAGAACTGGGCATTTCCGAAGAAGACGTGGTCAATAAAATCATGCTTGGCAACACCGTCGATCAGGAATTCACCACTGTCGAGGACGTGGCCGAGGTCGCCCATATGTTCGCCGCCTTCCCCACCAACGCCCTGACAGGCCAGTCCCTTGTGGTTAGCCACGGCTGGTTCATGGAATAAAACCGCCCCTTAGACTGCCCCTTGGACTGCGGGAAAAATCAAACGCACCACCAACCCTGGTGCGTTTGAATCCAACTCCAGCCGTGCATCATGTAATTCAGCGATCACCGCCACCAGACTAAGCCCCAAACCACTGCCAGACGTGGTGCGGCTTTGTTCCAGCCGATACAAACGGCGCAATACGTTTTCCCGCTCCTCTGGCGGGATACCCGCGCCCCGATCCGCCACCGTCAACACCACGTCAGCCCCGCTGCGCGCCACAGACACGTCAATCGGCGTGCCCGCTGGCGTGTGGCGCAAGGCGTTTTCAATCAAATTGGCCAGAACCTGCCCCAACAGCCCCTTTTCCCCCTGAACCAACGCGCCATCCGTCATCGCGCTGGCCACCCTTAAACGATGGCCGGATTCCTCTGCCGCAGGCTCGTAGACCTCTACAAATGTGGCGGCAAGCTGGCTTAAATCCACAGGCTTGAACCGCGCCTTCGGGCTGCCCCCTTCGATCTGCGCGATTTGCAGCAAGGATTGAAACGTCGCCACGATCCCGTCGGTTTCCTGCCCCGCACGGGTCATCAGATCCTCTAGGCGCGGCGGTACATCGGGCATTTCACGGGCTTGGTTCAACATCACCGCCACCCGCTGGATCGGGGTTTTCAGATCATGGGCAATATCCGCAGAAACCTGCTTTAGCGCCGCAACAGACGACTGCTGCGCATGGGCCATCCGGTCCACCTGCGTGGCAATGGACGAAAGATCATCCACCCGCCCCGAAAGGTTGGGCACCCGCGCGGTCAAATCCCCCTCGGTCAGCTTGTCCAGTGTGTCACTGATCGCCCCGATCCGCCGCGCCGCCCGGCGCGCAATCATCAACCCCGCCGTCAGACCAATGGCCACGGTGGGCAAAACGCTCAGCAAAAGAATGTTTAAAAACAACTCACTCAGATCGCCAATCTGTTCGCGGCTGATCGCAATGGTCAACTGCCCGCCATGCAACGGACGGCTGATCGCCAGATAGGGCCATTCGGACAGTTCCTTATCCTCGGACAGGGACAGAATGCGAAATCCGTCCCCCGTCAGCGCCAGATAGCCGTTGCCATAATGCCGCCCGTCCGGCGCATTATAACTTAAAATCCGCCGCTCGCTTCTGGTCACAGCCGCCTCGGCCTTGACCAAAAGCGCAACCGCCCGCGCGGTGGGGGCCGCCTGAAATCCCGCCAGCTCTTGGGTCAAATCCGCCCGCATGGACTGATCCATCGTGTCGCGGATCACCAGATAGGACGCGCCCAAACTGATCAAACTGACCAGCGCAAACAGCACCACCAACCCCACGGTCAACCGCAGCGGCGAAGACCGCAGCAAACTGCCGTATCCCATGCTGCGCCGCGTCATTCCTCAATCCGGTAACCCGCGCCGCGCACGGTTTTAATCAGGTCAGTGTCAAAAGGTTTATCCACCTTGGCCCGCAACCGGCTGACATGGGTTTCCACCACATTTGTTTGTGGATCAAAGCTGATATCCCAAACCGCCTCCAGCAACATGGTCCGCGTCTGCACACGGTTCTTGCGCCGCAACAGATGTTCCAACAGGGCAAATTCACGGGGCAGCAGATCAATTTCAACGGCCCCCCGTGTGACTTTGCGGCGGATCAAATCCATCGTCAAATCCCCCGCCCGCAGGGCATTTTCCTGCTCTTTCAACTGGGGCCGCCGCGCCAGTGCCGCCACCCGCGCGGACAATTCACCAAAGGCAAAAGGCTTGATCAGATAATCATCCGCCCCCGCATTCAGCCCGTCAATCCGGTCATCCACCCCCCCAAGCGAGGTCAAAAACAGCACCGGCGTCAGGTTTTTCGCACCCCGCAAAGTCTTAACAATCGACAGGCCGTCCAACTCTGGCAGCATCCGGTCAATCACCAGAATATCGTAATCCGCCGTGCTCGCCTGTATCAGCCCGGCCCGCCCGTTGGTCAGCAGATCAACCAGATGACCCTCTTCACGCAGACCATGGGCCACATAATCCCCCGTGGTAGCATCATCTTCGATCACAAGAATTTTCATCAGATGTTCCAATGTTTTACGCGCCAGCCTGAAAGCGGCACTTGCCCTTAGGGGGCTACCCTACTGCCATTCAACACTAAGACGAAATGCATTCCCGGAAAGATTACAAATTTGTATAGCCACTGCAAACTCGCCCTTAGCTCCCTGCCCCATCTTCACTCCATAGTCATCGACAAACGGAGAGATTCCAATGACACCGACCTTAACAAACCGCACCAAAAGCAAACTGACCGCCGCTTTGATGGCGGCTACAATTGCATCCGCAGGGGCCATCGCCCTGCCCACATCCGCCGCCTTTGCCGTGCCCGCAGGGGGCTACGCCGATCTGGTGGATTCCGTTACCCCCAGCGTGGTTTTCATCGAAGTCACCGAAAAAGCCATGCCCGCATCCGCTGAATCCCAAATGCTGCAACAATTCCAGCAACGCTTTGGCGGTCAGATGCAAATCCCCCAACAAAACGGCCCCAGAACGGGCGTCGGTTCCGGCTTTATCATCAGCGCTGAAGGCGACATCGTCACCAACAATCACGTGGTGGACGGCGCAACCGAGGTAAAGGTGAAACTGTCCGATGGACGCAGCTTTGACGCCACGGTCGTGGGCCGCGACCCGATGACAGACGTGGCCCTGCTGCGCATCACCACAGGCGAATCCCTGCAAGCGGTGAAATTCGGCAGCTCTGACAGCATCCGCGTCGGGGATGAAGCCATCGCCGTTGGCAACCCTTTCGGGCTTGGCGGCACCGTCACCACAGGGATCATTTCCGCCAAATCCCGCGATATCCATTCCGGCCCGTTTGACAATTACATCCAGACCGATGCGGCGATCAACAAAGGCAACTCTGGCGGCCCGCTGTTTAATTCCGACGGTGAAGTGATCGGCATGAATACGGCGATATTCTCGCCTGATGGCGGCTCTGTCGGGATCGGATTTGCGGTGCCTGCCGATATGGTGAAATCCGTGGTGGCCGATCTGGCCGATGACGGCAGCATTGATCGCGGCTGGCTGGGCGTGCAAATCAAACCGATGAGCGAAGAAGTCGCCGCCGTGCTGGGCTATGACACCCCCAAAGGCGCTGTGATCGAATCCGTCCAGCCTGACAGCCCTGCCGCAAAAGCAGGCTTCAAAGCGGGCGACATCGTGTTGTCTTTTGCGGGCCAGTCCATCGACACCCTGCGCGATCTGCCCCGCGTGGTGGCAGGCACAGACCCTGAAACCAAACAACACGTCACACTGTTGCGCAAAGGCGCAGAGGTAGAGTTGGAAGTCACCCTTGGGCATCTTCCAAAACAGGACGCATAACCGCGCCCTACCCCGCGCCACGCATCCTTTGGTCTGGTAAACAGTCAGCCCGCCAAAGGATGCCGCATCTCCCCGAACATCTGCCTCGCCCCAAATTGAGGCAGATGCGCCCTCAGCCCTCGGGGAGGCCATGCACCGGAGTATTGCTGCACCGGTGCATGGCATTTATTATTGGGATTGTTTTGTAAACCAACCGATTACACGGCGAAATTCATGTAACGGGTTTAAATCGGATTGGCCTCGGCAAATTTCCGGAAAAATGCCAGAAACGCGCGATCCGCGTTTTCAGGGGTCTCTTTCCCCTCGGCCCAAGACCGCCATTCCCCTTCAATATGGTAAATATCATAACCGGGATACCGCATCCGCGCGGTTTCATAGGTTTCTGTGCGCAGCGCACTGCCCCGTTTATCCAGCCAGGCAGGACGCGGTTTCAGCTCTGTTGATTTTGGTGCCGCCATCTCATCCGTGCGCCCCTCTGCCTTGGCGCGGCGTCCGACACTGGAAAACGACATGGCCCGTTCCGCCTTGCCTGACGCCTCGCCGTCCTTACGCCACCAACGCAATTCCACATGGGTCACAGAGCGTCCGGTTTTCACCGGAACGACCTCAACCATATAATCCGACAGCGCATTCACTTCGGCCACCGAAGGATCAATCGCGCGCAGTTTCAGGTTTGACCAACTGGACAGTTTGCCCTTTGGCACCCCCAAAACCCCGCGCAATCCTTCAAGCGAGAATTTCTCTGATGATTTCCACCGCAAATTCCCCCGTTTTTGCACCATTTCATACAATGTCAGCGAATATTTAGACGTCAGCGCAAACATAACTTCGCGCTGTAACCGCGCAAAAACATTGGAATTATGGATGATCTTGCGCAGCCGCGCGGGGATTTCATATTCCAGCAACCCGTCACTGCGCAGGGTTTCCACGTTACCTCCCAGCAGTTGCACCCGCTGGATTGCAGGCTCTCCGTCACGGGTGACTTCAATCTTAACAATCGCCGCCATCAACCGTTCCAGCGATTCCCCGACCCTGTCATTGGAATTATGGGTGCCCCGCAGCATGGATTTCGGGATAATATGGGTCACAGGCTTGTCGATCGCATCCCAAGCATTTTCCAGCAACTGATTGTAAATCCGTCGGTCCGCCAGCGTCAGCGGCGTTACCTCTACCAGATCCACCAACTCCCCCGGTTTGATCAGACTTTCGGCGTTTGGCCGCGCTTCAATAGTACGGTATGCTTTGCTCTCACTGCTCATACGTGGCCTACATTGTTTTCTTACATTTGTATTGCAACAAACGTAAGTTTTCAAGCGCAAGCTGAAGTCAATAAAAAGAGGCCGCACCCAAAATGTAAGGTTTAGAACCCGGATGATTCGCCAGACGATTCGCAAGGGATTGATGTATAAGGCTCTTTTCAAGGGGTTTTAAGCCCTTTTTACCGCACCCGATACGTAAGCTTTAAGGGCCACCCGAAATGTAAGTTTACCCATCCCCATATGTATCCCGAACCGTCCCAGAAAGTATGTTTTAGCACCCTTTATGTAAGCCAAACAACAGTTTACCCTTTAAAAACAATACGTTACCTTCCATGAACATATGAATCTAGAATTTAGAATAGAGCAGGGTTTTTAAATTTGTTTTTATTGGGTTTAAGAGTCTCCCAGACTCTTATTTCACGCCAAACCAAACATCTTGGGTATTTCTGACGGGTTTCAGGGCATTCTACACAGCCAAGTTCGATAATTCAGCGAAGCCCTACCAATATTTGCCCTTCAAAGCATTTATTCGCGATTTCCGCTTTTTTCGGGGCTTTCAGCAAAAAATACAACTTTACGGCATCGCCCAAGGGGTCCATGATTCGCCCAATCATAACACCAGAGGTTCCCGATGCAGCCCATCACATTAAACGAGCTAGACAACCTGTCCAACCGCGCCAGCACTGTCATAAACCGCCTGCGCGACCGTGTATTTTCACCAGGCACAGAAAAATCGCTCGATATCCGTTTCAACGTCAGATCCGCCGCAGAAATGGTCGGACGCTCTGAAAAGCTGATCCGTGACGCCGAAGGTGACGGCCGCCTGCCCGATCCTGTCAAAGACCCGGTCACTAACCGGCGCACCGGCTATTCTCTGGCCGAAGTGAACACCATGCGCAGCGTGTTTGGCACCCTGCCCCACCGCGCGCCCGAAGATCCCGCAACCGTGTTGGCTGTGCAAAACTTCAAAGGCGGCGTGGGAAAATCCACCGTAGTCTGCCACCTCGCGCAATATTTCGCTCTCAAAGGCTATCGCGTCTGCGTAATTGACTGTGACAGCCAAGGCTCGACCACCTCAATTTTCGGACTGAACCCCGATGTTGATGTGCAAGAAGACGAAGACACGCTTTACCCTTTCTTCCGTCACGGCGGCCCCAAATCCCTGCACTACGCCCTGCGTGCAACTTATTGGCCGGGCATCGCATTGATCCCGTCCAACCTTGGCTTGTATGATGCAGAATATGAATTCGCCGCCCGCATGGTGCGCGAACAGGGCTTTATTCTGGATCGTCTGCGCGAAGGCATCGCCACGATTTCCGATCAGTTTGACATTATCCTGCTGGACCCGCCGCCAGCTCTTGGGATGATTTCACTGTCAGTTCTGCGCGCCGCCAATGCATTGCTGATCCCTGCCCCGCCCAACAACATTGATTTCGGTTCCACAGCGCACTTCCTGAAAATGATGGGCTCGACCCTCGCGGAACTGGCTGAACATGGCGGCGCGCGAGAGTATTCATTTGTTAAGATTTTAACGACAAAGATGAATGACAACAAATCTGCCCATCAGGCCATCAAGCGGATGATGGATGCGGTGTTCCCGCAAGACATGCTACAATCCATTCTGAAGGACAGCGCCGAAATCGACAACGCCACGGCCAATCTAAGCACTGTGTATGAACTGACGGGGGCGGCCACCCGCAGTGAAACCCACAAGCGGTGCCGCACCTATCTGGATGCGGTGGGCCGCGAAGTGGAACTGCTGGTGCGCAAAACCTGGCCCAGCCATCACGCCGATCTGCGAAAGGAAGGCATTCTATGAGCAAGCGACACGATGCGGTTTTTGACGATGTCCTAAGCGGACTTGGGGAGGCTGACGCCAATCCCAAAGATCGCGGTGGCACACGGTTTTTAAAACGCTCCAACGCCCTGTCAGAATCGGGCGAGCGGGAAGAAAAAACTCTGCGCTGGGTCGACGCCAGCGTTTGTCGTATGTGGGACCAACACAACCGCGCCTATGATTTGCTGACCGAAGACAACTGCCGCGACTTGATTGACGGGATCCGGTCCCAAGGCCAACAGGAATTTCCTGCAATCGTACGCCGCCTGCCTGCAGGTGATTCCGCAGAATATGAGGTCATCTGCGGCGCACGTCGGCACTTTGCCGTGTCCTGGCTGAACGCCCACAACTACCCGCAATTCCGCTACTTGATTGAGGTCCGTGAACTGACGGATGAAGAAGCCTTTCGTCTGGCAGATATTGAAAACCGCGACCGGGAAGATATTTCCGATTACGAGCGGGCACGGGATTACGTCTCGGCAGTTCGCCAGTATTATGGGGGCAAACAAAAACTGATGGCTCAACGGCTTGAGGTTTCAGAGGGGTGGTTGTCTCGCTACTTGCAGCTGGCGAAATTGCCTGATGAAATCGTCCAGGCCTATGCCTCTATCCGCGATATTAAGGAATTACATGCGCGTCAGTTAAAGCCTTTGATGGGGGATGAAGCCGGACAGAAAACCATTCTGCAAGCCGCTGCAATGATCACCGAATATCAGCGCAAAATGCGGGCGGGGCAGGGCGTGTTGCTGGACGGCGCGCAAGTGTTGAATAAATTAAAAGCCTCTGTCGCTGTACCAAAATCCCCCAAAACGCCTGATCGGGTGTTTGGTGGTCTGTCCGAAAAAGGGCGTGTGGCGATGCGAAAGTCTGGTCGTAAGGTCGTTCTGGAGTATGACGCTGATCTGTCTGCTACAGCTTTGCGGGCAGTGTTTGAGCAGATTTTGGAAGAGGCCGAAGCGGCACAAAAATAAAATTGCCACATGGCAAGAACCGGGCAAGAACCGGGCAAGAACTGGAAATTGCCATGTGGCAATTTTTTAAAAAATGGGCTGCAACCGGATCGGTATGCAGCCTTTTTTTGGTCAAAGCGACGGGGCCAACCGCGCAAAATTTTCTACTTTAACTGAAATCTAAGAACCATCGGCAGACAAGTTTGACGCGCCATCCCGAAAGCTGTGTCCGGAAAACAAGGCAAGTCTTTCTGCCTCGGGCAGGTCACTTCGAATGCCCCCATCGCGCACGGTGCGTTTGATCAGGCGCACCACATGTTTGTCAGACAGGCGCGCGCCTGTGGGTTTCAAATTGTCCCGTGTGACCCGCTGGAAAAGCGGGCCAGAACTGATCTTGGCATAGCGCAGCCATTGCTCCACCGCGTGAACGGGGCAGGCCTCATCCGTCGGCCCCCGCGTAATCTCGATCTTGCGCGGTTCGGTTTTTTCGTGAAACGTCAGGATCAGTTGTGCCCCGCTGATCGTCAACCAACCTTTACCGTCGGCGGTGTCATCGCGGTTCACATCAATGGCCGTGATTTCGGAGCGGCGTAGACCGCCCGCAAACCCGAGCAGCAAAATCGCCCGATCGCGCAAGTCCCGCAGAGAGTAGGACAGCGTGGCAACCATTGCTGAAATGTCATCGGGTTGCAGGGCAGCTTTCTGTTTTGGCGGGCGGGTGTTTTGGCGGCGTATGTCTGCCAAAACAGGTGCCAAGGCGCTGGCGTTTCGATCCAGCGGAACGCCCCGTTGGGCAAACTGCCACAGCAGCCCGGCAAGGCGGCGTTCAATGGTGCTGACAGCAAAAGCCGGTGTGCCGTCCTGCGGAGCGGCGCAACTTGTAAGATATTGTGCGATCAAACCCGCGTCCGGTGGAATCGGAGTGGCCCCGCAGCGGCGGCACCAACTGGTGTAATGGGCCCAATCCGCCCGATAGGCCGCGCGGGTGTTTTCGAGCGGGGCTGCGGTGTGGTTGGTTTGTGTGTTTTTTGCGGTGTGTTTCATGGTTTTTCAACTATACCGAAGAAACGACTTCATGCAAATTTATTGGACGTTTGTGAAAGCTGCAATATACGGCGGATTTATGCGCTTAACTAGATTGAAAGCGCCGCAGTTTATCCACAGACTTTGCAGTTGCCAGAGGTATCACCTACCTTATTTCGGGGTCAATTCACAGAGAGTTGTGCGCGGAATCAACCAGAAACCTGTGCCCGTCGCTGGCTTGCAACAGTTTCCGGTTCGCTTTGGGTTTCGGTGTACAGTCTTCAGAAAGGGAGCTAGGCCGCGTGCCCCCTGATGGTAGGGATGCGGTTAGATCAGGCTTTCGGCCAAGGCTTTTGCGGCTGCGGGAACGGCGACTTGGGCTTTGGGGATGTCCAGTTCTTCGAGCGCCACAACCCCTACGGAAAATTCCAGACCTGCGAAGGCTGCGTTTTGGAAGACCACGGCGCTGGACAGGCCGATGGCGCCTTTGTGCAACTGGCCACGGGTCAGGCTGAAGCCGTTGGCGCGGGCGAAGCGGATGTCTTCGGATTCGTCATGGGTTTCGGGGCGGGTGGCCAGAATTGCGATGCCCGCAGCACCACGGGTGATCGGGTGGCGGGTGCCAACGCGGTAGTGGATGTTGATTGACGCCTCGCGGGGTTCCGCCGTCAAGGACACCACACATTCGTCGCCCTGTGCCAGTGACAGAAACGCGGTTGCGCTGGTTTGCTCGGCAAGTGTTTCAAGCACGGGGCGGGCCATTTCGCGAACGGTGTCAGCGGTGCGCGCGCCCAGCAGATAGGCCGCCGCGCCAAGCACGATTCTTCCGTCTTCCAATCGGCGGACCATGGACATATCGACCAGCGTTGCGACGATGCGATAGGCAACGGCGCGGTGCAGGCCCAGTCGTGCGGTTAGGTCTGAAACCTTCATGCCCTCGGGGGTGTGGGCGATCAGCAGCAGGGCTTCGATGCCCCGTTCCAAAGTTTGTAGTTTCCCGCTCACGCCGATGTCTCCTCTTGCTGCCTTGTGCCAGTGACCTGTTAAGCAATTTGGGCCGTGGGGCAACTGTTACTATAGGGATGTTTGCACAATGTGTAACGATAATAGTTATTGCATGTTCATTATTAGTTACGTATCAGGAAATTCCAGCATCATGATCGAGAGGAGGCGACCGGATGGCTCAGGCAATCGGCGGCGATACATCTAAAACTGAAACCTGTCCGTTTTCAGGATCGGTGAAGAGCGCCGCGGCGGCGGGCTGCCCAATGGGAGATCCTGCGGATTTGGCCCGTGGTTTTGATGCGTTTGAAGGCCCTTATCAATTGGACCCTGCCGAGGCTTTGCGTTGGTCGCGCGACCAGTTGCCAGTGTTTTACGCGCCCAAACTGGGGTATTGGGTGGTGACCCGCTATGATGACATCAAGGCGGTGTTTCGCGATAATATTCTGTATTCCCCGAAAAATGTTCTGGAAAAAATCACCCCTGCCACGCCAGAGGCGGTGGAGATTCTGAAGGGCTATGATTACGCCATGGCGCGGACCATGGTGAATGAGGACGAGCCTGCCCATATGGAGCGCCGCCGTGCGTTGCTGGATCATTTCAGCCCTGCCAATCTGGAAGTGCATCAAGACATGGTGCGCCGTCTGACGCGGGAAAAGATTGATGCGATGATAGATGAGGGGCGCGTCGATCTGGTGGATGCGATGCTGTATGAGGTTCCGCTGGTGGTGGCCTTAACCTTTCTGGGTGTGCCCGAAGATGAAATTGAAACGCTGCGCACGTTTTCGGTGGCCCATTCGGTGAACACCTGGGGCAAGCCGTCGGATGAAAAGCAGGTTGAGGTGGCACATGATGTGGGTCAGTTCTGGCAATATGCGGGGCAGGTTATTGAAAAGATGCGCGCCCAAAAAGATGGCACGGGCTGGATGCATCACACCATTCGCCTGAATGCTGAAATCCCTGAAATCGTCACCGACAGCTATGTGCATTCCATGATGATGGCGATCATTGTGGCTGCCCATGAAACCACATCATTGGCGTCTGCCAATATGTTCAAGACCTTGCTGACCCACCGCGAGGCTTGGGATGATATTTGCGCCGATCCATCCCTGATCCCCAATGCGGTTGAGGAATGTTTGCGCTATGCAGGGTCGATTGTAGCCTGGCGGCGTCAGACTACAGGGCCTGCTACGGTGGGCGGGGTGGATCTGCCCGAGGGGGCGAAAATTCTGGTGGTGCAGGCCTCTGGCAATCAGGACGAGCGGCATTTTGAAGACGGCGACACCTTTGACATTTACCGTGACAATGCGGTGGATCATCTGACGTTCGGCTATGGCGCCCATCAATGTATGGGCAAGAACATCGGGCGGATGGAAATGCGCACTTTTCTGGAAGAGGTCACCCGCCGCCTGCCGCATCTGCAACTGGCAGAGCAGGAGTATACCTATTTACCCAACACCTCGTTTCGGGGGCCGGATCATCTGTGGGTCGAATGGGATCCTGCGCAGAACCCCGAACGGCTGAAAGCGGAAACCTTGCAGGCGCAGGTGGATTTCCCTGTGGGGGCGCCTGCACGGCGCGATATTGCGCGCAAAGTGCGTGTGGTTGACCTGCGCCAAGAGGCGAATGGTATTCTGGGTCTGACGCTGGAAGATTGTAAGGGCCGCGCCATGCCCAAATGGAGCGCGGGCGCGCATATCGAACTGTGTGTCGGGGATTTTGATCGCAAGTATTCCCTGTGTGGTGATCCCCAAGATGGCCGTTTTCAAGTGGCGATCCTGCGTGAAGACGCAGGGCGGGGCGGGTCTTGTCATATTCATGACACGCTGGTTCAGGGCGCTGAAATTAAATTGCGCGGGCCGTCGAACCTGTTCCAACTGGATGAAACTGCGCCCCATTATGTGTTGGTTGCGGGCGGCATCGGGATTACGCCGATTATTGCTATGGCGGACCGGTTGAAAGCCTTGGGCAAAAGCTATGCGCTGCATTATGCGGGGCGGGGCAGGGAAACGATGGCGTTTCTGGACCGGATTGCGCGGGATCACGGGGATGCGGTGACGGTGTATCCTGCGGATCAGGGGGATAAGCTGGATTTGGCGGGGCTGGTTTCCGACCTGCCAGAAGCGGCGCAAATTTATTCCTGTGGCCCGCAACGGTTGCTGGACGCGCTGGAGACTTTGACGGCGGATTTGCCCGAGGGCAGCTATCATTTCGAACATTTCAGCAGCAACACCACGGGGTTGGACCCCGAAAAGGAAACCGCCTTTGAGGTCGAACTTGCGGATTCTGGCATGACCTTACAGGTTGCGGCGGATGAAACGCTTTTGGATGTGATCCTTGCGGCGGGTATTGATATTGGCTGCGATTGCCGCGAAGGGCTGTGCGGGTCTTGTGAGGTTGCGGTTCTGGAGGGCGAAATCGACCACCGTGATGTGGTTTTGACGCGCACGGAACGGGCCGAAAGCAAACGGATGATGAGCTGTGTTTCACGGGCCAAAGCGGGCCAGAAAATCAAGCTGTCATTGTGATGTTTAACACTTAAAATACGATTAATCTGGAGAGGAAAAACCATGTCTATCACCCCTAAACTAAAAACCAGTGCTGCCGTTGTGGCCACATTGGTCAGCGCGGCTGCGGCCAGTGTTGCACAGGCAGAGACCACGCTGAAAATCAGCCACTATTTGCCTGCTGTTCACGGCATTCACACCGATTTCATCGCGCCTTGGGCCGAGCAGGTTACGGAATGCACCAACGGCGAAGTGCAGTTTGAAATCTCGCCCGCAGGGACGCAATTGGGCAATGTGGCCCGCCAGCAGGAACAGGTCATGGCGGGTGTTGTTGACATCGCCCACGGTCTGCACGGGATTCCGCGCGGTCGGTTCCCGCGCACGTCTTTGATTGACATGCCGTTCCTGACCGATGATGCGGGCGCGGCCAGCACGGTGCTTTGGGAGATGCTGCCAGAGTATTTGTCCGAAGAATACAAAGGCCTGAAAGTTTTGGCGCTGCACGCCCATAACGGTGGTTTGCTGCACACCAACAAGAA
This sequence comes from Roseobacter sp. N2S, assembly GCF_031454055.1. NCBI lineage: Bacteria > Pseudomonadati > Pseudomonadota > Alphaproteobacteria > Rhodobacterales > Roseobacteraceae > Roseobacter > Roseobacter sp. N2S. Next base: position 40,731 of record NZ_JAVDQB010000011.1, read on the forward strand.
AAAAGTTACCACAATGGAAGACATGGCGGGTCTGCGGATTCGCACGCCAAGCCCTGCGGTTTCTGAAATGCTGTCCTATCTGGGTGCCGATCCACAGGGCTTGCCGCCCGGTGAAGTGTATGAAAGCCTGCAACGGGGCGTGATCGACGGGACGGTGTTCCCGTGGGATCCGGTGAAAAGTTTCGGCCTGAACGAGGTGCTGAACTATCACCTTGATCTGGGCGCTTATACGGTGTCGTTCTTTTATGTGATGAACCAGCGGTCTTATGACAACCTGTCCGACACGGCGCAGGCCTGTATCGACAAATATTCCGGCGCTGATCTGGTCGCGAAATTTGGCGACTGGTGGGATGCTTGGGATGCGCCAGCCCGTCAGGACGCGATTGATGCGGGGCATGAAATCACCGAACTGTCACCCGAGGAACGGGCCCGTTGGGAAACCGCACTTGAGCCGATGATGGCATCTTATTTGCAATCGGTGAAAGAGTCCGGCGTTGAAAATGCCGATGAAATCTATCAAGCGATGAAAGACAAGATTGCGGCCTATGAGGCGGCCCATAAAGACTAAGGCGCGTGCGTCTGTGATCTGTGCCCCGACCCGAGTTAACCTTTGGGTCGGGGCATTTTATGAACGAAGGGGAAAGCGGTGGGACAGATTGTGAATTTGGCGCGGGTGTTGGTGAACGCCTTGGCGGTGCTGGGGGTGTTATCCTACGGCGCGGCGGCGATTGTCACGGTGGTAGATGTTATCGGGCGCAAGGTTGGTTTTCCGATCCGCGGCGTGGTTGATCTGGTGCAACTGTTCGTGGTGACCGGCGCATGGCTGGTTATTCCTTTTGCGTTTATGACGGCGGCTCATGTCAGCGTTGATTTTCTGCTGGATATTTTACCGTTGCCCCTAAGGGTTCCGCTGCGGATTTTTGCGGCGGTTCTGGCGCTTGGGCTGGTCAGCCTGATGCTGTGGCAAGGGTTCCGCACCTTTGAAACCCGCACCATGTTTGGGGATAAGTCCCAACAGCTTGGCATTCCGATTGCCTGGTATTGGTATCCGCTGCTGGCGGGGATGGCGGCGTCTTTGATTGCGATCCTTGCGGGTCTTTTCTCGACACTCAAAGGGGAGATGAACCATGAGTGATGCGTTTTTGGGTCTGTTCGGCTTTATCGCGGCTTTGGCGCTGATTGCGTTTGGGGTGCCTGTGGCGATTTCCATGGGGGTGATCGGGGCTTTGGGGTATTGGTATCTGAATGGTTGGATGGGGGTTAGTTATATCCTTGGATCCAGCCCGTTTGAATCCCTGTTTCCCTATTCGTTTTCGGTTATTCCGCTGTTCGTTATGATGGGGGTTTTTGCATCCCACGCGGGGCTGTCGCGGTCTTTGTTTGCGGCGATTAATTCGTTTATCGGGCATCGGCGCGGCGGGTTGGCGATTACCACTGTTGGGGCGAGTGCGTTTTTCGGGGCGATCTGCGGGTCATCTTTGGCCACGGTTGCCACCATCGGGCGTGTGGCTTTGCCGGAAATGAAACGGCATGGTTATGATCCGTCCTTGTCCACGGCGACGGTCGCTGCGGGGGGGACGCTCGGGGTTTTGATCCCGCCGTCCGTGCTGCTGGTGATCTATGGGTTGTTGACCCAAAGTTCCATCGGGCAGTTGTTCATTGCAGCGCTGATCCCCGGTGTTCTGGGCGCGTTATTCTATGCGGCGGCGATTATGGTGATTGTGCGCATTAAACCGGATGTTGCCCCATTGTCAGAGCGCACAGGCTGGCCCGAGCGGTTCAAGTATCTGCGTGAAGTCTGGCAAGTGTTGCTGCTATTCCTGCTGGTGATCGGCGGGATCTATCTGGGCTGGTTTTCCCCGACGGAAGCCGCGGCCGTTGGTGCCGTTGGTGCGTTCCTATTGGCGTTGTTTTCGGGACAGTTGAACAGAACCACTTTGGGTGCGGCAGTGTTTGAAACGGCTGGACTGACGGGGATGATCTTTTTCATTCTGATCGGCGCGGCGCTGTTTAACTTCTTCCTTGAAAACACCGGGCTGCCGCAGTTGTTGATTGAACAAATCCGGTCTTCGGGGCTGAGCCCGCTGTCTGTGATGGTGCTGATTCTGATCTTTTATATCGTGCTGGGTTGTTTCATGGATTCCATGTCGATGATCCTGCTGACCGTACCGTTGTTTGTGCCTTTGGCGCTGGAACTGGATTTCAATCTGATCTGGTTTGGCATTGTAGTGGTGACCGTCGCCGAGATCGGGCTGATTACGCCGCCCATTGGCATGAACCTGTTCGTGGTTCAGGCCGCCGCCGAAGATGTGCCGCAAAGCACAGTAATCAAAGGTATTTTCCCCTTTATCGTGGCTGATATTCTGCGGCTTGCGGTGCTGGTGCTTTTCCCAGCACTGGCCCTGTGGTTGCCTGCGCAGGCGTTTTAAGAGCTTTGCAAAAAGCTAAGAGCCGCAGCGCGGGCAGGGGGGTCCCTTATCTGCGCTGCGGCTTTTTGCGTGAGAACCTTGCGATTTGATTTTTATCTGCTGCGGTGGGTGGAATTCAGGCCTAAGTGCTTTTTTCTAACCGTTTTCCCAAAATCCCCCGACCGTCCAGCCTGATGTTTCAGGCTTTAGATTTTCCAGATAGCCTTTTGCGGGGGTAAAATATCTGTTGAAAATCATCTTGTATACAGTAAGAGTACAAGTCGAGTGCAGAGGGTTTTGTGGCAAAGAGAAGGGATCGAGGGGGATCCATTTGCCCTGAAACGCGCGCTTTCAACAGTCGGGAGGAAGACAATGAATACAGTATTTACACGGGCATCCAAGACCCTTGCCGCCGCAGTTGCGGTTGGACTTTTGGCGACGGCCAGCTTTGCCGAGCCGATCAAATTGCGCATGGGATCGGCCACATCTGATTCGGATAATGACGTTTATAAAATCGCCTATCTGGAACTGAAAAAGGCGCTAGAGGCGGCGGCACCGGGGGAGTTTGACGTTTCATTCTTTCCCAATCGCCAGTTGGGCGATGAAAAGGAAATGATGCAGGGTATGCAGCTTGGGACGCTGGATATGGCAATTGTGACCAATTCGGTGATCGCAAATGTGGTGCCGCAATTTGTGGTGAATGATCTGCCGTTTTTATACGCCGATCAGGATAAAGCGGCCAAGGTTCTGGACAGTGCGCTTGGGGATGATCTGCTGGCAGAGCTGGACTCCAAGGGCATCGTCGGGCTGGCTTATTGCGAATCCGGCTATCGCCACATGCTAAACAATATACGTCCTGTCACATCAAAAGAGGATGTTGTGGGCGCGAAATACCGCGTGATGCAAAGCCCGATTTTCATCGGGATGTTTGAAAATCTTGGCGGCAATCCGGTTCCGATGGCCTGGGGGGATACAATCACGGCGTTCCAGCAGGGTGCGATTGACGGTCTGGAAGTGCCGGCTTGGGTGGTCGCTGCGGCCAATCTGGACGAGATCGCCAGTTATATGTCCCTGACCAAACACGTCTATTCGGTTGCGCCTGTGATGATTTCCAAAGCCTCGTACGGGCGGTTGTCGGACAGTCAGAAAACCGCGTTGAAAGCGGCGGCTAAATCCGCTTGCGGGGTGCAGCGTACGCGCAGTGCGGGGCTTGAAGGGGAAATTCTGGACGGGTTGCGTGCTGCGGGCCGGATTGAAATCAATGACGTCACCGAACCCGCTCCCTTTCGCGAGGCGATGCAGCCGGTTTACGAAGGGTACCGTGACAAAATCGGTTCTGAGCGGTTGGACGCGTGGCTTGCGGCCCTAAGCGATTAAGATCAACAGGACCGGGGAGGGTGCTGATGTGAATATGGTGGTGAACAGTCTGGACAGGGCGAGCTTCTGGCTCGCCCGTATGTCCGCCGCGCTGGTGGTGACGCTGGCGGCGGGGTTTATAACGGCGCTGCTGTTGCAGGTGATATTCCGGTATCTTTTGAACGCGCCTTTGTCATGGTCCGAGGAACTGTCCACGTTCCTGTTCGTCTGGGCGACACTGTTGTCGGCCAGTTACGGTGTGCGCACCCAAGAGCATCTGCGCCTGACCTTTGTGCTGGATTTGCTGGACGGTCGAGCGCGTAAAACGCTTGAGGTTTTCATCCATGTTCTGGTCGGGGGCTTTGGCGTTTTTCTGATCTACAACGGTTGGCGGCTGGCGGATCTGGTTTGGGACAATACCTCGGCGGCGATCGGCTATCCTGCGGGGTTCCTGTATAGTTCGGTTCCCGTGTCTGGCGGGCTGATTGCACTGCATGTGCTGGCCCATATTGCGCGGATGCTGACCACATCTGCGGGCGCTGATCTGGGACAGGATGCCGTGAAATGACTTTGGTTGACTGGATTCTTTTGGGCGGCTCGGCGTTTTTGTTGCTGTTGGGTGTACCTTATGCGTTTGCCATTGGGTTGGTCAGTATTGCGGCGCTTGTTGCGATCGGGGTTGATCCGGTTGTGACAGTGCAGCAGATGGTGGCGGGCATCGACGTTTTTGCGCTGCTGGCGCTGCCTTGTTTCATTATCGCAGGGGATTTGATGCACACGGGCGGGTTGTCAAACCGTCTGGTGAAGCTGGCCATGGTGGTGGCGCGGCGGTTTCGGGGCGGGGTGGGCATGGTGGCGGTTTTATCCGCGATGATGTTTGGCGCGATTTCGGGATCGGCCCCTGCGACCACTGCGGCCATTGGCAAGTTGATGATCCCCGAGATGGAAAAGCGCGGCTACAAACGCAGTTTTGCGGCAGCTTTGGCGGCGGCTTATGGTCCGATTGGGATTCTGATCCCGCCCTCTATTCCGATGGTGATTTGGGGTGTGATTTCAAATACTTCGGTGCCACGGATGTTTTTCGCAGGGATTTTGCCGGGGGTCTTGATGACCGCTGCGCTGGTCCTTGTGTGTAATATTCACGCCCGCTGGGCCGATATTCCGCGTGTGGATACACGGGCGAGCCTGCGGGAATTCGGACTGGCCACATGGGATGCAAAATGGGCGCTTCTGGCCCCTGTGATTATTCTTGGCGGGATTTATGGCGGCGTGTTTACCCCAACCGAGGCAGGGGTGATCGGGATCACTTATGGCCTGTTGGTGGGGTTGTTCCTGCACGGCGAATTAAAGTGGCATATGCTGTCGGGGATTATCCTGCGCTCGGTTAATACATCGGCGTCTATTGCTTTTGTGATTTCCATTGCGACGGTGTTCGGCTGGATCGTAGCCTATGAACAACTGGCAGAGCGGGTGGCGGAGTCTATCGTTAATATCACCGACAATCGCATTCTGATCCTGTTGTTGTTGAACCTGTTCCTGCTGCTGGTGGGGATGTTGATGGACACTATCGCGATCATGATCGTGTTTTCAGGGTTTCTGGTGCAGTTGGGCGCGCAATTGGGCATTGATCCAGTCCATTTGGGCATCATGCTGATTGTAAATCTTGGGGTTGGGCTGATGACTCCGCCTTTTGGTTACACCTTGTTTACTGCCGCTGCGATCAGTGAGGTGCCTTTTGGCAAGATTGTCAAAAGTCTGTGGATTCTGGTGCTGGTCGAATTGGCTGTGGTCGGGCTGGTGACCTATATTCCGGCGATTTCGCTGACTTTGCCTGCGCTCTTTATGGATTAGGACTGACGCCGCCCTTGGGGCGCTTAAAACGCCGTCAAACGGAAAAACTGAGTGGTCTTTTGCAAAAACAGGCCCTTGCGTTTGGCGGAAAAATTACTTGATATACATCTGGTATACAAGTTTACATCAAAGAAAAGCGCAGAGGGAACAACACCCTGTCCGCGCCGAAAAAGGGAGAGAAATTATGAACCACATGCATCTTGTTCACATGTTTTTTCATTCGCCAATCACACATACCGCATTAAGCTGGGCCAGTGAGAATGACCAACAGCTTGCCGGAATGGGCGGGTTTGAACACTGGCAGCATATTGCCCGCACGCTGGAACGTGGCGGCTTTGATGCGGCGTTTTTCGCGGATACGCCTGCGGCGTCCGATCAGTATAAAGGCGGGCCTGAAACGCCGATCAAATATGGTGTGGTCTGGCCGACCCATGATCCTTCGCCTGTGGCGGCAGCCATGGCGGCGGCGACGAAAAATCTGGGGGTTGGGATCACGATTTCAGTAGCGGGTTCGCATCCGTATATTGTGTACCGCCGTCTTTCGACGCTGGATTACATCACGGGCGGGCGTGTGGCGTGGAATGTGGTGACGGGCCATATGCAGGCCGAGCACAAGGCGCTGGGGCAGCCCTTGATGGGTCATGACGAACGCTATGATGTGGCGGATGAATTTATGGAAGTCTGCTACGCGCTGTGGGACAGTTTTGAACCGGGTGCCCTGCCAATGGACCGCGAGGCAGGAATTTTTGGTGATCCCTCCAAGATCAAAAAGGTCAAACACGAGGGTAAATATTTCAAATGTGAGGCGGTCTCGCCCACCATGCCATCGCCCCAAGGCGGGCGTCCGGTGATTTTTCAGGCGGGGTCTTCGGGGCGCGGCATGGCCTTTGCGGTGGATCATGCGGATGCGATTTTTGCGATCCAGCCCAACATCACCGCCATGCGCAAATTCCGTGAACGGTTTGACGCGGCGGCGATTGAACAGGGTAAAGACCCGATTGGTATTCTGTTTGGCACGCAATATGTGATCGGCAGCACCGAGGCCGAGGCGAAACAGCGTCTTGCGGATCTGCGCGAACGGATGCCGTTGGAAGCGGGGTTAAGCCGGTTGTCCGCGCCACTGGGGGTGGATTGCAGCACGCTGGATCTGGATCAGCCGCTTGAAGAATTGCAAACCAATGCGTCGCGAGGCATGGCGCAGGCCCTGTCCCAGATGGAGGGCGGCTCTGGCAAACCGGTCACGGTGCGCGAGGCGGCGATTCAGATTGGTCTGTCTATGGGAATGCCCCAGTTGGTGGGCGGACCAGAACAGATTGCCGATAAACTGGAAGAGCTGTGGCGTGAAAGTGGTGGCTACGGGTTTAACCTGAGCGCGCCCACCAAACCCGGCATGATTGATGAATTTGTCGATGGTGTTGTGCCGATCCTGCGCAAACGCGGTCTTTTGCGCAGTGAATATGCGGGCAGCACCCTGCGTGAAAACCTGATGTCCTAAGCCTGCGCTGGTCTTCTGTCCCCTGCAAACGGGGGCAGAGCGCGGCATATCTATGAGGGAAAGTTTGATGAAAAATCCAGTTGAAGAAGGCAACCCCGGCACCGTTCCAGACGGGTTTCGCCGCACATTGGGCGAGTTTGCAACGGGGGTTGCGGTGATCACCACCTGTGTTGACGGGGTGACATATGGTTTGACTTCAAATTCATTTGCATCGGTGTCTTTGGATCCGCCGCTGGTGTTATGGTCGATCAAATATGACAGCAAGAGTTTCCCCGCCTTTGAAAAATGCAGCCATTTTGCGGTGAATATCCTGTCGGATGACCAGATGGATATGTCCCAGCGGTTTGCCAAATCCGGCCCTGACAAGTTCAAAGACCTTGAGTGGACACCTGGTCTGGGTGGCGCGCCTTTGCTGCCGGATACCACGGCCAGTTTTGAATGCGGGCTGGCCACCACCTATGACGGGGGCGACCATCTGATCCTTGTGGGGCAGGTGGATCATTTCCGCCGCTTTGATCGCCAGCCGCTGTTGTTTGCCAAGGGTCGTTACGCGGTGTCTGTGGATCACCCCGCGACCCGTGTTTTTACCGAAAGCGCACTTGGGGGCACGGCGCCGCGGCTGGAAGAAAACCTGCTGTCGATTGGCATGGTGCGGGCCTATAGCACCATCGCGGCCCGTCTGGAAAAGGGGCGGAAATCTGCGGGGCTGGGATTGTCTTTGATGGAGGCGCGGTTGTTGCAGGCGGTGCGCACCTATCCCGAACGCAGCCTTGATAAGCTGACCCATGAATTGTTCCTCGACTTGCATTCCTGCCAAGAGGTGTTGCGTGCAGTGGTCGGTTTGGGGCTGTTGACTGTGGATGCCAGCGAAAAGGTTCATCTGACCCCCGCCGGAGAAACGCGGTTGGATGCGATTGTGGACCACGCCCGTGAAAGCGAGCGGTTGTTGTTTCAAGATATTTCCAGCGCGGATTTGGACACGACCCTGCGGGTGCTGGCCAAGATTGTGGAAACACAGGGATAAATCTGATGGTGGCAGAGGGGTATGATTACATTGTTGTCGGGGCAGGGGCGGCGGGCAGTGTGGTTGCGGCACGGCTGGCCACGGGATCAGACGCGCGGGTGCTGCTGTTAGAGGCAGGCGGCGGTGATCGCGACCCGTTTTTGCGGGTGCCCGGTCTTGGATTTGCGGCAGGGACTTTTGCCAAATACAATTGGAACTTTGAAACCCAGCCGATCCCTGCGCTGCACAATCGCAAGATGACCCTGTTGCAGGGGCGCGTCATGGGCGGGTCCAGCAGTATGAATGGCATGGTTTATGCGCGGGGGCATTCCAGCGAATATGATGCTTGGGCTGCGATGGGCTGTGCGGGCTGGGGCTTTGACGATCTGCTACCGTATTTCCTGAAATCAGAGTCTAATTTTCGCGGTGCAGGGGCGTGGCACGGGGCGGACGGGCCTTTGAAGTTGCGTAAAGCCAAGCCTGATTTGCCGATTTGTGATGCTTTCCTTGAAGCTGCCAAAGACAGCGGCCTGCCGATTGTGGAGGATTTGAACGCCAACCATCCCCAAGGGCTGGGCTGGTATGATGTGAACATTGATCGCGGGGTGCGGCAAAGCGCGTCGCGGGTTTTTCTGGGGCCTGCGCAGAAATTACCAAACCTGACCATCCGCAAAAACGCGCGGGTGCGGCGGGTGTTATTTGATAAGGCCCGCGCCATCGGGGTTGAGGTGCAGATCGGACGCAGGGTGACGTGCATCCATGCGGAGGCCGAGGTGATTTTATCCGGCGGCGCGATCAACAGCCCTGCGCTGTTGTTGCATTCGGGGGTTGGCCCTGCGGATGATTTAGCCGCACAGGGGATCAAGATCGTGGCGGACTCTGCGCAGGTGGGGAAAAACCTGCAAAACCATCCATGTTTTCGGCCCCAATGGCAATGTAGCGCCCCTGTGACGGCGCGCAATCACATGTCGCCTTTTGGGATAGCGCGGGCGGCGGTGTCTTATGCGGTCGGGCGCAGGGGGGTGCTGTCGGAAAGTTTCGCGTCGGTCGGGGGATTTTTTCGCAGTGATCCTGATTTGGAACTGGCGGATATGCAGGTGGTTTTCCTGTCTGCCCTGCCGCCCAGTGGGGGGCAGGGGCTGTGGGATTTACTGCCGAAACAACAGGGGTTCGGGCTGACGATTTATCAAGGTACGCCGTTCAGTCGGGGGCAGGTCTCGTTGCATTCGGCGGATCCGCTGGTCAACCCGCAGGTGGATACGGGCTATTTTAGTGATCCGCGCGACATTCACATTCTGGCCAAAGGGGTGGACCGGATGCGCGCGGTGATGCGCCAGCCGAGCATCGCGAAATACATCCGTAGTGAAATGGCACCGGGGCGGGATGTTGTAAGCCATGCGGATCTGGTGGCGGCGATCCGCAAGGGGGCGGGCACGTCCTATCATCAATGCGGAACCTGCGCGATGGGGCCTGCGCAGGATGCTGTCTTGGATTTGCGCCTGCGGGTGCGCGGCGTTGAGGGGCTGCGGGTGGCGGATAATGCGATCATGCCCCGCCTGCCAAATGCAGCCCTGCATGCGCCTGCCCTGATGATCGGGGAAAAAGCCGCTGCGCTGATACTGGAAGATGCCACTACAGGAGGCCTGTCATGAAGAAGCGATTTCACGGTGCGCAGGAGCCGGTTTTTGAACCGGATCTGCCGATCATTGACGCCCATCACCATTTGTTTGACCGCCCCGCCGCACGGTATTTGCTAGACGAATTGAGCGCGGACATTGCCCTTGGGCACCGTGTTCTGTCCACGGTCTATGTGGAAAGCCGTGCCTTTATGCGCGCTGATGGCCCCGAGCCGATCCGCCCCGTGGGCGAGGTGGAATTTGCCAATGGCATCGCCGCCATGAGCGCAAGCGGGCAATACGGGCCGTGCCGTGTGAATGCGGCGATTGTGGGGTTTGCGGATTTGACTTTGGGGGCGCGGGTGGGTGAAACGCTTGATGCCCATCAGGCTGCCGCGCCAGAGCGGTTTCGCGGCATTCGTCAGGTGACCCTGTGGCATCCCGACCCCGCGCCAAATGCTTTTATGTTTGATCCGCCCCAAGCGGGGATGATGGAAACAGCGGCGTTTCATGCGGGGTTTGGCGCAATTGCAGCGCGGGGGCTTAGCTTTGATGCGGCGGTGTTTCACACCCAATTGCCCGAGTTGACGGCGCTGGCAGATGCCTTTCCGAACACGCCGATTATTCTGAACCATCTGGGTTTTGCCATGGGGCTGGGTCTGGCCCCTGCGCAGCGGGCTGATCTGTTCGCAAAGTGGCAGGGGGCGCTGCAAGAACTGGCAAAGCGGCCCAATGTTTCGGCTAAAATTGGCGGGTTCGGGATGCCGTTCTGGGGGTTCGGGTTTGACGCGGGTACAGGGGTTGCCAGCAGTGACCAGCTTGCGGCGGCGTGGCGTCCTTTTGTTCTGGCGGGGATCGAGGCCTTTGGCGTGGAGCGCGCCATGATGGAGAGCAACTTTCCAGCCGACGGACATTCCTGCGGGTATGTGCCGTTGTGGAATGCGCTAAAGAAGACCACTGCGGATTTTTCCGATACCGAGAAATCGGAACTTTATTGGGATACGGCGGCCCGCACCTATGGGATTGATGTGCCGAAACCCTAAAGCCCTGCGCGGTTTCCAATAGGTGGACGCGCGGGGTGCGCGGGATATGCCGCCAACTCTGGCTATTTTTGGTGTGACAGATGTAAGGAACCTATCCTATGCTGCCCCTAACTATACCCGATTTTTAGGCGAAAAACATTTTTAGGACGTTCAGCAATGGCATCAATTATCGACCAAACCGCGCTTTTCAATCAAATCGGCTACCCCTTTTTTTCATTGTGGTATCCCGACAAGATCAGTTTCCAAGACGGGGTTGTGCGGGGGCTTCGAAACGGTGTTCAGCCAGAGGTTTCGGAAACGGGCGCAACGCAGCTTGTCTTTGAGAAGTTTTCGCCAAAACTGGTTAGTCCCGAACATAGGTATGATCTTGTGTTTGAAGGGGCAGGGCTGAAACGGAATGCGGATGGCACCTATTCCGGCCGTGTGACCAGCATTGAAATTATGGCACGCATTCCTGCCAAACATGCAAACAACCTACCAGAGGACGAAGGCAGGTTGATTTCTATGACCCTCGACGAAACATTAACCGTGCAGATGGACGATCTGTTCAATGCGGCGGCGCAGATCGTGCTTCCTGAAAGCCCTACCCGTGATACCAATCTGACCAGCAGCGATGCGGGGTATGACGCCTTTCTGAGTCTTTTGGGCGGCGACATTGGTTTTGAAACGACCGGTGACTATTTTTCTGGCTACGCGCGGGGCGGGCAGGGTGATGACCTGTTGGTGGGGCGCAAAATATTTCTGTCCGGAAGCGATCTGGAACGGGATGTTACGGATAATGTGACAGGGATTGGCTACGGCCAGTATGATTTCGCGCTGACCATCGAAAAGGTCGATGCGGATATTTTTGTTGATCTCGACGCGGGTGAAGCCAATTGGCAGCGCAGTATCGAAGGCGAAACGTACCAGCGTACGGTTGAAATGGAGAATATATATTCGGTTACAACCTCTGACGGGGATGACGTGATTTACGGTTCAAAAATTGAAAGCCGAGTCTTTCCAACGATCTATGCGGCTGGCGGAGATGATTTGGTGTTTGGGGGTGCCTATGATTATTCCATTTTCGGGGAAGCAGGCCGTGACACATTGTTTGGCCGCAGGGGCGAGGACACGATTTTCGGGGGTAGCCAGAAGGACGTTTTGAAAGGAGGCGAGGAGAGGGATAGACTCTACGGCGGCTCTGGGAATGACCGGATTTACGGCGGCGGTGGCGATGATGTCTTGATCGGCGATGCAGGTCACGATGTTCTGCGCGGGGCTGGCGGTGACGACTATATGCGCGGCGGGGCTGGATCGGATAGTTTTGTGTTCAACGCCAAACCCCAAGGGGTAGATCAGGGCTATGACAGGATCAGCAGATTTAACATGGCAGACGATCCGCAGCGGCCGTCTTTTGAAGCCGATAAAATTGTGTTTATCGGGCTTACTGATACGGACTCTCTGGTAATTGAAACAGAGGCCCTGTCCCGTGGGCGCTATGAACATACGGTGGATTACGGTCAGGGGGTTCTGAGCATTCGGGGCCATGATGCAGAGTTTGATTTATCTGTGATTGAAATCGGCTGACGGGGCAAAAACCCAAAGCCCGCAACTGGCCCTTTGCCCCCGAATTTATATTGCTTTTGACGTTGTTTCTGCTGTGGCAGCAGGGTCTTGACTGCGTTTGAAATTTATTAGTATTCTTTCGGTATACAAGTTGGTTGCGGGCCGTTTTTTTACACCTTCGAACCGGCATCCTTTGCTTCAAAGAAAGACGAATAGACCCATGAAACCAATCATTTACAACCAAATCCCGCGTATTGATCCGCAGCTCATAGAGCGCGCCCGTCTGATCAGTGTGGCCGATTTGCACGAAGGTCTGGGGGCCATCGTAGGGCGGCAGTCTTTGATGTCAGTGGCCATGCGCCCGATGTTTCAGGGCGCGCGGATTTGCGGGCAGGCTGTGACCTCGTTCAACTACCCCGGTGATAATCTGATGCTGCATGTCGCGGCAAATCTGGCCGAGGCGGGCGATGTGGTTGTGGCCACCAACGGGGGCAGTGCGCAGGGGGCTTTATGGGGCGATGTGATTACCCATTATGCCCAGACAAAGGGGCTTGCAGGCGCGGTTATCGACGGTGCCGCGCGGGACAGTGACCGCCTGCGCGAGATGGGTTTTCCGGTTTTTTCCACGGCTGTTTCGGTGTCCCATCCCGAAAAACGCGGGCCCGGATCAGTGAATGTTCCCATGGTGGTTGCAGGGGTTACGGTGTACCCGGGCGATCTGATTGTTGCGGATGGGGACGGGGTTTTGGTGGTGTCGCCAAAAGACCTTGGCGCTGCGTTGGACAACGCCGAGGCGCGGCTTGCCAAAGAGCAAGAGTTTCGTACGGAACTGGAGGCTGGCAATTCTATGTATAATATTCTCGGGCTTGAGGCGGAGTTGATTAAGGCCGGAGTAGAATTCGTGGACGGGTCTTGGCCGCAGGAGGCTTAGGCCTGCACAGGCGTGGGAAAACGTGCCGCTTGGCGTTCTGGTGAACTGTTGGTATACAAAGGGACGCATTTCTTTGAACGGGGTAACCGCAGTGATTCAATCGACTTCAATTTTGACCTCTCCGAACAAGGATCTAGAGGGTTTGGCGATCACTGCGTATAACGCGATCAAGGATCAGATCGTGTCGCTGGAAATTCCGCCCGGTACGTTGATGTCGGAAAATTCGTTGGGGGCGTCCCTTGGCCTCAGCCGGACCCCGATCCGCGAGGCTTTGCGCCGTCTGGAGCGCGAATATCTGGTGGCAATCCTGCCGCGGCGCGGGATTGTGGTGACGGAAATAGACCTGAAAAGCCAGTTGCAATTGATCGAGTTTCGCCGTGGCGTTGAAATCCGTTTGATCCGCCGTGGCACCGATCGTGCAACCCAAGACCAGCGGGCCAAATTCGCGCAATATGCCGATCAAATGGAGGCCTGCGCCGAGGCGGGCGACCTGACGCAATACATTGCCCTGGATAGTGAATTTGACCGCGAAATTGATCTGGCGGCGTCCAATCGGTTTCTGACTGATGCCATGCAACCCGTCCATGCGCTGGTACGGCGATTCTGGCATTTGCAACTGGGTAAACCCGGTTTGATTGTAGCCCTGAAACAGCACATCGCCGTGGTGCGTGCCGCTGCCGAAGGCGATGCGGATATGGCCTGTAAGGCCTTGACAGAGTTGTATGATCTTAGCGAAAAATATCTGTTCGATCAGTTAAGTTAGGTCAGAACCTATGGCGACCGGGGGGCGTTGACTCTGTGCAATTTTATCTGGTATACAAGTGAAATACTAGATTGAAAAAATCCGCTTGTTACAGGCGGGCAGGGATGAACGAGGGTCTGAAATGAACATGATTACTTTGAATATCACCGAGGCGGATGTGATCGTTGGCCCCGAGCAGATTATTGCCGAAGCGGTTGCCGGACGGATGTTCATTCTGGTGGATGACGAGGGGCGCGAAAATGAGGGGGATCTGGTTATTCCTGCGGATGCCGCTGATGCCGCCGCGATCAATTTCATGGCCCGCGAGGGTTGCGGGCTGATCTGTCTGGCGCTGGATGGGAGGGTGGTGGATCGCCTAGAACTGCCGCCGATGACCCCCACGAATGCCTGCCCGCATCAGACGGCCTTTACCGTTTCGATCGAGGCTAAAGAGGGGGTGACTACGGGTATTTCTGCCCATGATCGCGCGCGCACCATTGCAGCGGCGATTGCGCAGGATGCTTGCCCCGGTGACCTGATTTCACCAGGTCATATTTTCCCGCTGCGGGCCAAAGACGGCGGTTTGCAAACCCGCGCGGGCCATACCGAGGCCGCCGTGGATGTCAGCCGTATGGCAGGGCGCTCGCCTGCGGGGGTGATCTGTGAAATCATGAACCCTGACGGCACCATGGCGCGGCTGGATGATTTGGTACCCTATGCGCGCTTGCACGGGCTGAAGATCGGCAAGATTTGTGATCTGATTGCCTATCAAGCGGGTCAATCTTCTGGCAAATAAGCCTGCTTTTGTACGTTGACCGCTTAAGGGAGCAGAGCTGAATAATCCATCAGCCGTTGGGAACAATGTGACGGTGCCGCACATGCCGTTCAAACTTGCGGCGCTTGAGTTGGCGACGATCCACGAGCGTATGCGCTGTCGATGTCAGTCAGCAGCGGTCGTTCTTTAGATCATCCATCCAGCCCAGACCGCCGGTTGTTGTGTCTTTCGGGTGGTATTCCGCACCAATGATGCCCTGATACCCCAGCGCAGCGATGTGTGCTAAAAGCCAGCGGTAATCCACTTCGCCGTGATCCGGTTCGGCACGGTCGGGGACGGCGGCTATTTGGATATGGCCGATCTTTGGCAAAAGCCGTTCCAGATTTTTCGCCAGATCGCCCTGCATGATCTGCATGTGATAGCAGTCAAACATGATTTTCAGATTGGGTCGCGCCAGCGCGTCAACAATCCGTTCCGCGTGATCCGTGGTGGACAGGTGATAGCCCGCCACATCGCGGGTGTTGATGGGTTCGATCAACACATTAATTCCGTGTTTAGCGGCCAGATCACAGGCATGGTTTAAATTGGAGCGAAAACAGTCTTCAGCCGCGGTGCCAGAATCTGTGCGCCCCGCCATCACGTGTACCGCATCTACCCCTGCCGCTGCTGCATATTCCACAGCGCGGGCGATTTCGGCGCGGGCCTCGGGAATACGATCGGGCAATGCGGCCAGTCCGAAATCACCTGCTTCGCGGTTCCCCGGCCATGTATTCAATCCCAGCATCCGCAGGCCGGTTTCCCCCAAAGCTGCTTTCATCTGTTCTGGTGGTGTTTCATAGGGGAAATGACATTCCACCGCGTCAAATCCTGCGGCTTTTGCTGCGTGGATCGCTTGGGGGAGGTCAAGTTCGGTGAACAGAAATCCCAGATTGGCAGAAAACTTTGTCATTCATCCCACTCTACATCAAATTTGGTCACCAGCGCCTGCACCTGCGTATCACTTAGTGCCCGTGCATTCATTCCCCGCAGCATAAGGGCGAGCCGTGCGGTGTCTTCCAGTTCCTCGATTGCGTTACAGGCAGCCTCTACATCCTTACCGGCCACGACCGGACCGTGATTGGCGAGCATCACCGCACTGCGTTTACCCGCAAGGCCGCGAACTGCTTCGCCCATCATCGGATCGCCTGGCATAAAGTACGGCAACAGCCGCACCTTTCCCAGCTTCATGATACCATAGGGTGTCAGCGGCGGCAGGAAGTTTTCGGGGTCGGTATCGGGCAACATCGACAGGGCGACCGAATGGCAACTGTGCAAATGCACCACCGCGCCCGCTGAACTGCGTGTGTCATAAAACGCTTTGTGCAGGGGCATTTCCTTGGTCGGTGGATCCCCGTCGATCAGGGCGCCGCTGGCATCAAAACGTGACAGGCGGGCGGGGTCAAGCCGACCGAAACTGGTGCCTGTGGGGGATACCAACAAGCCGCCGTCATCCGTGCGTGCAGAAATATTACCAGTGCTGCCGCCAGTCAGACCGCGATCAAATATGGATTTTGCCAGCAGGCAGATGTGTTCGCGGAGCGCGTTTTCCTGCATCAATCCTGTCCCAACACACTTGCAGCTTTTTCGAAGTAATCCTCGGTCCCGAAGTTACCTGATTTCAGCGCAATAACCAGATGTTCACTTGCACGCAGGGCCGGTACGCCGGGATCAATCTCTGGTCCGATTTCCAAGGTTTTGAAGTCGAGCGCCTCAACTACGGCGCCGGATGTTTCCCCCCCTGCGGTCAGGATGCGCGATACACCCAGTTTTGCAAGGCAGACGGCGGTTTGACCGAAGAAGGTTTCGAGCGCATTGGCCGCCTTTTCGCTGCCGAATTTTTCCTGTACCGCTGCCACATCCGTTGGATCTGCGGAACTATAGGCTAGGGGCAGGCCCTTTGTCTCGAACAACCACTGCGCCGTTTCTTGCGGTGTTTGTGCGCCGCTGATAACATCGGCTGGATCAATTTTCAGGCTGGGGTGACGGGCTATATGATAAGCGATCTGCCCGCGTGTTGCGACAGAACAGGACCCCGACAGGATGGCTGCCTTGCCGTTTTGTACGGTCCACGGCACTTGTGCGGGTGCGATGCCGAAATTGGCCGCCAGTCCCAGTGCAACGCCTGAACCGCCTGTGATCAGCGGCAAACCTTTCGCCGCTGCGCCGATTTCCATCAGGTCGCTGTCACGCAGCGCATCAACGATCAACATACGGTGGCCTGCGGATTGTTCAGCCGCCATGGTTTCGCGGATGGCATCTGCCCCGTTAAAGACCGACTCGGCCGAAACATGCCCCACGTTGTTTTTGCTTTGCGCCGCCATCAAACGGCGCAGGTTGGCATCTTTCATCGGGGTCAAAGGGTGGTTTTCCATGCCGCTTTCGTTCAGCAGAACATCTTTGACGAACAAATATCCCTGATAGACTGACCGCCCCGCCCCCGGAAACGCGGGGCAGATGATAACGTTATGGGCATCCAAAGCATCCGCCAACGCATCGGCAACGGGGCCGATATTGCCTTTCGCTGTGCTGTCAAAGGTGGAACAATATTTAAAGAATATCTGCTGGCACCCTTGGGCTTGCAGCCAGGCCAAAGCCTCTAGTGACTGGCGGATTGCGTCCTGAGGGGCGATCGAACGGGATTTCAGCGCGACGACACCCGCCTGAACGTCTGCACTTGCGGGTTCGGTTGGGACGCCGCTGTACTGAACTGTGCGCATACCGGATTTGGCCAGCGTATTCGCCAGATCGCTTGATCCTGTGAAATCATCTCCGATACATCCCAGTAACATCAATTATCCCCCAAAAGTTTGATGCCGCCCTGACGGGCAAAGAATTTCGCAATGGCTGCGTCGTCTTCATCGCCCAGCCCCGCAGCAGAGGCGGCGGTGAATTGTTCCAGCGCATTGGCAGAAATCGGCACAGGCAAATCCGCGGCGGCAGCAATTTCACCGACGATGCCCAGATCCTTTAGCCAGATGTCCACTTTGGAATGGGGCGTGTAATCGCCTTGTACCACATGGGGACCACGGTTTTCGAACATCCACGATGTGCCTGCGGAAACAGAAACAACATCCACAATCTGCGCAGGGTCCAACCCCTGTGATGCCCCAAAGGCCATCGCTTCGCCCATTGCGGCGATATGCACCCCCGCAAGAAGTTGGTTCACCGCTTTCATGGCAGAACCGGGACCAGCGTGATCCCCCAGCCGGTGAACGGTTTCGGCCATCGCGCCGAGCACGGCTTCTGCGCCTGCGAAAGCGGCCTTGGAACCGGACGCCATGATGGATAACCGCCCTTGTGCCGCTTTGATTGCACCCCCGGAAATGGGCGCATCCAGATAAAGCAGCCCAAGGTCTGTTGCCTTTGCTTCCATTTGACTGGCAAAGGCCGGTGCCACGGTCGCACAAGAAACAATTACCCCGCCCGTGCGCAACCGCGCTGCTGCGCCGTTTTCCCCGAACAGTGCCCTGCGGGTTTGATCCGCATTCAGCACCGTACACACCACCACATCTGCGGGCGCGTCGCCTTGCGTCCGTGGTTTTCCGCCTGCGTCGCACAGCAGGTCAACCTGCGCCGCCGCCGGATCAAATCCGCGCACTTCAAAGCCCGCACGAACAAGGCTTTTCGCCATTCCCAGCCCCATCGAGCCAAGACCTACACAATCAATCAACATCCGTTAGCCTCCAAATATCCATTCAACCGGCCACAGCGTAATCGCCGGAACATAGGTGATAACCATCAGGGCCGCGAAAACCGTCAGCACAAACCAGATCAGTTGGGGAATGATCTTTTCCACCCGCAACTGCGCCACCGAACAGGCCGCGAACAAGTTCACACCAAGTGGCGGTGTAATCATCCCAAGCGCAAGATTCACCACGATGATCAGACCGAAATGCACTGGATCAACCCCATAGCTTAGCGCGATAGGCGTCAGGATTGGGGCCAGCACGAGGATCGCCGCCGAGGTTTCGATGAACATGCCAACGATCAGCAGCAGGATATTTACTGCCAGAAGAAAGGCGATCCGGCTCTCGAAGATTTCCTTGAACCACTGGGCTATTTCATTTGGCAGACCGGAGCGTGTAATCAGGAAAGAAAACAGCGACGCGGCCGAAATGATGATCATGATCGCAGAGGTTGAAATCACCGTCTTTTTCAAAATCTCCGGCAACTCGGAAAATTTCAGCTCTTTATACAGCCCCATGCCAACGATCAGCGCGGCAGCCACAGCGGCAGCGCTGGCTTCGGTCGGGGTGAAAATACCCGAATAAATACCGCCAAGGATCACCACAGGCACCAGCATCGCGGGCAGCGCAGCAAGCAGCGCCGCACCCGGACTAGAGCGGTCCATCCCGTCGTCTTTACCGATCCCGCGCAGACGACAAATCACCATCACAAGCACGATAAGAGATCCGGCAACAACCACGCCAGGCCCAAGACCAGCAACAAACAGTTTTCCGATAGATGTATCTGTAGACACGCCGTAGAGGATCAACGGGATCGAAGGCGGAATGAGCACACCCAATTCAGCGGAAGAGGCCTGAATAGAAGCTGCCAGCGGTTTGGGGTAGTTGTGTTTTACCATCGCAGGAATAAGAATTGCGCCAATCGCAAAGGTGGTCGCGACAGAAGATCCGGACACCGAAGCAAACAGCATACAGGTCAGCACACATGTACAGGCAAGCCCCCCCTGAATGCCCCCGACCAGCGATTTGGCCAGTTCCACCAGACGGTGGGAAATCCCCCCCGCAGACATCAGGTTGCCTGCCAGAATAAACAAAGGGATCGCCATCAGCGGGAAGCTGTCGATGCCTGTAAACATACGTTGCGCAATAAGCAGCAGGGGCAAGCGGCCATCTGCCTGAATGCCAATGACAGATGCAAGCCCGATGGAAACCGCAATCGGAACACCAAGAACGAACAGGATTGCGAGCGAAAGACCGAGTGCGCTGTTCACAGTGCGTCCTCCTTATTGCGTGCTTTCAGCCAGTCCCCTTGGACCGCGCGAATGATAGAGGCCAGAACAGCCAGAAGAATAAAAACTGATCCAGTCGGCAGTGCCGCATAAACCCATGCGATGGAAATTTCCAAGGCCGAAAGACTTTGCGGGATGACGCGCAGGGTCATCAGATAGCCCTGCCAAAACAGGAAGGAAAAGAAAATCAACGACCCCAGACTTGCCACCACATAAAGCGCCAGACCCAGGCGCGGCGGCAAGGTGTTCTGAATCATATCAACCGAAATCATCGCGCCATGTTTAAAAGCAACGGCCACCCCCAGAAACACAGACCAGATCATCGCCGAGCGGGTAATAACCTCGGACCATGTTGACGGTGCGCCAAAGGCAAAACGGGTGATCACCTGATACAGGGCAAGACCGGCTGCGATCAGCAGGAAAGTAATGGAGAGCCTCAGCGCTACCCCGGTCGTGAAGTCTTCGAGGCGCAGGAAAAAGCGCATGTGGGTGCCTCATGAATATGTAGGAAGGGAAAGGCAGGCGCGCTGTTGATACGCACCTGCCGTGAGTAACGCTTACTCGACGTTTTGGATACGTGTCACCAGATCGGTGCCGTATTTGTCAGTGTAAACCGCATAAGCAGGCTCTGCCAGCTTGGCGAAGGGGGCTTTGTCGATGTCTGTAATGACTTCCATGCCATGTTCACGCAGCTGCTCTACACCTGCTTCTTCCAGACGGTTTACTTCGGCCCGCGTCGCCGCAGCAGACGCTTTGGCAGCTTCGTAGAACCAGCCTTTTTGTTCGTCTGTCAAACCGTCCATCAGGATCGGGGAAGCCAGAACAATAGCCGGAGAATAAACGTGGCCCGTCAGGGAAACGTAATCCTGCACTTCCCAGAATTTGGAAGATGTAATCACAGTCACAGGGTTTTCCTGACCGTCAACAACACCTTGTTGCAGCGCTGTGAACAGTTCGGGGAAAGCCATCGGGGTCGGGGATGCGCCCATGCCGGAAAATGCTTCCATGTGAACCTTGTTTTCCATCGTCCGCAGTTTCAGCCCGTCCAGATCGGCAGGTGTTTTCACGGCATGTTTGGAGTTCGTCACGTGGCGGAAACCGTTTTCTGTCCATGCCAGACCGACAAGCTGGTTTTCCCCGATTTTTGCCAGCAATTCCTGACCGATTTCACCATCCAGCACTTTACGGGCGTGATCGTATCCACGGAACAAAAACGGCAGGTCCAGTGCGAAAACTTCCGGGACAAAGTTGCCAAGCGGGCCAGTGGACGTGATCACCATATCCATAGAGCCGATTTGCAGCCCTTCGATCATATCCCGTTCGCCGCCTAGCTGACCTGCGGGGGCTTGGGTTCCGGTGAATTCGCCACCTGAAAGTTCTTCAAGTTTGGCGATAAAGGCATCTGCACCGACGCCGTAATGGGACGTGGGTGACAGGGCATGGCCGATCACGATAGATTGCTCTGCCTGTGCGGGTGCAAAGCTGAGGGCTGCAAGGGCGCTCGCCATTGCGAATACTGTGTGTTTCATGGTTGTTCCTCCAATAGTATTAAAGTCTTAGGGTCTTTCTGACACGCAGCGAAATGCTTACGTGCCCCTCCCAATCAGGCCGGTTGGCCCATCTCATCTTCCAGATAGATCCTAATGATCTCTTCGAAAGAATTCTCGGCACGGAAGCCCATTTTCAGGGCGCGTGTGGTTTCAAAATCGCGTGGCCAGCCCGCGACGATGCTGGCAATTGTTTCATCGGGGATGCGGCGGATCAGCGCCACGGCGTCATCCCCTGCGATGGCGCGAAGGGCCTCGATCTGTTCGGCCACGGTTGCACTTACCCCGGGCATCGTCATGCAACGTTGCGCCCCGAGCGGGGCTGTATCCATCGTTGCCGCATGGTCGATGTATCCGACTGCGGCGCGGGGGCTGGCAAACCAGTGGCGTACGTCATCCGTCACCGGAAGGATTGCCTCTTGGCCGTTAAGCGGTTCGCGCAGAATACCCGAGAAAAAGCCCGAAGCCGCCTTGTTCGGCTTGCCGGGGCGGATGCAGATCGTGGGGAAACGGATCCCGATGCCATCCAGAATACCGCGCCGCGAATAATCGTTCAGCAGCAATTCGCCCATCGCTTTCTGGGTGCCGTAGCTTGTCAGGGGTGTCAGGTGGAATTCATCAGGGATTTTTGCAGGGAACGGCGCACCAAAAACCGCCAGCGACGACGCATAAATCACCCGAGGGCAATAGTCATTTTGCGCTGCGATGGACTCCAGCAGGGCGCGGGTGCCATCCAGATTGACGCGATACCCTTTGTTCATATCCGCCTCGGCTTCTCCCGATACGATGGCGGCCAGATGTACGATAACATCCGGTCTGTCAGCAACCAGCTTGGCCGCAGTGCCCGCTTCTGTGAGGTCGCCAGCAACGGAAACGCGCGGCCCGTTGAAATCTGTTGCAACATCGGGTGCAACCACATCAACCAATGTCAGCGCGTCAACGCCCTGACCACCCAGCTTGCCAGTTTTTGCGATGGTTTCTGCCAGTTTGCGGCCAATCATGCCCGCCGCGCCGATGATTGTAACTTTCATTCTGTTGCCTTCTTGGTTGTTTCCGCCAGCACCGCACGGGTACTGTCGTAAATACGTTGTTCATGAACGCCCAGCCCCTCGGCCAGCGCTTTGGCGTCACCTGCTTTCAGGGCCGACAGGATAACGCGGTGATCCGCAATGCTTTGCGCAATGGCGCCTGGTTCTGCGATTGCACGGCGACGGTGATCCAGCTGATACGAGTAAAGTGTGGTGGCAAGATCAGAGAGAACCGCATTCCCGCAGGCATGATAAATTGCCGTGTGAAATGCCCTGTCCGCGATCAGGAACCGCACCGGATCGTTGATTGCGGCCATTTGTACATCTATCAGATGTTCCAGTTCGTTCAGCATGCCCGGCTCTGTCCGTTGCGCCGCCAGAACAGCCACCTGTCGTTCGGCCATCAGGCGTCCTTCGTGGACGTCATCCAGCGAATATTCTGTAACACGACGGTTCAGCAGCGATGGCAACCCAAGATCGCCCACGTCATCGGATGCCACTTTGGTGCGCGCACCCTGCACAACTGAAACGATACCTTTGGTAGACAGGATCAACAGCGCACCGCGGATGGTTTCGCGGCTTACGCCCATGGTTGCGGCCAGATCACGTTCGCTTGGTAGTGTGTCGCCCACGTTCAGAACGCCCGATACGATCAGCGTTGCAAAACGTTCCGCCACCTCGTCCTTAACGGACCGGTGCGTTACCTTTTCCAACGGGGCACCCTGCACCGCCAAGAGAGCGTGGTCGCTCATGTATGTCCTCCCAGAACACCAGACTCAGACAACTGGTCTGGTGGTTAGACCACTAGACCAAATGCAAGTCAATAGGGTTTCAAAGCAAAATTCTGCGGACTGGAAAACAACAAAAATTAGCTACCCCACGACCAAGCTATCCCCCAGTTCATCCTTGCGAATAGCCCCGTGACCAACCCTGAGACCAATCCGCTTAGGCAAGGAAATCCAGCCCGTAATACACAGGTAGCCCCCCCATCAGCCATGACCCGTCTTCCTGCCGGTTTCAGAAACTTGGAACTTTAAAGCCCCTGCTGCGTTGGTTTCAGGAAAGGGAGAGTCATGACAAGTTTTCGCAAACGTTTCGTCACCAAACCGATCCACGCTTGGGCAAAAGGCGTATTACCTGCCCTGTCCGAAACTGAAAGCGAGGCCCTGAACGCCGGAGAGGTTTGGTGGGAGGCGGAATTGTTTTCCGGCAATCCCGACTGGTCAAAACTGCACGCGATAAAAAAACCAACACTGTCCCCCGAAGAACAAGCCTTTTTTGATGGCCCTGTTCAGGATTTGTGCGACATGATTGACGATTGGAAAATCAATCAGGAAACCGCTGATCTGCCGCCAGAGGTCTGGCAGTTCCTGCGAGATCATAAATTCTTTGGGATGATCATACCAAAATCCCATGGCGGACTGGCCTTTTCCGCCTTTGCCCATTCAGAAATTGTACGGTTCATTTCGACCCGTTCTGTTGCTGCGGCCGTCACGGTGATGGTGCCCAACTCTCTGGGGCCAGGTGAATTGCTGCACCAGTTTGGGACAGATGATCAAAAGGATTACTGGCTTCCCCGCCTTGCCGACGGGCGTGAATTGCCCGCATTCGGGCTGACCAGCGCAGAGGCCGGTTCAGATGCGGGGGCGATGGTTGATGACGGGGTGATCTGCAACGGCCAATGGAAGGGTGAAGAAGTCCTTGGCATTCGTCTGAACTGGGCGAAACGCTATATTACACTGTCACCTGTGTGTACTGTGCTTGGCCTTGCTTTTAAACTGCGTGATCCGGACGGGCTGATCGGGGAAACACAGGACATCGGCATCACCTGCGCCTTGGTTCCAACTGATCTGGACGGGGTGGAAACAGGACGGCGGCACATACCATCCTCGACCATGTTTATGAACGGCCCCACAACCGGCAAAGATGTTTTTATTCCACTGGACCACATTATCGGTGGTCCTGAATATGCCGGCAAAGGCTGGATGATGTTGATGAGTGCCCTTGCCGCTGGCCGTGGGATCTCGCTGCCATCTATGGGCTGCGCTGCCATCGCGCTTTCGGCCCATACCACGGGGGCCTATGCGCGCATCCGTCAGCAGTTCAATTTGCCTATCGGCAAATTCGGCGGCATCCAGTCCAGATTGGGCGGGCTTGCCGCAGATGCCTATGCGATGGATGCCGCACGGCACCTGACCTGCGCCGGCCTTGATGAAGGGCGCGCCCTGTCTGTTATTTCTGCTATCATGAAGGCCCATGCCACCTATAAAATGCGCAGTGCAATCAATGATGCGATGGATGTGCATTCCGGTAAGGCGGTGATTGACGGGCCTTCGAATTATTTATTGCCGCTGTACCGCGCAGTTCCCATCGGCATTACCGTTGAAGGCGCGAATATCGTGACCCGCAGTCTGATAATTTTCGGACAGGGTTCTATTCGTGCGCACCCGCATATGCTTGATAATATGTTGGCGCTACAGGAAAAAGACCCCGATAAATCCCTTGAAATGTTCGACAAAAGCCTTTGGGCCCATGTCGGTCATACAACGAAAACCCTGTTCCGTGCATGGGGTCGTGCCCTGACAGGCGGGCGGTTTGCGCCTGCCCCTGATGCGGGCAAAGCCACACCGATTTACCGACAACTGTCACGCTGGTCCGCCGCCTATGCGCTGACCGCAGACTTTCTGTTCCTGACTTTGGGCGGTGCGCTGAAGCGCGAGGAAATGATCTCGGGGCGGATGGGTGATATTCTGTCCGAAATGTATATTCTGTCAGCAGCCTTGAAACGGTGGGATGACGAAGGTCGGCAGGACGCCGATCTGCCCGTTCTGCAATACGCCGCACAAAACGCTTTGCATAATATCCAATCCGCACTGGATAGTGTGATTGCGAACCTGCCTGCCCGCTGGGCCGCAGTGGTGTTGCGCATGTTAACATTACCCGGCGCGACAACCCGAAAACCCGATGACAGACTTACCGTGCAATGTAGTGACCTGCTGTACGAACCATCTGCCACACGGGACCGCATTACCGGCGATCTGCACAAAGGATGCCAGCGTAACGGCGTGGATGTTCTGAATAGCTGCTATGCCAAAGTTGTAGAAATGGCACCGGTTATGAAACGGCTGCGCGATGCAGGCAAAACGCCCCAGCAGGCGTTGACGGCTGGCATTCTAAGCGATGCAGAACTTTCTGAAATCCACGCGATGCAAACCTTGGTGGATCAGGTGGTTGCGGTGGATGATTATACCCCCGACGAGTTGGCCGCCCTGTTCCCCGCCCCTGAACCCAAACACCCCACACAAGAGGCCGCAGAATGAATACCCGAAAAACCCAGCGCGTTTTCCTTGTAGATGGCGCCCGCACCCCGTTCCTGAAAGCCCGCAGTGGCCCCGGTCCGTTCACGCCCGTAGATCTGGCAGTTCAATGCGGCAGACCACTTTTGGCGCGCCAACCCTTTGATCGCGCCGCATTTGATCTGGTGATCCTTGGCTGCGTGAATGTCATCGCTGATGAAATGAACCCCGCCCGCGTTGCAGGATTACGCCTTGGATTGCCCGAAGAAACCGTTGCGTTTTCCACGCAAATCAACTGCGGCTCTGGCATGCAAAGCATCGATACCGCCTACCGTTACATACGTTCCGGCGATCATCAGATGATCCTTGCAGGCGGCACCGAGGCGTTGAGCCATGCACCCCTGACCCTGCGCTCTTCGGCGGTGGAATGGTTTGGCAGGATGAACGCGGCAAAAGGGCCGCTTGATCAGGCGAAAGCCATGGCAGGGCTACGGCCCGAATTTTTCAAACCGGTTGTCGGTCTGGAACGGGGGTTAACGGATCCGATAACAAGCCTGTCTATGGGGCAAACTGCCGAAGTGCTGGCGCATCGTTTCGGCATAGATCGCAAAACTGCTGATACCTATGCGATGCAAAGTCATCACCGGCTTGCAGCCGCCCATACCGAAGGGCGCCTGAAAGAGGAAATGATGCCCGCTTTTGATCGGGACGGAACGGTTTACGATCAGGATACCGGACTACGCCCTGACAGTGATCTGGACGGTCTGTCCAAACCTAAACCCGTGTTTGAACCACCCTATGGCAAAGTGACCGCAGGGAATTCAAGCCAGATCACGGATGGCGCAAGCTGGTGCATTCTTGCTTCGGAAAAAGCCGTTGAATTGCACGGGCTGAAGCCGCTTGCAGAAATCACCGACAGCGAATGGGCGGGGCTTGATCCATCTATAATGGGGCTTGGCCCAGTCTTAAGCACAACACCGATTTTGCAGCGTCACAATTTGAATAACGAAGATATAGACCTGTGGGAATTGAACGAAGCTTTTGCCGCTCAGGTTCTATCCTGCCTTGCTGCATGGAATGACGATGATTTCTGTCGCGAGGTGTTAGGATATGATACCGCCTTTGGCCGGATTGATCGTGACAAACTGAACGTGGATGGCGGCGCGATTTCCCTTGGCCATCCCGTTGGCACCAGCGGCAACCGTATTGTGTTGCATCTGGCAAACGCAATGAAACAGCGCGGCGGCAAACGGGGCATCGCCACAGAATGTATCGGCGGTGGCTTGGGCGGCGCAATGTTATTGGAGGCAGTGTGATGACCGGACATGTACTTGAGTTCCTTGGTGAAACGAAACTTGAACTTGGTCCTGTCGGTGAATCGGACGGGATCTGGCGAACAGGCCGCGATGATGCGGGTGTGGTTTGGCTGGTACTAGACAAACAAGACACAAGCACGAACACCATTTCACAAGACGTAATCCGCACCTTGGACAGCCATATCAAAGCGCTTGAAGCCGATCTTCCCAGTGCGCTTGTGATCCGCTCTGCCAAAGAATCCGGTTTTGCGGCGGGGGCGGACATCAGCGGCTTTGAAGCCATGACAGATGAAGGAGCGGCGGATCTTTTGAAGCAGGCCCATGGTGTTCTGGACCGGATCGAAGCCTTAAATTGCCCGACGATTTGCATCGTCCACGGTGCGGCACTGGGGGCTGGTTTCGAACTGGCGCTGGCCTGTGATTTCCGCATTGGCGTAACAGGGGCCTCTTTCGGGTTTCCCGAAGTCCAACTTGGGCTTCATCCCGGGCTTGGTGGCACGGTTCGCCTGCCAGCCCTGATCGGTGGGACAGACGCAATGACCATGATGCTGACAGGAAAAACCGCCCATACCAAACGGGCTAAATCCCTGGGGATTGTCGATCTTGTGGTCGAAGAACGCCACATAGACGGCGCTGTGGCGGCCGTGATTGAAGGCAAGATTAACAAGCACCAGCCGGGCTTGACATCACGCACCTTCGGGCTGGATCAGGCGCGCACCCTTGCGGCGGGGCAGATGCGCAAGGAAGCCGCAAAGAAAGCGCCGGAACAGCATTATCCTGCGCCTTATGCGCTGATTGATCTGTGGGAAGAACACGGTGATGACCCTAAGGCAATGCAAAAGGGTGAAATCGAAAGCTTTGCAAAACTGCTGCAAACCGAAACATCCAAGAACCTGCGGCGGGTTTTCTTTCTGCGCCAAAAGCTGAAGCAGGCTGGGCGCGGAGATGATGGTATCAACCATGTCCATGTGATTGGCGCAGGTGCAATGGGCGCTGAAATCGCAACCGCAGCCGCGATCAAAGGCAAGCGGGTCACGCTGGGCGATATTGAAACGGACCCTTTGGGCAAGGCAATCAATCGCGCCGTGCAAATTTGCAAAAATAAACACCTTAGCACACTCCAGACCCGCGATGCGCTGGACCGTTTGATGCCCGATCCACAGGGATATGGTCTGGAACGCGCGGATCTGGTGATCGAAGCGGCAAGCGAACAAAAAGAACTGAAGGAAAAGATCTATCAAGGGCTGAAAGGCAAGCTGAAAA
This sequence comes from Roseobacter sp. N2S, assembly GCF_031454055.1. Taxonomy (NCBI): domain Bacteria; kingdom Pseudomonadati; phylum Pseudomonadota; class Alphaproteobacteria; order Rhodobacterales; family Roseobacteraceae; genus Roseobacter; species Roseobacter sp. N2S. Next base: position 68,960 of record NZ_JAVDQB010000011.1, read on the forward strand.
AAGGCGCCATACTTGCAACCAATACATCCAGCCTGTCTGTGGATGAACTGGCCGGATTTGCCCCCGACAAAGAGTCTTTTGCCGGTTTGCATTTCTTTAACCCTGTGTCACAAATCGACCTTGTCGAAGTCATTAGCGGGACTGCCACCAGCAAGAAAACGGCACAACGCCTTGCGGCGTTTTGTGGTTCGACAGGCAAACTTCCGGCGCCCATAGCGGATTATCCGGGCTTTGTTGTTAACCGCGCGTTGGTGCCCTACATGCTGGAAGCGATGGTCTTGATGGATGAGGGTGTCGATAAACGTGTGATCGACACTGCTGCAATTCAATTCGGGATGCCGATGGGCCCAGTTGCGCTGGCCGATCAGGTTGGGCTTGATGTGGGCTTGCATGTGGCAGAAAGCCTGTCCGAAAGTCTGGATACGCCGATGCCACCAATCAGTGACGATCTGCGTCGCCGTGTTGACAGCGGCAAATTGGGCAAAAAAACCGGCGCGGGTTTTTACGACTGGTCAGAAGGCACCCCGCGCCCTGATGCGGATCTGGAACAGGCTCCTGCCGATTTGACAGACAGACTCATTCTACCGATGCTGAACGCCTGCGTGGAAATCTTGCGCGAAGGGATCGCACATGGCGAAGACCAAATCGACGGCGCGTTGATCTTTGCAACCGGATGGGCCCCGTTCCGCGGCGGGCCGATACACTATGCCCGTGCCCGCGGGATCAGCGATGTTACGGAAACCCTGCAAAGATTGGCGAACGATCACGGACCGCGCTTTACACCAGACAAAGGATGGTCTGCCCTTGGCTGAAAACCCACAGGTCTATAGCGATGCCGATGCATTGGCGCGCGCGCTTTTCCAGCAGCTTGGCGGCGAAATCCGCCTTGCCCTGCCGCTTGGGCTTGGGAAACCTGTGACACTGGTCAACGCCCTGACCCGTGCTGCGCTGAACGATAAATCCTTAACGTTGAAAATATTCACCGCCTTGACCTTGCAACGACCCGTGCCAGAAACCGATATGGAAAAACGGTTTCTGGAACCCGCGATGGACCGGTTGTTCGGGACCATGCCGCCACTGATCTATGCCGAAAAAATCAGGAACGCTGCGCTGCCCGATAATATTACAGTGTCAGAGTTTTTCTTTCAGGCGGGCAATTGGCTGGGAAATGAATACGCACAGCGCCATTACATCGCCGCCAATTACACATATGCCCGCGATGTGCTGGTTGCCCAACGCCCCAATCTGCTTGCGCAATTGATGCCCCGTGACGGCACGCGGTTTAGTATGTCGTGTAATACGGATATATCCGCCGATCTTTTCGCAATGCGTGCGGCAGGCAAGATGGATTTCCTTGCTGTTGCAGAATTGAATGATGCCTTGCCCTTTATGGACGGGGATGCCGTTCTTACGGCAGACGCCTTTGGGATGGTGTTGGAACCTGCACAACAAATTGATCTGTTTTCAGCCGTTCGCCGCCCTGTATCAGACGCCCAGCACGCGATCGGCCTGCATGTGTCACGGCTGGTGCGCGACGGGGGGACGCTGCAAATCGGGATTGGTGCGATTGGTGATGCGGTGGCAAATGCGATCCTGTTGCGCGACCAACAAAAACTGGATGATGTGTTTACCGCCGCCCCGTTCCCGTTGACCGGCGATGAAACCGTGCCCTTTGACACGGGTCTTTACGCGGTTACTGAAATGCTGGTCGGTGGCTTGCTGGCGCTTATGCAAGGCGGCGTTTTAAAACGCGAAGTGGACGGTGCCGTGATTCATGCGGGGTTCTTCGTTGAAGCACGCGATATGTATGAACGCCTGCGCAACATGCCCGCAAGCGAACGCGCCAAAATCCAGATGAAGCCCGTCAGCTTTACCAACGCGCTTTACGGGGACGAAACCGCCAAACGCGCCGCCCGTAAAGACGCACGCTTTGTGAACGGCGCGATGCAGGTCAGTCTGTTGGGGGATGCCATGTCAGACTCTGCAAAGCTCGGACAGGTGGTCAGCGGTGTTGGCGGGCAATTCAACTTTTTTGAACAGGCTTTCGCGCTGGAAAATGCGCAAGCTATTTTAACTCTGCCCGCAACCCGCATCAGCGGTGGGGCAGTTACATCAAACATTGTCTGGCAACTGCCCCTGACAACCGTCCCACGGCACATGCGGGATGTGGTCGTTACAGAATACGGTGCCGCCTATCTGCGTGGAGAAACCGACGAACAGGTCATCAAACGCCTGATCTGTATCGCTGACAGCAGATTTCAGGGCGATCTGACCCAAAAAGCAAAATCAGCCGGAAAACTGGCACCAGACTGGCATGTTCCAGATGCACACAGGCGCAATACGCCGGACGCGCTGGGGCACTGGGTTAAACCGTTCCGCAAAACCTTGTTGCCGGACTTTCCGCTTGGTACTGATTTTGACGAAACAGAGAAAGCCCTGTTGCCCGCGCTGGCTTGTCTGGGCGATGCGATCAGCAGCAAACGAAAACTAATGGGCTTAATACTCGCGTCGTTCAACATGCCCCCCCACCCGCAAGAACATGCCGCACTGAAACGGATGGGATATGCGCCAGAATCGCGTCTGTCGGACCCCTTGCAATCCCGTGCCCTGCGCGGTGCATTGCGCCAAGTGAGCGAACAGTCTTAGTTCGCGCCGATCTGCCCGCTCAGAGCATGCACCCTAGCGGAATATGTACAGCAACACCCTGTTCCACACCGGCAATATTTGCCAGTTTTTCGGGTGCTTAAAGGGCGTTGCGTGGTCTTGAAATCCCTCCTGCCACGCTGAACCGCTGGGGAGTGGAGTTCACATTACTTGTCATTATAAACGCCGTCTGCTTGCCGCTTATGTTCGTAGGTTTGGAACCAAACTCCATTCTGCGCGTTATACTTTTATGCAATAGAGCGCGTGGGCATGAATGCCGTTTTTGATAGGAGAGACCCCGCGTCAGACACATATAAGGAGGACGTTTAAAATGGATGATGCTGCACTAAAAGACATTTGCCTCACGCCTGAGAAACACTACGAAACACCCAAGGACGTCGTGGCTGACGACACATGGACATCCGATCAAAAACGGGAAATTTTGCAAGCGTGGAAGTTAAACGAAGAAGCCCTTCTTCGCGCCTCAAATGAAGGTATGGACGGCGGGGAACGGCCTCATCTTCAATCGGTGGTCGACGAGCTTGAAAAGTTAAAAACCGATTAAAGGGGACTGATGTTTCAGGTTTCAGGTTTCGGGGTGTCGGGGCTGAATGAATTGTTCGCGATTTTTCCCAGTCGCTTCAGGTGATTGGCAGCAGCCAGACAATGGCCGAAGCCCTGTCTATGCTGACCCATCACCGACCTGATTTTCTTTTGACAGATTTAAGACTGCCCGACGGGTCAGGCATCGACGTAATCCGCGCGGCAGCGGCGGCGGAGTGGCGTTGTGAAAGAAATTGAAATTGTGCTTGAAGGCGGCGCGCCGATCAGCCCGCAGATTGCCCATTATCTGCTAACTATCGTCAGGGGCGATACAGCGACCCAAGAAGGCAAAGACCTGTTGGCCGAGCGCGAGAGTGAGGTTCTGGGACTGATCGCAAAGGGCTACAAACGGGGCGAAATTGCCAGTCAGATGGCAATTACTGTTGGCACAGTGGGAAACCATATCCATAAAATCTACCGGAAGTAAAATGCATCTTCGAACACCGAAGCGGTGTTTATTGCGGGGAAATCCGCCATATTGTGACCCCAACACTGTCCAGACAATCTGTGCTGACAAGGAAAACTAATGCTGTGTTCAGATAATCAGACTGGCATCCAAGGACTGTTCCCTGCTTGTACAACCATAGGGCGCTTGTGATTGGTGTGTCGGGCCTGAAACGGGCGATCACAGATTTACTGCGCTGGTTGTTATCCAAGGGAGACGTGAAAACATGAAAGACAGTTATGAAATTGCCGTTGTGCATGGGGACGGAATCGGCCCTGAAATTTGCGCGGTTTCAATCGAAGTCCTGAAGGCGGCATTGGGGCCTGACTTGCTTTGTTTTGCCGAGTATCCGGCAGGTGCGTCACATTTCCTAAAAACAGGTGAAAGCCTGCCAGAAGAAACCAGACATGCCTGTGCGCAAGCAGATGCTATTCTACATGGGGCTGCTGGTTTGCCTGGGGTTGTTCATCCAGATGGCACTGAAGTCGGAGTCGATTTTTCTCTGCGCACGCGGTTTGAATTGGATCTATTTGCCAATATTCGACCAATCCGCCTGTACGAAGGCGTTGAGAGCGCACTTAGTCGCGCCAAACCCGGATCAATTGACTATGTGATTGTACGTGAGAACAGCGAAGGGCTTTATGCGGCGCGCGGCGCGGGCTCTTTGTTGCGTGGGGACGTAGCCGTGGATACGCTTGTTCAGACACGCGCAGGCATTGAACGGATTGTTCACAAAGCCTTTAGGCTTGCACAGGCTTCAAATGGAGCGCCAGAGGACGGCGTGCGGCGGGTGACCTGTTGCGACAAGGCCAATGTGCTGCGCAGCTATGCATTTTTCAGATCGGTTTTTGACGAAGTGGCGCAAAACTATCCGGATATTGAAACCGAATATGCAATCGTTGATGCAATGTCGATGTATATGGTGCTACGGCCCGAACATTACAATGTCATTGTGACCGAGAATATGTTCGGTGATATTCTATCGGATCTGGCGGCGGCGACTATTGGCGGGCTTGGCATGGCCCCATCCGGCGAAGTCGGGGAAGAAAACGGATTGTTCCAGCCGTCCCACGGTTCGGCCCCTGATATCGCGGGCAAGGGAATTGCAAACCCCTATGGTATGGTTTTATCGGCGGCGTCGATGCTGGATTGGCTGGCAGATCGCCATTCAGATCCGCGACTGTCCCAAGCAGCAGAACGCATTCGGCAAGTGTCTGTTGGGGCATTGGCGGGGGGGTGTCTTAACTCTGATCTTGGCGGATCGGCCAGCACCACAGAAGTCGCGCGTCAATTGTGTGACAGTTTGGCAGAACCGGCCTGACCCGCTGGGTGCAGGTCAGGCCAATTCAGGCTAAGCAGTAGCGCGGATCAGTTTGCGCTCTTGCTAAAGATACGGACCAATTCTGGTACATAGGCCTGACCTTCGCCAGCATCTACTGCGGTGCCAATGGCACTGGCGACACCATCTGCAATGATCTGCTGTGCGCCTGCTTCACCGGACATGGCGCGATAATAATCTATGTCCTTTTGTGCATTGCTCACAAAGAACGGCAGCCCATCGCGATTACCATCAGTGATAAAGGGTGCAAGGCGCTGTAGCGCCGCACTGGCCCCACCGCCGTTGGCTAAAACGTCAACAAAGACTTCGGGATCAACACCTGCATCAGCCGATTGTGCAGCGGCTTCCGCCAGGAGGGTCATAAATCCGATAGACACATAGTTGTGCAACAATTTAAGGCGATGGCCGTGACCAAGCGCCCCTACATGCGTGACCATTTCGGTAAAGGAAGAAAGTATTGGCCGTACTTTGTCCAGAACTGCGATGTCACCGCCGACCAACAAGTTTAACTTGCCTTCATGTGCGTGTTGGGCGGTTCGCGTCATCGGGGCATCTATGTAATCCCCGCCAGCTTCATTGACGACCTTGCCCATACGCACCGTGGATTCCGGCAAGGCGGTGGAACAATCCACAATCACTGTACCGGGTTTTAGCCCCGCAAGGAGGCCGTTTTCGCCCGTAATAATGGATTCGACCTGCGCCGAACCCGTGACGCAAAGGATCACAACATCACTAGCAGCAGCAATTTCGGCAGGGGTTTCACAGGGCTTTGCGCCTAGTTTTTTAATTTCGTCCACCGGCTGGTTTCCCGGGTGATCCAAAAAATGCAGCGCAAAACCGCCCCGTGCCAACACATTGCGCGCAATGCCGTGGCCCATCAGCCCGACTCCGATAATTCCGACGTTCATTATACTCTCCTCACCGACCACGACGGTCCTTGTCTGGGGCGTTTAAACCATCAGCGGTCCAAACGCTTTGGATAAGCGTATTCGACCATGTCCCGATGGAAAAGCACAGGACGTGTTACTGTGACGTCATTTTCTGCACGGGCCATCAGAAAATCAAAATTGCTGTCCTTTCACCTTCTCTGCCATTGTGAAGCATACCGAACCACAAGCATCAGTTGCGGTTCGAGAATCCGTTTGGAGGCGGAGGGCCTTTGAGGCCCGTTTGAGGAGAATGCATTTGTTATCGTCGTCGCATCTGACCGTATTGGTCAGGGGGTACGCCTGTGGCCGATGCAAAGGGAGGCTACATGAGTTCGGCACAACAGGACAGGACATCAGGCCGCGCAGGCGGTTCTTTCAAGATCACACAGGAAGGCGTGGTCACTACGATTGCCGTGGCTCTTTTTGTGGTTTTTTCTTTGGTGTTGGACAAGTTTCTGACACAGGGCAATATCCTTGCTTTGCTTAAAAACGTGTCAATACTTGGCATTCTCGCCGTCGGTATGGGCTTTGTTGTTGTTGGTCGCGGTATTGACCTGACAATGGTCGCAGTGATGGTGGTTGGCGTCGCGTTTGCGATTTGGCTTTCAACACAGGGGTTTGCATTCGGTGAAGCCATCCTAATCGGGGCTGCGCTGGTTGCTATTTGTGGATTGATAACCGGCATTCTAATTGCGGTTGCCGAGGTGCCACCGATTTTTGCGACACTTGCAATGGCTTCGGTGGTTTATGGCGGTGGCCGCGTTGCGTTCAATTCTGATGTTCTTTACGCCCCCAGCGGGATCGACTGGCTGACGTATATCGGGTCCGGCATTTTATTCGGCGTGCCCGTATCGGTAATTGTTTTTGCACTGGTTGCGGCACTTGTCGCGCTGTTTTTGCAATTTACCCGCTTTGGCCGTTTTATCTATGCTTCTGGCGACAATCCGGCGACTGCGCGTACATCGGGCCTTCCCTCGCGGACGGTAGTTATTATGCAATATATGATCTCTGCGCTGATCGCTTATGGCGCGGGTATTCTGTTGACTGGACTTGTGTCGGGCATCAACACGCGGCTGTATAATTCAACTTTGATCTACGATGTTTTGCTTGTTGTTGTGCTGGGCGGCATCAGCCTATCGGGCGGGCAAGGCGGTGTGCGCAACGTGTTGGTCGGTACAATTTTGGTTGGCATCCTGATCAACGGAATGACGATCATGAACTTCAGCTACACAAGCCAAAACCTCATCAAAAGTGTGATCCTGCTGGCCGCACTTGCATTTGATGCGGTGATCAACCCACGGGATGAACAGACGTCCCAGAGCGGTGATATTTAACACAAAATTACAACTGAACCAAAAATCATCAAGGGAGGAAACCAAATGATGAATTTCAAGAAAGTGGCTATGGCTGCGCTGGTTGCAACTACGGCTTTGACTGGTGCTGTTTCGGCACGGGACATAGAACAAGTGGGCCGCGCTGCCTATTTAAGCGCTCTGGAAGGTAAACGGGTTATCTTTATTCCGCTGTCACAGGGAATGGACCTTAACCAAGCATGGACTGCCGTTTGGGAAAGACATGCAGAACGTTACGGTTTTGATTTTCAGGTCCGTGACCCGAATATGGATACAGCAGCAGGTATCCGTGCACTGCAAGGCGCTATTGCGGACAAACCCGATGTGTTGATCGTACAGAACCCCGATGTTCAGACCTATGCACGCGCACTGAAACAAGCGCAGGCTGCTGGCATCAAAATTCTGCAAATCAACATGCAATCCATCACCCAGACCGACAGCTATGTTGGTAACGACTGGATCGAGATGGGACGTCTTGAAGCTGGAGAACTGGCCAAGACCTGTCTTGCAGAGGGCGCGCCTTCGAAGAAAATTGTCTGGTTGGCAGGGGTTCAGACCGGCGCTGCAAATATTTATATGCGCGAAGGACTGGATCAAGTTCTGGCAGAAAACCCAGAGTTGGAACTGGTTTCGGATCAACCCGCCGATTACGACAGTGAAAAAGCCCGCCAGATCACCGAAACGGTGCTGCAACAGCATCCTGACCTTTGCGGGATCATGGGCATCTGGGACAATGCCGAAGTGGGCGCTGGTGCTGCCGTTGTAGCCGCTGGCAAACAGGATCAGGTGACAATCGTAACCAACGGTGCTGGCGCGGCGACGGCTTGCGAAAGTATTGAAAAAGGCATGCTGGACGTCGTTTACAATTTTAACGCACCCATTCAGGCCGAAATTGCAGCGCAGCAGATTTCCGAGTTCTTGCAGCATCCCGAACGCCCGGCCGGTTCTGAAGCGACTGTATTTTTCGGGCCGATCACGCGCGTTGATAAAGACAACGCCACAGGTCGGAACTGTTGGACCATTGATCAACTGAAGTAAGGACACTGCAGATGAGCCTCTCTCAATCCATCGTCCGGTGGCGGTATCGGCTATTGCCCGATCACGTTATGGGCGAAATCCTGAACAAAAAATGGGCCGATAGCGCGATTCCGTTCTTTGCACTTGCTTTGATCATCGCCGTATTCGGGTCGATTGTGCCCCGCTTTTTTGAGTTCGGGACCATTTCCATTCTATCCGGTCAGGTGGCAGAGTTGGGGCTTATCGTGCTGGGATTGTCCATCGTGATGATTTCGGGTGGGATTGATCTTTCGGTCGGTTCCACCTTCGCGCTTACAGTTACCACAGCACTTTATATGATGAACGTCGAGGGGGCGAGCCTAGGTCTTGGGCTGCTTGCGACGCTTGGTGTTGGTGTGGCCTGTGGTGCGATCAACGGGTTTTTGGTGGGCATCTTACGGATGCGCGCCTTTCTGACCACGCTGGTTACTTTGATCATTTTCCGCTCGATCTTTGATATTGTCTTCCCCGAGATTTCGACAGATATCGTCATGAACTACCCTGAATCCGGCGTGTTCGAATTCTTGGGAATAGGGCTGGTCTGGGGGCTGCCTGTTTCATTTTTGATGATGGCGGCTATATCGCTTGCCCTGCACATCGTTCTATCACGCGGTCGGTACGGATGGCGTTTGATGGCTGTTGGCGGTGCGCGGCGCTCTGCGCATAACGCAGGCATTAATGTGCGTTGGACGGTGTTTTCGGCCTATGTGTTATGCTCGTTTTTCGTGGCCTTGGCGGCGTTTCTGTTTTCAGCGCGGATCGGCTCGGCGGCTTCGGATATTGGTTCTGGGCTTGAATTACAGGCCTTAACGGCAACCGTGCTGGGCGGCATTTCGCTGGGCGGTGGTCGCGGATCTGTTTCAAAGGCGCTGATGGGTACGGTTTTTGTACTGTTGTTGTCGAACTCTTTGCTATCGCTTGGCATTCCCGGTCCGGTGAACGCGCTGTTGCTTGGGCTTATTCTGGTTGTTGCTGTGTTTTTGGATGTGCGCTGGGTCAAGAACCGGCACAAATTGCTACGTGCGGTTTATATTTCGCCGACTTACAACAAGATGCCTCCTGCGATTTCCACGGATGACGGCCCAATGAAACCAAACGATCGTTTGCGCGATGTGGGTGTGATCGGTTTGGGCGTTCTGGACGGTGCTGAAGATGTGATATTTGACCGTGACGACAATCTTTACACGGGCAGTCGGCACGGTGACATCCTGCGCTGGTTCCCACCAAATTACACTGAACATGAAGTTTTTGCGCATATCGGCGGGGCCCCGATGGGGATGTTGTTTGACGCCGAGGGTAACATGTCTGTCTGCGTCGGAGGCATGGGGCTGTATCAGATTACGCCAGATGGCACAGTCAGCTTGCAAACCGCAGAAACCAACAGAAGTTGGACTTCGGTCGCTGATGACGCGGTAATGAAGTTGGCGGATGACTGTGATATTCTTCCTGACGGTCGGATCATTTTTTCAGAGGCCACCAAACGCTTTGAAATGCACGACTGGTATGCAGATGCGCTGGAAAGTCGTGGAAATGGTCGCTTGATCTGTTTCGATCCAAAGACCAAGACGACTAAAACGCTAAAAAGTAACCTGATTTTCCCGAATGGTGTCTGCACATCTTATGATGGTGAATCCGTTCTGTTCGCAGAAAGCTGGGCTTGTCGGATCAACCGTTATTATTATGCGGGCCCCAAAAAGGGCACTGTTGAGCGGGTCATCGAAGGGCTGCCCGGATATCCAGATAACATCAACCGTGCGTCTGATGGCACCTATTGGCTGGCTCTGATGGGGTCGCGGACACCGGCATTGGATCTGTCGTTGGAATTGCCGGGCTTTCGCCGCCGCATGGCGCGGCGTGTATCCGAAGATGCGTGGCTGATGCCAAACCTGAACACAGGTTGCGTGCTTAAATTCAACGAAAAGGGCGAAATTCTTGAAAGCCTTTGGGATGAAGGCGGACACAAGCATCCGATGATTACTTCGATGCGCGAGCATAAGGGCACGCTTTACCTGTGCGGTATCTTTAACAACCGCATGGGCACGCTGAAACTGCCCGATGCCGATCAGAACTGGTGTGGGGTGGACACCTATTGGAGGAAGCCTGAATGACTGCGATCCGACGTTTTATAAACCGCCGTTTGGGGCGTGGTGAAGCTGCAATTACTGTGCCGATCCTTGATGGCCCGCTGATGCCAAATACAGCCCTTGATACCGCCGAAGTGTTTGCGGAAATAGAGGGCGTGGATAACCTTGTTTCCACTGAAAAGGGGTTATTCTGTTCGTCAGGCAATACGCTGTTGCGGTTTGGCAGGGGCGAAACTGCCCATGAAACCATAGATACCTTTCCAGCCGAGATTTCGGCTATGGCGGGCGGCAAAGGTATGCTGGCCATAGGTATTGAAGGTCAGGGCGTTGTGATCAGGGGCGGGCCACACGATGGTCGTGTGTTTGGCGGGGTCGGCGAAAAAGGCCCCGATTACCCCACATCCTTGGCATTTTTGGACGCCAACACATTGCTGGTCACACAAGGGTCCGATCGAAACCCTGCTGCCAACTGGCGCAGGGATCTGATGGAAAAAGGCCGTCGTGGCAGCCTATGGAAACTGGATCTGGCGCAGGGAACTACATCGCAGGTTCTAAGTGATCTGGCGTGGGCATCGGGCATTGCACTAACGGGATCGCAAAAGATTTATCTTACAGAAAGCTGGCGCCATCGGGTGCTGTCTGTGGATCTGTCCACAGGTAAAAGCGAAGTGGTGCTTGAACATCTGCCTGCCTATCCCGCGCGGATCACACCGGCCGTAGATGCAGGGTTCTGGCTTAGCTTTTATTCAATCCGAAACCAGTTGGTCGAATTCATTCTGACCGAAGATGAATACCGCAACCGCATGCTGGCCGAAGTTCCCGAACCGTTATGGATGGCGCCCGCGTTGGGATCAGGTCTTTCCTTCCGCGAACCGATGCAGGGAAGCCAGCTGAAACAAATGGGGGTCATGAAGGCCTATGCTTTGACCCGATCTTACGGGCTGGTGGCGCAATGTGATCCTAAGATGCGGCCATTGCGTAGTTTTCATTCGCGCGCAGATGGCGCGATGCATGGTTGTGTTTCAACCAGCGAACGGGGCGACGAGCTTTATGTTGCCGCAAAAGGTGCGGGGCGCATCCTGCGGCTGGCCGATGTTGCACGAGAGGGCTGAGACATGGATAACATTATTGAAATGCAAAACGCGACCAAGTCCTTTGGCGGCTTGAATGCGTTCCAGAATGTGAATTTCACACTGCGCAAGGGCGAAACCCATGCGCTGTTAGGGGAAAACGGTGCTGGTAAGTCGACCCTGACCAAAGTCATGGCTGGCGTGTATCGCTTGAATGCGGGCAAAATGTTGTTTGATGGTGCTGAGATGAATTTCAATTCGCCAGCCGAGGCCTTGGGCAACGGCGTGGCAATGGTGTTTCAGGAAACAAATCTGGTCCCTGCGATGACTGTAGCGCAGAATATTTTTCTGGGTGATGAAAAAATGTTCAACCGCTTGCGCGGGCTTTACATTGACGCCCGGCAATTCCTTGTAGGTATGGGATTTCAGGTAGATCCGACAGCACAGGTTTCAACGCTGGGCGCGGCACAAAAACAAATGGTGGAAATCGCACGTGCGGTGCACCACAAGGCTCGCGTCATCATTTTCGACGAACCAACAGCAACCCTGACCCCCGAAGAAAAACGCCATTTCTTTAATCTGATTGACCGCCTAAAGGCGCAAGGTGTGGCGATTATTTTCATCAGCCACGCATTGGAAGAAGCCTTGGACGTATCCGACCGGATCACTGTTTTACGTGACGGAGAGTTGGTAGCATCTGGTCCTGCCCGTGATTTCACCCGTGAAACTTTGGTTCAGGCAATGGTCGGGCGCAACCTGACCGAAACATTGCACGGCTCGGTTAAGCGTACGCCGCGCCCCTATGGGGAAAAAGTTTTAAGCGTTGAAAACCTGTCTTGTGCAGGGATGGTGCGCAATTCTTCTTTTTCAGCATTTGGCGGGCAGGTTACTGGAATATTTGGTCTTGTGGGCGCTGGACGTACCGAAATGGCCAAGATCGTGTCAGGTGTAATGAAGCGCGATTTTATGCATGGTGGGGAAATACGTTTGAACGGCAAACCCGTGCGCTACCGTGTGCCGCGCCCTGCAATGCGCGATGGCATCGTTTATGTCACCGAGGATCGTAAACACGACGGTTTTTATGAAACCATGACCGTTGGCCAAAACCTTTTGCTAAGTGAGCTGTCCAAAGGCAGCAATCCGGTCACGCCTGTTTCCATCGGGCGGGCTGCTGAACTTGCAAAGGAATGGGGCGAAAAGCTGCACCTTAAGTCTATTTCGGACAAAGCGCGTATGATCGAACTGTCCGGGGGTAATCAGCAAAAAGTGGTGATTGCGAAATCTTTGATACAAGAACCCAAGCTGATTATTTTTGACGAACCAACGCGGGGCGTGGATGTCGGTGCTATCGTAGAAATTCACCAGCTGATACAGGATCTTGCGGATCAGGGGCTTGCTGTGGTGGTGATATCCTCTTATCTGCCCGAAATCATGTCCGTTTCTGATCGTATTCTTGTTGCCAAGCGCGGGCGGATCGTTGAAGAAATGAGCTTGTCCGATGCCTCTGAAGATAAGATCATGTTCGCCGCTGTCCACTAACGGGCAAAGGTTGCGCAGGTTCCTTATCTGAACTTCGGGGTGTCAGGCGGAAAGTCAGGAAGATCATGAGCGCGCATAACGTAAATCTGAAGCTGTTGCAGACTTTTCTGCTTGCGGCAGAACATGGCAGCTTTCGACGGGCCGCAGAAGAAAGCAACCGGTCGCCGTCAGCTATATCCATGCAAATACGTGATCTGGAAGAACAGGTTGGCGTCAGCTTGTTCCGGCGTACACCCCAGTCTGCAAACCTGACCCCGATTGGCAGCATGCTTTTCGAACAGGTCAGTAATGCAATGGCAGATGTGCAGGATGCGCTTGATCGCCTGTCAGAGGCGGCGGCACATCGGCGCAGCCACGTCAGCATCGGCTGTGCGCCCACGTTATCAGCAACCCGACTGGGCAATATTCTGGCAACATTCAAGCTGCGCTATCCCCGCTCGGTTGTTGATGTAAAAGAAACCCCGCCCACGGGCGCATTGGCGATGCTGCAAGAACAGACTGTCGAACTTTATATCGGGCCCGAAGTGCCAAATATGTCCGAATTCCATTTTGAGCCGATCCTTCAGGACCGGTTCGCTGTATGTATGCCTGCGGAATATGATGATGGTGCGACAACACTTGCATTGGCCGACATTGCGCAATTCCCCCTGATCCTGCTGGATACACAAACAGCCGCGCGCGGGTTGATCGACCGGATCGTTGCAGAATCGGATATTGCCCTGAATGTTCAATACGAAGTGCAATATGCTTATACCGCAGTGGCGCTTGCCGCGGCGGGTTTGGGGGTGGCTGTGGTGCCTTATATTGCCATCCCGATGTTGCCCAAGGCAGATTTTCGGGTGATACCCTTAGAAGATACCGATGCTGAACGCGCCGTTGGCATCATCACGGCGCGTGGATATGTGCAACATAACTATTCGGAACAGCTTATAGAACTGATCCGAACAGAACTGCGTCAAAGCCTTTAAACAGCTATAGCCGCCTTTGAATTCAATCTGTGTTGATCCAGATTGCTTTGGTGTCCAGATATTCCTGCATATGTTCGATTCCGCCTTCGCGCCCGTAACCTGACATTTTAACCCCGCCAAAGGGCACCACGGGGTCGATGGCGTGGTACATGTTTACCCAGACCGACCCGGCCTTGATCCGATGGGCCAGCTTATGGGCTGTGCCAAGGTGGGTAGAAAAGATGCCCGCAGCCAGACCGTAAGGCGTAGCATTCGCGCGTTCCACAACTTCATCAAGGGTGTCAAATGGCAGGGCAGAAATGACGGGCCCGAAGATTTCTTCGCGGGCAATGGACATGTCATCGGTTACATCGCCAAAAACGGTAGGCTGTATATAGTGCCCGCCCTGCAACGCGGGGCTATCAGCACGGTTACCCCCTGCCAGAACTTTGGCGCCTTCATTTGGTCCTGCTGCAAGATACCCCGCGATCCGGTCGGCCTGGCGTGCTGAAATGATCGGGCCTATATCGGTATCCGTTTCAATGCCCTGACCTATCTTTAGGTTGGAAGCATAGTCCGCCACACGGCGCATAAATTCATCGTGAATTTCGCGGGCGACAAACAGGCGGGAGCCAGCGATACAAATCTGCCCCGAGTTGGCAAAAACCGACATGGCCGCCACTGGTACAGCCTGATCAATATCAGCATCACGGCAAACGATCACAGGGGATTTTCCGCCCAGTTCAAGGGAAACATGCTTTAGATTACCCGTCGCAGCACGTGCGATTGCCTGACCTGTTGCGGTGGAGCCGGTAAAGACGATTTTATCAACACCGGGATGTTGGGCCAATGCAGCGCCTGCTTCGGTGCCCAAACCGGTGACCACATTCAAGACCCCGTCTGGTAAACCTGCCTCTTGCATGATCTTTGCAATCATCAGCACAGTTAATGACGCTTCTTCTGACGGTTTCAAAACCACCGTACACCCTGTTGCGATGGCAGGCGCGATTTTCCAGATTGATCCCGCTATCGGCGCATTCCACGGAATAATAGCACCGACAACCCCGATGGGTTCACGAACCGTGGATGAATAGATTTCACCGGGAAACGAATTTTGAATCGTTTGACCGTGAATTGTAACCGCCTGACCTGCATAAAACCGCAGCATCCCCAGAACCCTGCGGCTGTTGCCAAGGGTCCGCTGGATCGGCATCCCCATATCCAGCGTATCTGACAGGCATAGGTCTTCCCAGTTTTGTTCGAACGCTTCTGCAATACGCAGCAACAGCGCTTGCCGTTCAAAGGGTGTGAACTTGGACCACGGTCCCAAGAATGCCTTGCGTGCAGCGGCAACGGCGGCGTCCATGTCAACTGCATCGCCCTGCGGAACCGTGGCAAGCAAATCACCATTGGCGGGATTGCGCGCCTCTATGACCTTGCCGGAACGTCCTTTGCACCATGCGCCGTCAATAAACATCGGGCGAAAACTGCCGTCATAAAGCGCTGCCGCGCGGGCTTTCCAGTCGGTCATTTGTTATCCTGTCTTTTGTCGGGGTCTGACACGTAAGGCGTTTTTCATGCCCTGTGTGCCTTGCTGGCTCAAGGTGGAAATTCTGATTGTCTGTTCAGAAAAAAAGTTTGCGCTGGAACCGTTAAACAGGGGTCAATTCAGCCTTGATACTGGCCGCCCTGAAAAAATGCCCACTCTGAGGGCCCCTGCATCAGGCCCGCCTGAACGTGAATACCCTTAGGGAAATGGCCGTTTCGCTGCGGGTCAATCCTCTGGCAAATAAGCCTGCACGTTTTTCAAACTTCGCAGCACAAAACTGGACCGAGAGTGCCGTATTCCGGGCACG
The DNA here is from genome assembly GCF_031454055.1 of Roseobacter sp. N2S. Classification (NCBI taxonomy): domain Bacteria; kingdom Pseudomonadati; phylum Pseudomonadota; class Alphaproteobacteria; order Rhodobacterales; family Roseobacteraceae; genus Roseobacter; species Roseobacter sp. N2S. The sequence goes on from NZ_JAVDQB010000011.1 coordinate 84,823, forward strand.
CGGTACAGTTTTTTTCGCAGAAACTCTTCGTAGCCACGGGTGCCGTCGACGGCCACTTTGATCAGGTAGTCATACTCGCCTGTGGTCAGGTGGACTTCCAGCACCTCGGGCATTTTTTGCATGTCGCGGCCAAAGATTTCCAGGGCTTCATCGTCGTGACGATCCAGCACAACTTCGATCAGAACAATTTCAGCCGCGCCTAATTTGGTTTGATCCAGAATGGCCCGGTATTCGCTGATGATGCCCTGTTGTTCCAGCCGGCGCACCCGTTGCCAGCAGGGGCTTGGGGACAGGCCGACCTGCTGGGCCAGCTGTGTGTTCGAAATCCGCCCGTCACGAGTCAGGGCGCGCAGGATTCGGTGGTCGATTTCGTCAATTCTGTCGCTGGCCATTGTCAGGGTATTCTTTTGCAAATTTCGTCCAAGTCAGATGAATATTTCACAAAATCTTTTACCACAAGAATAATCAAAAGATAATTTTGCGACGCTTGGATTATTCTATCCGCAGGAGGAGTGATAAATGCATGGCAGATACAGGTGTTTGGACCCATTGGATGCCGCCGCAAAGGTTATGGATACCGCGCGGCGTATGAACATGAATTTCAGCCAGTTGCAGTTTGAACGGGCGGATAATGCCAGCTTTGTTCTGACCTTCGCACTGGAGGAAAACAATCCGCAAAAGCTGGATAATTTTACCCATAGAATTGGTCTGCATTTAGACCTGACAAAGGATTATGTCGATGTTTGAAGAATGCGATCCCCGCCTTCATGTGCCTGAACCTGCGCTGCGCCCCGGCGATGACCCGGATTTTTCCGATGTGGATATTCCTGACGCTGGTGCGGTGCGCCGTCCTGATCCCGGTGACAACCCCGAGGACATGCGGGATCTGGCGTTTTCGATCATTCGCGTGCTCAATCGGGAAGGCGCGGCAGTGGGGCCTTGGGCGGATACATTGACGGATGACGCACTGTTAGAGGGCCTGCGCCATATGATGACGTTGCGGGCCTATGATGCGCGGATGTTGACGGCGCAGCGGCAGGGGAAAACCTCTTTTTACATGCAGCATCTGGGCGAAGAGGCGGTGGCTTGTGCGTTTCAAAAGGCGCTGCGCAAGGGGGATATGAATTTCCCGACCTATCGGCAGGCGGGGCTGTTGATCGCCTCGGGGTATCCGATGGTCAAGATGATGTGTCAGGTCTATTCCAACGACGATGATCCAGTGAAGGGGCGTCAGTTGCCGGTGTTTTACAGCTCTAAAGAGCACGGGTTTTTTTCGATCTCGGGGAATTTGGCAACGCAATATGTGCAGGCTGTGGGTTGGGCGATGGCGGCGGCGATCAAAGGGGATCGCAAGTTGTCAGCGGCGTGGATTGGCGATGGATCAACGGCGGAAAGCGACTTTCACGGGGCGTTGGTTTTTGCGTCAACCTATAAGTCGCCGGTGATCCTGAATATTGTGAACAACCAATGGGCAATTTCCACGTTTCAGGGCATTGCGCGGGGCGGTGCTGGCACGTTTGCGGCGCGGGCCCACGGCTTTGGCCTGCCTGCCTTGCGGGTGGACGGGAATGATTATCTGGCGGTTCATGCGGCGGCGCAGTGGGCCGTGGAACGGGCGCGGCGCGACCTTGGCCCGACGCTGGTTGAATATGTGACCTACCGCGCGGGGGGGCATTCGACATCGGATGATCCGGCGGCCTATCGCCCGAAAGAAGAAGGGTCGGCCTGGCCTTTGGGCGATCCGATTCTGCGGTTAAAGGCCCATTTGATCTACAAGGGTCTGTGGTCCGAAGAGCGTCATGTGCAAGCCGAGGCAGAGATTCTGGCCGAGGTGATAGCAGCCCAGAAACAGGCCGAGTCCATCGGCACGCTGCATTCGGGCAAACATCCCAGTCCGCGCGATATGTTTGAAGATGTTTATGCGGAAATGCCGCCCCATCTGCTGCGCCAACGCCATGAAGTGGGGTATTGAAATGCCACGTATGACAATGATCGAGGCGATCCGCGACGCCCATGCTGTGGCTATGGAAGCCGACCCTGATGTGGTGGTTATGGGCGAGGATGTGGGCTATTTCGGCGGTGTGTTCCGCTGCACGGCGGGCTTGCAAAAACGCTTTGGGGTGCAGCGGTGTTTTGATACGCCGATCAGCGAATTGGGGATTATCGGTACAGCGGTTGGCATGGCGGCCTATGGGCTAAAGCCTTGTGTGGAAATACAATTTGCCGATTATATGTACCCCGGCTACGACCAGTTGGTATCCGAGGCCGCGCGGTTGCGGTATCGCTCGGCTGGGGAATTTACCTGCCCGATGGTGGTGCGTATGCCTACGGGGGGTGGTATTTTCGGGGCGCAAACGCACAGCCAGAGCCCCGAAGCCTTGTTCACCCATGTGGCGGGTCTGAAAACGGTTGTTCCCTCCAATCCGCAGGACGCCAAGGGTCTGTTGCTGGCTGCGATTGCAGACCCTGATCCTGTGGTATTTCTGGAACCCAAGCGCCTGTATAACGGTCCGTTTGACGGGTATTTCGACCGCCCGTCAAAATCATGGAGTAAACATGAACTGGGCGAGGTTGCGGCGGGGTATTACGAAGTGCCTTTGGGCAAGGCCAATGTGGTGCGCGCAGGGGATGCGGTGACGCTGATCACCTATGGCACCATGGTTCATGTGGCTTTGGCGGCGGTTGAAGACAGCGGCGCGGATGTGGAAGTGATCGACCTGCGCACGCTTTTGCCGCTGGATCTGGAAACGCTGGCGGCCTCGGTTAAAAAGACCGGACGGTGTATTGTGTTGCACGAAGCGACGTTGACGTCCGGGTATGGCGCGGAAATTGCCGCGCTTATTCAGGCGGAGTGTTTTTACAGTCTTGAAGCGCCAGTGATGCGGGTTGCGGGCTGGGACACGCCTTATCCCCACGCGCAGGAGTGGGATTATTTTCCCGGTCCAGCGCGGGTCAAACGGGCCATTCAATCTGTGTTGGAGGCTTAGGCGATGACGGAACATACATTCAGACTGCCCGATATTGGTGAAGGCATTGCAGAAGCAGAAATAGCGGTTTGGCTGGTCAAACTGGGCGATATAATCCGCGAGGATGATGCCATTTGCGAGGTGACAACCGATAAGGCCACGGTGGAAATTCCGGCGGCTGTCAGTGGCAAAGTGGTCTGGCTTGGCGCAGAGCAGGGCGCGGTGATGGCCATTGGCAGTGATTTGATCCGCATTGAAACGGATGAAACCGCCACAGCTACCGCCGCACCTACCATCGCAGCACCTGATGCAACGCCTGCGCCGTCCGAGCAGGCGGCAAAAGAGTCAAAAGTTGCAGTTGAAACGCCGCCAGAGCCAAAGCCTGCTTCCCCTGCCGCGGCGGTGAAAAAGCCAGCGCAGGCTGTGCCAGTGTCTTCGCCTTTGCAAGCGCGCGGGGCGACGGGGCGGCCGCTGGCTGCACCCTCGGTTCGGGGGCGGGCGATCGGGCTGGGTGTGGACCTGCGGCAGGTGCGGGGCACTGGCCCTGCGGGGCGGATTTTGCACGAAGATCTGGAGTCTTTTGTAGCCCACGGGGGAGCGGCGCCATCCATGAGCGGCAAGGGGCCGCGCTTGGGGGTTGAGGATATCCGCGTCACGGGGGTGCGGCGGAAAATTGCAGAGCGGATGGCCTTGGCCAAGCGGGAGATCCCGCATTTTTCCATCATCGAAGAGGTTGAGGTCGAGGCGTTGGAAGACCTGCGTGCCAAGCTGAATGCCCGCTTTGGCGAAACCCGTGGGCGGCTGACGTTGTTGCCGCTTTTACTGCGCGCTCTGTGTGAAGCGGTGGTGGATCACCCTGAAATCAACGCCCATTATGACGATGCGGCGGGCACGATCACGCGGCACCACGGGGTGCATTGCGGGGTGGCGACGCAAACCGACAGCGGGCTGATGGTGCCGGTTTTGCGCCACACCGAGGCGCTGACCCTGTGGGAGGTGGCCGCTGGCATCAAGCGTCTGTCGCAAGCGGCGCGCAATCGCCGTGTTTTACCGGATGAACTGTCTGGATCGACGATCACCGTGACCTCGCTTGGGCCTTTGGGGGCGATTGCGACGACCCCGATTATCAACGCCCCCGAGGTGGCCATTGTCGGCGTCAATAAAATCGCCGTGCGCCCCGTGTGGAACGGCAATACTTTTGTGCCACGCCGCATGATGAACCTGTCGTGCAGTTTTGATCATCGCGTGGTGGATGGCTGGGTCGCTGCCGAGTTTGTGCAAAAGCTGAAGACCCTACTAGAGACCCCTGCAATGATGTTTATGGAGTTGGGCAATGACTGATCTGACGTGCAAATTACTGGTGATCGGCGGCGGTCCGGGGGGCTATGTCTGTGCGTCTCGGGCGGCGCGTTTGGGGGTGGATACCATTTTGGTTGAAGGCAACCGCGTGGGGGGAACTTGTCTGAATGTGGGGTGCATTCCGTCAAAGGCGCTGATCCACACGGCGCAGGCGTTTCACGGCGCACAGCGGCAGGCGCGGGGCGACGGGCACGGGGTTTATGTGTCAGAGCCGCGCCTGAACTGGGCCGAGGCAAGCGCGTGGCGCAACGGGGTGGTGACGCAGTTATGTGCGGGTGTCACCGGCCTTTTGGAACGCAGTGGCGTCAAAAGTCTGAAGGGCTGGGCCCGGTTTCGCGATGGCAAAACGGTCGAGGTTACAGGGGAAACCGGCACAACGGTGATCCGTGCGGAAAACATTGTGATCGCCACGGGATCGCGCCCTGTAGAACTGGGTGGGCTGGCGTTGGGGGGCAAGGTTCTGGATTCAACCGCCGCACTGGCGCTGGAAGATTTGCCAAAGCGGTTGGGTGTGATTGGTGCGGGGTATATCGGGCTGGAACTGGGGACGGCCTTTGCCAAACTGGGCTGTCAGGTCACTATGATCGAGGCGGGGCAGACCATCCTGCCGCAATTCGATGACAAGCTCACGCGGCCTGTGCGGCGCAGGTTGGACGGGCTTGGTATTGCGTTGAAACTGGGCGCGCGGGTGACGGGCTGGGATGACGGCGCGGGTGATTTGACGCTGGAAACAGAGGATGGGCGCGAAACGCTGGCCTTTGACAACGTGTTGGTCACGGTCGGGCGGGTGCCACAAACGGACGGGCTGGGGCTGGAAGAATTACAGTTGCGCCAATCCGGTTCGTTGATCGAAGTGGACGACCGCTGCCAGACATCCATGCGGGGGGTTTATGCCATCGGCGATGTGACGCCCGGTCTGATGCTGGCCCACCGCGCCATGGCACAAGCCGAGGTGGTGGCCCATGTGGTGGCGGGTATCCCTGACGCTTGGGACCGGATCTGTGTGCCTGCGGTGTGTTTCACCGATCCTGAAATCGTCAGCGTTGGCCTGCTGCCCGCCGAGGTTCCGCCAGAAACAAAAACTGTCAGCACCGAGTTTCCCTTTCGGGCCAATGGTCGGGCGTTGACGCTGGATGACGCCGAGGGGTTTGTGCGGATTATTGCCCGTGACAAGGACCATGTGATCCTTGGCGTTCAGGCCACAGGGCCGGGGGTTTCTGAGTTGGTATCCGGTTTTGCCTTGGGGATTGAGGCGGGCCTGCGTCTTGAAGATGTGGCCGCAACCATCCACGCCCATCCCACTGTCAGCGAGGCCTTTCAAGAGGCAGCTCTGAAAGGGGTTGGTATGGCGAACCACGGGTGAACGGGGGCGGCGCTGTGGCATACCCCCCAAGTTTTTCTTGCGTCCGAAGAATTGTTTGATATCCATCAGTGTCACGGAAGGCCGCTTTTCCCTGCCAGTATGACCCGCTCGTATAAAGGGGGCGATGGACATAGAATGCCCCGCGCGGACGGTTTTCAGCGCCAATCTAGCGGCCCACCCGCCCAAAGGTGACTGGCGAAGAGGAGACCACCCCATGAAGCTGCGCACGCTTGCCGATGTAGAGGCCTTGGAACAGCAGGGCTATGATGCCGTTTATCCCGATCAAAGCCCGTGGGAAATTTTGCACAGCACAGCGCAGGCCCATCCAGAGGGGGTGGCGATCCGCTATCTGGCGGATGTGGCTGATCCGCCCAAAGACGTGGTGCTGACCTATGGGGATTTCGCGGCGCAGGTGATGGCTGCCGCGCGGGTGTTTCAGGCATTTGGCGTGGTGGCGGGGCGCGGCGTAATCTTGTTGGCGCAGCATTCTGCATCCGCGCAAACCGCGCTGTGGGGCGCGCAGGGGGTGGGGCATGCCTGCCCGATCAACCCGATGTTAAACCCCGCCCATATCGCCGCACTGATCCGCGCCGCCCATGGGTCGGTTCTGGTTGTGACGGGGCCCAATCCTGAAATCGACTATTGGACAGACCTGATCCCTGCACTGCGCGCCGAGGGAATTGATCTGCCGGTTTTGGCTTGTGATGTGGAGCCGGGGGCGGATGTGTCTGCGGGGAACGGTGTGTTCGAAGACCTGCTGCGCGATCATGCCCAAGGCCCAGAGATCACGCCAGACGGGGACGCGGACACATTGGCCGCGCTTTACCACACAGGCGGGACAACGGGCGCGCCCAAGTTGGTGCAACACACGCGGCGAAACGAGTCTCATGTGGGGCGGTCCTGTGCCTTGATGCATGATTTGGGGCGTGGTGATGTGGTGGTGAACGGCTTTCCGCTGTTTCATGTGGCGGGGGCTTTTGTCTATGGGTTGGCTACGATTTCTGCGGGTGGGACGACGATCATGCCGGGTCGTTTGGGGATGCGAAACCAGCCGTTTATGCAGGGGATCTGGCAACAGGTCGAACGCCATAAGGTCACTGTGATCGGGGTGGTGCCGACGATCCTTGCCACGTTGACTGGTATCAAAATCGACGGGGATATTTCGTCGCTGCGCTGGCTTTTGACTGGTGGTTCGCCCTTGCCGCCTGAACTGGCGGCACTGGCCGAACGCAGAACCGGCAAGGGGGTGCGCAATATTTTCGGGATGACGGAAACCTCGGGGACCATATCGGTTGAACCTGTCCACGCGCCGCGTTTGCCGATGTCTTGCGGGGTGCGCCTGCCGTTTTGCGAGCTGGCGATTTTGGGGGAAACTGACGGTGAAGCGGATCCTTCCAAACGGTTGGGGCCGGATCAAACCGGACTTATCGCGTTGCGGGGGCCGAATGTTTCACCGGGCTACACTGATCCCGCGCGCGATGCGGGGACGTTTTTGGCGGGGGGCTGGTTGGTCAGTGGCGATCTGGGGCGGATGGACGCGCAGGGGCATTTGTTTGTGACGGGGCGCAAGAAAGACGTGATCATTCGCGGTGCCCATAACATCGACCCGCAGATGATTGAGGATGCTTTGCTGGCCCATGATCAGGTGGAAAATGCCGCCGCTATCGGGATGCCTGATGCTTATGCGGGGGAATTGCCCGTAGCATTTGTGACCCTGCGCGGGGGTGGTACGGGTGACGGGGAGGTGACTGGAGAGGCGCTGATCGCCTTTCTGCGGGGCAGGCTGGAGGACCCCGTTGCCCTGCCCAAACGCATTGGCCTGATAGATGTGATGCCGGTGACCCCTGTGGGCAAAATTTTCAAACCCGCGTTGCGCCGCATTGCGATGGATTGGGCGATTACCAAGGCGGTGTTGGATCTCGGGGTTGGGAGTGATGCCTTGGGGATCAGTATCAGCGAGACATTGGAAACCCGCGTGGCGGTGCCCTCGACCCATTTGGCACGGGTGAAGGACGCGCTTGCGGGGATGCCAATCACGCTTGAAATCGTCGCGCAGCAGTGAACCGATTTAACAGCGCACCAAAGGTCAGGCGCGCTGCTGTTTTTAGGGATGTCTAGCGGATGAACTGATCGGTGAAATCCGCGCCCAATCCCACCTCGGCATAGTGTTTGCGGCACATGTCGATTTTGGTGAACACGTCTTCATAGCCCTGAATTGCGCCATAAGGGTCCACATATAACATCACGCCGTTGACCTGAAAATGGGTGATCATTTCGTCCACATCATCAGGTACAACAAGGGTGTGGGTTTCGCCCGGAGGTTCATAAACATAGCCGCCTTCGCGGGCCTCCCAGTCGTGTTCCAGATAATGCCAGCGGCCTTTCAGAACATAGCCGTGCACGGGTTGGGGATGGCGGTGGCGCGACAGCACGCCGGATTTGCGCACCCGCAGTAGGTTCATCCAGTAACCCTGCGAGCGGTTGAGGCACAGCGGGCGAAACCAGACGTTTTCAGCTTGTGGCACCCAGACCCGTTCATCCAGCGCAATGGCGTCGGGGATCACGATCTCTTCTTGCGCATCGGCGGGGAAGGGCAGTTGATAGGGCATCAAACGGTCGTCAGATGTTTCTTTTGTCATTTTGGTCGTCCTTACATTGCTGAATAGCCGCCATCGACAGGGTAAACACTGCCAGTGACGAAAGATGCGTCATCCGAAAGCAGCCACGCCGCCAGCGCGCCCACCTCGGTTGGTTTGCCCCAGCGATCAAGCGGGGTGCGTGCCAGAATCGGGCCGTTTCGGGTGGCATCGGCGCGCAGATCATCGGTCATTTCCGTTTCAATCCAGCCTGGTGCCACAGCGTTGACGCGGATGCCGTCTGCGGCCCATTTGCCTGCCAGTGCCTTGGTCAGTTGCGCCACGCCGCCTTTAGATGCGGAATAGGCCGGCACCAAAGGCCCGCCAAAATAGCTGAGCATAGAGGCCGTGTTCACAATTGCCCCCTTTGAGGCTTTTAACAAGGGCTGGGCCGCGAGGCTGGTGCGCATACTGCCTGTCAGGTTGATGTCGATGACCTTTTCAAAGGTTTCAATATCGTATTCCGCGCCGCGCATTAGGATGCCTGCGCAATTGACCAAACCGTCGAGCCGGGGGATTTGGGCGAAAAAGCCGTTCACGGCTGCGGTGTCGCGCACGTCCAGAACCGCGCAGGTGATATCGGGGTTGTGCGGGGCAAAGGCGTCCACCTCGGCCTGAGTCACGCCTGTGACGGTCAGGCGCCAGCCTTTGGCGTGCAGGGTCTGGGCAATGCCTGCGCCGATCCCGCGGGTTCCGCCAATAATAACAGCGTGTTTCATGTCTTAGTCTCCGGTTTGTAGGAATGCGTGAACTGCATCTGAATGTGGCATCGGGGCGACTGCGCCGTATCCTTGGGTAGACAGGGCGGCGGCGGCATTGGCGTAGCGGGCGGCGTCAAACGGGGAGTCCCCTGCCACAATCCGCGCCAGAAACGCGCCGTCAAATGTGTCGCCTGCGGCGGTGGCATCAACGGCTTTGACCTGTCGGCCTTTGATCCGGCGGCGATCGTTTGGGGTCGCGACCAAGGTGCCTTCTGATCCGAGTGTCAGGGCAACCACCCCCGCGCCAAGTGTGAGGTAGAAATCGGCGATGGCGTCCGGATCATTCAAGCCCGTCAGATGGGCGGCATCGTCAAGGCCGGGAAGGGCAATGTCACAGCGCGCCATGGCGGCGTGAATGGTGGCGCGCGCACGATCCAGCGGCCAGAGTTTCAGGCGTAGGTTGGTGTCAAAAGACACCTGTCCGCCTGCCTGTTTCACGCAATCAATCGCCGCAAATACAGCGTCCGCTGCGCTGTCGGAAATGGCCTGACTGATCCCTGAAACATGCAGGATTTTTGCGGTTTTCAGGGCGCTGGTTGGCAGGTCTTCTGGGGTGATCCGGCTGGCGGCTGATCCTGCGCGAAAGTAACTGAATTCATGACCATCCGCGCCGTGGGTGACAAAATATATCCCCGTTGGCGCGTCGCTGACCTGTTTGACGCAAGAGGTATCCACGCCCTCGGCCTGCCATAAATCCATAAAAGAGGTGCCAAACGGGTCCGCGCCCACATGGGTCAGATAACCGACCCGCGCCCCTTGGCGGGCCGCCGCAATTGCGCAATTGGACGTATCGCCCCCGTGTCCGGGCAGGTAGTTGCCATCTGGTTGCTGGTTGAATTCCAACAAAGGTTCGCCAAAGCACAGAATTTCGGGGGTCATTGTATGTCTTTCTTGATGGTCGGCATTGGGGTCGGCCGCACCTTATGGCGCGGCCGGTTGGGTTGGCTTTAGATGCGCCCGTATTTTGCCAGACCTTCGCGCAGCGAGCCGCTGGCGATGATCAGGCTGGCTTGTTCGGCTTCGCGCTGGTCGATTTCGCGGGCCATCACCAAGATCTCTTCGGCGTGGTCGCGCGGGATGCAGACCAGCCCGTCCACATCGCCCATGATGATGTCACCCGGGCGCACAATCACATCGCCCATGGCGACTTCTACATTGGCGGCAAGGGTCTTGATCCGCCCCAAGGTTGTGCCCGGTGACACGCAGCGGGAAAACACCTGAAAGTCGAAATCCCGTTTGATTTCAACCAGATCGCGCAGGCCCCCGTCCAATACGGCGGCTTCGTGTTTGTTGGCGATGGCGCCTGCTGTCATCAGCCCGCCCCAAAGCGCCACATCGGTGGTGCCATTGGTGGAAATCACGATGACGGAGCCTGCTTCGGCCTCGTCGATGGCATCAAGGGCGTGTTGCGGGGGGACGAACTCTTCGGTGGGGCCTTCGAGTACGGTGACGGCGGGGCCGACGATCTTTTTGTCGTTGATCCGTGGCTTGAAATGCGCGGGCAGAAAGCCGGTGCGCCCTGCCACTTTGTCTACGGCATCCGCAGCAGAGGCGGTGGCAACGTCGCGGAAGCCTGCGATTAATTCATCTAGGGTCATGGAATTATCCTTTATGTTTTTCAGTGTGTTAGGAAGATTTTTCTAGGCGCTGCTTTTGGGTGTCCGCCCCCGGCCAAGGGTTCACCCAGTTCAGCGGTGCGTTGCCCTGCAACACCCGCCGGACCTCATAGGCGGCGTTTTGTTGCAAGACCTTGACCGAGCGTTCGGAATACCACGCGGTATGATCCGAAAGGGTGGTGTTCGGGGCGGTTAACAGTGGATTGTCCGGGGCGACGGGTTCTTGTTCAAAGACGTCGATGCCCGCGCCGAACAAGCGACCTTCATGCAGGGCTTGGGCCAAAGCGGCTTCGTCCAGCAGGCCGCCACGGGCCACATTCACCAGAATTGTGGTGGGTTTCATCAAGGCGATATGGGCGGCATCGACGATGTGATGGGTTTGGGGTGTCAAAGGGGCGTGCAGGTTGATCACATCGGCGGTTTTGCACAGGGTTTCCAGATCAACCAAGTCCACATTGGCGGCTTTTGCAGTGTCAGGGTTCAGGAACGGATCAAAAGCCATGACTTTGTCAAAGCCGAAGACCCGAAATTTGCGGGCGGTTTCCAGACCGATGCGGCCACAGCCGATCAGGCCGAGAACGGCGTTTTCGCGGCTTGGGATTGTGGCGGCCTGACCGATGCCCCAGCCCCCTGCGCGCAGTTGTTGATCGCGCAGCACCACGCGGCGTTGCACCGCGAGGTACAGCGCAAGGGCGTGTTCGCTGACTTCGATTTCAGCGCCATAATCGGGCACATTGGCCACGTAGATGCTCCGTTTGGTTGCGGCATCCAGATCAATGTTATCGACGCCCACACCGTAGCGGACGACGAGTTTCAGGTTCGGGCAGGCAGCAAGGAGTGCCGCTGTGACATCCCGTTCGCGCACCAGCAGGGCAACGGGGTCAAGTTTCTGCAAAGCAGGGACCGCATCCGCATCCATCGTCACAGGAACAAGGGTCACGGCCTGATCTGCCAGAACGGTGCGTTCGGTCAGATAGCTGGCATAGCCCGGTTCCAGAATGGCGACGGTTTTGGGGGTGGTATTGTCCATGATGCGGTCCCTGAGTTTGGTTTATTGCGCGCGGTAGGCGGCGACTGCGGCGTCAAGTTTGTTTGGCCAATCCTCACCGATTTCGCTGACGATGAATTCGCGCACAGCGGGCTGGGCCACATCGCGGAACATGGCTTTTTGTGCGGGGCTGACCTGAATCACCTCCATGCCTTTTTCCGACAGGATCGCGGTTGCGTTCGCGTCTTGGGCTGCGGTCATGCCACGGTGGATTGTTTTTGCGATTTCAGTGCATTGCAGCAGGCTTTTCTGCTCGTCGCCGGTCAGACCTTGGTAAAACGCGTCTGACACCAGATAGGCGTGCCAGCTGAACACATGGCCGTCCAACGACACGTATTTCTGGTTCTGATAGAGCGAGGCATCGACAATATTTGTCACGCCGTTTTCCTGACCATCCACAACACCCTGTTGCAACGCGCCGGGTAATTCAGGCCAGGATACAGGTGTGGCAGAGGCCCCGAGGCTTTCTACCAGCGCGACCCAGACAGGCGAGGTCATGACCCGCATTTTCAGGCCTTCCATGTCTTTTGGTTCAGACACAGGGCGCACGTTATTGGTGAAATTGCGCACGCCGTTATCGGCCACGCCCAGCATGCGAATGCCGGTTTGGGCCAGCATGTCATCGGCCATGGCTTTGCCAAATTCGCCGTCCATCACCGACCAAGCCATAGCCTGATCGTCAAACAGATAGGGCATTGCCAGCACAGAGAAGGGTTTATAGGCGGCTGAAATCGGGCCGTCATGGATCACGGCCATTTGCACGGTGCCCAGTTCAAGGCCTTCCATTATCTCAGAGCCGCTGCCCAGTTGCGAAGACGGGAAAACTTGCACGTCGATAGCGCCGGATGTTTTGCCTTCAAGGCAGCTTTCAAAGGCCAGTGCCGCGGCATGTTTTGGCGCGCTAAGATCGGCGGCTTGAAAGTGGGCGTATTTCAGATCTTTCGCAGCGGCCCCGTTAGCGCCTGCGATCAATGCAACCAGTGCTGTGGTCGCCAATGCTTTTGATACGATTTTCATGTGGTTCCTCCCATACATGTCAGTTAGCAAACCCAAAGAAGTTGGGTACGAAAGTGCTGATGCCGGGGATGGTAATCACCAACAGAAGCACAATAAGTTCCGCCAGAAGCAGCGGTAAAATGGCGCGGGACAGGGATTCGATGCGCAGCTGTCCCACGGTTGCGATCACGAACAGAACCGGCCCCACAGGCGGGGTGACCATGCCGATGGTCAGGTTCAGCACCAGCATCATGCCGAATTGCAGCGGGTCGATGCCTGCGGAATAGGCGATTGGCCCAAGGATTGGCGTCAGGATGATCAGCGCGGGCAATGTGTCTATGAACAGGCCGCAGACCAGTGCGAAGCCTGCCAGAATGAACAGGATGGCCAGTTTGTTATCGGTGATCTGGGTGATGGATTTGGCCAGTTCCTGCGGAATTTGCAGATAGGTCAAAAGCCAGGCAAAGATCGACGCCATGGCCACGATCAGAAACACCGAAGAGGTCACAATTGCGGCCCGTGCAAAAGCATCATACAGCCCGCGCAGGGTGAAAGCCCGCAATACAACCCCCAGAAGCAGCGCATATGCAGAGGCTACGGCGCCGGCCTCGGTCGGGGTGAAGATGCCAAACAGGATGCCGCCCAGAATGATTGCAGGCATCACCAAAGCGGGCAGGGCGGCCAGACTGGCGCTGCGCAGCTCGGTCCAACTGGCGCGGGTGTCGCTGCCACGGTAGCCGTATTTGGTGGACACAATATGGTTGGCAACGGCCAGCGCCAGCCCCAGCAGTATCCCCGGCAGGATGCCTGCCAGAAACAGCCCGCCAACGGTGACGCCTTTGGTGGAAATGGCAAAGATCACCGCAAGGATCGAAGGTGGGATAATCGGCCCGATTGTGGCCGTTGCAGCAGATAAAGCGCCTGCGTAATTCTTTTCGTAGCCTGCTTCGCGCATCATCCGCATCACGATTGCCGAGGGCCCCGCCGCATCTGCCAAGGCCGAGCCGCTGATCCCTGCAAACAACATAGAGACCAGAATATTCACATGTCCGAGCCCGCCGCGCAGGTGCCCGACCAGTGCGTTTGCAAAGCGCAACAGGGCCTTGGTCAGCCCGCAGGCGGTCATCAGTTCGGAACACAGAATAAAGAACGGCACGGCCATCAGGGGAAAGCTGTCAATGCCTGCAAACATCCGTTGCACGGCAATCAACGGGTTCAACGTGCCATCCACATAGATCGCCACCATTCCGGCGATGCCCATGGTAAAGGCCACAGGCACGCTGAGGATCAGGGTGGCGAAAAACAGGATTATCAGAGTTTTTGCCATGATCAGGACGCCTCGCCTGTTGGGGGGGTGCCTGCGTCATATTCAAAGTCGCGGGCGACGAACCTTTTGGCGAAAAAGCACAGTTGGATCAGGAACAGGCCGCAGCCGATGGGGATCGACATATAGGGAATGCCGCGGGGGATGCCGGTGGCCATGGTTTCCTTATTCCAGCCGAACTGCACAAATTGCACGCCAAGCCAGCACATCACGACCATAAAGGCGAACATCACCAGCACGACGGCCCAGCGAAGCATCACGGAAAACCGCTCTGGCAGCATGTCGGATACGATGCCGATGGTCACAAGCCGCCCTTCGCGCAGGGCCAGACCTGCGCCGCAGAAGGACGCAAGGATCATCAGGTGACGGGCGGCTTCCTCGACCCAGGAAAAAGAAATTCCAAAACCGTAGCGCCCCACCACATTCATAAACACAATGGCAAAGGTGATCGCCAGCAAGCCTGCCACCACGGCGTGATTCACCGCGACGATGATGTGTTCGACCTTCTTCATGAATGCTCCTCCCAGAACGCTCAGACCTGATTCCAGTGAATACTGGCATACAGTATGCTAGTTGTAAAGTGACACATTGTATGCCAGCTTGGATGGGGGTATGACGGGGATGAGGAGAGTCTTATGAAATCGTTTAACAGGCCAAAATCATTAACCGAATTGGTGACAGAAACCCTGCGGGAGTGGATCATTTCGGGGGAATTGGATCTTGGCAGTCACTTGTCCGAAGCCCGAGTTGCCAAACAACTGGAAGTCAGCCGTACACCTGTGCGCGAGGCGATTAACCGGTTGGAAATGGAGGGCATGGTGATCGTTGAGCCCCAGCGCGGCACCTATGTGTTCAACTTTGAAGCGGATGAACTGGCCAAGCTGTGTGATGCGCGGGTCTGTCTGGAAACGGCGGCTTTGGGGTTTGCCTTGCGCGAAAACCCCAAAGGGCTGCATGCGGCGCTGTCTGCTTGCGTCGATAAAATGACCAAAGTGCGCGCGGCGGGCGAGGTGTCTGCCTATCTGGCGCTGGACACGGAGTTTCACCAGCAGTTTTTTAACAGCTCGGGCAATAGGTTTCTGGATGAGGCCTATCAGACCATTTCCCAAAAAATGGCCGCTTTGCGCAACCGTTTAGGCCGTCATCCAGACCATATGACCAAATCCTATCACGAACATATTGCCATGACCGAAGCGGTTGCAAAGGGCGATGCGGCGGCGGCTTTGGAAATTTTGCGCCTGCATATCGACCGAAAGGAAGGGTCTTATTGGGAAGTTGCGATTGAGGCGTGAGCGGGGTGGGTTTAGCACCCTTAGCTATTCAAACTGGCCGTGTTCCATCAAGAAGCTATAACCGTCGCGGATGTCGCGTTCCAGCAATTCGGCCACGCCGTTGCTGTCTTTGCCATTCAGGCGCTCGACGATTTCGTCGTGGTAATCCAGTTCCAAAATACCCCTGAGATCATTGTCGAACTGCCCGCTGAACTGGCGCAGAAAGGGGCCGACTTGCAGCCATAACGTTTCAATCAGGAACAAGAGTGACGGTGAACCGCAGGCGGCATAGAGGCCGAATTTAAAGTCGTGATTGTGCAACAGATAGGCGTCGATGTCCTGATCCTGTGCAGCACTTGTCAGCGCTAGTGCCACCTGGCGCAGGTTCAGCAATGCGGCGGGGGTCATGCGGGATGCGGCGCGGCGCGCGGCGGTCGGCTCGCAGATCAGCCGTGTTGTCATCAGGTCGGAAAACCGCTCTCGGGTCATGGCGGGAAGGATCATTGAACCGTTGTCCAGTTGGTGCAGCGCCTGAAGCGCCTGTAGCCGCAGCAGGGCAGAGCGCACGGGCATATCGCTGGTGCCCAGTTCCTTGGCCAGTTTGCGCGAGGTCAGTTTACGCCCGGGTGCAATCTGGCCGGACATCAAGGCATGGCGCAACCGTTCGTACACGACTTCGTGCAGGGGTTGGGTTTGGATGGGGCCAAGGCCAATCAACGGGGGTTGCGTCACGTCAGCGCCCTTTTTCGGCGGAATTCGCGCCGTTTGATCATAGGGTTGTCCCGTAAAGTTGCCATTCCAGTTCCGTTACTTCTACGGCCAAGGCGGTGTATTCGCCACGTTTAACGGCGCAAAAGATTTGGTGCAGGGGTGCACCCAGTAAGGATTTCATCGCGTCCGAGGCTTCGAACCGGTCAATGGCATCCAGCCAGCCCTCTGGCATTGCGGGGTGGTTTGACGGGGTGTCTGCACCTTGCGGGCCGGGGTCTGTGGCGTTTTCTATGCCGTCGAGTGCTGCGCCCAGAACGATTGCCGCCACAAGGTAGGGGTTGGTGTCCACGCCCGCCACACGATGTTCAAAATGGCGGGATTTTGCGCTGCCGTTGGGAATGCGCAGGGCGACGTTGCGATCTTCGGTGCCCCAAGTGTTTGTGGCGGGGGAATAGACCGTGCCCGCAAAGCGCCGCCAACTGTTTAACACAGGGGCGAGCGCCAGCATGGAATCGGCCATGGTTTTGCGAATACCGCCGATGGCGTGCAGCATGGTTTGCGCGGTTTCCCCCGTTTCAGTGTCGCCAAACACATTGACGCCTGAAGGATCGTTTAACGACAGATGCAGGTGCATCCCCGATCCCGCGCTTTGGGAAAAGGGCTTGGACATGAAACAGGCCTCCATCCCGAACCGCCGCGCGGTGGTGCGCAACAGCCGTTTGGAGCGCACGATGTCATCCGCCGCTTGCGCCAGCGTGCGGTAGCGCAGGGTCAGTTCGAACTGGCCGACGGCATATTCGGAAATCAGGCTTTCCATCGGCAAATCCAGCGCCGCGGCACCGTCATAGACCGCATCGAAAAACGGGGCCATTTCGTCCAGTTCATCCACGGACATACAGTTTGTGCCTGACAGCCGCCGCCCTGTCATCGGGGCGCGGGCCGGCTGGGGGCGGCCATCGGCGTCTCGCTCTTTGTCCACCAGATAAAATTCCAGTTCCAGCGCGCCCATCGGGGTCAGGCCCAATGCGGTGGCGCGGTTGATCTGTTGCATCAGTGCGGTGCGCGGATCCAGCGGGCAGGGGGTGCCCTGCGCATCTTCAAGCTGTAGCAAAACCATCCCGCGCCCTGTGGCGGTTTGAAATCCCAGTGTGTTTGGTATCGGCCAGCAAATACTGTCGCCGCCGCCGTCCTGCATGGTTGCGATTGCGCCTTCGACGTCATGGCCCGAAACATCCTGTGCAAAAAGCGAGGCGGGCATGCCGCGCCCGGATGTGAACAGGCTTTGCAGTTCATGGCGGCGGATAATCTTGCCCCGCCCGACCCCATGAAGATCGCTGAGCACAATGTCGATGGCCTGCACCTCTGGATAGGCGTCAAGGAAGGCTTGGGCCTCGGACAGGGGGGCGTGCGGCAGGCTGGGGGATTGGGGCGTCATGGTGATGTCTCGGGGAGTATTTTGTGATCGCGGAATTTTGCATTTTGTAGATGGCATAGATTTTTGCGGGATGCTTTAATAAATTTTGTTTTGTTCCATCATGGCCCGAAGAATCCGTTTACTTTCAATCTTGATCAAGATTACAAAAACTGCGATCGCAAAAATACGAGAGTGCCATGCCGCAAACCGCCGAAAAATACGAGATCGCGATTCTGGGGGCGGGGCTCATCGGGGCAAGCTGGGCGGCGCTGTTTCAGCATCATGGCGCGAATATTCGCATCTGGGACCCAAAGCCAGAGGCATTGGCCGAGGTCGCGGCGCGGATGGCTGGGCCTGCGGCACAAATGGGGCAAGTGGCGCCTGATGTGGGGCTGCCGGGCCGATTGACCCTGTGTGACAGCTTGGCAGATGCGGTACGCGGCGCAGATTTGATACAGGAAAACGCCCCCGAAAATGCCGCGCTAAAACATCAGTTATATGCCGAGGTTGAGCCGTTGATGAACGGGGAAGCGGTGCTGGCTTCGTCCACATCGGCTTTGACATGGTCGGATTTAAGCCCCGGATTACAAGACCCGTCGCGGCTGATCACGGCCCATCCGTTCAACCCGCCCCATCTGGTGCCTTTGGTCGAAATCTTTGGCACTGATCCGGTTCGCATTTCGCGGGCTGAGCAGATTTATCGGGCCGCTGAGCGGGTTCCGGTGCGCCTGAACAAAGACGCCACGGGGCATATTGCCAACCGCCTTGCCTCGGCTTTGTGGCGCGAGGCGGTGTTTATGGTGCAGGACGGTATTGCCGATGTGGAAGCGATTGACGCTGCGCTGGTCAACGGGCCGGGGCTGCGCTGGTCGGTTTTGGGGGCGCATATGTCCTATCATCTAGGCGGCGGGGATGGTGGTATGGCAGGCTATCTAGCCCATCTTGGCCCCAGTCAGGAACGGCGGTGGGCGGCTTTGGGAAACCCGTCGCTAAGTGCAGACGTGCAGGCCGAACTGGTGGCCGGTGTAACCCGCGCAGCAGCGGGGCGCAGTATCTGTGAGTTGGAAGCCACCCGCGACACCGCTTTGATTGCCGCTTTGCAGGCCCGAAAGGATGCGCCTTATGTCTGAAAATTTTGCCCCCCGAATTGCCCTGATCCATGCGCTGGAAGAATCGGTGGCACCGATCCGCGATGCCTTCGCCCGTCTTTGGCCCGAAGCGCGGGGCGCTGATTTGTTGGATGCGTCTTTGTCAGCGGATTTGCTGGCGGCGGGGCGGCTGGACGATGCGATGAAGCAGCGGTTTTTGACGCTGGGGCGCTATGCGGCCACAGGTACAGGGGCAGATGCAGGCACAGGCACGGGGCAGGGGGATACCCGCGCGGTTTTATTCACCTGTTCGGCCTTTGGCCCTGCCATTGACGGGGTGAAAGCAGACCTGTCGATCCCTGTGTTGCGCCCCAATGAAGCCGCCTTTGCCGAGGCGCTAGAGGCTGGGTCGCGGATCGCTTTGGTGGTGACCTATCCGCCGTCCCTGCCCGCCCTGACCCATGAGTTGGAACAGATGGCGGCGGCGCGGGGGCAAAGCATTTCCATCACTCCGATCCTTGCCGACGGGGCGCTTCGGGCGCTGAAAGCGGGCGACGGGGCGGGGCATGATGCTTTGGTTTTGGAAGCTTGTAAAAATCTGGGACCCCAAGATGCGATTGTGCTTGGTCAGTTCAGCCTTGCCCGCGCTGCGACCGCTTTGATGCCCCATGTGGAGGGCCCGATTTTCACCACCCCTGACAGTGCCGTGCGCGCCCTGCGGCGGTTGGTTTTGCCGCAGGGCACCTAATAGTCGGCTGCTGCTGTGGTCTACGGGGCCGCTAAAGTGGTTTATTTTTTACCTGAAATTAAGGTTTTAGCGTTATCGACGCTGACATCACCGCTGTCGGCTAGGGCTTTGGCGATGCGGTCAATGTCGGGGCCGCTTGCCCCTGCTGTGATGGCGATATTGCGGGCGTGCAGGGTCATGTGGCCGCGCTGGATTCCCTCGGTTGACAGGGCGCGCAGGGCGGCCATGTTCTGGGCCAAGCCAACGGCTGCGGTGATTTCGGCCAGCTCGCCTGAACTTTCGACGTTTAGCATCCGCAGCGCGGCCTGTGCTGCTGGATGGGTTTTGGTGGCCCCGCCCACAAGACCCAAGGACATGGGCAATTCGATGGTGCCGACCAAATTGCCCGTGGTGGAAATTTCCCAGCGGGTCAGTGATGTGTACCGACCGTTACGCGCCGCATAGGCATGGGCGCCAGCCTCGATCGCGCGCCAGTCGTTGCCGGTGGCCAGAACCACGGGATCAATGCCGTTCATGATGCCTTTGTTGTGGGTCGCGGCGCGGTAGGGGTCAATGATCGCCAGGGCACAGGCCTCGACGATGCCTTTGCACACATCGCGGCCTTTCAGGGTTTTTGTGTCAAGCGTGGCTGGATCAAGTTCGGCTTTTGCACGCACAATGCGCAGATCGGCAAGGTTGGATAAAATCCGCAACCGTACTGTGCCCCCTGTGATCCGTTCCACATCCGGCGCCAGCATTTCGGCCATCGTATTCACCGTATTCGCCCCCATGGCGTCGCGCACATCCACCAAAAGATGCAGCACCGCCATCGGGCCGATGGGGCTTTGTTCAAAGATATGAACCTCTATGTCTTTGCAGCCGCCGCCAAGGCCGATCAGCACTTTGTCACGGGAATTGGCCTTTTCGATCAAGGCGTTTCGCTGTTCCAGCAGCCGTTGTTTGGCGCCAAACGGGTCGGACAGATGCAGAATCTGGATCTGGGCGCGCATGATCGGTTGTTCGGCGTGGGCCGTGAACCCCCCGTTTTGCGCCACCAGCTTTGCCATATAAGATGCCGCCGCGACGACAGAGGGTTCTTCGACCACCATGGGCACCAGATAATCTTTGCCGTTGACCACAAAATTGGTCGCCACGCCCATGGGCAGTTCGAATTTGCCGATCACGTTTTCGATCATGCCGTTGGCCACATCCAGCGGCAGAATATCGGCGCCTGCAAGGGTGGCATTGTCGGCTTGATCCAGATGGGCCGCTGCGCAAACGGCTGCGCGCCGCTCGGCGGGTGTCATGTTTCGCATGTTTTCAATCCGCGCGCGCATCGGTTTTTTATGGTCTGTCATGTTCAAAGCTTCCTCTTGCATTGATGTGTGGCTGATCCCAATCCGCCCTGCGGATGAAGCGTGGTTTTGCCAAGTAATTCTGTTTTACCAATTATGGCTTGGTCGTTCTGGATCGGCGTATCCGATTTTGGCCAAGGTTGAAAAACCGTAAACAGTCTGCCCCGTTATATCCAGTCGGGAATTTGGTTTGGGTTCTGCCCTTTTTTTAGTCCTTGTTTTGAAGCTCTGCCCAAATTTGTCCTGAAATGGGGGGCGGGATTGTGGTTTCAAAATTATTTATACAAAAAACCACAAAAACACACTAAACCATAAATGTACTCAAATCTTTACGTGATTCGAGTCGAAGGGAAACGTGGCTTTGGCGGGAATTACCCTGCGATTGCGCTGCGAAACTTGCGAACAGGGAACAACAAAATGAAAAATGTAATGATGAAATTAACGGCTTCGGTAATGGCGGTTTGTGCCGCCTCTGCGGCTTATGCAGAGTCTTTGACGGTTTATACGGCACTAGAAGAAGAAGAGGTTGCGATCTATCTGGATGCGGCCAAAGCGGCGATGCCCGACTTTGAAATCGACGTGCTGCGCCTGTCTACGGGCAAGCTGGGCGCGCGGTTGCTGGCGGAAGCAGGCAATCCGCAGGCGGATGTGATCTGGGGCTGGGCTGTGACGGCGATGATGGACCCGCAGGTTCTGGAATTGATGGCACCCGTGAAAATTGCAGGGACCGAGGCGCTGGCCCCGCAATTCCGCGATGCAGAGGATCGCTGGTTTGCGCAAATCGGCTATATGGGCGCGTTCTGTGTGAACACAGCGCGGCTGGAAGACAAGGGTTTGACCATGCCCACCAGTTGGGCCGATCTGGCAGCGCCTGAATTCAAAGGCGAAATCCTGATGCCCGATCCAAATGAATCCGGCACCGGTTATTTGCACGTGAATGCGGTTTTGCAAGGTTTGGGACTAGAGGCTGGCTGGAAACAGTTGGAAGCGGTTGATCCGAACATGGCGCAATATACGTCTTCGGGGTCAAAACCGTGTAAATCGGCGCGCACGGGTGAATATACGGTGGGTATTTCGCTGGCGTTCACGGCCATGCAATCCATCGAAGAAGGCTACCCGCTGGCCATGGTGTTCCCATCCGAGGGCGTGGGCTATGAGCTGGAAGCATCCGGTATTCTGGCCAGCAGTGATCAGCAGGAAGAGTCGAAAAAATTCCTCGACTGGACCATGTCTGCCGAGGCGATCGAGCTGTTCAGCCAGTATAAGGCGTTGGTGACTGTGGCGGGGGCAAAGCCGTCTGACACAGCCGTGAAAGCCGGATTGCCAAGTGATATTTCGACGGTGCTGGCCCCTGTGGATTTTGTAGAATCCGCTGGTCGCCAGAATGAGATCAAAGCCGAGTGGCGCGAAAAATTCGGCCGTTAATCAAGCCTTTGGGCTGTGGGGCACGCTGTTCCCGCAGCCCGTTTGCGTGATTTCTCTTTCATTAAATACCCGTTTGGCACCCGTTTAATCCCCGTTTAATCGCGGTGCCGAACCCCCTTATTCAAGGCATGCGGTCATGTATCTTACCGTCAGCAACGTAACCAAGCGGTTTGGCACTTTCACCGCGTTGGACGATGTTTCTATTTCAATCGAACAAGGCGAATTCGTCTGCCTGCTGGGGCCAAGTGGCTGTGGCAAGACCACGTTGTTGCGGCTGATTGCGGGTTTGACGGATATTGATTCCGGCACGGTTTCACTGGAAAATGAAGTTTTAACCGATCTGCCTGCCCGCCAGCGGGGCTTTGGCATCGTGTTTCAATCCTATTCCCTGTTCCCCAGTATGACGGTGGCGGAAAACATCGGCTACGGGCTGAAAATCCGCAATGCCCCGCCCACACAGATCAGCGCGCGGGTGGCGGAATTGCTGGAGATCGTGAAGCTGCCCCATCTGGCAGACAAGTTTCCGGGGCAGTTGTCTGGTGGGCAGCAGCAACGCATTGCGCTGGCCCGTGCGATTGCGGTTGATCCACGGGTTTTGTTGCTGGATGAGCCCCTGTCTGCGCTCGATGCCAAAGTGCGCGGCAGTTTGCGCGATGAAATCAAACAGTTGCAACGCACGTTAAAAATTCCGACCCTGATGGTGACCCACGATCAGGAAGAGGCGCTGGCGCTGGCGGATAAAATCATCTGTATGAATCACGGTGTTGTGGTGCAGGCGGGCACGCCCGAAGACCTGTACCACCGCCCAGCAACACGGTTTGTGGCGGATTTCATGGGGGTCAGCAATCTGGTTTCAACCGAGGTGATGCGCCGTGAAATGCCCGCGCTGCTGGCAGGCCGTCCAGATGCGCCCGATGATCAGTTTGATGCCTGTATCCGCCCCGAAAAGATCGGGCTTATGGCGGATGCTGACGGGGCGGCGACAGTGCGCTCGGTCGGGTTTCTGGGCAATCTGACGCGGTATAAACTGGACAGTGTTTTGGGGGATTTGGTGGTGGAGTCCCACGGCGCGCTTGGGGTCAAAGAGGGCCAAAAGGTTTCGTTGCAGATTGTGCCGTCTGATTGCATTTGGGTGGCCAATGACGGCACCGAGGTGTCTGAATGAGCGTCGCAACATCCCAAAGAGCCGCAGTGAAAAAGGGGTTTTGGCTGGACAGTGACAAGCTGCTGGCGGCGGCCTGTATTGCGATCCCGCTGATCGGCCTGACGCTGTTTTTCCTCTATCCGATGGGGGTAGTATTTTTACGATCCCTGACGGTGCCCGATGGGTCTTACGGGCTGGGAAATTACGCCGAGGTGTTGTCGTCCAAAGGGTTCTGGCGGGCCACGCAACATTCCATGACTATGGGCGTTGCCACCACGGTGGTCAGTGTTTTTCTGGGGTTCATCATCGCCCACGGGTTGCACCGCTGTGCGTTTCGCGGCAAATGGCTGATCCGTGGCGTGATCGTTTTGCCGCTGCTCGCGCCGTCTTTGGTGCAGGCGCTGGGGCTGATTTTTCTGTTGGGGCGCAACGGGTTGGTCAGCCGCGCCATCGGGATGGAGTTGGATATTTACGGGTTTTGGGGACTGCTGATCGCCAACACGCTTTATGCTTTGCCACAAGCGGTGATGATCATCGGCGCGTCTTTGGTACTGCTCGATGCCCGCACCTATGAAGCGGCCGAGGTGATGGGCGCAAAGCCGATGCGCCAGTTCCGTGACCTGACCCTGCCTGCAATCTTTTTCGCCCTGCTGAACAGTGCTTTTGTGGTGTTTATCATCACCATAACCGATTTTGGCAATGCGGCTGTGATTGGGGGGGATTATTCGGTGCTGGCCACGGAAATTTACACCCAAGTGATTGGTTTGCGGAATTTTAACATGGGGGCGGTTGTGGGCATTATGCTGCTGCTGCCAACTGTGATTTCCTATTATATTGAACGCCAATCCATGAAGCGCCAACAGGGGCGGCATGCGACCAATGTGCAAAAGTTCGTGCCGAGCTTTTACCCCAACCGCGATATTCCGATGGCGGTGGCTTGTTTTGCGGTGGTGGCAATGATCCTGTCGGTGATCGGCGTGGTGATCTATGCCAGTTTCGTCAAGCTATGGCCTTATAACCACGACCTGACCTTTAAACATTTTGATATCACATTGGCGGGGGGCTATGCCTCGCTTTGGATCACCATCGCCATTTCACTGGGCGCGGCGGCAGGGGGGACTGTGTTGATTTTCATCATGGCTTTGGGTCTGCGCAAACTTTCAGGCGGGATTGCGCAGGCCGTTCAGGTTCTGGCGGCGATGCCTGCGGCGGTGCCGGGCATTGTGTTGGGGCTGGCCTATATCCTGACGTTCAATTCCACTGCGACGCCGTTGTATCTGCTGTATGGTACGGCGACGCTGATCGCGGTGATCAATTTCTATCACTATCACACACAGGCGTTTTTGACGGTGATGACAGGGTTTCGCCAGTTTCCCACTGCGTTAGAGGAAGCCGCAAGCACGCTTGGCGCGGGGTATGGCCGAACGGCGGTGACTGTGGTGGCCCCGTTTGTGGCGCCCATGCTGATTGCGGTGTTCTTCTTTTTGTTCATGCGGTCCATGGTGACGCTGTCTGCGGTGGTGTTTTTGACCACGGCCAAGCTGGATGTGGCGGCGGTGACGATCATGCGTCTGGATGATGCGGGGCTTACATCACAGGCGGCAGCGTTTTCCACTTGCGTTATGGCGGTGGTCTGTCTGGCCTTGGGCGTGATGAAACTGGGGCTTAAGCTGATGTCACGGTCCCCCAAAGTGGTTGTGGGGGGCTGAACATGTGGTCACAGGAACGCCATCAACGGATTTTGACCCTGTTGCAAAGCAGCCGGCAGGTCAGCGCGAATGAACTGGCGGATTTGCTGAATGTATCACGCGAAACGGTGCGCCGCGATCTGCTGGAGTTGGAGCGCGGCGGCTTGGTGGATCGTGTCCACGGCGGGGCAGTGCTGCCGCACCGCGAAAGCGAAGCGCCGTTTGAAACCCGCAAGGGTGCCCATCACCGTGCCAAACAGGATATTGCGCGCAAGGCGGTTTCACTGATTTCTGTGGGCTCTTCAATTATGGTGGACGCGGGGACGACGACCACTGTGTTCGGCGAGGTGCTGGCCAAGTTGTCGGGGATCATGGTGGTGACCAATTCCATTGACATCGCCCAGACCATCCGCGCGGCGGGGTCTGACATTGATCTGATCCTGCTGGGCGGGCAGATTGTATCGGATGTGCCTGCGACCTATGGTGAAATGACCCTGTCGGAAATTGCACGGTTCAATGTGGATCAGGTGTTCATCGCACCTGTGGCCGTAGACGCCGCCGAGGGTGCTTTTTCGTTTGAATTCAAAGAGGCCGAGGTGGCCCGCGCCATGGTTGCGCAGGCCCGTGAAACGGTGCTTTTGTGTGATCGCAGCAAGCTGGGTGAAACCAGCCGTGTGCGGTTTTGTGAACCCGCGCAGATCGACACACTGGTCACGGACAGTCAGGCGAGACCTGACCAGATTGCCCCGTTTGAAACTACCAATACGACCGTCGTTATCTAAGCCACAAGGCAGCAAGCGGCGTTGCCCCGACGCAATTGCCTTGCCCGATCAGGAGACCAGCTATGACCACCCCGACCGCCCCCCCATCCGCCCCCGCGTCAGGCGACATTTGTCTGCGTCAAATTCTGGCAGACGGCGCAGTCTTTGCGCAGGCTGCTGGCCAGACAGCCCGCACCTATTTTCGTCAGCATAATGCTGTGGAGTTCAAAGAGGACGAAAGTCCTGTAACCGTCATTGACCAGCGGATTGAACAAGAGCTGAAGCAGGCTATCGCCGCCAAATACCCGATGGACGGGATTTTTGGTGAAGAAAGCGGCGTGGACGGTGGGCTGGATGGCAATCTTTGGGTGATTGACCCGATTGACGGAACCCGCTCGTTTATCTCGGGCAATCCGCTGTTTGGGATGCTGTTGGCTTATGTGCAAAACGGTCTGCCTGTGGCGGGGATTATTTCCATGCCGATGCTGGATGAGTTGTATTGTGGTTCGCCCGGTCAGGGGGCAACCTGTAATGGCGAGCCGATCAATGTTTCAGGCCAACGCGAAATTGACGACTGTACGCTTTATATTAACGAGGGTGAAAAGCTGATCGCAGAGCACCCTGATCGGCTGTCTCGGTTGCTGAAGGCGGGGAAGACGCGGCGGTTCGGGTATGATTGCTACCCCCATGCGCTGTTGGCGGCGGGGCATATTGATGCGGTGGTGGATTATGATCTGAAACCCTATGACTATCTGGCGCTGACGTCTGTGATCTCGGCGGCGGGGGGGATTATGACAGATTGGCAGGGCAATCCGCTGGATCTGTCGTCTGACGGGGCGGTTGTTGCGGCTGCAACGCCTGAATTGCATCAATCCCTATTGGCGGTTCTGAACGGGTAAGCTGTTCTGTTCGCAGGCTTATTTTTTAAAATCCAAACGGTAAAAACTCGGGTCTAGCGGGGATCGTTTTTCGGTGCGCTGTGTGGAAAAACCGTGCCTTTGCGCGGCTTCAGAATGGCTTGACGCGAGTTTTGCCTATTCTCTACCACGGAAAATTCTTCTTTCTTCTTGGCAGCGTTACGCGCAGTTTTGGCACAGATATGTTTCAGATCAGCCATGCTGGTGCCCGCGCGCAAACCTTGTGATGTGGGGCGACCGGATCCCTTGGATGTGACACCCAAACCTAGGACTTGAATATGACAGCCGAAAAAACGGACACGCTAATTGTTGGCGGCGGGCAGGCCGGAATTGCGATGAGCGAGCATTTGACGGATATGGGGATTCCCCATCTTGTGCTTGAGCGCAATCGCATCGCCGAGCGGTGGAGATCGGAGCGATGGGACTCCCTTGTGGCCAACGGCCCTGCGTGGCACGACCGTTTTCCCGGTCTTGAATTTGATGATGTGGCGCCTGAAACCTTTCCGCCGAAGGAACGGATGGCGCAGTATTTTGAAGATTACGCCAAGATGATTAAGGCCCCCGTGCGCACCAATGTGGAAGTGAAATCGGTTCAACGATGTGCAGGGCGCCCCGGATTTATTGCCAAGACATCCCAAGGCGAGATCGAAGCACAGCGGGTTGTGGCAGCGACTGGGCCGTTTCAGGTTCCGGCCTTTCCAAATATCGTGCCCGAGGAGTCCAGCATCACCCAAATCCATTCGTCCAACTATAAGAACCCCGATCAACTGGCCGAAGGTGCGGTTCTGGTTGTGGGCGGGGGTGCATCGGGTTCGCAGATTGCCGAAGAATTGATGCGCGCGGGTCGCAAGGTCTATCTGTCCATTGGCGAACACTACCGCCCCCCACGGTCTTACCGCGATCGGGATTACGTGTGGTGGCTGGGTGTTCTGGGCAAGTGGGATGAAATCAAAACCCAAGCCAAGAAAAAGCACGTGGCCTTTGCGGTCAGTGGCTATGACGGTGGCAAAACCATTGATTTTCGCAATATGGGCCATCAAGGGGTCACGGTTCTGGGGATTACCCAGTCCTATAAGGACGGTGTGCTCAGCTTTGCGAATGATCTGGCTGAAAACATCAAAGAGGGTGATATCGCCTATCTGGATGTTCTGCGCGAGGCGGATGCCTATGTGGAGCGCAACGGCATTGACCTGCCACCAGAGCCAGAGGCGTGGGATATCCAGCCTGACCCAAGCTGTGTGACCGACCCGATTTTGGAACTGGACCTGAAAGAGGCGCAGGTGGGCACGATCATTTGGGCGACGGGGTTCAAGTTTGATTTCAGCTGGCTGGATGTGGATGCTTTTGATGACAAAGGTATGCCGTTTCACAAACGCGGGATTTCTGCGGAAACAGGTGTGTATTTTCTGGGGCTGCCCGAACTGACGAACCGCGCGTCTTCGTTTATTTACGGGTCTTGGTATGACGCGAAATACATTGCCACCCATATCGGGGTGCAGCGTAATTATGTGGCTTACCAAAAAGAAAAATGACCCAACTAGGGGTCGTGCCGCTGCTTGGCCGACCCAAGACTGACCGTTCCATGCCCGCGCTGGTGTGGGACGGAATTTTCGATCATCAATAAGGATAATTTCATGAAAACCGTCATGTTTCTGAACGGCCCGAACGCCAATCTTTACGGGTTAGACCCCAAAGGCACCTATGGGGCGGATAGTTTTCCCCAAATCGAAGCGGCCTGTGTGGCGCGTGCCAAAGAGTTGGGATTTGCGCTGGAGTTTCGCCAATCCAACCATGAAGGCGTGTTGATCGACTGGATTCAAGAGGCGCGATTAAGCTGTGACGGTTTGCTGATTAATGCGGCGGGGCTGACCTATACATCCATCGCTATTCTGGATGCGCTGCTGGCTTTTGACGGCCCGATCATTGAATGCCACATGAGCAATATCTGGAAGCGTGAAGCCTTTCGCAGCCATTCCTATATTTCCAAAGCGGCAACGGGTGTGATTGCGGGTTTGGGGTTGCAGGGTTATTTGCTGGGGCTGGCGGCGATGCAGTCCTTAATCGCAGAGCCCGCAGCATGACCGATACTTTGGTTTTTTACAGCGGGCCTGATCCGTTTGAAACATGGCGCGATGCGCTGGCCCCCCATCTGGACGATGATGTGCGGATCGAAAATGCCGATGCGGTGACGGATCCCGACACGGTGCGGTTTGCGCTGGTCTGGATGCCGCCAGAGGGGTTTTTCGACCGTTTTCCCAATCTGGAGCTGGTGATCAATCTGGGGGCAGGGGTGGATCGGCTGGTGGCGCGGGGCGATTTGCCGGATGTGCCAATCACGCGTCTGTCGGACCCTGAAATGGGTAAGATGATGGCGGGGTTTGTGCTGTTTGCCACCCTGCGCCATGCCCGTGAAATTCCCCATTTCGAAGCGGCGCAAGCGCGGCGGGAATGGGCCTATCGCCATCCCCGTGCGGCCAGTGAAATTTCTGTGGCGGTGCTGGGGCTGGGCGAACTGGGTGGGTTGGCTGCAACCGAAGTGGCGCGGCAAGGGTTTGACACCCACGGCTGGGCAACGCGGCCCCGCGATCTGGCAGGGGTGACGGTGCATTGCGGCGATGATGCGCTGGAAAATCTGCTGGGGCAGGCGGATATTGTGGTCAGCATGTTGCCGTTGACGCCCAATACCCGCAGGCGTCTGGACGGGGCTGCTTTTGCTGCGATGAAACCGGGGGCGGCGTTTATAAATGCGTCACGCGGAGAGGTCGTGGACGAGGATGCGCTGGTCGCGGCTCTGCAATCTGGGCATCTGTCGGGGGCCACGCTTGATGTTTTTGAAACCGAGCCGCTGGCGCCGGATCATCCGCTTTGGACGCTGCCCGGTGTGCTGATTACGCCGCATCTGGCATCGGTTGCGCTGCCCAAATCTGCAGCGCCGCAGATTGCGGCGAACATCAAGGCAGTGCAGTCCGGCGGGGCGCTGATCAATCAGGTTTCACGACTGCACGGCTATTAGGCAGTGTGCACGGGGATTGAGCATTCCCGTGCCATTGTCTGTTGCGGTGGGTTCCGCAGTGCGGCTGAAATATGGTTTTTTGTGTTAAATAACATAAGGTTAACCACGTTAAAATGGTAAAACCTTTGTAGTGAGTTGGAATTTGCGATTATCCAATGTTGCCCATCTGAGGCACTCTTTGGAGCAAGACACAGCAAATGAACGGACGGACGAGAGAAAGACATGATTCGAACTTGGGACCAAAACATCGGTGGTTTTCGGCAGGGCGGCTGGCAGCAGCGGCTGGCCAAAAGACCCTTTGGTGCAGAGATGTCCAAGCGCGGAGCAGGGCTTTTTCAACGGGTTCGGATGTTTGTGTGTTCACAGCCACGTGGCTGTTTCGAATTTTCCGCAAGGCGACACCGCGTCCAGACCGGAAGATCAAACGGACCGGCTTTCAAGGTCCGGCTCAAAGCGGCGAGCGTTTAGAAAAATGCCGCATCACAAAACCTCAACCAACGGGAATTCCAAAATGAAACGTCTTCTTTTGACCGCAGCGGCTTTGGGCATGTTTGCCCCCGCCGCATTTGCCGAAACTCTTGTCGTCAGCAGCTGGGGCGGCAGCTTTCGCGATCTGATCGACGAAGCCATCGCCACAAAATTCACCGAAGAAACAGGTGTGGAAGTTGAATTCATCACAGGCGGCACCATCGACCGTCTGAACCAAGCCAAACTGAACCGTGATGCACCTGAAAGTGACGTGACCTTCACCACATCCCACATCGGCTGGCTGTATCACAATGACGGGCTGTTCGAAGAGTTGGACATGTCCAAGATCCCAAATGCGGTTAACCTTGTGGATCAGGCGATCATCAGCCCGTCGCATATCGGGGCATGGGCCTATGTCTATACCATCGGCTATTTGCCTGATGCGGTGCCTGAAGGCATCACCTTTGACAGTTGGAATGATCTTTGGTCGCCAGAGCTGAAGGGCATGATTGCCGCGCCTGATTTTGATCCGTCCCACATCATCGCAGTGGCGTCCAAGCTGGAAGGTGTTGAAATCGAGAACTGGAAAGACGCGTCTGACAAATTGTTGGCGCTGAAGCCGAACTTCAAAGCGTTTTACACCAATGACGCCAACTCGCAGCAGTTGTTGTCGACAGGTGAAACGCCGGTGCAGATTATGCTGTCCATGAACGCCTATCACATGCAGTCCGAGGGGCTGGACGTGCAACTGGCGATCCCGTCTGAAGGTGCTGTTCTGGGTGTGGATACTATGGGTATCACGGCGGGGTCTGACAAACAGGAACTGGCGTATAAATTTATCAATGCGGCCCTTGATCCCGAAGTGCAGGCCAAGATTGCACAGATCAAAAAAGGCAGCCCTGTTGTGTCGAACGCCGTGCTTCCTGCGGAAATTGCCGTGCTGCCCGGTATTTTCACCACTGCTGAACAGTGGGAAAGCCAAACGCTGATCATTCCGCATGAATTGCGCGCCGAGAAAACGGCTGAATGGCGTCAGTGGTTTTCGGAAAACATGATTTCCGGCAACTGAGCCTGATCCCGTCCTGACTGATCCCGGCGGCTTTGCTGCCGGGAAACCCCTTTAACGGAGCAGACCTGCCCCATGTCGAAACGCCCCTTCCTTGGCTGGTTTGCCTCTCCGTCGATCCTGATCGCCTTTGGGATTGCCGTCTCTTTTCTGGCCATCGTGCAATACAGCCTGCGCGCCTATGTGCCAGGCTCGCTTGATCCTGGCGGTCTGACACTGGATAATTTCACCACCCTTTGGAAGCTGGTCTATGGCCAAGCCTTTCTGAACACGGTGCTGCTGTGTTTCTGGACGGCGCTGTTTACCCTGCTGATCGGCTATCCGCTGGCCTATGCGATGGTGCGGGCCCAGTCGGCAAAGCTGCGCAGTGCGATCCTGTTAATTTCCCTGACCCCGCTGTTTCTGGGGGAAATCGTGCGCACCTATTCGTGGATGATCGTGCTGGGCAATCGAGGCTTTGTGAATACAGCGTTGAAACAGATCGGGCTGATCGACCAGCCGATTAATTTCATGTTCACCATGACCGGCGTGGTGATTGCGCTGGTGCATTTTACCCTGCCGATTGTGGTGGTGATGCTGGCCGCGGCCCTGTCGCATATTGATCGCAACCTTGAACGGGCGGCGACCTCGCTTGGGGCGGGGCGGGTTGTGGTGTTTGCAACCGTGACGCTGCCCCTGTCGATCCCCGGAATTGTGGCGGCCACATCAACGGCGTTTGCATGGACGTTTTCGGCCTTTGCCACGCCCCAGATGATTGGCGGCGGTAAGGTGCAGACGATTTCGACCCTAGTGTATCAGGTCGGCTTTGCTTCGTTCAACTTTCCGCTGGCCGCATCCCTGTCACTGGTCGGACTGCTGTTCACCATCGCCGTGCTGGCCATTTTCAACACGGGCATTCGTCGCCTTGAAAAAATCGGAGCCCATTGATCATGAAAAAATCAACTCTCGACCATGTGCTGGACTGGAGCGGACGCATTTTGCTGACCCTGATCCTTGGCTTTGTGCTGTTGCCGTTTTTTGTGGTGCTGATTGCGTCATTCAATGACAGCGCGATCCTGTCCTTTCCGCCCAAAAGCTGGTCGCTGCGCTGGTATGCCAATGTGTTTGAATACCGCGATTTCGGCGCGGGGCTGGTCAATTCCCTGAAAATTGCCGCCATCGGGGCGAGCATTGCGATCATTGCAGGGGCGGGTTTTGCCTATGTGATGGACCGCTATGATTTCGCGCTAAAGGGGCTGTTGAACGGCGTGCTGATGTCGCCGCTGATCATTCCGAACTTTACCATCGGGCTGGGGCTGTTGATCCTGTCCACTTCGGCATCATTGCCGCGCACGATCTGGCTGGTGATTGCCGTGCATGTGATCATCGTGCTGCCGTTTGTGGTGCGCTCTGTCTATGTGTCGTTGCAGAATTTTGAACGGCGCTATGAGCAGGCGGCGGAAAGTCTGGGGGCGTCACCGCTGCATGTGCTGGTGACGATTACCCTGCCGTTGTTGGTGCCGGGGCTGGTTTCTGGGGCGCTGTTTGCCGCGATCCTGTCGTTCAATGAATTCACCGCATCGCTGTTTGTGGTCAACCAACGCACCCAGACCCTGCCGGTGGCGATGTATAATTATGTGCGCGAATATGCCGATCCGACGCTGGCTGCGGTGTCTGTCATCTATGTGCTGGTGGTCGCGGTGTTGCTGCTGATCGTCCATAAATTCTTCCGTCTTGAAAAGGTGCTCAATGTTGAGTGAGATCCCCCCCATCCCGTCGCAAAACGATGCGCGCCCCTCCGTTCAGATTGACGGTGTTTCCAAGTCTTTTTCCGGCGTTACCGCACTGGAGCCTGTGTCACTGAAAATCCGCAAAGGGGAGTTTCTGACCCTGCTTGGCCCTTCGGGCTGTGGCAAAACCACTTTGCTGAACCTGATCGCAGGCTTCCTAGAGGCGGATTCAGGGGAGTTGTTCATCAACAGCGAATTGGTCACCCAAGTGCCGCCCCATCAGCGTGAAATTGGCATCGTGTTTCAGAATTATGCGCTGTTTCCTCATATGAGCGTGGCGCAGAATGTGGCTTACGGGCTGCGCACGCGGCGGGTTCCAAAGGCGGAAATTGCAGAGCGTGTGCGTGAAACGCTGGCGCTGGTCAAGCTGGAGGATTTCGCGGATCGACGCCCCCGCCAGTTATCGGGGGGGCAGCAACAGCGGGTGGCTTTGGCCCGTGCGCTGGTGATCCGCCCCCGTGTGTTGTTGCTGGACGAGCCGTTTTCCGCGCTGGATCGCAATCTGCGCACCGCCATGCAGGTCGAGTTGAAAGAGATCCAGTCACGGCTTGGCCTGACCACGGTTTTTGTGACCCATGACCAAAGCGAAGCGCTAAGCATGTCGGACCGGATCGCGGTGATGTCGCGCGGGCGGATTCGCCAGATCGGCAGCCCGACTGAAATCTATGACAGTCCGCAGAACCATTTTGTGTCCACCTTTGTGGGGGATGCAAACCTGTTTTCCGCGACTTTGGTCGAAACGGACGGTAAGAAGGTAAGCCTGAATGTGGGGGAAACCCGTTTGCCGCTGACCACCTATCAGGATGAATTACCTGCCGCTGGTCCTGTGACCTTGTTTGTGCGCCCAGAGCAATGCCGCCTGTCTGCGGCGGGTCAAGACGGCGCTATTCCGGCCACGGTTGCTCTGTCGGTCTATCAGGGCAGTTACGCCGAAATGCATCTGGATTGCCCCACCGCCGAGGGTGGGCGGGTGATGTTGCGGGTTCCCGCCGCCGAGGCGCTGCCTGTTGGCACGGCTGTTTCCATCGCCCTGCCCGAACAAGGCCCTGCGATCTATGCAAAAGAAGAGGCTGCGGCATGACCCAAACCATGCGTGCCGTGATTGCCGGTTCTGCTGGCGGCCCTGAAGTTTTGCAACTTGTCGAGCGACCGATCCCGACCCCCGGCGCGGGAGAGGTGCTGATCCGCACCGCAGCCGCAGGGGTCAATCGTCCCGATATTATGCAACGTTCCGGCGCGCTGCCTGCGCCGCCAGATGTATCGGATATTCTGGGGCTAGAGGTTTCGGGCCAGATCACCGCGATTGGGGCGGGTGTTGATGCTGCGTTGCAAGGCGCGTCGGTGATGGCGCTGGTCAAGGCGGGGGGCTATGCAGAATATGTGATTGCCAAGGCGGATCAATGCCTGCCGATCCCTGCGGGTTTAACCCCGCAAGAAGCAGCCGTGCTGCCCGAAGGTCTGTTCACCATCTGGCATAATTTGTTTGATCGCGGTGGGCTGAAATCGGGAGACCGTGTGTTGATCCAAGGTGGGGCCAGTGGCATCGGCACGCTGGCGCTGCAACTGGCTGTTTCTTGGGGGGCAGAGGTGATCGTCACGGCGGGCGGCGCGGAAAAATGCGCCCGACTGGCCGCTATGGGGGTTCAGGTTATTGATTACCGCACCGCTGATTTAACCGCCGAGGTTCTGCGCCTGACCGACAATCGCGGTGTGGATGTGGTGCTGGATATTCTGGGCGGTGAAATGGTGAACAAACATCTGGCCTGTATGGCAGATGGCGGGCGGCACATCGGCCTGTCCTTTATGGCGGGGATGATCGCGCCTGTTGATCTGGGGCTGGTGATGCGCAAGGGGTTGTGGCTCAGTTCCTCAACCTTGCGGCCCAAAAGTGATGCTGAAAAAGCAGGGATCGCGGGTGATGTGCGCCAGCATTTGTTGCCGCTGATCGGCGCTGATGCTGTGCGCCCTGTGATGTCGCTGACCTTGCCGCTGGCCGAGGCTGCGGCGGCCCATACCCTGCTGGAAAGCGGGCAGAACTTTGGCAAGATTGTTTTAAACACGCAGGAGGATGTGCAATGAAGCTGTCGCTATATTGGGGGTCTGCATCGCCGTTTGTGCGCAAGGTGATGGTTGTGGCCCATGAGTTGGGGCTTGAAAGCAGCATCGAAATTCTGGACAGCGCCGCCCATCCTGTAGAGCGGGACGCGCGGATCAAGGCCCATAATCCGTTGGCCAAAGTGCCTGCTGCATTGGCTGATGACGGCACCAAGCTGTATGACAGTCGGGTGATTTGTGAATATCTGGACGCACAAGCGCAGGGCGGGCTTTTCCCTGTTTCGGGGCCACTGCGCTGGACCGCCCTGCGGCGGCAGGCCTTGGCGGATGGGGTGTTGGATGCGGCGTTGTTGATCCGCTACGAAACCTTGGTGCGGCCTGAAGCACAGCAATGGCCGCTTTGGATTGAAAAGCAGTTTGAAAAGCTGGCCGACGGGTTGGACGCCATGGCGGCGGATCTGCCAGAGCCAGAGTGCCATGACATTGGCGCGATCAGTTGTGCCTGCGCGCTTGGCTGGCTGGATTTCCGGTTTCCGGATTTTGATTGGCGTAACGGGCGCGGCGCGCTTGCGGCGTGGCAGGCGGATTTTGAAACACGCCCTGCCATGATTGCCACCCGCCCCAGCGCGTGATGCTGTAAGAAAGACGTATACATATAGTGACAGCCCAAAACGCCCCACAGATTAACCGCCGCGCCCCGCTAGTGGATCGACACTTCGCGCGGCTTACATGACTGTCACGGCACCGCAGTTTTCTGCACCTTATAACCCTGCCCGAGAATCCCATTCGGGCGTAGCCACAACCTTAACGAAAGACCGTATCCATGGCACATCTTCGTCATCGCAAGTTCAATACCAAAGACACCTACCCAGAACAGAATATCGACAATGACCTGTCGCAAGCTGTTGTCGCCAAAGGCGGCACCACGATTTTCCTGCGCGGTCAGTGCCCGCAAGATCTGGATACGGCGGAAAACATCCAAAGCAGCGATCCGGTTGAACAGACCCATAAAGTGATGTCCAACATTCGCCAATTGGTCGAAGAATGCGGCGGTGAGATGGGCCATGTTACCAAGCTGGTGGTTTACCTGACCGATGTGCGCCACCGCGAGGCGGTCTACCGCACAATGGGGTCTTATATCAAAGGGGTGCATCCTGTGTGTACTGGTTTGGTTGTGGTTGCTCTGGCGCGCCCTGAATGGCTGGTGGAAATCGACGCAACGGCTGTGATCCCTGATTGATCACCCGACTATAGACTATACACCGTAAAGAATGGCGCCCCGCGCCTGAGGAGTTCTTATGACTTTTTCGATCATTGGCCACTGTCCTGATTCAGGCATGTTCGGGGTGGCTATTTCGTCCTCGTCCCCTGCGGTGGCGGCGCGTTGTTCTTTTGCCCGTGCGGGTGTGGGTGCGGTGGCGACGCAAAACATCACCGATCCGCGGCTTGGTCCTCATGCGCTGGACCTGATGGAACGGGGTGCCAGCCCGTCCGAGGCTTTGTCGATCCTTGAACGCAGTGGCAGCTTTATGGCCTATCGTCAGGTGTTGGCGGTGGGACGTTCGGGGCAAAGCGCGATCTATTCGGGGTCACAGGTTTTGGGCATGTGGTCCGAAGCCCAAGGCCGTGACACCGCTGCGGCGGGCAACCTGTTGTCAGATGCTGGCGTGCCCGAGGTGATGGTGCAATCCTTCGGGGCCTCGCGCGGGCATCTGGGTCAACGTTTGCTTAATGCTTTGCGGGCAGGATTGGATGCAGGGGGCGAATCCGGTCCTGTACATTCGGCGGGCCTGTTGCTGGTGGATGCCCAAAGCTGGCCGCTGGCAGAATTGCGCATCGACTGGACTATGGATTGCCCGATCGCAGCGCTGGAATCCGCTTGGGCGGTTTATGAACCGCAGATGGCGGACTATGTGACCCGTGCTCTGGACCCGCGCGAGGCACCCTCTTATGGTGTTCCAGGGGACGAATAGCTGTTCTTTAAAGGGGTGTGCCACACGCCCTACAAAGCCCCACGTCAACAGAGTAACGAAGGTTAAGGTTTCATGATGCCCCTTAGGTTCACGCTGCGACAACTGGAATACTTTATCGCCGTTGGAGAGGCGGGCAGTATCGCGCTGGCATCAGAAAAGGTGAATGTCACGGCACCGTCCCTGTCCTCGGCGATTGCCCAGCTGGAAGCGGGGTTCGGCGTGCAACTGTTTATCCGCCGCCACGCGCAGGGGTCCATGCTGACCCCCACGGGGGAGCGGTTCATCGAACAGGCCCGCGCCATTCTGGCCCAAGCCGACAAGCTGAACGATATGGCGAACATTTATACCGGCAGTGTGCGCGGTTCCCTGCGGGTGGGCTGTATGCGGACCTTTGTACAGCTTTTGGTGCCCCAGTTGCGCCGCAGCTTTGAAGACAAATACGCCAATGTGAATTTCAGTCAGGTCGAGCTGGATCAGGCGCAAATATTCGACGCGCTGGGTTCGGCGCGGATCGACGTGGCGCTGACCTATGATCTGTCCCTGAACAGCGATATTGATTTCCAGCCCCTGCGCAGCCTGCCGCCTTATGTGATGGTGGATGTGGCCCATCCGCTGGCAGGGCGGCGCGCGGTGACCGCTGCCGATCTGGTGGATCATGATATGGTGCTGCTGGATATGCCCCATAGCGCGGATTATTTCCTGTCGCTGTTTCGCAACCTAGAACACCGCCCCCGCATTTCCGAGCGCACTTCGGAGATCGCCATCCAGCGCAGTCTGGTGGCCAACGGGTTCGGCTTTGGCATTTCGAACATGCGCACTGTGTCTGAAACCTCGATGGATGGGATGTCGCTAAAGTTCATTCCGCTGGAAACAGACATCCCCCCCCTGCAACTGGGCATCGCCATGTCCCGCGCCGCCCATGTGTCGCGCACAATTCAGGCCTTCATCGACCACTGCCACGAAGCCGCCGACGCCAACAAACTGCCAGGCATTGCGACCTGACCCGAAGGGCGGGGGAAGGCACGGGAAGCCGGAGGCAGCGATGACCCTGATCCCGTACTTAAATGGCGGTCTACACGGCAGACCAATCATGACAAGCCTGTTACTCTCTATTTAAGGAAGGGCGTTCGGTCTGTGTTACACCCCAAAGTCAAACCGCATGAATCACCAGCAAGCGCCTGTATGGGTGCCTTTCCGGTTCAGGGGGCGGGGACAGGTCCGAATCTGCCCCTCTCAATCTTCTGATTCTGCCGGATGAGAGAATATTCCACTCTTTTAAGGGGTTTTCCTGCCGAGTCGGGGGTGAGTTGTTGTCGAGTCGTGCTGGAATTTGGTGGAATTTGGGATTTTGGGCGTATTTGGGTTTGAGTTTGGGTGTTTTGTTTGAGAAAGTTTCGGGGTTATGTCCTTTAAAATAAGGGGTTTTGGAAAAGAATGTAACAAT
>NZ_JAVDQB010000012.1:0-105554 GCF_031454055.1 Roseobacter sp. N2S
ATAATAAAGTTTATGTTAATTATGAAAGTGCTCCTTCAAAAATCCGAGAGTCCATCTTATGTTAAATCTTTAATAAAATCGGCGCTGTTTGAATAGGCAACAAATTTAGAATCAAGTATTCTTCGCACCCACGCCATGGATGATTAGTTCCAGCATTTCATCTGCAATACTCTCTGGGTTAAGCGGCCCTTTCGGATTATACCAGATCGGCATCTGGTTGAAGGCCGAAAAAAGCACATGTGCGAGGCGCTTTGAGTCGCAATCGCGGATAGAACCGTCTTTGATCCCTTCTGCGATAATACTTTCAAGAAAATTCTGACCGTGTATCAGTGTCTGACGCAAATTCTTCTGATTTTCTCCGGTCAGATTGCGCCGCGCTTCGCGCATCAAGGCAGAGCCGAATTCGCTCACAACCATGTTCGCATAGACTCTAAAGAATACGCGGATACGATCAAGCCCGTTACCCTGAACTTCCTGTGCCGATGTGAAGCATAGCTCGACCCGCTCCAGCGAGATGCGGGCGCATTGCATCAGGATATCTTCTTTGTTTTTGGCGTAATAATAAAGCGCGGGCTTGGTGACTGCGAGTGCCGCTGCGATGTCATCCATCGATGTCTGTTTGTATCCGACTGTTGAAAACGAATGCGCGGCCAGATTGAGCATGGCCCGCCGTTTCAGCTTTTGCTGGCCTTTGGCATCTTTGGTTTTTTTGTGCCAATGGATTCTAGTCAAAGCTACTCTTTCAAAACCAACGGGCGGAACCGAAGCACCGCCCGCATTTATCACTGACAGATTAGTAGTCGAGCCCGCGGGCCGCAATAGTCCATTTACCGTCTTCGACTTTTGCCAAAATCAGACTTTCGATGCCCTGATGGTCTTCCGGGCCAAAGCTGACCGACTGGCCGCCGATCGGATCAACATAGCTAGTGATCGCTTCGGTTGCGGCCAGAAATCCTTCGGTCGTCAGATCGCGACCAGCAGCTTCGAGCGCCACGGCAATCAGGTCGATGAAAACGTAACCAAGCTGCGCTTGTGGGGCCATCTTTTCACCGTAAATTTCGCTGTAACTCTCCAGGATACGTTTTGCTTCCCCTTCGGAGTCTCCTGCGTTCGCAAAAACAAAAGGCGATACCAGATATAGACCATCCATCGCGCCATCAGCGGCAGTCGCAACTGCATCCATATAGGACACCATTCCAGTCACGAAAGTCGGTTCAAAACCAAGCTTTTTAGATGTTGCAACAACTAGAATTGTATCGCGCACCCCACCCGCCAGAAACACGATATCGCAACCGGCGTTTTTCAATGTGGTTACAGACGAGAGCATATCGGATTCGGTTGCCGAATGCTCCGTTTTGGCCGCGACTTTCATGTCATACTCTG
This sequence comes from Roseobacter sp. N2S, assembly GCF_031454055.1. Lineage (NCBI taxonomy): Bacteria > Pseudomonadati > Pseudomonadota > Alphaproteobacteria > Rhodobacterales > Roseobacteraceae > Roseobacter > Roseobacter sp. N2S. Next base: position 1,384 of record NZ_JAVDQB010000012.1, read on the forward strand.
CCAATTGCTGCGTGACGCCAAGCGCCATTGATTCACCAGCTTCATTTGCGAGTTGCGCAATGCAGGGTGTTGAGAAATCACCATTTTCCTTGAAGTATGCAACGCCCGCGCGAAACTGGTCTGTATAGCTGCGAAAAAATGCGTATTTCATCGGATCCAATGGTTCATACATCTCGACCTCGGCCGACATCGGGAACATGTTGGGAATTCCCGCTTCAATTTGTTGCGGCATGATCGCTAGGTTCATCGGTGTGCCAAGCGCGCCAACCATCGCAAAAATCTGGTCGCGGCGCATCAGTTTGTTTGCAACCTGAATCGCGCGGGGCACCTGATATTGCGTGTCCTCGATTATAATCTCAAGCTGGCGACCGTGAATGCCGCCCGCCGCATTGATCTCGTCCACGCGCATGCGCAGGCCATTCGCCTCGGGCACACCCCAGACTGCCAACGGCCCGCTTAGGTCCGTATAGGTGCCAAGCGTGATCATGTCGTCGGTCACGCCCTGCAGCCCCTCGGCCATCGCGCCGGTGGCTGTCATTGCGGTAAACGCAAGTGCTGTTGCTAGTTTCTTCATTGGTCTCTCCCTTTGGTGTTTCAATACATCGTTTCGATCAGGTCTTTGTATTTGCGCTCGATCTCGTTGCGCTTAAGCTTCATCGTCGGAGTCAGCTCGTCGTCTTCGGCTGTCAAAAGTACGTCGATCAGCCGGAATTTCTTTACCTGCTCGACCGGCGCGAAACCGCTGTTCGCCTGTTCCACCTCGCCTTCGATCAAGTCCTGGATTTGGGTGTTTGCGCACAGGGATTTGTAGTTGGAAAACGGGATACGCTTTTCCTGCGCGTATTTTTCAACGTTTTCGTGGTCGATCATGATCAGCACGCTCAGGTATTTGCGCTTGTCCCCGATGATCACCGCATCAGAAATATAGGGCGAGAATTTGAGCTCGTTTTCCAACTGCGAAGGCGTAATGTTCTTGCCGCCTGCGGTGATGATGATGTCCTTCTTGCGGTCCAGAATAGTTAGGTCACCATTGGCATCCATCGTCCCAACATCACCCGTATAGACCCAGCCATCGACCACGGTTTCCGCCGTCTTTTCAGGCTGGTTCAGATAACCCGAAAAATTGCTGGATGAGCGAATGAGGATTTCACCGTCATCGGCCAGTTTCGCTTCGACATTGCGCATTGCCCGGCCGATGGAACCGATCGGTGATCTGCCCGGTATGGTTGCAGTCACAATGCCGGTTTCGGTCTGGCCATATGCCTCTTGTACTGTCACCCCAAGGGCATTGAACCAGCTGAGCAGTCGGGCTGAAATCGGTGCCGCACCCGATACGATCGTATGCGCGCGCGCCAGTCCCAGTTCGACCCTGATATTTCGAAGCACCAGAAAGTCCAGCACCTTATGCCTAAGCCTAAGCATCGTCGGCACAGATTTTCCCGCAGCAATCAATGCCTCCCTGCGTCCAGCCGTTTTCAGGGCTTGGTCATAGGCAAACCGGCCAAATGCGGTGGCATCATTCATCACAAAATTGATACGGGAATAGAATTTTTCCCACACGCGCGGCACCGCAAAGATGAATGTTGGCGCGACTTCCTGAATGTCAGCGGCAAATGTATCGCCGCTTTCCGCGATGTTGATGGTTATGCCGTGACGGATCGGCACGCAGACAGACAGGATCCGTTCGGCCGCGTGACACAGCGGCAGGAACGTCAAAACTTCATCGCCCGGTCCGAGCGGCAATTCGGGGTAATTATCCGATTGCGCTAGAAAGAAGCGGTGCGACATCGCGGCACCTTTGGGAGCACCGGTTGTGCCGGACGTATAGATCAGCGTTGCGATATCTTCGGGATCGCCCGCATCAACGCGGCGCTCAAATTCAACGCTCAGTTCTTCGATTTTAGCGTCCGACAGTGCGAGAAATTCTTCCCAGCCTATGACTTTGTCATGCTGGAAACTGCGCAACCCTTCCATATCAAATACGATAACTTTTTCGAGATGATCAAGCTGGTCCTCCACACCCAGATACTTATCTAGCTGCTCTTCATCCTCAACGAATAGCACCTTCGCTCCGCTATCGTTCAACTGATAGGCAACTTGCTTTTCCTGCAAAGTAGGATATAGCCCGTGAGTCGTGGCCCCGATGCACTGGATGCCAAGGTCGGCAAACACCCACTCCTTGTTGTCTTCACTAATGATCGCGGCCACGTCACCTTCACGGTAGCCCAACGCCATAAGTGAACACCCGACCCTGCGCGCGGATGCGTAATAGTCCAGCCAGCTGAATTCTTTCCAGATGCCGAAATCCTTTTCGCGGATTGCGATTTTGTTGCCGAACTTCTTGCAGTTCTGCCGGAACAGTTTGGAGAACGTGTCACAGCCGTCAATCTGGACCGGCGGCGGCGTCCATCCTGCGGTGGATTGGTCTTGCATTGTGTTCATCGCCACGTCTTTCTTGCTTTCCAGCGGCGGTCGCCGCGCGCACTTTCTGCTTTGATGCCAAGGTAGAATTCGCGAATGTCAGCACTTTTCATGAGAACGTCGCGTTCACCTTCCATAACGATCCGGCCGGTTTCAAGGACGTACCCGAAATCGGCGGCCGGCAGCGCAACACTGGCGTTCTGTTCAACCAGCAACATGGTCACGCCTTCTTCGACGTTGATCCGTTTGATGATCTGGAAAATCTCGGAAATCAGGAGCGGTGACAGGCCCAGCGACGGCTCGTCCAGCAACATCACGCGCGGACGCTGCATAAACGCGCGACCCAAAGCCAACATCTGTTGTTGCCCGCCAGATAGATAGATCGCCTGCTTTTCCAGAAAGGTGCGCAGCACGGGAAACCAGCCCAGCACCTTTTCCAAGTCACGCGCCACTTCATCGCGATCCTTGCGGCAATAGGCACCCATCATCAGGTTGTCCTTGACCGACAAGAGGGAAAACACTTCGCGCCCTTCGGGTGAATGGGCGATGCCGGCGCGCGCGATGACATCTGGGTCAAGCGCGGTGATATCGCGCCCTTCAAATTCCACCTGCCCCTTGAACGGATCAAGCGCGCCGGAGATGGTTTTCAAAATCGTCGTTTTGCCCGCCCCATTGGAGCCCATGACCGTAACGACCGACCCTTCCTTGACCGTCAGGCTGATGCCGCGAATGGCCATCACCCTGCCATACATCGTTTCGACGTTGCTGGCGCGCAGTACCTCGGTCATGCTGCCTGCCCTCCCAGATATGCCGCCTGAACATCGGGATCGCTTTGAACTTCGGATGCGCTGCCGCTTGCAAGAAACCGGCCTTCGTTGATGGCCAGCACCATGTCCGAAACTTTGTTCACCAGTTTCATGTCGTGTTCGATCATAACAACGGTGACACCCAGGACCTCGCGGATATCTTCAATCACAAAAGCAGTATCGTCGGTTTCCTCGCTGGTCAGTCCGCTTGACGGTTCGTCCAGCAACAGGATCTTTGGCTCCGACACCAACGCGCGGGCCATTTCGGTCTTTTTGCGCACGCCATACGGCAAATCCGCAACCCGTGCATGACGGTAGCCTTCGAGATCAAGAAACTCGATTATTTCTTCGGCTTTGCGGCGGTGGGCCAGTTCCTGACGCATCTGCGAACGGGTAAAAAACAGCTCACTCAGAGGCCCGAATTTGCCGTGACGGATGCGCCCGATCAGCAAGTTATCAAGCAATGACGCATGTTCGAACAGTTCGATATTCTGGAACGTCCGCGCAATGCCGTGGTTGATTACCTCATGGGATTTCGCTTTTCGCAGGCTTTTGCCGTTGAACCGGATGTCGCCTTGCGACGGATCGTAAATCCGGCAGATGAGGTTGAACACCGTGCTTTTGCCCGCGCCATTGGGGCCAATGATGGTGAACACCGACCCCGGTTCAACTGAAAAGCTCAAGCCATCCACCGCTTTCAAACCACCAAAGGAAAGCGATACGTTATCTATCTCCAACCCGTTCATCTTAAACGCTCCGTTTTGAGGAATGTCTTCTGACGCTGGAAACTGCGCTTCTTGTACATCGGGAACACGTTGAAATAGTGATGGATCTTGGTCCAGCGTCCATAAAGTCCGTCAGGTTCGAACAGGATGAACCCCAGCAGGATCAGACCGAATGCAAGACTATCGAAACCGCCGGACGTGGCGACTGCACTGGGCAGCACGATCTTGACCCAGCTCAACACGGTTGGCAGCAGCACGATAAAGAACGCCCCAAAAACCGCGCCGTGGATGGTTCCGATCCCGCCGACGACGATCATCAACAGCAGACGGATGGATTCCCCCATTCCGAAGGTTTCCGGCGTGATGTAGAAGAAGGCGTGCGCCAGCAGCCCGCCCGCGAGGCCCGCAAAAACTGCCGAGATGAAGAACGCATATGCCTTGAAGAAGGCCACATTGGTTCCCAACGCCCGCGCCGACACTTCGGAGTCGCGGATCGCAATCATGGCGCGACCCGACCTTGTGCGTGTCAGGTTGCGAACGATCAGGATACAACCCACGAAGATGACAAAATTCAGCAGATAAACTTTCCAGCTTTCGTCGATGGCCAGCCCGAGAATATTGATTTCCGGCACCGAAAGGCCACGATGACCGCCTGTGAAATCGCCCGCACCACCGATGAGCCGTTCGGTCACAATCGCAATCGAAAGCGTGGCAATCGCCAGATACAGCCCGTGCATCTTTCCGCAGATCCGTCCGACGGCCAACCCGACCAGCCCAGCCACCAACGCCGCTATCGGCAGCGACAAAAGCCACGGCACGCTGTAACGGGTCAGCAGGATCGTGTGAGTGTAGGCACCGATTGCGACAAACGCCGCCTGTCCGAAACTCACCTGCCCGGAAAATCCGGTCAGCACCATTAGCCCGAGACCCGCGATAGCATAGATGAATACGAATGAGAGTTCATCCAGAAAATAGCCGTCCAGAAACAGCGGCGCGGCCAGTGCGATCGCGGCAAACAGCAGATACCAGAATGCCTGTCCACGGTCGCGGAAAAGCTGGATGTCCTGAACATAGGATTTGCGAAAAATTACGCGCATGGCTTAGACCTTCTTTGCATAAATTTGGGCCAGCAGGCCTTGCGGACGGATCAACAGCACAAGGAACATGATCAAGTAGGCACCAATTCCTTTGAGGGTCGGGAACATGATATCGAAAAACGGTTCCGTCACACCGATCAGCAAGCAACCGATCACCGCACCGGGGATGGAGCCGAAACCACCGACAATTGCCCCTGCAAATGCCTTGAACCCGATAAAACCCATCTGCGTCGAAACCAACGTCATTGGCCCCAGGAGCAGTCCGGCAATCCCGCCAAAGATCGCGGACATTGCCCAGATCGAGGATGTCAGCCGTTTCACAGGAATACCCATGTAGAACGCTGCTAACTGGTTCAGGGACAACGCCTGCATGGCGACACCCTGCCGAGCGTAACGGAAAAACAGGTACAGCGCGCTGGCGACAACCGCGGTGACAACAATCGACAACACGCTGGTCCAAGAAATGATCACTGGGCCCAGTGTAAGATTGCCATCAACCGGAGCAGGCAACGAATAGTTGCCAAACCCCCAAATTATCCCTGCAACCGCCCTGAGCGCGATACCCAATGCCAGCGTCAGGATAAAGACAGTGAACACCGGCTGGCCCGTCAGGCGCCGCACCACAAGCGCTTCGACGCCGTAGCCGAATGCGCCCATGAAGACCAATGTCAACATCGCACCCAGCCAGTAGGGCATCCCCATCAGCACGATGAACTGATACCCGACAAATGCCCCCAGCATCATGAATTCGCCTTGGGCAAAATTCACCTGCTCAGTCGCCTTATACACAAGCACCAGACCAATCGCGATCAGGCTATAAAGGCACCCTTGTGACAGGCCGACCACAAAAAGCTGCATCGCATCGGCAAAAGACAAGGCAGTCATGCGTTGTTCCCCCAGTGTTCAAGGATTTCATCAAGGCTGATTTCTCCCGCATCTCCGGTCGTCGGTGTGTCGGGTTGTGTTCGCGAGAATCGCGGTGCGGGCGTCGGCATCTCGATGCCACCTACTGTGACAAAGCTGCCCCGGGCGCGATTATGCGCATGATCCGATGCGTCAGCCAGAGAAACCACAGGTGCGAAACACGCGTCGCTGCCTTCCAGAATATCGCACCATTCCTGTTGGGTCGCAGTCAGGAAAATCTCCGTAAGCGCGTCCATCATACTGGCCTGCGCGGTGGGTGCGTATTGATCGGCAAAGCGCGGATCGTCTGTGAGGCCCAGAAGTGCCAGAAGTTCGGCAAAAAATTGCGGTTCGAGACATCCAACGGACACATATTTGCCATCGCCCGTTTCGTAACAACGATACCACGCAACGCCGCCGTTGATAAAATCGCCAGACCGTTTATCAGACCAAGCGCCACATGCGACCAACCCGTGCTGCATGGTCATCAGCAGGTTAACCCCGTCCGTCATGGCCGTATCGACCACCTGCCCCTGCCCCGTGGCGCGCGCATGAGTCAGGGCTGCAAGGATACCAACGTTCAGCATCATCGCGCCGCCGCCCTGATCCGCGATCAGGTTCATCGGTGCAGGTGGCGGGCGGTCCGCATCGCCCAAACCCCAAACCGCACCGGTTATGGCGGCATAATTCATGTCGTGGCCCGCTGCATGTGCCAGCGGCCCTTCCTGTCCCCATCCGGTCAATCGGCCATAGACCAAGGCCGGATTGCGCGCCTGCACCTGTTCCGGACCAAATCCCAGCTTTTCCATTTTGCCCGGCCTGAACCCTTCGATCAGCACCTCGGCACGTTCGATCAACTGCCAGAGCCGGTCGACATCTCTGGCCTTTGTCAGGTCAAGTGTCAGGCTGCGGCGCGAGCGGTTGAACAGATTGTATTTCGCATCAATCGGCAACGGAAATTTCTGACCGGGCCGCGCGATGCGCACCACTTCAGCGCCCAGATCAGCCAGATGCATCGCAGCAAACGGCGCAGGGCCAAGACCTGCCATTTCAACAATGCGTACACCTTTGAGGGGACCTGAGCGTTGCAGCATCGCCCTATCTCGCCTGCAGGCGCGTGGCAGCATCAAGCCGCACGGTTTCGCCGTTCATATATGAATTCTCGATCAGAAAGGCACAGCAATGAGCGAATTCTTCCATCCGGCCGACACGCTTGGGCGCTTCGACAGAGGCTTCGAGGTTTGCGATCACGTTGTCGGGCAGCGACATGACCATCGGCGTGCCGAACAGGCCGGGTGCAATCGCGTTGACGCGAATGCCCTTGGCACCCAGTTCGCGCGCGGCAGGCAGGTTAAGGCCCATCACCCCCGCCTTTGACGACGAATAAGCCGGCTGGCCGATTTGCCCTTCCATCGCAGCACCAGAGGAGACGTTGACAACAACACCGCGCTCTTCGCCGTTTTCGGGTTCATTCAACAACATCCGCTGAACAGCTTTGCTCATTACGTTGAATGTGCCGACAAGATTGATATCAACCGTGCGGCGGAATGTGTCGAGCGACGCGGCCTTGCCGTCACGGTCGATCACTTTCATCGGGCTGACGACCCCGGCGCAGTTGATGCACCCATGCAGCGCACCGAATTTTGAAACCACGGCGTCAACTGCCGCGTCCACGCCTTCATCGTCGGTCACATCGACGTTGCAGAACATTGCGTTTGAAGCACCCAGTTCCTTGACCAGCGCATCGCCAGCGCCCTGCGACATATCGAAAATACCAATCTTGGCACCGCGTGCTCGCAGATATTTCGCCGTCGCCGCGCCAAGACCCGATGCCCCGCCGGTGACGATGATTGTCTTGCCTTCGATTTCCATGACCGCTCCTATTTGAATGCCTGCACGCCGGTAAGCGTCCGTGCGATCAGCAATTTTTGTATTTCTGTAGTCCCGTCCGGGATCGGCCCGATAATGGCCTCGCGCGCCAGCCGTTCGACGATAAAATCGGTGGTGACACCATTGCCACCGTGGATCTGCACTGCTTGGCGCGTTGCGTTCACTGCGATTTCCGTGCCGTACCATTTGGCCATGGCACATTCCTTGTCGCAGCGTTCGCCGCGGTCGATCATGCCAGCGGCACGGAGGGTCAAAAGCCGCGCAGCATCAATCTCTGTGGCCATTACGGCGATCTTGTCTGCGATGAGCTGGTGACCCGCTATCTGCTTGCCGTGCTGGTTGCGTTCCTGCGCATATCTGATCGACTCTTCCAACGCGCGCCGTGCCAGGGAGATTCCCCACATGGCCATGTGAACGCGCGCCCGTTCAAACACCACAAGCGTTTGCTGCAAGCCGCGGCCGACCTCGCCTATCGTGTTTGCAATCGGCACACGCACGTCATCAAGAAAGATCTGTGCCGTGGATTGTGCGTTCAGACCCATTTTTTTGATGTCGCGGGTTTCATAGCCATGCTCTTTGCGATCCACTAGAATATGGGTCAGGCCCTCATCGGTGGCGCAGGTGCATATCAGGAAATCCGAAAAGCGACCATTGGTGATCCAGGTCTTTTCGCCATTGATCACCCAGTCATCGCCGTCCCGCCGCGCTCGGGTTTTGACAGCGGCCACATCGGACCCGACATTTGGTTCCGATATGCCCATCGACGCGGTAATTTCACCGGCAAGCAACGGACCGATATATTTTTTGCGAATCTCATCAGACCCGAGCTTCAGCAGAATCTCACCTGCCACCACGTTGATCAGAATGGGCAGCGCGATATCTATTGCCGTAACACCAACCTCTTCGAACAGCATCAGGTGGGTGGTCCAATCCAGCCCCATACCGCCCGCTTCTTCGGGATGCGGGGCCGATGTCAGACCGAACTCGGCAAGTCGCGTCATGAAACCCTGAATGACTTCTTTTTCGAACGGCGCATCCTTAACCTTCAGGTATTCCGGTTCGATCTGGTCATCCAGAAACCGGCGCAAGGAATCGCAAGCCATTATCTGCTCTTCGGTTTTGAACATCTTTCGCTCCTAGCGCCCGAGAATAAGGATGGAGGCCACGGCCTCTTCGATACCGATCAAACCGCCGCCATTTTCCGCGATGGCGATCCGCGCACCTTCGACCTGTCTAGGTCCACATTCACCGCGCAGTTGCGATACCAGTTCGTAAACCTGGCCCAACCCAGTCGCGCCAATCGGGTGGCCTTTGCATTCCAGCCCGCCCGACGGGTTCACCGGCACCCGCCCGCCGATGGAGGTGTCACCGCGCTCGGATGCAGCACCCCCTTCGCCAAATGGGAACAGCCCAAGGTTTTCGATCTGGATCAACTCACCCACCGCTGTTGCGTCATGCACTTCGGCAACTGATACGTCTTGGGGACCGATACCGGCGATTTCATATGCCCGCCGTGCCGCAATCGCGGTCAGGTGGTTCTCATAATCCTCCGGCGCGCGGTTTGATCCGGTCTGGATCACGCTGGCGCGCACTTCGATGGCACGATCCCGGCTGATCCCGAACTTTTTCAATCCGGCCTCGGTCATCAGAACCGCAGCGGCACCGCCATCGCTCATCGGGGCGCACATTGGCAGGGTCAAAGGATAAGTGATCGGTGGTGCGCTTAATATTTCGTCAACGGTATAAGGCGCGCGGAATTGCGCCTTTTCATTTTCAACCGAATGCATGTGGTTCTTTGCTGCAATCGCAGCAATCTGTTTTTGGGTCGTGCCGAACGTGCGCATATGCGCCAGCCCGAACGCTCCGTAAATCGCCATAAAGACTGAAAACGGCTTGTCCGAAGTGGTGTCATTCGGCACGTCGATGCCTTTGCCCAGCGCCATCAGTTTTTCGGTATTTTCCTCAACGGTGGACACATCCCACGCGCCATCGAAAAAGCTGAACATCTTAGCTTTGTCACCTGTCCACATTTTTTCGGCCCCAACGGCCAAAGCCACGTCACCCTCGCCTGCTTTGAGAAATTGAGCCGCAAGGTTCAACGCGGTTGACCCGCTGGCACATGCATTTTCGACGTTTACCATCGGGATGCCCTCAAATCCCATCTCGCGCAGGGTGATCTGGCCCGGGATCATCAACTGCGCCTCAAGATGTCGCTGTGTTGTGTTCGCGTAGTAGGCAGCCTGAATGTCATCCTTGCCAATGCCGGCGTCCGCCATCGCGCCATCGACAGCCTCGCAGGTCAGCGACTTTACCGTTGCCCCGTCGAGGCGTCCCATTTTGGTCATCGCGACCCCGGCAATGTAAATTTTTGTCATTTCAATCTCCGCTCATGTGCCGGTGAAAACCGGCTTTCGTTTTTCACCGAATGCGGCAAGTCCTTCGGCCGCATCGTTGGATTTCAGATGTTCGCGCAGCACGGCAAGTTCCTGTTTCAGCGCCTCCACCTGCGTCATTTCGATGGATGCATTGGCTACCCGCTTCATCTGCGACAGGACCAGCGGGCTTTTGGTCGCCAGCAACTGGCTGAACTCGTGCAGCCGCGCTTCAAGCGCGTCATCACCAACCACTTCCTGCACCAGCCCCATGCGCATCAATTCGCGCGCTGGTAGACTTTGGCCCGAAAACAAGAGGTATTTCGCGTTTGCGAGTCCGATCCGGCACGGCAAGACAGCAGCGCCGCCTGCGCCAGGGAACACACCAAAATTCGAATGAGCATCGCCAATTCTGGCGCTCTCGCCCGCAATCAGCACATCGCAACACATCGCGAGTTCCAGCCCGCCCGCAACGGTAATGCCATTCAGCCCGCCGATCACCGGTTTCGGCAAATCACGCAGCGCTTGAAACGTCGCGCCGATAGCGTCAAGAAAATCACCCTTTTGCGTATCGGCATCATCCAGACCAGCGAGGACTTCCTTCAGATTGGCACCGGCGCAAAACGCACGCCCCGCAGCCGTCAGCACAATTGCGCGCACCTGTTTTGCCACAGCGATCTCTCTTATCGCGGCGCGCAGTTCCCCAATGAGGTCGACAGAAAGTGCATTAAGACTGTTGGCCCTGTTCAACGTCAGCCACGCAACCGGACCACGGTATTCGACCAGTACATTCGCTTGAGTCATGCGTGCGTCTTTCTATTTACTTACCAATAAGTAATCAAAAATATATAATCAAATCAAGAACTAATTTACGTTAGGTTACATAGGCTTGTAGGTTGTCGGTTTCTCCCGTCCGATTTGATCGGAGAATCAGCAATCCGGCGACATCAAGATAGTGCGTTCCCCGATGATGCGCGCGACATGAAAAAATGCCTCGCCGCGCGACACCTTGTGTTCAGGACGAACTTTTTGTGCCCAGATCCAGCGAGCCAGTCTGCATCATGCCGCCACAGACATATCCACCATCAACGACCAGTGTTTCACCGTTCACATATCGCGCATCAGGCGAGCCCAGATAGGCAACTGCCGCCGCGATATCCGCAGGGTCGGCCATGTAACCCGCCGGAATCATCGGCAACAGGCGCGCAACCGTTTCTTCGGTATAGGTGCTTTCGGTGAGCGGAGTTGTAATGGCGCCCGGTGCAATCGCGTTTGCCGTGACGCCATGCGCCGCAACTTCAAGCGCAATCTGGCGTGTCAGCCCCACCAAGGCCGCCTTGGACGTGCCGTAAGCCGTGCGCCCGACCCCTGCGCGGATGCCGCTGACCGACGTGATATTGATGATCCTGCCATATCGCTGACGAACCATTTCACGCGCAGCAAGTTGCGCGCACAACATGCTGCCTGTCAGGTTGATAGCCATAACGCGGTTCCAGTCTTCCAAAGGAAAATCGAGGAACGGATTAATCCCGACGATACCCGCATTGTTCACCAGCACATCCACGCATTTGTCCCAGCGTTCCGTCTCGTCAAATGCCGCATTCACCGATGCCGGATCCGACACATCAAGCTTTTGCCCAAGCGCTGTACCACCTGCCGCTTCGATCTGCTTGACCGTATCGGCTATGCCTGTTTCGGCAATATCAGTGACAACAACCCTCGCGCCCAACTCCGCCAGCCGCAAAGCAATCCCCTGTCCGATGCCAGAACCTGCACCGGTGACAAGTGCCACGCCGAAATCGTCACGATCTCTCATTGGTGGTTTTGTCATGCTGTAATCCTTTCATAAAGTGTAACAACCGCCGCACCGCCCAGCCCAACGTTATGCTGGAGGGCAAGCCGCGCATTATCGACCTGCCGGTTCTCTGCCTTTCCACGCAGTTGGTTGGTCAACTCAAAACACTGTGCCAGCCCCGTAGCACCCAGTGGATGCCCCTTTGACAGCAGACCACCAGACGGGTTCGTGACGTATTTCCCGCCAAAGGTGTTGTCGCCATCATCGACCAACTTTTCGCCATCACCTTCGGCACATAGCCCCAGGGCCTCGTAGGAAATCAATTCGTTCTGCGCGAAACAGTCATGCAATTCGATCACGTCGATATCGTCAGGACCCACGCCCGCCTTTTCATAGACCATGCGCGCGGCATCACGGCTCAGCCTGGCGCCAACCACTTCGATCATGTCGCCGGTTTCAGGGTCCAGCAGTTTATCCGTTGTCATTGCCTGCGCGCGGATTTGTACAGTTGTATCAAGGCCCATTTTTTCAGCGAACCCTTTGGACACCACAAGCGCCGCCGCAGCGCCGCAGGTGGGCGGACAAGCCATTGGCCGTGTCATTACACCGGGCCAGATCACCTGCGCACCCATTACATCCTGCGTGGTCATCTCCTTGCGGAAAACCGAGAGTGGGTTGTTCGCGGCATGGCGGCTAGCCTTGGCCCGAATTTTGGCGAATGTCTCCATCTTCGTACCAAATCGTTCCATATGCGCCTTGCCCGCACCGCCGAAATACCGAAGCGTCATCGGCAGATCGACGTCCCCTATCAGCCGGTCCGTGGCGGCATCAAATTCCGCCAGCGGTGACGGGCGATCGGGAAAGACAACACCCAACGCACCGGGGGCCATCTGTTCAAAACCCACCGCCAGCACACATTCTGCCACACCGCTTTCGACAGCCTGCCGTGCGAGGAAAAGCGCTGTTGAACCGCTCGAACAATTGTTGTTCACGTTGATAATCGGGATGCCCGTCATGCCCACGCGGTAAATCACACGCTGCCCGCTTGTGCTGTCGCCGTAAACATAGCTGGCATAGGCCTGTTGCACGTCTTCGAACGCGATACCGGCGTCATCCAGTGCAAGACGGATCGCCACCTCGCCCATCTCGTCGTAAGGTGCCGATGCGCCCGGTTTTGCAAAAGGGATCATGCCGACACCGGCAATAATGGCAGTCATTTTGGGTCTCCTTTTTTATGGTTTTTCGAATTGTGTATCGGGGTCGGTCAGCATCTGGCGCAACTCTGTCTTAAGTATTTTGCCGTAGCTGCTTTTGGGCAGTTCGAGAACAAAGCAATAGGCCTTGGGTCGCTTGAACCGCGCTATGTTATCCAGACAAAAACGGTCCAGCGCCTGTGCGGTCACGCCCGGCTCTGCCACGACAAACGCGATGACTTCCTCGCCCCATTCGGCCTCCTCGCGGCCAACAACATTAGTTTCGACCACGCCGGAATGACGCAGCAGCACCTCTTCGACCTCGCGCGGATAAATATTTGACCCGCCAGAAATGATCACGTCCTTGGACCGGTCCTTGAGCGTCAGGAAACCGTGGGCGTCCACGCTGCCAATGTCGCCGGTATGGAGCCAGCCGTCCCGCAAGGCTGACGCCGTTGCCGTTTCATTGCCCCAGTATCCCGCCATCACCACATCGCCACTGACGATCACTTCGCCCGCGACATCTGGGGGGCATTGTGTGCCTGTTTCATCCACCACACAGACCGTGACGCCGGTGCGTGGAATGCCGACGGATCCCAGCCAACTATCCGGAATTTCCCAGCTCAATATATGCGGTGGTAGATAAGTGATCGTACATGGTGCCTCGCCTTGTCCGTATCCGATCCAGATGCGGTTGCCCAACAGCGCCATCGCCCGGCGCAGGTCTGCGACATAAATCGGCGCACCGCCGCAGAACAACAGATCAAGGTTTTCGATGGCCGCCGTGTCAAGCGCAGGACAGGCCGTCAGACGCGTCAGCATCGTGGGTGCGACAAAAAAAGATGAATGGGGATATTCATGCAGCAACGTCACGATTTCATGCGGATCGAATCCACCGCTTTGCGGCACAACATTCGCCGCGCCCCGCTGCGCAAACGGTAGCATAAACAGCCCTGCCGCATGAGACAGCGGTGCCGGATGCAGCGCCGCCGACATTTCCGTAACCGGACACATATCGGCCAGAAAACTCGTGGTCATGGTCCAGAGGTTGCGGTGGGTCAGTATCGCCCCTTTCGGGCGGCCCGTCGTGCCGCTGGTATAAAAAATCCATGCCGGATCGGTTTGCGCAGCGTGTGCAGGCTGCAAATCCGCTGACGCTTGTAACGCCGCATTATATTCCGGTCCACCGACCGCAATGACTGCTGAAAACCCTTCGACGTCTTCCGGCCGGTCGGTAAAGGCAAGTGCGGCATCACAGTTAGCATGGATATAGGTCACTTCGTTAGGGTGCAGTTTGGCATTCAACGGAACGGCAACACATCCGGCAGTCCAGATGGCAAACAGGATCTCGATATATTCGGGCCGGTTGCCCATGAAGATCAGAACACGGTCACCTTTTACCAGATTGCGCTGTTTCAGCGCAGCGGCCAAGGCCGCGCTGCGGTCCTGTAATTGGGTGTAGGTGCTGAACGTCGACAACCCCAAGCAGACGGCAGGTCGATCGCAATAGGCGCGCGCGGACTGTGTCAAAATGTACGCGATGTTCATAATTCTGCTCCCTAAATTCTGCGCGCTTGCCCCTGCCAGAACGTATCCCTGATGTCCTTTTTGCGCACTTTCCCAACGGGGCTGCGCGGCAGTTCATCCCAGAAGTCAACCGTTTTGGGGGCCTTTACGCTGCCAAGGTTTTCCTTGCACAATGCAATGATTGCTTCGGGTTCCACCGTTGCATCGGGTTTGAGTTCGATCACCGCCTTGATCGCTTCACCCCATTTTTCGTCAGGCACACCGATCACCGCGCAATCCTGCACGGCAGGATGCGACCAGATCACCTGCTCGACTTCCGAGGGATAAACGTTGAAGCCGCCCGAAATGATCATGTCTTTCTTGCGGTCCACGATATAAAGGTAACCCTCGTCATCCAGATACCCGATGTCGCCGGTATGGTGCCAACCGAACTGGGAAACCTCTGCGGTTGCTTCGGGGTTTTTGTAATACCCCTTCATCACCAGATTTCCGCGCACAACAATTTCACCATGCTCACCACGCGGCATAATGTTACCGTCATCATCCATGATCGCCATCGGTGTCAAAAGTGCGGGCCTGCCGCAACTTGCAAGCCGGTGTTCGCGGGCCGGATCTCCGATAACATTGTGATCCTCTGCCGTCAGCAGCGCGCAGAACATCGGCGATTCTGCTTGTCCGAAACACTGCGCCATGACCGGCCCAAAAATCTTCAGGCATTGGCGCAGCTTGTCAATGGCCATAGGTGCGGCGGCATAAAGAAAGAACCGCAATGACGGAAAGCTACGTTGCGCAACTTCCGGTTGCGACAACAGCATGTAAACGGCGGTCGGCGGCAGGAACAGATGGGTCACTCCCTCGCTTTCAATTGTGTCTAGAACGTTGGCGGCATCAAATCCCGGCAGGATGACGCTGCGCGCACCAGCGGCCATCAACGCAATGGCAAGCACCCCTGACGCGTGGGTCATAGGCGTGATCAGCAAATGCACAGGGTCAGGTCCGGCATCAAAACTGGCATAATAGTTCGCGATTAGCGTGGTCCAGTTCAACTGCGTCAGCATGATCCCCTTGGGCCGCCCCGTTGTCCCACCAGAGGATAAAATTCCGACAAGATCATCAGGGCCAAGCGGCACATCGGGATCGGTTGAAGGGGCCGCGGCCATCCAGTCTTCCAGCCATGGTGCCGCGCCGTCTTGTTTATCCAGACAGATGAATTTTTGTATCTTTGGGCAAAGTTCACGCAATTGTTCCAGCGCCGGTGCAAGATCGCTGTGATAAAACAGAATCTCCACATCATTATGATCCAGGATATACGCGTTTTCTTCTACGCCGTTCTTGGCATTGACGGGAACCCAGATCGTGCCGGCACGAAACAAGCCCAGCATAACTTCAAGGCCGCTCACGCAGTTGGGGCTGTAAACGCCGGCCATCTTGTCGCGTCCGTACCCTTCGGCAGTGATGGCATTGGCGAAACGATATGTGCGTTCCTGAACTTCGCCGTAACTCCGGCCGATTTTAGCATCTTCCAAAGCGATCACGTTAGGGTTGATTGCGACACCCCTGTCGAAGAAATCGATCACACGCATAACGGTTTCCTATCTTGGTTTCCGGGATTTTCCCGCCTTGCCAGTCTGAACTCATACACTGATGAGCTTTTCGATCTCTTCGCGGTTGGCCAGCAAATCTGCTGTCGTGCCGCTCCACTGGACGGTCCCGTTGTCGACAACGTACTGTCGATGGGCCAATTTCATCGGCACGCGCAGGTTCTGTTCAACCAGCAAAAGCGTCATACCTTCTTCGTTGATCCGCCGCATCGAATCGACCAATTCATCAACGATCAGCGGGGCAAGGCCTTCAGTCGGTTCGTCCAGCAGCAACAGTTCCGGATTAGTCAAAAGCGCGCGCGAAATCGCCAGCATTTGCTGTTCGCCGCCCGAAAGCGTGTTTCCCGCCTGTGACGCGCGATCAAGCAGCACCGGAAACATTTCAAAAATCCGGGTTTCGGTCCATGCGCCAGTGCGTCCCATGACGGTTGCGATGCGCAGGTTTTCATGCACTGTCAGATTGTCAAAAATGCGCCTGTCTTCGGGGACATACCCAATGCCCAGACGGCCCAGTTGGTTCGGGAGTCGCGCGGTAACGTCGTCCCCTTTCCAGACTCTGCGCCCTGAAACCGGTTGCTTTAAACCGATGATCGTCTTGAGAATGGTGCTTTTGCCTGCGCCATTGCGCCCGATCAGCGAAACAACTTCGCCCTGTGCGACTTCGATCGACACGCTATGCAACGCCTGCGCCTTGCCATAAGTGACATTGCAGCTTTCCAACGCAAGCAGCTTCATTCCTCTTCTCCCAGATAAGCCGCTCGCACCTCGGCGTTTGCGCGGATTTCTTCAGGGCTGCCAGACGCCAGAATTTGCCCTTGAACCATCACGACCAAAGCACTGGAGACCCGCATTACAACGTCCATGTTGTGTTCGATCAGCAGCACGGTGCGGCCCTTGACGATCCGTTTTATCAGCTCCATCGCAGGCCCGATCTGGTCATGTCCAACACCGGCCAATGGTTCATCGAGCAACAGGACCGATGGGTTGCTCAGCAATGCCAGCCCGACTTCCAATGCGCGTTGATCGCCGTGAGACAAGGTTTCGGCGGGGCGGTGCGCCATCACCGTCAGGCCGATCTCTTCGAGAACGCTTTCGGCCCGTTCCCTGACTGCAGGAAAGCGGCCCGCCGGAAGCCAGAAGGGCTGCAACCTGTACAGATGCGCAAAAGCAGCAAGTTGAAGGTTCTCAAGCACCGACATGCCGGCGAAGATCTTGGTGATCTGGAAACTGCGGCCCAGACCGATGCGGGTCCGTTTATGCACCGACAGGCCCGTTACATCGCGCCCGTCCAGCATCACTTGACCACCGCTTAGCTTGGCATGACCCGAAAGCGCATTCATCAACGTGGTCTTGCCCGCACCGTTAGGTCCGATAATCCCGTAAAGCTGACCCGGCTGGAAGTCGAACGTCACACCGTTGACAGCTTTCAACCCGCTGAAGGAGACCTGAATATCGTTGCAACTCAATGATCCGGCAGTCATTGCATGTCTCCTTCGTCCTGATCACCTTGGAACATTCCGGCAATACCGTTGCGTAGGAAGATGGTGGCAAAAATGAACACCAGACCAAGGATGCCGTACCAATATTGGGTGATTTGGCTCAGTTCTTCTTTCAGTAATTCAAACAAGGCCACGCCAAGAATCGGACCTAGCAATGTGCCTTTGCCGCCCAGCACGGTCATGATCAAAACGTCGCCCGATGTGGACCAATGCAGCATTTGCGGAGAGATGTAGAAGATCAACGATGCCAGCAGGGCTCCTGCAACACCTGCATACGCACCCGAAACGATAAACGCCGATTGGCGCAAGCTATGGACGTTGTATCCGAGTTGCGCGGCGCGCACGTCGTTCGCCTGTACCGCGCGCAATGCCCGCCCGAATGGCGACCCACGCAGCAATGCCATCAGCGCCAGTCCGATCAGGAAAACCGCCACGATAAACCCATAATAGTTGTGGTTGTCGTAGAAATTGATCCCGAACAAGTCAGGCCGCGGCACGCCTGGAATACCGTCCAATCCGCCGGTGATTGCGCGCAGCTTGTTGGACGCAAGGATGTACATCATCTGCGCCAGGGCCAGTGTCAGCAGTGCAAAAAAAAGCCCCGAAACCCGAAGCGCAAAAAGCCCCATCAGGTAAGCCAGCACCGCTCCGACAATCGCCGCTGCAAAAAGGCCCGGTATAAAACCGACGCCATAGCTGAGGGTGAGGATTGTGAGCGCATAACCCCCTGCCCCGAACAACGCCGCATGGCCGAATGACAGCATACCTGTCACCCCGAAGACCAGATCAAAGCCGATTGCGAACAAGGCCCAGATCAGGATCAGGCTGACAAGGTTCACCCATTGCTCATCCTGCACAAAAAACGGAACGATAATCATAACTGCGATAATAATGCCCATCAGGGCCTGACCGATAATCCTGCGTGTCATGCCGAACGCCCCTTTGTGCTAAACAAGCCCGCAGGCCGGAACATCAGCGTTCCGATCAACAGGGCAAAGGTAAGTAGTTCGACCCATTCAGTTGCGTAGGTATATCCGGCCGCCCGCGTCATGCCCAACAGCAACGACGCAAGGATTGCGCCGCGAATGTTCCCAAGCCCGCCGATGATCACCACGACAAAACAGTCGATGATAACGCTGAATCCCATGCCCAGTTCGATCGGCACCAACGGTGCGCTAACCACGCCACCAAGAGCCGCAAGGTACGCACCAAGCGCAAAGACGCCGGTGCGAACCTGGTTTACATTTACACCGAGTGTCTGAGCCATTTCCGGATCGGAACTGGCGGCGCGAATAATCATGCCCCATTTGCTACGGTCCAGCAGCAAGAACAGTGCCAGAGAAACCGCTGCACCAAAACCGATTACAAAAAGCCGGTATGACGGTATTTGACTGCCAAACATGGAAATCGGTGCCATGAAGATTTCTGGTGTCGGCACTTGCTTATAGTCAAATCCCCAGATCATCTTTGTCGCGTCGTCGATGACCAGAATGAATCCGAAAGTGAGTAAAAGCTGAAAAATGTGGTCGCGGTCATAGACCTGTTTCAGCGCCAAAATTTCGATCAGCGCACCAACACAGGCGACGATCAGCGGCGCAAACAGCAGTCCCAACCAGAACGATCCGGTCATATGAACAATTTGATACCCGACAAACGCGCCAAGCATATAAAGCGCGCCATGGGCAAAGTTGATCACCCCCAACATGCCAAAAATAAGGGTCAAGCCCGCTGCCAGCAGAAACAGCAGAAAGCTGAGACTCAGCCCGATCACGATAATGGACATATTCAGGGTTCCTCAGTTTCACCCCAAAAAAGCGGGCGACGCATGTCGCGAGGGAACAGCGCCGCCCAGTTCAGGGAGGATCGATTAACAGTCGCTAAACAGGCTATTTGCCGAAAACTCTTCGGTGATTTTCATGGTGAGGTCCGGCAATGGTGCCTCGCCCTTCACAACTTCACCCCAAAGACCGACCTGTTTGGCCTGATGGTCACAAGCGCGCATTTCCTTGCGCCCTTCGACCGAATTTTCATAGACCGATGTTTCAAATGCATCGACCCAGGTTTCCACATCCCAGCTGTCAGTCGCTTCGATGACATCCATCCACCAGCGAAGACCGTCAAATGCCTCGCCCGCGAAGGCCGAAGGGTAGTCACCGTTTGCGTCACGGTAGGCCGTCACGAATTCGGCGTTTGCCGGATTGTCGAGCGAGAAGTGATAACGCACGCCGGAGTTCACGCCCAATGCGGCCTCGCCTGTCGCGGCTGCAAAGATTTCATCCTGAAGCACGGGGCCGAACAGCACTTTGTTCTGACCCATCCCAACCTGACCTGCCTGCTTGCAGAAGGTGACGCCGTCATTGCCCGTTGCCACAACCAGAATACCATCGGCGTCCGAACGCGCCATCTTGTCGATGATGACCGAAAAGTCGCGGTTGCCAAGCGGGGCAAAGTCATTCCCGACGATCTCGACACCGGCGGCTTTTGCTTTTGCGGCAAAGTCGTCAAAGGCGCTGCGCGTGGCCTGATAATCAGCCGTGACCGCGTATACTCTCTTGATCCCGCGTTTCTTTACGAATTCAACACACATGTTCATTTCCATGGCCAACGTGTTGGACGTACGGAATGAGTAACGCGCACCGTCCATCTTGGTAATGCTGTCGTCTGCGGAAATCGTGACCAGATGCGGCACCTTGCGCTGTGTGGACAGGCTTTGCAGTGCCAGAGTCGACGCTGAGCTGACCGCGCCAAACATCAATTGCGTGCCTTCCGCCAACAGCCGGCTTGCTTTTTGTACGGCGGGCTGGGGTTTGGTTTCATCGTCTTCCCAGCTGAAGCGGACTTTTTTGCCCAACAATTCGCCACCCCGCATGGCCACGGCAAGTTCCGCGCCTTTGCGCATGTCATTGCCGATCAAGCCGTATGCGCCCGAGAAAGACAGAATGCCCGCAATGTGATAATCTTCGGGCGTTGCGGCCCGCAGAACCATTGGCGCAGGCAAGGTACTGGCCAAAGTTAGCGCCCCGGCGCTGCGTAGAAAATTCCGACGTTTCATAGTTTTCCTCCCGGTTTCACGCCCCAAGAAGTTTCTCCTGCAAGGCGAATGATGCGCTGCCCGGGATAAATCGTTCCCGGAAAAGCAGAATACTATCAGCAAGTTTGGCGGGTTTTATCATACGTCGGATCAGCAATCGGGCGGTAACAAATCATGGATTTGCAAATGGCGCAAAAGTGCATCTGATCGCGACCGTGTCCCTAACCCTCCCCCATCTCTTGCATCAAGCATCGCAGGGTTAGGACTGGCAGGGAATGTCCGAAAACGCCACAAATTTGACATTTTCTGCCAAATCGATATTATTTACCCATCAGTAGAATTTTGAGGTCATCGTCATGAAGGTGGGCTTGCTCCAAAACCTGCGTCTTCCCAAACATAGCATCCAGTTCATGTGTGACGTGCTGATCGAACACGGCATTGATCCTGACCCATTGCTCAAAGAAGCAGGTTTGCAGCTCAGCCTTCTCTCGGATCCATGGGGCACGCTGGACGGTATTCAGGAACTCACATTCCTGCGTGCCTTTTGCCGGAGTACAGCGCATATTGAAGGTGTCGCTTTTGTCACCGGTCTGCGTTACAGCCTGATCTCGTATGGCCCTATCGGGCTTGCCACGCTAGTTTCAGAGAATGTGACAGCGGGGCTGAGGGTTTTCACGCAAATGCAGGGGCTGGGATACGCACTGCTGGCATATGACATCACAGAGGACGATGAAGGTTTTGCAACAGGGTTTGTTGCCGACGACCAGTATGTACCGCCCGATCTTCTGGATTTTGTTCATGAACGGCTGCTTGGGTCCGGCCCGACCTTCTTCCGGGACCTGCGTCAAGAAAACCTGCCCATCCGTCTGATCGAATGCCCGTTGGACCGCCCGAAAGGCTGGATGAACCTAGAAGCGCGCTGGCAAACCGAAATCGTGTATCGCGCACCGCGCAGTTGCATTCACTTTCATCCTGGAACAGGCGCGCTGAAACTGCCGCTGGCGAATGCCCTTCTTGCGGTAAACTATCGTGTTTTGTGCGAGAATATGCTTGAAACCGGCCCCAAGCATACCGGAACAGCAAATTCGGTTTATCAGGTGTTGATGCAGGTGCGCGGCGTTTTTCCCAATGCGCCGGAAGTGGCCGAAACGCTTCATTTGTCAGAACGCTCTTTACATCGAAAACTTGCCAGTCAGTCGATGAGCTATCGCCAGATTATCGATAGCGTGCGCTTGCGCCGCGCACGGGAGCTTCTTGATACATCCGAGTTACCGCTGGCTGAAGTTGCAGATCGCCTCGGTTTTTCGGAAACTGCCAGCCTGTCGCGATTTTTCCGGCGGGTTTCAGGGGATTCGCCGTCCGCATATCGAAAAACCAGCAAAGGGTTATTCGCCAGTTCACGTTAGGATTAGACGACGAGACGCTAACACGACCATATATCAGAACGGAGTGACGCCATGAACAAGTCCGATGACGAAACGCTCACCTTCAAAGAGATGGTCGGGAAATTCGACGTCACCCCCCGAACCCTGCGGTATTACGAATATCTCGAACTTCTCAAACCCACGCTACAAGGGCGTGAACGAAGTTATGATCGCAAACAGATCGCGCGGTTCAAGCTGATCTTGCGAGGTCGTCGGTTCGGAATGAAGCTTGAAGATATAAGAGTTTGGTTAGAAATATATAAAAACAGGGGCTCAAGAGCGCAGCTGTCGCGTTGCCCTTTAATCGGTTCTGCCTCACTTTGTGTGGCGCAACTATCCTGAAACTGGAAAATTCAGGAGGTATAGTTGTGAGTTCGAAGAAGCACTGGTCGCCCGGGAGCGATGTTGCCGTTCAAAGCGTTGAGCGAAGTGAAAGAGGCGGGTGGATTGTATCTGGCGTCTTGGCTCCCAACGGCATTTGCCCAGACTGTGGATTGCATTCACGCCGACGTCACGGCTGGCGGCGTCGGCGGCTGCAGGATTATCCCGCGCATGGAGACGAGGTAACGGTTGATCTCGCAATTTGCCGTTGGCGATGTCAGGCACCCGCTTGCCCACGCCGGACATTCTCAGACCAAATCGCCTCGATTGCGCGTCCATTTGCACGTCGTACTTCGCGTGTCGGGGAGATTGTCACCCATCTTGGGCATGCGAGCGGCGGACGGCCAGCCGAGCGGTTGTTGCATCGTTTGGGCCTTGGAGTCAGCGATGACACGGTGCTTAGGCAGCTGAAGAACCGTGCCCAAGACAGTGGCGAGTCGCCGACAGTCATCGGGATCGACGACTGGAGTTGGCGGAAATCGCAAACCTACGGCACGATCATTGTGGATCTGGAGCGTCGCGTGGTGATCGACATTCTTGAGGATCGAGATGTCGTCAGCTGC
This sequence comes from Roseobacter sp. N2S, assembly GCF_031454055.1. NCBI lineage: Bacteria > Pseudomonadati > Pseudomonadota > Alphaproteobacteria > Rhodobacterales > Roseobacteraceae > Roseobacter > Roseobacter sp. N2S. Next base: position 24,612 of record NZ_JAVDQB010000012.1, read on the forward strand.
ACCAACTGGCTGAAGCGACACCCCGAGGTGGAAGTGATCAGCAGAGATCGCTGCGGTCTCTACGCCCAGGCAGCACGGCAAGGGGCACCGCAGGCGAAGCAGGTCGCTGACCGGTTCCATATCGTACAAAACCTGCGGCAGGCCATCGAGGAGCAAATGAACCTTCACGGCCGTGCGACCGGCAGGGCGCTGCTGTCCGACGCCGACAACATCACCGCAGCCGGCAGCCTTCTGAAGTCACGCCTGGCGCATAGGACGTCTCGGGAAGAGATTTTCGCCACCATTCATGCGCTCCGAAATCAGGGGCTTTCATGCAGCGAGATCGGGCGGCGAACAGGGTTCCCGCGTCGCAGCATCGCGAAATGGCTGCAGTTCGAGACACCACCGGACCGCAGGCGGGCCGCTTTGAAGCCGACATCGCCGTGGTACTTTGAAGAGTTCCTGAGCCAAAGCTGGAAGGAGGGCATTCGAACTGGCAGCGCCCTGTTCCGTCTGATCCGAGAGCGCGGTTACGAGGGGAGTCAGTCGCATTTGCAGCGTCTGTTGGCGGGCTGGCGAAAAGCAGAACAGCAAGGGAGCGACTCCAAGGTAGAGCACGAAATCCTTAAGCCAGTCCGGGACCCGGAAACGGGGCACGCGATTTCCCCGGTCATCGCAGCCGCGCTGTGCATCAAACCCCGCGGAAAGCTCACCCCGGATCAAGCGCGGAAAGTCGACGCGCTCAAGGCCGGTTCTCCCGCCTTCGCAACGATGCGAAGTCTCGCCATGCGGTTCAACGGTATCCTGCGCAGCCGCCAAGCAGACCCGCTCCCAGCATGGATCGACAACGCGATCGAAACCGATCTGGCGCCCATCGTGCGCTTTGCCCGCACATTGAACCGGGACTTCGATGCAGTCAAAAACGCCATCGAGATGCCATGGAGCAACGGCCAAGCAGAAGGTCAGATCAATCGCCTGAAGACGCTCAAACGCGCCATGTACGGTCGAGCCGGTCCAGAATTGTTGCGGGCGAGAATGCTACCGTTCCGCCACACAGATTGAGGCAGAGCCTATTTAAGGGCAAAGGGTGGCCGTTGATTTCGTTGGATTTCTCATCTCACAATTAAGGGCTACGCGACACGAGGCGATGAGCCCGAACGTCGATCCCACGATTAGCCACAGGGTCGCCATGCCCAGCATGAACAGGATCACCCTGCGAGAATCGGCCGGGTGATATGCATTTCCTGCGGCGTCGGTGGGCTGCGTCGCATCGCCCACATTAACGCTTGGATCGTCCAGCCCTTCCTCGCGCTGTTCGACGCGAAAAATCGTGCACGCATCCTCCTGCGTGAAGCGCATCTGACTTTTCGAGATCGCCCAGATCAGTACGACAAGTGCGGCAAGAGAAACCGCAAAGCTGATAATAACAAGCGTGCCGATGGTGAAGGTCATTATCCGAGCCTTAGTCTGGTTTGACTGACGCCGTCAGTCAAATTTTCGTTGCCATCCGTGCGTGGCAAAGATTTCGATACCCTTGTCACTCTTCAAAAAATCTATGAACTGCGCAATCTCACTACTGTCTTTGCCTTTTTCAGTCCGCGCGATCGAGGTGTCACGATAAATGGTAAGCTCCGGCTCGGTCGCGACGAGGTCGGCGATGTCGGGATTGTCGATCTGCCAGTGATTCCAGATCAGCCAGGCATCGACACTGTCATCGCTGTTCCACTTGTTGCGTGCCGCACCGCTGTTGGGTGCCAGAATGTCGATATTAGCGCGAAAGCTTTTCATGGCGGCGACGTCTCGCAACCGGCCTACCACGTCTTCCCACATGCCGACCTGACCGGCACCATCGACGACCATCAGCCCCAAATCACGGTTCACTAAGTCGGCAATGCCTTTGATCTCTTTCGGGTTGCCCTTGCGGACCAGAATGGCAGAGGGACGCAGGAACAGCGGCTCTACTGTGTCGTCAATAATTGCGCCATGGCTCGCGATAAAATCATCCATCATATTCTGCGAGCCACTATAAATCGCGTCGGCGTCAGTCTTGGCAGCATCCATCCATGCCGATGCTGGCCCACCTGTCACGGTGACAGCAATCCCAGTCTGTCCTTCAAATGCGGTTGCAGCTTCTTTCATTGCGGGTGTCGGGCCACCCGGCCCGAAAAGAGCGATATCGGCGCTTGCGGCTGTCACAGCCATGATCGTAGCAGCCGCTGCACATGTAATGAGGGAACTTCTGGCCATATTCTATCCTAACAGTTTATGAATCTGAGAAATATTCATATTACGGAAGATGTTCCGAACCGGTGGGAACACTTATTGGGCTGGGAACACTTATGAGTATATCAAGACGATGTATTGGTGGTAAGAGTATCGCGGATGGAGCAGCGCACCGTATTTAGTTTTGGATGCGCTGCACGTCTTTAAGGTTGCCGACTTAGTTCAGTCAGCTTTCGGCTTATGTAGTTGAATCATAATTTCAGATCTGCTGAGCAAGACCGGAAAGATCCAGATTTGGAGCGAGGAAGTGGAAGGTGCCTGCGCCCCAAAACCACCATTTCCATTCAAATCAGTCTGACTTGTGTACCAACTGGGCAAAGCTGGAAAAGCTCTTCGATCTTTTCATTATAGAGACCGATGCACCCGTCGGAGGATCGCCGACCAATCTTGCGGGTATCGTGCGTACCGTGGATCAGGTAGGCGGGCCAATCGAGATACATCGCATGGGTCCCGAGTGGGTTGTCCGGACCGGGCGGCATATAGCGATACTCGGGAAACCGTTCCATCATGGAGGCTGTCGGCGTCCAGTCTGGCCCGACCTTTTTGCGGACGATCCTGGTATAGCCACGCTTGGTCAGTTCGTCGGTCCTCGGAACCGAAGTGGGGTAGAGACGGTAATCCGACCCATCAGCGTTCCAGTAGTGCAGTGCGCGCGAGCTTGTATCCGCAACAATCGTGGCAACGCCCAGCTCGTCAAAGTGATCTCGCCAGTCTTGCGTGATGAAACTTGAAACGTTGCGTCGTGTTGCCTCCTGGGCACGCAAGGTGACAGGCATCGCGAGGCTGCTTGCTGCGGCAAGACCGGAAACCAGCGCTCTGCGGCGTGATAGGGAGATGGCCATCGATATTTCCTTTAATTTACTGCCTTTTGAGTGAGCGAACATGCCGAAGCTTAAGCGAACCTTAAATGCCCTACCTCGACGGCATTTTTCCGAGACCTGGACTGCTCGCTTTCCGGATCATGCGGCCTCGCGATCCGTTTTGATCGGCTTGGCCGAAGGCAACACGATCACAGAAGACCCATGCACTGCACGCTTGTGCAGGTCGATAACATCATGGTTGAGCATCCGGATGCAGCCGGACGAAACTGCCTTGCCCAACTCCTGCGGGGATGCGCTGCCGTGGACACGATACAGCGTGTCCTTGCCGTTCTGAAACAGATATAGCGCCCGCGCGCCCATCGGGTTGTCCGGTCCAGGATCCATGCCACCGTTGGCTACGGAATAGGGCTCAAGCTTCGGTTGCCGCGCGATCATCGTCGCGGGCACTTTCCATCGTGGCCATTCCCGGCAGAATTGCAGGCGCGCCGCGCCCTCCCACGCAAAACCCGCCGCCCCCACGCTGACGCCGTAGCGCATTGCGGTATCCGGCCCCTGTACGAAATGCAAAAGCGCCGCGTCGGGATCGATCACGATAGTGCCCCGAGCGCGCTCGGGGAAAGGATTGATCACCTCCTGCCGCCAAAGGCGGGGCGCGATAATACCATCGGGCAAGCCAGGTATCGGCCAAGGCTCCGTCGTGATCGGGCCGTAAAAGGCGGGCAGCGGCGGATATACCGGCGCAGGGGGCGGCGCAGCCCGTGTCGGAGGTGCAGACGGTTTGCGAGCGCAGGCCGCAAGACCGCCCGCTCCGGCGAGCGCGATGAACGAGCGTCGGGTCAAAAGAGATACTGTCGTCTTAGGGATGGGCGGGGTAGTGATATTCATGTGCGGCTTGCCTCAATAGCCTCGCGCAGGGCCTCACGGTCCATCGAACCCGGATAGATCGAGGCACCGATGATAAACGCCGGCGTACCGCGCAGGCCCAGCTGCGTGGCCTGAAAGCTGTTGCGTGAGAGTAGCCCATCCCATTTACCCCGATTGGCACGATAGGCCGCATCCAGTTCAGTCGGATCGAGGCCCGCCTCCTCAAGCGCCTCCTCTATGGCCGCGTCCGAAAGCCGCCCTTCCGTTGCCATTAGGGTTTCCAAGGCCAGCTCATACCCGCCCACGTCCACGGCGCCCAAAGCGAGCTGGGTTGCACGGACGGAGGGTGCGCCAAAAATCGGCCAGTCCTTGAGCACAAGGCGCACATCGCCGTCTTCTTCCACAACCTCGGTCAACACGGGATGGTTTGCCTTGCAATAGGGGCATTGGTAATCGAAGAATTCCACGATGGTGACGCTGCCCTGTGGATTTCCGAGCACTGGATTATCGGGGTCGAACAGAACATCCTCGACCGTGAGCTCCTGCGCCTCGAGCTGCCGCGCGGGAGGTATCAACGTCATACCCAGCAGCGCCGCCGTTCCGCCGACACCGCCCGCAAGCAGCATGTTTCTACGGTTCAAATAAGTCATCTTGGTTCTCCTTTCTGATGATTCGATTTCATTGCGAGGCCTTCCGGCGCAGGTCGTCGATGGCCGCTAGCAAGGCCGCGCGCGAAATTTCTCCGGTGTGGACGGCCTGGAGGCTGCCGTCAGCCGCAAAAAACAGGGTACTGGGCAGCCCGAGCATGCCGAACTTTTGCATGAGGGCGGAGTCCGGGTCGCGGATCATTCCGTCGGCAGGCAGATCGTTCAGGACGAGATACTCGCCGATGACGCTATCCCGCTCGCCCTGATTGGCGAAAATGATATCGACGTCGCCCTGGGATTGCGCCACATCAGTCATCATCGGCATCTCGCGGCGGCACGGCGGGCACCACGTCGCCCAAAGGTTCAGAACAACAGGCACGTCGCGGTTTGCCAGCGAGATCGGCGCACCGGATAGATCCTCGAATGCAGTGATGGGAAGCCGTCCCCGCGTCTCATCCGGTAACAACAAAGTCGCGACGGTAAAGACAAGAAACGCCATGCCGACACTGCCGAGGACGGGACCACCGGCGCGGGATTGACTGAGGAAGGCCGCGAACAGCGTTGCACCGAGGCCGAACGTTCCAGCCCGGATGTCGAAGCCACCTTGCCAGATCGCAAAGACGCTTAGCGGCGCGGACGCAAAAACGTCCCAATGTGCGACCACGTAGCCAAGTCGCGCGGTGATGACCCAGATTACGAAAACGGCACCGGTCCAACGGTGGATCGCATCGCGGCGGCCACGGTTCCGCCATGCGAGGAGCTCGGCGACGCCAAGAAACGCAATGACCGTCAAAACCGCGATAAAACGGTCATTGGAAAATACGAACGGACCGATGGAGATCGCGTTCATCGGACTGCCTCCACCGCGGCCTGCACGGCGCGAGGACCGGTATCGCCAACGATGCGTGTGCCCGAGCGCTCAACCCTGTTACGGTCCAGAAAGACCATGGTCGGTGGTCCGACCGCTGCCAACCGATCCAGCATACGCTGCCCGTCCTCACCGAAATCCGTCACGTCCACCGCGATCAGGTTCACATCAGCCAGTGCCGCCTGCACGCTCGCATCTGACCAGACGTCGCGTTCGATGACCCGGCAAGTTACGCACCAGTCCGCAGTGACATAGACCAATGCGGGCGCATCGGGTTCGCCGGCAAGTGCCGCGTCCAGTGCATCGGGCGTCGTCACCGTATGGAAGGCAATCTGTTCGTTGGTTGGCCCTGCAATGCCGTTCTGCAACACTGCCAACGGGCGCAGCGGATCGTTGCCTCCCAAGGCCGCGCCGACGGCCATGATCGCACCGGTAAGCATCGACAGGACTGCGAGAGTTTTTACACCCCGGCGTCCCATGTCGGCCTCTTTGGGCAGCAGGTCCATTGCACCTGCGAACACCCCTGCCCCAATCAGCAATGTCGCCCAAAGTGCGAGGATCACCGGCCCTGGCATAAGTCGTCCGATCAGCCAGATCGCCATGCCGAGAAAGATGAGACCGAACAGACGCTTCACCCCGTCCATCCATCCGCCCGCCCGCGGCAGCACCTGTGTGCCAAGCGTACCGGCAATCATCAGCGGGATGCCTTGCCCCAGCCCCAGTGCGAACAGCGCACCGGCCCCAAGGGTGACATCTCCCGTGCCGGCGATGTACAAGAGCGCGCCCGCCAACGGTGCGGTCACGCAAGGCCCCACGATCAGCGCCGAGGTAAAGCCGAGCGTCGCCGCCCCACCAAAAGTCCCACCCCGGCTCGCTCCGGCAGAGGACAGGCGCCGTGTCCATGCGGCGGGCAGTTGCACTTCGAACAGTCCGAACATCGACAAGGCCAGAACCACAAAAATCGCGGCAACACCGTAGACGGCCGCAGGCGATTGCAGCACGATCTGCAGGTTCTGTCCCGACCAGGCTGCCGCAACGCCGAGCAGACCGAAGGCGGACGCCATGGCCAGAACATAAACCCCGGAAAGGGCGGCACCGCGCCGGACTGTCAGGTCACGGCCCTGTCCCGTCAATATCCCCGCGAGGATCGGGAACATGGGGAACACGCATGGTGTGAACGCCAGCAGCAGCCCGAACCCCAAGAACCCGGCTAATACCATCAAGGTGCCGCCGCGTGCATGCAGTCCCTCGATCATACCGTTGTCTTGCGCCAGTGCCACGCCGTCGCTCACAGGGGCCGTTGAGGTGCCTTCGACAGCGGCCAAGGTTTCAGAAACCGGAGGATAGCAGATGCCGCCGTTCTGACAGCCCTGCCATGTCACGGTCACGGGGCCATCCACCGGTCCCATGACCGCTTGTGCGCTACTCGAGTAAATCTCGACCGACCCGAATGTCGGATCGTCCATCGAGGCTCCCGCTGGCGTCTGCAGTGGAATCGGCGTTCCACTCTCACTTTGTGCGCCTAGTTTATCGCGGTAGAGGTAGTATCCCTCGGCAATTTCCCAAGACAGAATGCGCGTTCCGTCGGGTTGCTCGGAAACGCTGAGTGCAAATGCTTCTTGCGCAGGGAGCGGTCGATCAGACGAGAAGATTGAAGATTGAGCCGCCATCGGCGATGCGGACATGAGGGCAATCACCACTGCAAGCAGGGCGATCAGCGCGCTCTGGGTGGCGCGGAACAGTATCAGGGTCATTTTCATGTCGCTCAAATTGCCCTCCAGCCTTAAGCAGGGCTTAAGGCTGACAGTACATTTGCCTAATTCGCCGGAAAGGAGATCAGAACGTGCGGATACTGATTGTCGAAGACGACGCGACGCTGGCCAATGGCCTGACGGTTGGCCTGCGCCTGTCGGGCTTCACGCCGGAACTGGTCGAAACCTGCGCAGATGCAAAGGCAGCACTTTCGCAGGGCGGGTTTGCCGCCGTGGTCCTCGATATTTTGCTCCCGGATGGCTCCGGCCTCGATATCCTCTCCGGCATGCGCGAAGAGCACGACGCCACTCCTACTTTGTTGTTGACAGCCCTGGATCAAATTCGGGACCGGATTGCGGGCCTCGATCTTGGTGCGGACGACTATCTCGGCAAACCCTTCGATCTGGACGAGGTGGCTGCGCGCCTGCGCTCCATAGTGCGACGGTCGGAAGGACGTGCGCAGGCAAGGCTTGAATGGAACGGTCTGAGCGTCGATCCCGCGAGGATGTCCGGCAGCCTCGGTGGTCAAGACATCAGTTTTTCCCCGCGCGAGTTTGTGATCTTGCGCGCCTTGCTCGAACGGCCGGGTGCGATCCTGTCGAAATCCACCCTCGAAGAGCGCCTCTACGGCTGGCAGGAGGGTGTAGAGAGCAACGCGGTCGAAGTGCATGTCCACAATCTGCGCGCTAAATTGGGCGCGTCCTTTATCGAGACCGTACGTGGTGCCGGATACAAGGTGCGAAAGGAGGTCGTATGAATTCGATCCGCGTCCGGCTCTTTGCAATTTTGATGATGGCAACGGGGGCAATCTGGTGTTCGGCGTTCTTCTGGATCCAGCAATCCACCCGCGCGGACGTGGGACGTGTTCTTGACGCGCGGCTGGCCGAAGCGGGACAGATGGTTTCTTCCCTTATCTCGGACCAGCGCATTGACGTCGCACGTGCGGCCACCATCGTGACGGACATTCCCGCCGCGGACGACCGCCTCGGCGCTGAATATTCTCACAGGCTGTCCTGTCAGATCTGGTCACTGGACGGTACACTCGTGGGCCGTTCCGGCAGCGCTCCCGAGGGGCAGCTTTCCTCTTTGGATACTGGCTTTGCCGACAATACAGTCGATGGCGAGAAGTGGCGCGTCTATTCGGTGGTTAACGAGGTCCTCGGTGTGCGCGTCATGGTTGGCGATAGCCACACCGTGCGCGACCGGTTGGTGCGTGACGTGACGAGAGGGCTCATTCTGCCGGCGTTAGTAATCCTGCCGTTGCTTGCAGGCCTGATCTGGCTCAGTGTGCAGCGGGGACTCCTGCCGCTTGAGCGATTGGCCACTGGTCTTTCGCAACGCACAGCAGACAATCTTTCGCCTGTCGCCGCAGAAACCCTGCCGCGGGAAATCCGGCCAGTCGGCGCGGCATTAAACGGTCTCTTCGGCCGCGTCAGCGCCGCGCGAGACAGAGAGAAGGCGTTCACCGCTTTCGCCGCTCATGAGCTGAAGACGCCCCTCGCTGGGATCAAGACACAGGCACAGGTCGCGCTGAAGGCTCCCGATCAGGAAACGCGCACCGGTGCGCTTGAGCGCATCCAGTATGGCGTCGATCGGACTGATCGAATGGTGCGTCAACTCCTTGCGCTGGCACTCGTAGACAGTACGGACGTTAGCAAACTTGAGCCCGTCGATGTGTCGGCGGTTCTGCACGATGTCGTGGATGATCTGTCCCGCCGCGCCGCGAAAAAACGCGTCGCAGTAAGTTTGCCTGATGCGCGCCCCGTGATAAAAGAAAGTGATCCCATCCTTTTGACAGCGGCGCTTCGCAACGTGATCGAGAATGCCATTGCCGTAGCACCTGCGGATAGTACTGTCGAGATAACGATGGAGGCTCTGAATGAGTACCTCCGCATTGTCGTGATGGACCGGGGTCCCGGCATTGCGAACGATGATCGGGAGAAAATAACTGACAGGTTCTTCCGTGGGGTAGGTGCGACCGAAAACGGTAGCGGACTGGGCCTTGCAATCGTGGAGACCGCCGTGAAGCGCCTCGGCGGCCGACTGACGTTCGCGGCGCGCGAAGGGGGCGGCGAAACGGTCAGCCTGCATTTCGACCGACGGTAATGATCATTCCGCTTCCGCCGACGGGCTGCCAGAAGACCGGGAGAGTGATGGAAACACGAGCTATTTTCATCTTTGTCAGGCAAACGGAGAGTTAAATGTACAGACGCACTTTCGTCTCAGGCGTTTCAGCCGGTGTGCTGGCAATGCCCGCCCTGGGCCAAACGGCCTTGCCGTTACCGATCGGCATTCCCGACCCCAAAGGCGAAAGCACTTTGCTCCCCGCCGTTGGCTCCGGTCCCCGGCCGCTGATTTATCTGTCTCATAGGTTGGGTGGCGTCCCCGAAATGGGACGGCAGAACGACGCGCCATGGATCATGTTCGGTGCTATGCAGCGAGCGGGCTGGACGATCCTGCGCAGTGCGGATGCCGGGCCCGAGACCTACGGCAACGATCAGGCGCTTGCCTATTGCGCCCGCATGTGCGGCAAGGCAATCGAACGCATGGACTGGGACGGGCGGCTATTCTCGCTGGGAATTTCGATGGGCGCGATTCCCGCTTTGCTGATGACATGGCGGGGTCTCTTCCCGCATCCGGTGCGTGCAGTTGCCACGGTCGCCGGCGTAATGAACCTTACTAAAATCCATGCAAGTCCGTCTGACCGCCGCGCCCGGATCGACGCGGCTTACAACGTCACACAGCACTTCCCGTTCGAGCAGGCGAGCAAGGGTCACGATCCGCTGAACGACTTCCACAGCTTTTCCGAAAACCGCATTCCGCTTCTGGCTGTCGCTAGTTCGGACGACGCGTTACTGCCGATAGACGTCCATGCCGGTCCAATGATCGAGACTAGTCGCGCGATCGGAAGCCCGTCCGAGTTGATGCAGATTTCGGGATCCCATATCGGAGACGAGCATTTTACCGAGCAGATGGCGGGGCGAGTACTCGATTTCTTCACGGTGCATGGTCGTTGACATTGAGCAGCCCGTATGCCTCTTCCAATCGGGATTTCAAGCAAGTCGTATAGGGCTACCGACAGCATTTGCGTTTAACTGGCTCAAGTCATTCAGGACTCGACATCGTCTAATAAAGTCCAGCCAACTCTGCTGGCTTCATCGAATGCAGGACGATCACAGAAGTGCTGTGGATGGCGCGATCATGGAGGTCGATGGCATCCTGATTGAACCTACGAATGCAGCCCGACGAGGCAGCCTTTCCAAGCTCCCGCCCCGAGGCACATCCGTGGATACGGTAAAGCGGATCGACGTCGTTCTCGAAAAGATGAAGCGCCCGCGCGTCTAACGGATATCCGGGCACCGGATCCATACCTCCGTTTGCTACCGAGCAAGGCGCAAGCTCCGGTGACCATTTAATCCTCGCCACTCTGGCGCATACGCCGTGGCCACCTCCTGTTGCCAGAGGTCGAGTGACAAAAATGCCGTCTGGAGCGGCGGGAAATCGGATAGGGTCCGTCAGTGGTCGCTCCGTAAAAGCCGGGGAGTGGTGGAATGTGCAACAGTGTAATTGCGCGGCTGGCCGGTTCGATCGGTGGGGGACTGGCACAATCGGCAAATCCGGCCATCGCGCCAAGGGTCATGAGACTTTCCTTTTTCATTCTGAATGGGGCGGCATCCTGTAGACTCACACCGCCTCGAATACCGAGTACTGAAAGCTTTGGGTTACGCCTCCGGGTGTCCGGTGGCCCACCTTTCGCGTTTCCAGCGGTTGAAACGATGGCCCAACGCGCGCAGAAAGGGCCTCGGAGGAATAACGCTGCACCGGCAGACCGCTGCACCGCTCGGGGCCGTCTTCGGCGAATGTGGCCATGATCACAATCGAGCCAGGCGTGGTTGCCAATTTCAGAGCCGATAAATAGGCATCCTGAGATGCGCGGTTGGTCAAGAAATGAAACGCCGCCCGGTCATGCCAGACGCCTGATGTACGCGCGGGCCGCCAGTCCGTGACGTCCTGCACAACAAAGGTCGGCTGCACGTCCCGCCCGATCAGACGATCCCGGACCACATCGAAACTTCTGTCCGACAGGTCCAGCAACGTCACATCTTCGACGCCGTTGTCCAGCAACCGGTCCACCAGCCGCGACGCCCCTGCGCCGATATCGACAATACCCCGCGCCGCAGCATCCCGATGGGTCAGGATCAGATCGAGGCTCGGCTGAGCGTCATTCTGAAACCACGACACCGTCTCCTCGGACTTTGTGGCGTAGACGCTGTTCCAATGATCGCGCTTTTCCATTGCTTCGACCCTTCCTATCCGACCGTGAACTGTCCCATCATGCCCGCATCCTCATGTTCGAGAATGTGGCAGTGGTACATGAATGGGGTTTCTTTCTCGGCCCGTTTGTCGAAGCGGACGAGGATTTCGGTGGGGCCGTCGACCAACACCACGTCCTTCATGCCGATCCGCGCCGGATCGACCGCCCGACCGCCCATCGTCACGACCTGAAACGACGTGCCGTGCACGTGGAACGGATGCACCATCATATCAGCGTTTATGCGCCACAACTCGGTCTCGCCCATGGGAACGGCCAGGTCGATGCTCCCCATGTCGTAGGACTCCCCGTTGATGCCCATGATCTGACCGTCGCGGCCGATCAGATTGTTGAACATGCCGCCCATCATCGACCCTGTATGGACGTTCAGTGTGAAATCGCGGGTGCGGACCGGAGCGCCGAGATCGGGCAAATCAGACGGCAAAGACGCAGGTAGTGTCGCGGGCCCGGTCTCTGCGGCATCGCCCACGTCAAACGACATGATCTCAAACGGGGCGTCATCGCTTCCGCTGCCCATCATGCCGCCGCCATTCATCATGCCACCGCCGCCCATCATGCCGCCGCTGCTGACATTGCGTGAAACCAACCGGACAGCTGACCGGTCCGTGAAATTAACGACGATCTCGGCCCGCTCCGCCGGGGCCAGGCGCAGGCCATTCATGGCGATCGGCGCGGGCAGGAGCCCGCCATCGCTGGCGACCTGGTGGAACTGACGCCCGTCGTTGAAGCTGAAATCATACATCCGGGCGTTCGAGGCATTGAGCAGACGCAGGCGCACCAGCCCGGCGGGCACCGTCAGTGTAGGTCGGATCGCGCCGTTGACCAGCATCTCAGTGCCGCGGAACCCCTGCATCCTGTCCATCATGCCAGGATCGTAAGACATGCGGCCGGACCGGTCGAAATTGCGGTCTTGCACGATCAGCGGGAAATCGTTCGTGCCGTAATCGCGGGGCAGCGGATCGACCGCATCGGGATCGTCGATGATGATCATGCCTGCAAGGCCGCGATAGACCTGATCGGCGGTGCGCCCGTGGACATGGCTGTGATACCAGAGCGTCGCGGCGGGATGATCCACCGGCAACTCGGGCGACCAGGTCCTGCCCGGATCAAAGGCCAGTTGCGGCCCGCCGTCGAGATGTCCGGGCACGTGCATGCCATGCCAGTGCGCGGTGATGGGATCATCGGTGCGATTGACCACGTCGATATTTGCCGTGCGTCCACGCTGAAACCTCAGCAGCGGACCCAGATAATCCTGCTCATAGCCTAGCGTATCGGATGCGGCGCCCGACATGAATTCGCGCGTGCCTTTCATCGCGGTCAGGGTATTGCCCGCGCCGGGCCCGACCTCCATCACTTGGGGGATCGGCAAAGGCGCACCGGGTTCTGCGGCGACCGCGCGGCGGGTCAGCAAGGCTGGCGTGGCGAGAGTGGCAGCGGTGAGGGTGAGGAACCGGCGGCGTTTCATAGGGACACTCCATCATTGGATGGTGAGAATTGATTGGTGGAACCATTGCACAGGGCCTGCACCGCGCGGTGCTGCGTCAGGAAAACCCGGCCCGTGAGATCGGACAGAAAGTGGGTTTTCTTCAGGCCGTCCATCACTGGCCCCTTCACTTCGCTGAGGTGGAACTTAATATCTCGCGTGCCCAGCCGTGTGTTGATCGCCTCAAGGCTTTCGAGTGCACTCATGTCGATCTCGTTCACCGCGGAGCACATCAGGATCACGTGGTGCAGGTCGTCGCGGTCGGCGATCATGTCATAGATGCGGTCTTCGAGGTTGCGGGCATTGGCAAAATACAGGCTTTCGTCCACGCGCACCGACAGGATGCCGTCATGCAGCGTCACGTTATGTCGGTCGACGTTGCGATAGTGTTCAGTGCCTGGCACCTGACCCACCACCGCCATATGCGGACGCGAGGATTTGTAGAGGTGGATGAGGATCGAGATCAGCACCCCCGCCGACACGCCGACTTCAACCCCGAGGGTGAGCGTCAACAGGATCGTCGCCGACACGGCGGCGAAATCGGCCTTGGAATAGACCCAGCTGCGTTTCAGGATCGAGAAATCGACAAGGCTGAGGACCGCGACGATGATCGTCGCCGCCAGCGTCGCCTTGGGCAGGAAATAGATCAGCGGTGTCAGCATCAGCGCGGCAATGGCCAATCCTACGGCAGTGTAGGCCCCCGCAGCGGGTGTGCGTGCCCCTGCGTCGAAGTTCACCACGGACCGCGAGAACCCGCCGGTGACCGGAAAGCCGCCCGTGAACGCTGCACCAAGGTTGGCCGCGCCCAGACCAATCAGCTCCTGGTCCGGATCGATGCGCTGACGACGCTTGGCGGCAAGCGTCTGCGCGACCGAGATCGATTCAACGAAGCCGATGATCGAGATCAGGATGGCGGGCCCGATCATCGCGACCAGAACGTCCGGCTGGAATGACGGCAGCGTCAGGGGCGGCAGCGCCTGGGGTACTGCACCGACGATGTCGACGCCGCGGTCCGCAAGGCCAAAGGCCCAGACCGCCAGCGTCGTGGCCAGAACGGCAAAGACCGGCCCGGCCTTGGCCCCCATTTCAGCCAACGTCTTGCTAAGACCGATCCGCTGCAGCAGCGGCTTGAGGCCTTTGCGCACCCAGAACAGGAATGCCGTCGCGGTTACGCCCAGCAGAACCGTGATCCAGTTGATCGTGCCGAGAACCGACCATAACCCGTGCAGCATCTCGATCAGCGTGTCGCCGGAGGCTTTGACGCCGAGGATGTGCTTCAGCTGGCTGGTGGCAATCAGGATACCGCTGGCGGTGATGAACCCGGCGATCACCGGATGCGACAGGAAGTTTGCCAGAAACCCCAGCCGGAACAGTCCGAGGATCAGCAGGAAGGCACCGGACAGAAACGCCAGTGTCAGGGCTGCGGTGACATAGTCGATGCCCTGATCGCTGAGCTTGCCGATGGCCGCGGCCGTCATCAAAGACACCACGGCCACCGGCCCGACTGCCAGCGTGCGCGAGGTGCCGAAGATGGCATAAAGCACGATGGGCAGGATCGAGGCATAGATCCCCGCCTCAGGGGGCAGTCCCGCCAGCAATGCATAAGCCAGCGATTGCGGAATCAGCATGATCGTGACGATCACCGCCGCGACCAGATCGCCGCTCAGCTTGTCACGGTCGTAGCTGCGGCCCCAGTCCAGCACCGGCAGGTATCGGGTCAGGTTGGGCACGTTTCTCAAGACTTGATGGGCAGCCCGGCCTCTTTCCAGCCGCCCAGACCGCCGTCGATGACCTTGGCACTATAGCCCATTGTCGTGAGCGTATCGGCCGCCAGCGCGGCGCGGGCACCCGACGCACACAGGACATGCACGCATCCTTCCGAATGGCGCAACGCCACCAGAGCGTCATGCCCCTTGCCGGTGTCCGGATCGGCCTGGGACTCCAGAAGCCCACGGGGGATGTGGATCGCTCCGTCAACCGCGCCATCGCTGTCCAGCTCGGACGGTTCGCGGACGTCGAGGATCAGATCGCCGCGCGCCTGTGCGGCTTGCGCATCGCCGGGGCGGATGGTTTCGACACGGGTCTTGGCGTCCGCCACCAGGTCTTTCATGGATTTGGTCATGGATATCTCCTTTAGAATTTATCGACGGGCAATTTCAGATAATGCGCCCCGTCGCTTTCGGCGTCCGGCAGCCGCCCGCCGCGCAGGTTGATCTGCAAAACGGCCAGCATCCGGTCAGGCAGGGCTAGGGTCGCGTCGCGGCTGTCGCGCGTTTCGACATACGTCGCCTTGTCGGTATCACCGCCCACGTGGATGTTATGCGCCTTGTGATCGTCGACACGCGCTTCCCATTCCGGCTCATCCCGGCCTTCGGCACCGTAGTCATGGCCGATGAACAGGCGCGTGTTGCCGGGCAACGCCAAGATGGCCTGCAATGAGTCCCACAATTCTTCGCTGCTTCCACCGGGAAAATCGGCGCGAGAGGTGCCGCTGTCGGGCTGCATGAACGTATCGTGCACGAAAGCCGCATTGCCGCAGATATAGGTGATCGACCCCAGCGTATGGCCCGGCGACAACATCACGCGAACCTCCAGATCGCCGATCTTGAACGTATCGCCGTCTGCAAACAGTCGGTCGAAATCGCGGGTGGGATCGAATGCGTCCGGCGCGTTGTATATGCCGCGCCATAGGTCGGCGATTTCTTTTACTTTCTGGCCGATGGCATTGGGCGCGCCGGTACGGTCTTTCAGCCGCGCCGATGCCATCGCGTGATCGGCATGGGGATGCGTATCCAGCACCCACTCCACCGTCAGACCATGCTCATCAATCAGAGAAAGGACCTGATCCATGCTACGGGTATCGGTGGCGAAGCTGGCCGGATCGAAGTTCAGCACGACGTCGATCAACGCGGCCTTCTTCGTTGCGGGGTCCGCACAGATATACTGGATTGAACCGGTATCGGGTTCATAGATGCCCCAGACATCGGGGTTGCCCGCACCGGTCGAGGGCGAATGACGCACGATCGGTTGGTCAAGTTTTGAGGTGTCTGTCATGGTCAGGCTCCTTTGACTTTGAAGATGGAAAGTGATTTCGCGGCTCCACCCAGCACGATGCCGATCAGCATGGCAGGCAGGAACATGAGGATTCCGGCCGATCCCATCGCCAAAGCGGTCCAGGCCGGACCGGGACAGAAGCCGCCAAGCCCCCAGCCGATGCCGAATATGGCGGCCCCGGTCAGCAGGGGGGTGTCGATTTCGGCGTCTTTTGGAAGGTCGAATCGAGTTCCGACAATGGGGGTCTTCTGTCGCCAGACCAAACGGTATCCGACAAAGGCGGTTATCGATGCACCGCCCATGACGAAGGCGAGACTGGGATCCCAGACCCCAAAGATGTCGAGAAAGTTCAGAACTTTCGCAGGATCGGCCATGCCTGACAGGATCAGCCCGAGGCCGAAGGTCAAACCGGCGATCAAACCCAGTATGGGACGCATGACAGGCTCCTTAAAATACGTGACGGATCAGGGTGGTCGTCACGATGGCGGCGGCGACAAACACGCTCACCGCGACCAGCGACCGGGGTGACAATCTTGCAATGCCGCACACACCGTGCCCCGACGTGCAGCCCGATCCCAACGCTGTGCCAACCCCGACCAGCAGTCCGGCGATGGCCATACCGGGCAGGTTCTCGGGCACGGTCTGCTGCGGGAACGATCCGGTCGCCAGCAGCACGACAACAGGGGACGCGATCAGACCCAGCAGGAACGACAGCCGCCAGCCCCGGTCGTCGGGTCCACCGGCACCGGGCAACAATCCGGTCAACCCCTTGGTGATCCCTGTGATGCCCGCGATCTTGCCGAACAAGCCCATGACCATCACGGCGCTGAGCCCGATCAGCGCGCCGCCGAACAGCGACAGCCACGGCGTGAATTCGGTTGTGACGACGGGTCCCATACGGGCCTCCTTTCGTCTATTTCTATTGTTGTTCACTGTATCGTCTGCTATATGTAAGACATGACTAAATTAGTCAACACTAATATAAATGAAAACCGGCCGTCGCTGCCGGTTCTGCAGGCGCGTGCGGCAGAAGTCGCCGTGCACCTCGGACTGTTGTCGAATTCCAACAGACTGATGGTGCTCTGCCACCTACTGGAAGGCGAGCAATCGGTCGGAGCCTTGCAGGCGCAGCTGGAACTGAGTCAATCGGCGCTTAGCCAGCATCTCGCCCGATTGCGCGAGGCCGGGATGGTGTCCACGCGCCGCGATCGGCAGACGATCTTCTATCGTATCGCCGATCCGCGGGTGCATCAGATGATCGAGGCGCTGTATCTAATCTATTGTGACCCGGACTGAGAAACCGTTGGCGATTGTATCTTCGCGGAGGCAGCCCGTAACCTGGCCCGATTTCCACGCAAATGGGAAATCGAACCCGGCACTGTGCCAAGATGAGTGGTTTCTGCCCCGGCCACAAACCTGTGGCAAAACAGGGCGTTCGGTTTTCCCAAGAAGTATCCTGTAACACTGGCGTTACATTGCTCCTCGGGTGCTCACTGATCGGCCAACGGATGCCGGAGGTTAGTTTCAGAGGAAAATTCGAGTCGAGATTTACATACTCATCCAAGGCCTGCTTCGGAGCCAGGCAGCCACCCGTATCCTTTCATGCCGATGGCTGCCCTTGTGTCAACTTGCGTCTTTGAATTCGGTGTATTCGCCGCGGACCTGGACAGTCACGGTTGCGGGCTGGCTGTCGCGATTTCGCCAGAACCAGCCGTGCTCGCCGTCGAATGCCGCAATGATCTCGCCCTCATCGCCCGTCGAGCCGCGGCCCTTTTCATAGGTCACCGAATTGCCGCCGCCGTGGCCGTGCAAGTCGAAATTCACCCGACCGCCTTCGACGAGCATCCGGTATTCCACCGTCTGGCCCTCTTCCATGACCAGCTTCCACTCGGCACTGTCACCGGGTGCCAGCGTAAAGGTGGTTTCGTCGCGCCAGACTTCGGCCTCCTGCGCGTGGGCGGCACCGACAAAAAGTCCGAAGATATCGTTGATAAGGCTCGATTGCTCTTGCCCTTCAAGCTGCATCACCTTGTCGGCCTCGGCCTCCTCCGCGAGCTGGGTCTTGATCTCGCCCATCTCGCTCAGCCCGAGAACGCCGCCGATCCCTGTCGGATCGATGTTATATTCGGCGGGAAGCACCACGGTCACAAGGATCGCAACGGCGCTGGCTGCAGCGATGGCGGTGGAACGGATAAGTTGCGCGGAAGTCGGCAGCTCATCGAGGCTTGGTTTTTCTGCGTTGAACATTTGGATCTCCTAAACTCTCAGGTGGCTACGAAGTAGCCGGTGATTTGCAGGCCCATGAGGATGAACCCCATGGACATCATGATTACGTTGGCGGTGTAGGCCTGGCGGAAGAAGTTCGGGGATTTCCTCCAGTAGCCCATGACGATGAGGATCACGGCAAGCGCCAGAAGCTGGCCCAGTTCGACGCCCACGTTGAACGCCAGAAGGTTGGCCAGCAGCCCGTCCGAGGCGATCTCGTAGTCGAGGATCTTGGTGGCCAGGCCCGTGCCGTGGAAGAAGCCGAAGATCAGCGTTGCGGCCTTGGTGTTGGGCTGGACGCCAAACCAGCGTTGGTAGGCTCCCAGATTGTCGAGCGCCTTGTAGACCACCGAGAGGCCGATGATCGCATCGATGATGTAGGCGTTGATGCCCCATCCGAACCAGACGCCCGCGAGCATCGTGGTCGAGTGCCCGATGGCGAAAAGGCTGACATAGATGCCGACATCTTTCATCTTGTAGAGGAAGAAGACGACGCCGAGCAGGAACAGGATGTGGTCGTAGCCGGTCACCATGTGCTTGGCGCCGAGATACATGAAGGGGATGATGTTTACCCCCCAGATTTCCTGGATATAGCCCGCGTCGCCTTCGGTGACGTTATGGGCAAGCGCGTGACCGGCACTCAGAACGAGTGCCGACAGCGCAATGAAGGACAGGATCACGATCCGGCGCATGCCGGAATCGGTCCAGCCCCGATGGACTGTATTCATGGATTGAACTCCGCGTAGTTGTTTGATGATTGCTTGCAACGCGCCAATGGCGCGCGGTCGATCAGACGCGCGGAGGTCGTTCGATCAGGTCTATCCGTAACGTGTTCGCCGTGGCCGCACCCAGCCGCCACGCAGCCCTGTAGATTTCCATGGGATGCGCCGACAGATCGGGGCCAGGGACGACCGCCTGGCTATGATCGTGATCGACGCTGTCGTGGCTGTGTCCATGCGAGGCCCAAGCCAGGTCTTCTTCCAGACCGTGCGAATGCCCGTGCTCGGCAATTATTTCCGCGTGCTCCTGAAGCACGTCGAGGATCGCAGGCGTATGCGAGGTTGCGGGCATCACCGACCAGACAAGCACGGCCGCGCAGAGAAGCGTCGCGAACGCGGCCTTTCCGATTGTCCGTAAGGTTGTCATCAGCTTTGCCTGCCCGCTCGTCGCTCGCGTGGTGCGTCGTGGCACCATCTTGTTGTATCCCCCAGGGGAGGATAAGCCTTATCTATGACAAATCCCCCGGTCCATGCAACCCATCCCGCCCTGATTGCCCGGCTGAAACGTGCTGACGGCCACCTGCGCGCCGTGATCGAGATGATCGAGGCGGGCAAGCCATGCCTTGAGATCGCCCAGCAGATGCAGGCGGTCGAAAAGGCCGTCACGAACGCCAAGCGGGCGCTGATCCATGACCACATGGACCATTGGTCTGGACGCCGAAGGCTCCGAAACCGATCGCGCCGAGCTGCGGACGATCGCCCGATATCTCTGAGGTCCGCCATGTTCGACATCCTCTCCGACCGCACCTACCGCCATCTGTTTCTGGCGCAGGTCGTGGCGCTTCTGGGAACCGGACTCGCGACGGTGGCGCTCGGGCTTCTTGCTTTCGATCTTGCAGGGGACGGCGCGGCGCTGGTGCTCGGCACGGTTTTCACCATCAAGATGGTGGCCTATGTCGGTATCGCCCCCATTGCCGGGGCCTTCGCGGACCGGGTGCCGCGCCGCGCGTTATTGGTGACGCTCGATCTGGTGCGGGCGGGTGTGGCGCTGGCCCTGCCTTTCGTGACCGAGGTGTGGCAGGTCTATGTGCTGATCTTCCTGCTGCAATCGGCCTCCGCCGCCTTCACGCCGACCTTCCAAGCGACGATCCCCGACGTTCTGCCCGAGGAGGCGCGCTATACCCGCGCACTGTCACTGTCGCGGCTGGCCTACGATCTGGAAAACATCGTCAGCCCGACGCTGGCGGCCCTTCTGCTCGCGGTGATGTCCTACAATTCGCTTTTCCTCGGCACGGTCCTCAGTTTCGCCGCATCGGCCCTTATGGTTGTTTCGGTCGTGCTGCCCAGTCCCCGCCCATCCGAGCCGCGCGGTGTCTATGACCGCACTACGCGCGGCATCCGCATCTATCTGGCCACGCCCCGCTTGCGCGGGCTCTTGGCATTGAACCTCGCGGCGGCGGCGGCAGGTGCGATGGTGCTGGTCAACACCGTCGTTCTTGTGCGCGGCTCGCTCGGCCTTTCGGAAAGTGCTCTGGCCTGGACGATGTTCGCCTTCGGCGCAGGGTCGATGATCGCAGCGCTGGTCCTGCCGCGTGTTCTCGATGCGTTGCCGGACCGGCCCGTGATGTTCGGCGGAGCCGCGCTGATGGTGGCTACTCTGGTCGGTCTGGCGTTGACGGTCCTTGGAGCAGGCCTTGGCTGGTCCATCCTTCTAACAGCCTGGTTGCTGGTGGGGCTCGGATATTCCGCTGTCCTCACCCCTTCTGGCCGACTGCTGCGCCGTTCCGCACACGCCGGGGACCGCCCGGCACTCTTCGCGGCGCAATTCGCGCTGTCCCACGCCTGCTGGCTTGTGACCTATCCGCTGTCGGGATGGCTGCTGACGGTCTATGGTGTCGTTCCCGCACTGATCGGACTGGCCCTCATCGCCACCTTCGGAATGCTCGCAGCGCTGAAACTCTGGCCGTCCGGCGATCCCGTTGAGCTTGAGCACACCCACGATAATTTGCCACTCGACCATCCCCACCTAAGGGGACATCGCAGGCACAGCCATGCCTTGATCATTGACGAGAGCCATCCTCGCTGGGCCACGCATTTATAAGCCGCAGCAAGAGACGAAGACTGGACACGGGCGGTTCGTTTTCATCCATGCGGACATTCGTGCTTCGAGCAAAATTCATCAAAGTGGGCTCGATGCGCGAATTCTCTGCAAGTTTGGCGGACAGAAGCGTTGACTCTAACATAAACTGTCGGCCCCCCGACAAAGAGCACGGCTTAAGTTGCGACCCTCCACATCCGATACCGCCCCTGCCCCGTCATCTCGTGGATCAGACCACGCGCTTCCATCCAAGCAAGGTTGCGCTGGACGGCAGCCCGGCTGGCGCCGATCAGGGCCTCGGCCATCGGAGCGGACACGAGCGGCCATTCGGTAAGTACCGCGCACAAGGCCGGGGGCGTGCGGCCGGAAAGCGGGCTCATCTCGGCTTCCGCCCTCGCCGACCATGCCTCGATATCATCGAGGTGACGCATTGCGGTCAGGCATGCGGTCTCCATCCCGTCAAGCCAACGAGACAGACGGTCAGCGGGTGGGCCACCGGAGCGCAATCCTCCTGCCCCGCCCATGGCCAAAGGCGCGAAAAGCGCCCCCTTGCCCTCACTGGCCACGATCCGTGCGGCTGTGACCGCCGCTTCCATCCGGTCGCCGTGCTGCCCGAGGCCCGCGAGACTCCAGAGATGGAAGCCCATGCAAGCGCGCGTGATTGGGTGAAGATCGGCGGCTTGCGCCATGAGATCGAGCCAACCGCCCGCGCGATCCGCGAACGGTTCGGCTTCAACGCCGAGGTTCTCGGGGTCGCGGCGGTCGAGGAAGGCGGACAGGTCCACTTCCGGTCCAGGGCCGCCTGTAAGACGCCGCACTGCCCATCCGACACGCGCGAGCGCCGCGGTGTCGTCCTGCACGCCGGACAAGCGCATGGATTTCCAGAGCGCCAGCCGATCCGGGCCAATTCGGTCGCCTACAAACCAGCTGAGGTCTGCCGCCTCCATCAGCGCGAGCCTGTGCCGCCAACCTTTCGGGCCACGGCGCAGCCGGTCGTCCAGCGCGCCGATCCGGCCAGCCACACGGGCGAGACGCGCGGCATTGCCCGCTTCTGCCTTCCGCCAATCGTCGAGGACTGCGGTTTCACGAAGCTCTGCCCTAGGTCCGGGCGGCAGATAATCCGGCTCCTCTTCCATCGGACCGGGCAGGAACCACAGGTCGTCCTCAGACGTCTCTTCAAGCCCCTCCGCATCCACAAGAGGATCGTAAAAAATATCATACTGCATAGATACTTGAGTCTTCATGTATGCAAAATACGGCACTTTTGCATTTTACCAAAGTGTTTTGTCAGAGTCCGCCTGCACACCTTATATAGCACGGGCGCGCGATGGTCTGCGAGAGCTCGCTGATCGCGCTCAGCGTATGGAAACCAAGGGTTCTCTGCTGAGCAGCGCCACAGTGCACGCCCTTGCATTCGCTTTTAAACGGTCGTTTATTAGCCGTATCCCAAACTGCAAAAGGCAGGATTTGATGCCGTTGATAGGCTATGCGCGAGTATCGACCGAGGATCAGACCCCCCTGCCCCAGTCGCAGGCGCTGAAATCAGCGGGCTGTGTCGAAATCCATGAGGAACAGGCTTCTGGCGGTGATCGTGCGCGGCCTGTGCTGGCGCGGGTGCTGGAACGGATCGGCAAGGGCGATACGCTGGTGGTGGTGCGCATCGACCGGCTGGCGCGGTCGCTGTCGCATTTGCTGGAGGTGATCGAACGGCTGGAAGCAAAGGGCGCCTTCTTCCGCTCGATTCAGGATCCGATCGACACCGGATCCCCGCAGGGCAAGTTCACGCTGCAGGTACTGGGTGCAGCAGCCGAGTTCGAGCGCGCCCTGATCCGTGAACGGACCAAGGCTGGGCTTGCCAGCGCACGAACAAAGGGGCGGGTCGGCGGAAACCCTGGCCTGCGCGCCCGGGATCCGGCTGCGCTACGCAAGGTCCGACTGGCGCGACAGGACGGATATATGGAACGCCTGAATGAAACTGCGCAGGACTGGGTGCCCCATGTGCGTCGGCTGCGCCCCGATCTGGCTTGGGAAGATGTGGTGCGCATCATCAACGGCCCCCTACCCGAGGCCCGGCGCTGGACGCAAAGCCGTCTGCTGCGCGCTGTGAACGCCTACGTCCGCGATGGGTTCCTCCCCGCGACCGTGCTTGATCGCGCGGGCCCGCGTGCGCGAGATGATCGCCTGCCCGCCATCGTCGCGGGTATCAAGGGCGCCGATCCCGACATTACGCTTCAGGCCATCTGCGCCCGCTTGGAGAACATGCGTGAGCGCACACCCCGCGGCCGGACAAGCTGGCAGCCATCATCAGTGAAGATGTTGCTGGAGCGGGCGAAGCGGCTTGGGATACTATGAGTGAGTTTTGACGCTAAGCCTGTTCGTCACATCAGGCGACATCTCCAATTGAGTGGCAACTTTACCCGCTAAGCAGTTTATCCTTGCAAATCTTCCATCGTGTGGAGTAATTGCAAGGTATGTATAAGCGCCAAACTCATCACTTTGTGCAATCCGCGCTCGAGAGCCAAGCTGCTGTTGTCCTCCTCGGCCCCCGGCAGGTTGGGAAAACCACGCTCGCTCTAGACATCGCTTCGGAGCAACCATCGGTATACCTTGATCTAGAACGAGATGCGGACAGGCAGATCCTGACCGAACCGGATCTATATCTGGATGAACAGGCGGGAAAACTCGTCATCCTCGATGAGGTGCAGCAGATGCCTGGCCTGTTCAAGAGCCTGCGTGGACAGATCGACCAGCGCAGGCGGGCCGGTTTTCGAGCGGGCCAGTTTCTGCTCTTGGGATCAGCCTCCAACGTCCTACTCCAACAGTCGGCAGAATCCCTTGCTGGACGTGTCAGGTATATCGAAATGCCCCCTCTACAGCTTACCGAGGTGGGGGCTGATCAGTTGAATGCGCTCTGGCTGCGTGGTGGCTTTCCTGACAGCTTCATGGCTTCAAGCGATCAAGCCAGCATGGATTGGCGTCTGGATTTTCTGCGTACATATCTGGAACGTGACATCCCTGCCCTCGGACCGCGTATTCCAGCCGCAACCTTGCGGCGCTTCTGGACAATGCTTGCGCATGTGCAAGGTGGTCTATTGAACGCTGCAGCCCTCGCCGAGGGGCTGGGCGTCTCCGGCCAAACGATTGGACGCTACCTCGATCTGCTCGTTGATCTCATGCTGGTGCGGCGACTGCAGCCCTGGCATGAGAATGTCGGCAAGCGTTTGGTGAAATCGCCAAAGGTTTATGTCCGCGACAGCGGGGTCGTGCATGCCCTGTTAAGCATTGGGACAATCGAGGGCTTGCTCGGGCACCCCGTCGTTGGCGGCAGTTGGGAGGGGTTCTGTATCGAGGCCCTTCTTGCCGCTGCACCAACCGGCACCGAACCCTTCTTCTATCGCACTTCTGCCGGAGCTGAACTTGACTTGGTCCTTCGCCTGCCTGGGGGCGACATCTGGGCCGTTGAGATCAAGCGCACGACTGCGCCAAAGGTCTCGCGCGGGTTCTATGTGGGCGCGGAAGACATCAAGGCCAGCCGGAAGCTGTTGATCTACGCCGGAGAGCATGACGTCCCCGTGGCCGAAGGCGTTCGTGCAATGCCTCTTGAGCAAGGGATCGGGCTGTTGAGAGCACTATAGCGCAACGCTTGTTGCGCGCGTGCACGAGAGTAAGGGGTCTACTTGTTTTGTTCAGTTTTAAGTACGCCGCGCATTTCCCTGTGGCATTTTTTCCGGTCCCCGCAGGTCTCCCGGTGCGTACCGGTTGCATGGAATGCACATCGCAGCGGCCGCCCCGTCTACAACGGCTGTGGCCCATCTTCCTCCCCTACCCTTCTATGCGGCGCTTCGCATCCAGCGTGGTCAGGCCTTGGTCAACCGCGCAGCTACCCTTCGGGCTGCATCAGTTTCACAAGCGCCGACAATGAAACCGCCAAAAGCTTCGGCTCAATCTCCATCTTGACCTCCGACCTGGAAATTACCATCGAACCCGTCGCGAGGTCGAACAGGACGGCCTTCGCGCAACGCGTCGCCGGACGCTCCCCGTGAGGCAAGCTGACCGAGTGCGGCGGCATCTAGAAGATTCAGAAAGGGGAGACCGGCGCTGGCTACTTCACGGTGAGCATCTGTGATCACGGCTTCAACGCAAACATGGGCAAAGCCACCAACTAGGACGGTCATCTCCTGGGGTCCGAAAGACGCGGCGTGAAACATGCATGGTTGATCGGCTTCGCTCTCGTCAGCCGACTTAAACTCCAATCTTGAACGCGTTCAAGATTGGAGTTTCTGGAGCCACTGAGCCTCAAAATAAGCGCCTGAAACCTATAGGCGCGTGGTATCTTTATCTTTTACTCAGAACCGTGCTACCATTGAAGCAGAATCGAGTCGAACTCGGACCCAACCGAAGTCAGGGCTTATAAATGAGCGGTAGTTTAGAACAGTTTTTGACGGATCTGTCACGTGGGCTTGAGCGCACGATGGTGGCAGTGAACAAGGAACTCACCTTGCGTCAGCGCATCAAGCGAACCTGGT
Source organism: Roseobacter sp. N2S (assembly GCF_031454055.1). Taxonomy (NCBI): domain Bacteria; kingdom Pseudomonadati; phylum Pseudomonadota; class Alphaproteobacteria; order Rhodobacterales; family Roseobacteraceae; genus Roseobacter; species Roseobacter sp. N2S. The sequence goes on from NZ_JAVDQB010000012.1 coordinate 50,304, forward strand.
CCATGCGCCAGTGCGCTAGGTTTCTCAATGTGAGTATTCAGTATCTGACCAAGTTCGCCAATTCGAGCGATGACTTTCCCGCAGGAGAATATGTTGGAAGAGAGCGTGTTTTCACGCTTTCAGAATTGATGCACATGCGGGCCCTTCTGGCAGCCTCGGCAAAGCGGCCGTACGACTACCTGGCCTGGCGGAAGCCTGACGCACCTTTGCCCGTCATCTCGTTTGCAAGCCAGAAAGGCGGGACCGCCAAAAGTCTGAGCGCCGCGCATTTTGCCCAGTATCTCAGCTTGCACTACGGCATGCGTGTCGGTGTTATGGATGCTGACCCGCAAAGTACAATAACGCTCTACTTCGTCGGGGGAGAGGGCCTTCCCCAAATGCCCGACGAAAACACCGCCTCCATGGTGGACTTTGCTGGACTCTTTCAGTCGGAAGACGCGCCATATACCGACCACGATGCGCAAACGCTCGATAGCTTCCTTCTCAAGACCTCCTGGCCAGGCCTGCGTCTGCTTCCAGCTCACGGCGAAACATCCGAGGGCGAGATCCAGATTGCGCGGCTTGTCCGCGAAGCCCCCGCCGGAAAGAGCTTTTACCGCTACCTACGCGATGCCATCGACCGCTGGAAAGCGGGCCACCCACCGAAAACGCTACCCAACGAATTGGTAGTCGACGGCAAGGTCGACCAGGAGCGGCTCGACACCGCACTAGCGGAGACGCTGGATGTCATCATCATCGACTATCAACCCGCGCTCACACTGTTCCAGTTGAATAACGTGATTGCGTCTACTTCGCTGGTCATACCGCAAACCATGAAGGGGTTCGACATTGCGACGTTGTCGACCTTTGTGACTGGCCTGCTTGGGATGCTTCAGCACATCCTGGCCCATGAAAGGATCGAGATCGGAACCGGTGCGAACATGCTGTTGCCAACGATCGTTCAACGGTCCAATGCGCAGGATCTTAACCACATCGGAAACCTGCTAGAACATTGCCCCACGGAGATTCTGCCCGTGTTTTATTTGCGTTCCGACGCGATCTCGAACGCTTCGGACGTCTATCAGTCCGTATACGAATACGAGCCAGACACGCCGGGAAAGCGCAAGGGGATCAACCGGTTCATCACGAATGCCGACGCCGTGAACGACGCCATAATATCGCGACTCTGGCCAGGACTCGAACGTGGCTACGCCAATACTTGGATGGACGAATTCTATGAAGATGACGGCGAGGGTGAAGCATGAAACGCAGTATTCCAAGGTCGCTGGTCAGCAAGGCTACCAATCTCGATACAAACAAGGAACGTGCGAGCGGCTCCGAAGGCAGGACAGAATCGAGTGATGCTGTTTCGACTCCTTTCAAGGGGGCCGGCAGTGCCTGGAAATCAGGAGCGCTTGCGCAGTCGCAAGCTGCAGTAGAGCGAAGCAGAGCCGAGCTTTGTTTGGATATCCTCAACGGTCGCCATGAGATAAGCCTGTCGCCAGATCAAATCTCCGATCCAATGGGAACCGACCGCCGACAAGACTGGATGTCCCAGGAAGCCTTCAGGTCTTTGGTAAACAGCATCGCTTCGAACGGGCAGGACACGCCCATTCTAGTGTGGCCGGAGGATCCGGATTGGCAGCCGGATCCGTTGGACCCGTCGAATATCGCGGGGGTTCCATTCGTGATGCTGACAGGACGCCGCCGACTGGCTGCCGCGTCAGAGCTCGGTGTACCCCTTCGTGCAATACTTGCTCCGCCTGACGCGCGAAACGCTGAGAACAGCAAGTTTGAAATGTTGTTTCTGCGGTTTCGCGAGAATGAGGAGCGCGAGAATCTCAGCCCTTTTGAGCGATTGGTTTCGATTGGTGAAATGTATGAGACGCTGGCTTCTGGCGAAGAGAAACTGACAGCTGTGGCCTTCGCCAAGAAAATTTGTGTGCATGAGAGCCTAGTCTCGCGAGCACGGTCCGTTTTCGCTGCGCAGGATCAAATCTTGAACACGTTCAAGAACGTCTACGACATGAGCTTTCGCGATTTACAGGGTGCCTTAGCGAGCTTGGAGAGAACGAACAAAGCCAAGCCAAAACCAAAGACAAAGCCCCAAAAACTCACCGTAAAGCGCAAGGTGGGCAACCGAAATCTTTCGGTCACTTCCGTCGATGGAAACCTATCAATCAAGGTTGCAGGAGTGCCGATTGACCAAGAGCGTCTCGAAAAGCTTGGAGACTTAGTCGCAAGCTATTTGAACGTCGAAGACGCGGAGAAGGATACCGACTGAAGACAGCGTTGGTGAGATGTTCTTCGGAACGATGAGGCAAGGAGCAAAAAAGGAACGACAAGTGAATTAACGGCAAAAGAAAAGCCCCCAAGCGGTGTGGCCTGAGAGCTGATCTTAATGGTTTGGTCACCTTCAAGATAAGTCTCACAGGATTCACTGTCAACGACGAACGCTTCTGAGCGAACGGCTTTCTTTTGCCTCCACACAACCGGAGGTGAGATACAGGCATGAAACATACAGGTTGGCGCAAGCCGACACCGGGTCTTGGGGTTGCTGAGCAGCTTGCCCAAGCCGGTGAACGGGTAGCAGTACCCAAGACGCGGGCATTTGTCGCGCTCAAGCGCGTTGGAGCGCATATCGGTCTGAAGGCCGGCGACATGATGCTCCTCGATACACTGGGGGCCTTCACGCAGGCCCAGGACTGGGAGGAGGGGCAGCGCCCGATCGTCTGGGCCTCTAACGCCTATCTGATGGAACAGACCGGCTTCTCTCTGTCGGCACTGAAGCGTCATGCGCGGCGTCTGGCAGAGAACGGTGTGATCTCTTTCCAGGATAGCCCGAATGGCAAACGGTGGGGCCGCAGAGACGCTGAGGGGCGTATCGTCGAGGCCTACGGCTTCGATCTGTCGCCGCTTTCGGCTCGAGTCGAGGAGTTTGAAGAGCTGCAGGCCGAGTTGCAGGCCGAGCGCGAGCTCTGCCAGCGCTTGAAGCGTCAGATCACGGTTGCGCGCCGGATGATCCGCGCGCGGATCGAGGCGGCGGTAAGCGGCGCGTTGCGCGGGCCCTGGACGCAATTCACGGGTCTCTTCGAGGAGCTTCTGGACCGACTTCCGCGCCGCCATCAAGCCTCTGAACAACTGGAGCGACTACTGGCGTGGTTCAAGGAACTTCAGGAACGAGTCGAGGCGGCCTATCTCAAGGCGACTGGTGCGATAAACCCTGTGGAAAACACCGACAAAAATGACGCCCAAGTTATGAAGAAGACTCAAGAAATGAACCCCAGGGAAGTCATTTCTGAACCTCATATACTAATTACAAATCAACTTATTCCTGTAATAAGTAATTCCTCTGAAAAAGAGGAAGCGGCGGATGTCGTGCCCAATGCACGACCCGAGGAGCGGGTTGATGGGGAACTGGAAGACTGGGTTGCAGAGGTGCGCAAGAAGCGAACCGCGCTTGACCTGCCAACAATCATGCAGGCCTGTCCAGAGTTCGCGTCCTGGGCGCGTAATATGGGCGGATTCCTGAAGGATTGGGGCGATCTGCATCGGGTTGCCGGGCAACTCAGGCCGATGATCGGGATTTCGGAACATGCTTGGAACGTGGCTCAGGACCGAATGGGCACTCAGGTGGCCACGGCTGCGTTTGCACTTGTGTTCGAGAAGCACAGCGCGGGCGAGGTTGCCTCACCAGGCGGATATCTGCGCGGCATGGTCGAGAAAGCCGGGGCAGGGGAGCTGCATCTTGAGCGTAGCTTTTATGGCAGGCTCAGCGGGCAAGCGGCGTAAGAGGGTAAGATTAAAAGATGTTACGCATCCGCAGATGTAGGCAGGGCTGTAGAAAAATATCTTGCCGATCTGATGAATCTGCTAACTATCTGCCAAATAACGATAATTTAGCAACTTGTGCAAGATTTTGCCAATTCCCGTTGCCGATTTTGCGTCCCCAAATGCCTCTGCTGTTCCAAATCAATGGCTTCGACAAAAACGCAGGCATGGCGCGGTGTGGTGAGGATCCGCTGAAATTGGCCAGGACAGGGTCAATGCCCGAAAAAAGTGAAAGTGTCCTTCGGGTTTTGTGACTGACGGATGAGGGCCTTTGGGGTCCCCCAGATGGGTCCGGGCCGGATTCCGGTCTGTCTTTCCTGATGAAGGGCATTCCCATGCAAACAGGTGTCTTGCGCGTGTTGCGCGCGACCGCTGCCTCGTGGTGGCGACACAAGGAACTACGCTGAACTGGCCAGACGGGGCAGGCACAACGGCGCGAGCGCGAGACCGTCCTGCGTGATCTCGGCTATCTCAGGCAAGCCGCAGCTTTGCCACACGCGCATGTGATTTGCGGAGAGGGCGGGACATTCATCCATCTCGGTTGGACCACCGTTTCGACCTTCGTGCCGATCGAGCGCTTTCCCTTGGCCACTCTTGCGGTCGCACGAGGGACCCCGTTCATCGATATCCGACCCGTCACCGATGTCATCGCCTTCGCGAATCTGCCGCGGGTGGCGCGGGACGGATCGGACGACTCTGAACACTGGGGCCCTGGCAGGTCCGTCTCGCTGACCGACTACATCGACATGGTCGAAGGGCTCGGCGCGAGGATCATCAACGATCCGCGGCCCCGTCAGTCAGCCTGATCACCACTTACTCTCACCAAAACTCGAAAGGAGGCCAGCCATGGCCCGATCCCGCACGCCCAAATTTGATGCCTCCGAGGCCATCACAAACGAAATCATCCGTATCATCGAGCGCGGCGTCCTGCCGTGGCGCAAGCCCTGGACCGCAGGTGGCAGTTCTCGCCCCCTGCGCGTGGGCGGCGAACCCTACCAGGGAGTGAACAACTTTCTGCTGACGATGCGGACCGTGATGGCGGGCCACAGCTCTCCCTTCTGGATGACGTTGCCGCAAGCCAATGCGTTGGATGCAAAGGTCCGCAAGGGCGAGAAGTCCTCTGTCGTTGTTTATTACGGTCAAAGCCGGAAGGACGCGGGCGGCGAGGACGACCGCAGCGATGGCGATGATCGCTCCGAGGAAGCCCGCATCTTCCGCTTTCAGAAATCCTATCGCGTGTTCAACGCCTGCCAGATCGAGGGCTTGCCCGACAGTTATTGCCCTGACCCGGAGCCCGTGCCCGAGCATCCGCCGTCCGAGCCCATCCCGCACATGCAGGCGTTTTTCGATGCCATCGACATCACAACCGTCTTCACGGGCACGGAGGCGTACTATTTGCCCCCCGTGGACAAGGTTTACATGCCATCCATCACGCGGTTCCAGGACCCGCGCAATTTCTACGGGGTCTGGGCCCATGAGCTGGCCCATGCCACGAAAGCCCCGCATCGACTGAACCGTGATTTCGGGTTCTCAAAGTTTGGCAACACGTCCTATGCGCGCGAGGAGATCGTCGCAGAATTGACCTCGGTGTTCCTGGGTCAGACGCTCGGGTTCACGGCGCATACGCTCGAGATGAATGCCGCCTACCTCCACAACTGGTTGCGGGTCCTTCGGTCGGACAAGGGTGCGATCTTCCGGCACGCCGCGGACGCGCAGCGCGCCTGTGACTACCTGATCGCCAGATCGGAGGCGTGCAGGGCAGGGCGCAGCGCCAAGGCGGCCTGACCACACGGAGAACGGAGACTCCCATGTCACGTAAGGAACCCAAAACGCTGCGGGTGGCCTGCTTCAACGACGGCCGCCGCAAGATCATCACCTTCAAGCGCGGTGCCTATTGGTGGAGCCAGTCCGAGGGCGCTTATCCGTTCTCGGCAGCGCTCGAGAGCATCAAAGAACAAGGCGGCTGGATCGAAACCATCCCCAACCCATATTGCAGACCCAAGGGGCTGTTCGGGTAGGGCACCTTCTGCTTCGGTCATTCCACCAATCGGAAAAGAAAAAGCGGGCTTTGGGAAGGGTGTTTCAACTTCTCAAAGGAAATCCCCATGTCCATGACCGTTCAACCCAAGCAAGACCGGCCGGATCCGAGTGTGATCGCGGCGCAGAACGACGCGTTTCGCAAGCTCGCGTGCCTCGGGGTGCCGCCCGCGCAGCCCATCCAGGGCCGCATGCATGTCACCCGCTCGCTTATGGAGGCCAGCGACGGCTTCATGGCCGAGGCGGTGAAGGCCACCGGTGAGTTTGCCACATTCGAGCCTGAAAATGATCCCGAGGGATGGCACGATTTCGGGGCAGTCGAGATCCGAGGCGAAACCGTGTTCTGGAAAATCGATCTCTATGAAGCGGATTCCGATTTCCGCTACGGGGCCGAAGCCCCGGACAATCCTGCCACGACCATGCGTGTGCTGACCATCATGCTTGCGCGCGACTGGTAGAAGGGAAGGGGACTCCTCCCCCTGACATCTCAGACGATGAAGGCCCGCTGCCCCCAAAAAGGCAAAGCGGGCCTTCTGTCGTTGTGATCCCTGAAGCCGGGGATTGGTCACGCGCGTGAAGGTGCGGGCCACACCTCACCCACCTGGAAGGATATCCCATGACCACAAGCTTTGCCCCTCTCACCGTCGCCATCGGCGATCTGGTCCCGCATCCCGCCAATGTGCGCAGCAACGCGCCGGAAACCTATGACCCCGAGAACATCGCCCATCTAAAGGCCAGCATCGCGGTTCTGGGCCTCCTGCAGCCGCTCCTCGTCCAGAAAACGGGCGGCAAATACGCTGTCCTCGCCGGTGGCCGACGCCATGCTGCGCTGAAGGAGCTGGTCGCCAACAAGGCCAGCAAGGGGTTCACGGCGAAAACCAAGGTCGACTGTCGCCTTGTGCCGGAGGAGTGCGACGTCACCACGGCGCTGTCGCTCGCCGAGAACATCACTCAGGCACCGATGAATGCCATCGACGAGTTCGAGGCCTTCGCCCGGATGATGGAGGTCGACGGCCAGACGCCCGAGACGATCGCAAAGACCTTCGGCACCACAGTGGCGGCCGTGAAAGGCCGGTTGCGCTACGGGCTGATCCACCCCGATATCCGCGCCGCAGCCCGGGAGAAGACGATCACGCTCGACACGATGAAGGCCTTTGCCGAGCACCCGAGCCAGGAGGCGCAGCGCGAGGTCTTCGAGGCGCTCACGAAGGACGGCGGCTATCTGCAGGCCTATACCGTCCGTCAGGCCCTCAAATCCCGCGGCGTGCAGGTCAGCGACGACATCGGGGCTTTCGTGCGCGCGGACTACGAGGCCCGCGGCGGCGCTGTCGCGGCCGATCTGCTGGAGGAACATTCGGTGCTCGAGAATGCGGCGCTGGTCGAGACCATCCTGCTCGAGAAGCTCGGTGCCGCTGCCGAAGAGGCCCGTATGAGGTTGGGCTTTGCCTGGGCCGATGCGATGGTGCGCTATGATTACGCGACCATGGCCGACTACGGCCGTGTCTATCCCGGCCCAATCGAGCCCGATGAGGCCGCCCAGACGCGCGTGGATGAGATCACCGCCGAGCTTGAGCAACTACAGCTCGAGATGGAGGATGAGGGGCTCGAAGACGATGCCTACAATGCGCTTTACGACCGCGTGGACACTCTGGAAGAGGAAGCCCGCGATCTGCAGGAGGCCTACAGCGCTGAGGACCTCGCGCGGTCCGGGGTGATCGCGTCATGGCAGGGTGGGCAGATCACGCTCCATGTTGGCCTCGTCCGCCCGGAAGACACCGTCAAAGAGGAGGGCGCGCGCGGCTCCTCGGCCAACCCGACCGGGGAGGAGGCCCCGGACGCCGGCGAAATCACCTATCCAGCCTCACTTGCTGAGGACCTTAAGACCGAGCGGGCCATGGCGCTTGGGGCCGCGATGGCGCTGCATCCTGAGGCCACGCTCGATTTGACGCTCTTCAAGCTGGTGAGCGACGTTCTGGCCAGCGGCATTGCCGTGACTCAGGCGATCAAGGTCGATGCCCGCAAGGAATACCGCAGCCACGCTAAGATGGACGAGATCGACGAGACCTCGCTCGAGCAAGTGGCGGCGGCGCATGATGCGCTTGATCTGTCCTGGCTCGATGACAGCCGCGCGCCCGCCGATCAGTTTGCGGCGTTTCGCGCGTTGAAGGCCGGCGAGAAGGCCAAGCTCGTCGCCTATGCCACCGCCAGCACCACGCAGTCCTGCTTCGCGCGGGACCGATCGCGCGACAGCCTGATGCATGCGTTCGAGAGCGAGATCATGCCCGATATCCGCGCCCACTGGACGCCGAACGCGGCGCTCTTCAATCGCTTTAAAAAGGCCTGGCTCCTGAAGATCCTCGGTGAGGATCTGGGTCTCGCCCAGGAGGCGGTGACGCTGGCCTCGTCGAGCAAGAAGGAGATTGTCGCCTTCTGCGACAAGCTCTTCGCCGAGCCTTTCGCCACGCTCACGGACGCGCAGCGCGCTGCCGTGGCCGCCTGGTGCCCGTCAATGATGCAGACCGCCGGTGTCGCCTGTGATGAGGCGGAGCCCACTGCGGACACCACGGAGCCTGACAGCGAGGTCGCGCAAGCGGCCTGACGCATCAAGTGACCCGCGCGGAGCATCCCGAGCGCGCGGGTCGACCCTTCCAAACCGAACAGAAAGACATCCCCATGGCTATTCTCAAGTTCTCTGCCTCCGCAGTTGCGGCGCAGATCGCCCATGCGCGCGCCTGCAAAACCTTCCTGCCCAACTGGAACGGGCCCGTGGACAGGCCCGCCCTGATCCTCATCGTCGGCAATGGTGTGCATCTGCGCTCGAACGGCATCGATGGCACGACCACCCGCATCGTCTCCACCGAACAGGCCGATCCCTCCTTCGCCTTCGCCGACGGCATGAACCCGTTTCGGGACACCGACTGGATGGCGCAGCGCCGCATGGCGTTTCGCGATCTGATCGGCCAGTTCTATACCGACATCCTGGATGACGTGCAGGTGCTCATCGACCGGGGGCAGGGGACGATCCGGCTCGCCACCGATGGCCACAGCATCCGCGTCTTCGTGCGCCGGGCCTCGGATTATCTCATAGGCGGGACCTACGACGTGCCCTCGGGCCTCGGCGGCATCTTCCGGGTCATCCTCAAGGATGCCTGCGACACCTTCGCGATCGTGCAGAACTGCGGCAATTCGGCGTTTTGGGAATTCGAAGAGGATGAAGCAGCACCAATGTCCCGAGAGCGCGAAGCGCGGCAGGGTATTGGTGCATCAGCTTATTCCCATAAACGTTGCGAGGATTTCGACGCCATGCAGCCCTACCGCGTGCCGCTCGATGCGCTGATGGAAATCGATGACCGGAGGGCGGCGTAACGCGCCCTTTCTCAAACAAGCATCGCCAATACCCTGCCGGGCCTGCGGCCCTCTCGGGACATTGGCGACAACAATTTCCCCAATGAGAGAAAGGACTCTGAGATGGGATGGCTCTTCTACACCGACGGCCACGTCCAGACCTACGCGGATGAGAAAGCGGAAATCGCCCGGCTCTGCACCTCTCATGGCGACACGCGCAAGACGGAACTGGTCAAGGCCTGCAAGGTCGGCTCAACCTGGTATGCGGCGGCAAAGGTCACCAATCTCGACGGCACCCCTGTCGAAGACACGACCTATGTCACCGATGCGGATGGCTCCATCACTTTCAGGGCTGTCTTCCTCACCCGATACGATGACGGGTGCTGGGGCTACAAGGACATGGAGGAAAGTGCTGGCCCGAACGAGTCGCGTGCTCCCCTTGGGCTGATCGAGCTCCTCTCCGACCTGAAAGACCCGGACAGCTACGCCCAGGACTGGCGACAGCGCTGCCGGGATTGGGCTGCGATCCCGGACTACGAGGAAGGCGACAAGATCAGGCTCGCAACGCCCGTGACGCTCACCGATGGCAGTACATGCCAGATCGTCACCGCGACGCACTACAGGCGGGGCCGGCAGAAACGCCGCTGCTACCGCATCGAGGAAACCGGCGGCCTCGTGCGCCTGTCGAAAGCGACGCTCGCGGGCTCGGAGCTGCTCAGCTCCGCGAAAGGCGCGGCCAGTCCCGTGCTGGCGGAGTTCCTAGCGAGGCGAAATTAGGTGCTGCGCCGGACGGTTCATCGGCCTGCCCGGCGACAGCAGATCCTGCGGCTTGTCTTGACAAGGCAATGCAAATGCATTACCTATCGCAGGCAGAAAAGACCCCCCATTCTTTCAGGAGACTGCCATGACAGCGCTCGCACAAGATGTCTCGAAACTCACGGATCGGTATCAGACGACCGTGCCGGCGGGTGTGCGCAAGCAGCTCAAGCTAGGCAAGGGCGACCAGATTCGCTACTGTACCGAGCCGAGTGGCAGGGTCTATATCGAGCCCGTGCGCAGCGACGAGGAAGATCCCGTGGTCGGAGCCTTTCTCGATTTTGTCGAGGCCGATATCAAGGCGCATCCGGACCGCATTCGGGCGTTCGATGGGGCTTTGCATGACCGTCTTGCAGCACTGGTCGGAGACGTTGACGTCGATCTCGATGCGCCGCTATCGCTCGAGGATGAATGAGCGGCGATAGCGTGCCCGCCCAAGCGCCCCTTGTCGTAAACGGATGGTCGATTTATGCGCATCCGCTCTTTCTGGACCAGCTCGAAGGGCTGACCCTGGAGGTCGAGGCGCGTAAGGCACGCGATCCCAAGACCTGGCGCAAGAAAAATTCCACGAAACGGCTGGCCGCCATCTTCAAGCTGGTGACCGAGGCCATACCGGCAGATCCGGGTGCCGCAGCCTTCCGGCAAGGCGGCACACTCGGCGACCACCGCAAGCACTGGTTCCGGGCGAAATTCTTCCAGCAGTATCGGTTGTTCTACCGCTTCAACAGCGATGCGAAGGTCATCGTGGTGGCATGGGTGAATGACGACAAGACCCTGCGCGCCTACGGCAGCAAGACGGATGCCTATGCGACGTTCAAAGGGATGCTGGAAGATGGCAATCCACCTGACAATTTCGACGCGCTCTTGAAAGAAGCAGTGGCGGCGGACAAGCGGTTCGAGACGTCCCTTGAAGCGGCGCCTGATCGGTAAGTGGGGTCGAATTCCGGAGGGGGCAGAATCCCCCGCTAAGGCTGCCAGTAAGGGGCTCGTTCTGCGATATTATCTCCCGTCACCCTTGAGCCGAGTGAAAGAGGCGACATTGGTGTGTCATATGGCTGGTACGATGAAATTCTCAGAAGTCCCTCCCTATCCGTACACCTGCCGTTCGCTGCATCGTGTACGAACTGGTAAGATGCGGACTTTCCAGCCATTCGACCTCGAATTTCGAATTTCGAATGTCCGCTTGTCTCGGTGGGTTATAGGCCAGCGTGACGTTTCACGTCGTCACAGTCCGTTCGTGCTGCCGCCACACCTCAGGAGCGCGATCAGATCGCTTTTTGGTTCACCCGCTTCGACACCTCCGCCGCGCTTTCCCGGCGCTCGCTGTAACGGTCGAGCAGGTAATCCTTGTTGTCGCGGGTAAGCAGCGTGAACTTCATCAGCTCTTCCATCACATCGACCATCCGGTCGTAGAACGGCGAGGGCTTCATGCGGCCCGCATCATCGAACTCAAGGAAGGCTTTCGGGGTGGAGGATTGGTTCGGGATGGTCAGCAGGCGCATCCAGCGGCCGAGGATGCGGAGCTGGTTCACGGCGTTGAAGCTCTGCGAGCCGCCGTTGACCTGCATGACCGCGAGCGTTTTGCCCTGCGTCGGGCGCACGCCGCCGAGCGACAGCGGGATCCAGTCGATCTGTGTCTTCATGATGCCGGTCATGGCACCATGCCGTTCGGGCGAGCACCAGACCATGCCCTCGGACCAGGTGACGAGATCGCGCAATTCCTGCACCTTTGGGTGATCGGCCTCCGCGTCGTCCGGCAGGGGCAGGCCGGACGGGCAATAGGACCGTGTTTCAGCCCCCAGGCGCGTCAGGACACGGGCCGCTTCCTCCGTCATCAGGCGGCTGAACGAGCGGTCCCGGAGCGAGCCGTAGAGCAGCGCGATGCGCGGGGCGTGCGTCGCCCGCGCGGGCGCGAGCAGGCGATCCGCGTCTATGGCGTGGAAATGTGCCTCTTCGAGGTTCGGAGTATCAGCCAACGCGGTTTCCTTCTGTGTCGATCAACGGCGTGCCGTCCTCTTTCACCATGGGGCCAGAGGGCAGGCGGTCGAGAAGATCCAGAACGGTCTCGCTCGGGCGGCAAAGCCGGACCCCCTTTGGCGAGCAGACAATGGGGCGATTGACCAAAACAGGGTGTTCCAGCATCGCCGTGAGCATCGTTTCGTCGTCCACGGAAGGATCGAGCAGCCCCAGCTCCTCCGCCGGGGATTTCGTCGTTCGCAGGGCGGTGCGGGGCGTCAGGTTGGCTGCGGCGAACAGCGCCAGAAGCTGCGGGCGGGTCCAGCCGGTCTTGAGGTAGTCGATGACGACTGGCACGTCGCCCGACGCCTCGATGATCGCCAGCACGTTGCGCGAGGTGCCGCAGTCGGGATTGTGGTGAACGACGACGGTCACGACGCATCCCCTTCCGCCGGAAACCAGTGCTGCGTCCTGTTGGCGAAGGCGACGAGCGAGAGCATCACCGGCACTTCCACGAGGACACCGACGACCGTTGCAAGGGCAGCTCCCGACCCCAGCCCGAACAGGCTGATCGCGACGGCGACGGCCAGTTCGAAGAAGTTGGACGTGCCGATCATGGCGCAGGGTGCCGCCACGTTGAACGGGATACCCCAGGCGCGCGCCGCGCCATAGGCCACGAAGAAGATGCCGTAGGACTGGATCAGCAGCGGCACGGCGATAAGCACGATGACGAGCGGCCGGTCGAGGATAACCTCGCCCTGAAACCCGAACAGCAGCACCACCGTCACCAGCAGCCCGATGATCGAGAACGGCTGCACGCGGGACTTGAACGCATCGACCGACCGTTCGCCGCCTTTCGCGACAAGGTTCCGGCGCGTCAGATACCCTGCCAGCAGAGGCAGAAGAACGTAGAGGCCGACCGACAGCAGCAGCGTATCCCACGGCACGACGATGTCCGTCACGCCCAGCAGGAAGGCCACGATGGGTGCGAAGGCGAAGACCATGATCACGTCGTTTACACTGACCTGCACCAGCGTGTAGGTCGCATCGCCGCGCGTGAGGTTTGACCAGACGAACACCATCGCGGTGCAGGGCGCGGCCCCCAGCAGGATCACGCCCGCGAGATAGGCCTGCGCGTCGTCGGGCGGGATCAGACCCGCGAAGACATACTCGAAGAACAGCACGCCGAGCGCGGCCATGGTGAAGGGTTTGATCAGCCAGTTCACCACCAGCGTCACGACCAGCCCTTTCGGCTTGTCGCCGACCTGCCGCAACGCGCCGAAATCCACGCCAACCATCATCGGATAGACCATCGCCCAGATAAGGACAGCGACGGGCAGGTTGACCGAGGCCACCTCCAGCGAGGCCAGAAAGGAAAAATGACCCGGAAAGAGATTGCCCAGCAGCAGCCCCGCGCCGATGGCGAGCGCCACCCAGACGGAAAGCCAGCGTTCAAAGGTTCCCAGACCCGCCGCAGCGGGAAGCGATGTATCGGTCATGTCGGACTTTCGGTCTTTGGAGATCAGTCGGCCTTGGCGGGGGTCTTGCCGATGTCATCAAGGTTGCGTTGCAGTGCCATCCGGTCGAGCGAGCCGATCGGCAGACTGACGAAAATCGAGATACGGCTGCGTAGCATCCGGTAGGTGTCCGAGAAGGCGAACCGCCGGGCGGCCTCTGGGCCTTCGGCTTTTACCGGATCGGGAACGCCCCAATGTGCCGTCATTGGCTGGCCCGGCCAAAACGGACATTCTTCGGCGGCGGCGTTGTCGCAGACGGTGAACACGAAATCCATCTTCGGCGCGTCGGGACCGGCAAATTCGTCCCAGCTCTTGGACCGCGCAAAGCCCGTGTCGTGGTTCAGGCCCCGGAGCAGGTCGAGCGTGTAGGGATGGGGTGCTGCCCCCGGCTTCGATCCGGCGGAGAAGGCCTTGAACTTGCCCGCCCCTTCCCGGTTCATGATCGCTTCCGCGATGATCGACCGGGCGGAATTGCCGGTGCAGAGGAACAGGACGTTGTAAGGTTCGGTGGTCATGACGGCTTCCTCAGCAGGCACAGGCGAGTTCATTGATGACGGGCTGGCACAGCTCGGGACGACCGCCGCAGCAGTCTTCCATCAGGAACGCCAGCAGGCCTCGCATCCCGTCCATGTCGGCGAAGTAGCGGATGCTGCGGCCTTCCCGCTCATTGCGGATCAGACCGGAGCGGGCCAGAACGCCCAGGTTGGCCGACATCGTGTTCTGGCGAACCCCGAGGGTGTCGCCGATGTCGCCCGCCGACATGCCCGCATCCCCGGCCTTGATGAGCAGGCGGAATACATCGAGCCGGGTGGACTGGCTGAGGGCGGCGAAGGCGTCGAGAGCGTGATTCTTATCCATATATCGTGAAGTATTGATATAATGAGCGTTGGTCAAGCAACTTCTGAGGTGGAAGATCAATCAACCGTTGGCCGCATGACGCTGTCAGGGAATCAACACCAATGCGCTATCGGTGGCATCCCCTACCTTTTTGGCGACCGAGCCCATGACCAGTGACCGCACCGCCCCATGAGAGCTGCGTCCGAGGACGATGCAGTCGGCTTCGTGCGTGCGCGAGACGAGAGCGATCGTCTGCGCCACATCCCCGGTCTGAATGAGGCGTTCCGGACACGTCAGTCCCAACTCACGCGCAGATATCACCGCCGCAGCGAGACAGAATTCGGCTTCCTTTCGTAGCAGCGGCAGGCTTGGCGTGTCGATGCCCTCCAGCTTTGCGTAGTCCTCGATCTCCTTGGAGGCCCGGACCTCGCGCGCGACGGCAAGAAAGGTCAGCTTCGCATTGAGCGTCAGTGCCAGGCGCGCAGCTGCAACCGCCGCCCGGCAGGCCGGGCCGGACCCATCGACGCCGACGAGGATGTGCCGGAACGATCCGGTGGGCGACACGGCAACCATCACGTGAGCCAGAGCTGGAACAGCAGCCCCGCCGCCATGGACCCGGTGAGCGCGAAGGTGATGTAGAGCGCAAAGACTGCGCGGCGGGCCAGCGCCCATACGGCGATGGCCGCCGGAAGCGATGTCACCCCGCCCGCGACGAGGAACGCGAGTCCCGCACCGGGAGCCATACCCTGATCGACCAGGCCGGAGACGAGCGGCAATGCAGCGTAGCCGTTGAGATAGGCCGGAACGCCGACCAGCGTGGCGATCAGGATCGAGACGAAGCCCTCGCCGCCAACGGCCTGCGCCACCCATTCGGCGGGGACAAAGGCGATCATCAGGCTTTCGAGAACGAAGGCGAGGGAGAGCCACTTGAACAGGAACAGCGAGGTTTTCAACGCTTCGCGTCCGAACTTTGTGCGCCGGGCCTCATCCCGCCAGAACGCCCAGACAGGCGGTTTGGGATTGCGGATACCCGACGCGTCGCAGCCGCCGTTACCCACGCCCTCGCGCAGCGGATTGGCGAAAGCCCCCGACCGGGTGAGGATGAGCGTCACGTAGCCACCAAACAGGCCCAGCCCGATAGCCGCAAGCGTTTTGGCGATGGCAAACTCCAGGCCGAGAACCCCTGCGGTCAGCGCAAACATCGACGGGTCGATGACCGGCGAGGCCAGCCAGAATGCCATGACAGCGGAGAGCGGCACACCCATAGCGAGAAGCGCGGCGATCAGCGGAATCACCCCGCAGGAGCAGAAAGGCGAGAGCCCGCCGAAGGCCGCGGCGACGAGGATCATGACGACTGGAGCACCGGTGAAGGCGCGGGCGATGAGATTGTCGGCACCCGTCGCCCCTGCGTAGGCGGCGAGGCCAATGGAGAGCAACAGGTAGGGGGCCGTCTGAAGCAGGTTCGAAGCGACAAAGGACAGGCTTTCCTGGCCCTGGGAGGGGTCGAGGCCCCAGACGAGGACCAGGATCGCGGCGGTGGCGAGCCAGCCACGCTGACCCGACCAAAGACGACGGGCGATAACGGTGCCTTGTTCGGTAAGTCGTATAGTGGCATCTGTCATGTTATATATCCGGTTATATAGTTATTTATAGGCAAAAGAATGTTTGTCGCACGTCAGGCGGCGTCCTCCCGCACAAGAGCCACGCCTTGGCAGCACTCGTCGGTCAGGAAGGCGAGCGCCGCGTTCATGACAGCAAAGTCAGCCCGGTTGACGACCTCGCGTCCGCGCCGCTCCTGCACGACGAGGCGCGCCCCGACGAGGGTGCGCAAGTGATGGGCGAGCGTCGAGAGCGGCAACTTCGTATAGCTCGCGATGTCCCCGACGACCAGACCTTCCTTGCCCGAACGGACGAGCAGGCGATAGACGTCGAGCCGGGCTTCATGGCCAAGGGCGGCGAGGGCGCGGGCCGTGGTGGCGGATTGAGATGCAACAGTCATACATGGCTTATAAAACTACAAAACTAGTTTTGTCAATATGGGATCAGCAATGGCGAAAAATTTACTAGAGTGCACCATCGTGACACGTCGCCGCGGAACACATGGCCCGTTCCAACAGGGTTGTTCCTGCGTTTTGGAACGGAACCGATGGCGGGCCTAGACCCATATTGAACGCTTGAAGCGGTCGTTCATGCGCCTCGCAGCATTGGTGATTATGGGCTCCTAGCGGCCGGTCGCCGCGCGCCGCCTCAATGTCGGCTTTATTGATCAACAAGTTCGGCGGTTTTGCTGCGTGGCTTTCTCTTTGTTGCTGAGGAGGGCGGATTGCGTTGACGGCCCGCCCTTCTTAATAGCTTTTGGGCCGGATCCCCTGAAAAGCGAAAGCGGGCTTTTTGTCCTTTGGAACTCAGACCCTGATCCAAAGGAAAATCCCCATGTCCAAACCCAGAACGGCCAACCCGGCTCTCGCAATCTCCGAAGCCGATCTCGCCTCTGCGCTAGCGCTTATCGGCACGGAGATCGACCACCAAGCCCTGCGCAGCTCAGCGCTCGCACGCATCATGCGCGAGACGTTTCATGGCAGTGATACCGGGGGCGCCTGGGACTGGCGGAAGGCCTATGACCTGATGCAGGCGGCGGCTGTGCAGGCGCTGCTACGTGGCGACAACAGTGAGGATGATTACTCTGCCGCAAAACTCCTTGCGTCACGTCTCCTGACGGAAACGCGCCGGTCGGAGCAGCAAATCCGGCTGCAGCAGTTTTCCACGCCGCTGACTTTCGCGGTGTTGGTCGTGCGGGCGGCGGCGATCCGCAAGGGCGAGACTGTTCTGGAGCCCTCGGCTGGCACTGGTGCCCTTGCTGCTTTCGCTGGCCGGGCCGGTGCCACGCTTTTGCTCAATGAAATCGACCCCTTTCGCCAGAGCCTCTTGCGCTCGGTCTTTGGCGGCGAGGTGACGGGCCATGACGGCGAGCATATCGACGATCTGCTTCAGTCGCCGGTTCTACCCGACGTCGTGGTGATGAACCCGCCCTTCGCCTCCTCGGTCGACCGCTCCCGGGACAAACACATCGCCGCCAAACATCTCATTGCGGCTGCAAAGCGCCTGGCACCCGGCGGGCGGCTGGTGGCGATCATGCCGCCGGGATTCGCGCCCGAACGCGATGCCGCGCATTGGTCACGCGCCTGCGGTCTCCTGACGCCGCGCTTGGCGTTGACGATGCCGGGGCAGGTCTACCGCAAGCTTGGCACCTCTGTCGAAACACAGCTCATGGTCTTCGACAAGGTGCAGGAGGACGGCGAGATGATCCGCGCCATTGTGTGCGATCTGGACGAAGCCCTTCCTTTTGTCGACGCCGTGGCCGCAACCCGGCCCGAGATGCGCCCAGTCCAACGGGCGGCAGCGATCCCTCATACTCGGTCGAGCGTTCCATCATCTGCCCCGCGCAAGACCGCCGCTGCGCCTGTCGCCCCCTCCAAACCCCGGGCCAAGGCCGTTGTCCCGCTTACTTTCAAGAGCCTTGAGACCCCGCGCGACAACACGCCCATCTCGGACATCTATGCGCGCTACCGTCCGCAGCGGATCGAGATCGCGGGTGCGCAAGAACATCCCACGCCGCTCGTCGAGAGCATCGCCATGGCCTCGGTTGCCCCGCCCATGCCCTCAAACACGGGCAGTGATGACTTGCGCTTGCCCGCCCGGTTGATCGAGGAGGGACATCTCTCCGAGGCGCAGCTCGAGACCATCATCATGGCGCATGATGCCCATGGGCGCGACCTGCCCGGTAGGTTCACCATTGATGACGACCAGACCAAGCTGACGCGCGCCGATGATAACGCGGACGCACGTGCCTATCGTCTCGGGTATTTCCTCGGCGACGGCACCGGTTGCGGCAAGGGGCGCGAATGCGCGGGGTTGATCCTCGTGAACTGGCTTGCCGGGCGCAGAAAGGCGATTTGGGTCTCCAAATCCGCCACGCTTATCGAGGACGCGATCCGCGACTGGACTGATCTTGGTGGCTCGCCCGCCGACATCCAGCCGCTCTCCAAATGGAAACCGGACCAGCCCATCCCGATGGGCGACGGTATCCTTTTTGTCACCTACGCCACGCTGCGGTCCGCGGGCAAATGCGGCACCACGCGGCTGAGCCAGATCCTCGCCTGGATGGGTGAAGACTTTGACGGGGTTCTTGCCTTCGATGAGGCCCATGCCATGCAGAACGCGGCAGGGTCTGAGCAGGGCAGGGGGGTCAAACCCTCCCAGCAGGGCCTTGCTGGCCTGCGGCTGCAGCTGGCCGCGCCGCGCGGCCGCGTCTTCTACATCTCGGCCACGGGCGCGACGAGTGTGCATAATCTGGCCTATGCCGCGCGTCTCGGTCTCTGGGGGCAGGGTCCCGAATACCCCTTCCCGAGCCGCGAGAGCTTCGTTTCTGCGATGGAGGCGGGCGGTGTTGCCGCCATGGAGGTGGTCGCCCGTGATCTCAAGACGCTCGGGCTCTACACGGCCCGCGCCCTTAGCTTTGATGGCGTGGAATATGACGTGCTCGAACACGCGCTCACCCCGGCCCAGATCGAGATCTACGACGCCTATGCGGGTGCGTTTCGGACGATCCACCACAATCTCGAGGCGGCACTGACCGCGACCGGCGTCAACGACGCCTCGGGCGATACCAATGCCTCGGCCGCACGCGCCTCGGCCAAGTCCCGCTTCGAGAGCACGAAGCAGCGCTTCTTCAACCATCTCCTGATGGGCATGAAAGCCCCGACCATCATCCGCGCAATCGAGGATGATCTGGCGGCGGGCTATGCTTGCGTCATTCAGGTGGTCTCGACGGGTGAGAGCCTGCTGAAACGCCGGCTTGAGACGATGGACCCGGAGGACGAGCTGGTCGAAGGCGCGCTGACGCCGCGCGACTACGTCTTGGGATACCTCGAACAGGCCTTCCCGATTCATGCGCAAAAGCTGGTCGAGATCGACGGCAATATGGTGGCCGAGCCGCTCCGCGATGAAACTGGCGCGCTGGTCGTCTCGCGCGAGGCGCTCGCTCTGCGTGACGCGGCCATGATGGAGTTGATGACGCTGGCTCCGATCCCCTCGGCGCTCGATCAGATCCTTTGGGCTTTTGGCGACGAGGCCGTCGCAGAGGTCACGGGGCGGTCCATCCGGCCCCTCAAGGCCGAGGATGGTCATCTCTTCATCGAAAAGCGCGCCGCCAGCAGCAATTCGTCGGAGACCCAAGCCTTTATGGACGGCGAAAAGGATATCCTGATCTTTTCCGATGCGGGCGGGACGGGCCGGTCCTATCATGCGGCCCAAACGGCGAAGAACCAGAAGCGGCGGCGGCACTACCTGCTGGAGCCCGGCTGGCGCGCCGATGCGGCCATCCAGGGACTCGGCCGCACGCATCGCTCTGCCCAGGTCAGCGCGCCCTTCTTCCGGGTCTGCACCTCCGATGTGCATGGCGAGAAGCGCTTCACTTCGACGATTGCCAAACGCCTCGACCAGCTTGGGGCCCTGACCAAGGGCCAGCGCGAGACCGGCTCGCAGGGCATGTTCCGCGAGGAGGACAATCTCGAAAGCCCGATCGCGCGAGCGGCGCTGCGCGGGTATTTCGCCGATCTTGCCGCCGGGCGCGCCGAGGCGATGAGCTACCAGAGCTTCACCGACTGGACTGCGCTGCGGCTGATCGACAAGGACGGGGTGCTCCTTGAGGAGCTTCCCCCGATCCAGCGGTTTCTCAACCGGGTGCTTGCCCTTCCCATCCACATGCAGAACGCGCTCTTTGCCGAGTTCATGCGCCGGATTGCCGATCAGACTGAACGGGCGCGCGCGGCGGGCACGCTCGATCTCGGCGTGGAAACCCTGCGTGGCGAAAAGATCGAACAGGTCTCCACAGAGGATCTCTGGACCTGCCCGAAATCTGGCGCCGTGACGCGGATCATCGGGCTCGAGGTGACGGACCCGGTCCATGTCCTGGACGCCGAAGAGGCCATGTCGCGCAATCCCGACAAGCTACCCATGGTAAATCGCGCCTCCAGCCGCGCGGCGCTCATCTCGGCGCGCCCCATGCAGATGTATGACGAGGACATTGTCACGCTGATGCGCAAGGTGGTGAGGCCAAACGGGTCCAGCTATCTGGAGGAGGCGCGGTTCGAGTCCTCGGCCTGGGAAGACATCGGAAGGCCTGAGTTCGCAAGGCTTTGGGATACCGAGGCTGCGTCCCTGCCAAAAACCACCACGACCAAGCTCTACCTGCTGACCGGGCTGCTGCTGCCGATCTGGAAGGACATTCCGACCACCAATGAGCGCATCTACCGCGTCACGCCCGACGGGGCGACCGCCATGATCGGGCGCACGCTGAGCGAGGAAGGGGCGGCTGCGTTGCGCGCCCGCTTCCTCGTCTCCAACCCGCAAACGCCGCAAGAGATGTTGACCGCCGCCCTCGGCACCACCGCACCTGTCGATCTGGGCCGGGGTCTGACCCTGACCCGTCGCCGGGTCGCAGGCGAGATGCGCCTCGAGCTCTCTGGTGCGGATCGGGGAATGATCGACGGCCTCAAGGCCGCCGGTTGTTTCACTGAGATCATCGCATTTCAGTTGCGGGTGTTTCTGCCGCACGGGGACGGGATCGACACGGGAAGCATTCTGGCCCGGATCGTGGGGCAGCGAGCCGCTAGAGCTGCAGAACAAGCCGCCTGAAAAGTCAAAGCGGGCTTTGGGCCGGGCGTCGCGGATCGGGGTTTGCCCGGGCTGCGCTTTCTGGGCACGCGCTGACCAATGCCACACCCGGCCCCCCAAATTCAGACAAGAGGACAGACCCATGACCAATCCCCAGATCGACTACGCCGCAATGGCGGCTCAGTGGCGTGCAGAGCGCGAAACCACCTTGAAGGCGACCCGAGCGGAGCTGCTCGCGCAACTACGTGCGCTTGGCATCAGCGAGGTCACTGCCGAATACGAAGGCTATGGCGACTCCGGCAATGTCGAGGATGTGACGGTGCAGCCTGCAGAGGTCCAGCTGCCGGAGGCGCTTGCCGCAGAGGTTGGCGACTTCGCCTGGTCGCTCGCCTATCACCATCACCCGGGGTTCGAAAACAACGAGGGCGGCTACGGCACGCTGACCTGGGACATCACCGCCGACAGTGTCACCTTGGATCATGCCGACCGCTATGTCGAATGCTCGCACAGCTATGACGAGGGGCTGTGAGATGGCACATCCGCTTCATCATGCCGAAAGCTCTGCCCGGAAATTTGGCGGGGTGCCGTCTGACTATCAGGCTGTGCACGACTGGTTCGATGCCTCGAAAGAGCACCTCGCGTTCTTTACGCACCGAGCCATGCGCCACCACGCTCAAGGCCTGTTCGAGGCGGAACGGGTTTTCGGCCTGACCCTGACCAATAGCGCGGGTCGGGACATACCCGTGCGCTGGATCGGCGAGCAGCATGTGCGTGAAGACTGCCAGGGCCGCATCCCGAGCATGGCGGACTGGCTGCGACGGATACAGCCCGAGCCATGGATGGCCAATGGCCACATCGACCGGCATGCCGGCGATGAGCCCTGCGGCGACCCAAGGGTTGTCTGGGCCTCCGAGGTCGCCGCCGGAAGAACGGTTCTTGGCCTGAAGGATTGGATGGCGGCGCGCGCGACGCAAGCCACGCAAAGCGCCTGACAGCTCTCGGCCGTTTGCCAAACGAATACTGCATGAAAGCCCGGTTGGAAGATCGGGCTTCTTGCGTCGTTTCCCCACCATTCTTCGTAAGGAGGATCGCATGACACTCGATGAAATCAAGGCGGCCGTCGATGCCGGGCAGACCGTGCATTGGGCCAATACCGGCTACGTTGTGCATAAAGACCGGCTCGGTCAGTACCTCATCACCTATCTGCCGAATGGTAGCTGCATCGGTCTGACCGACTGGGAAGGGCACCGGTTGAACGGAAAAGAGGCGGAGTTCTTCATCGCGTGATCGAAGGACGGCGCAGAAAATCCGGGCAGCCAATCAAGACCAGACGGGCAGGGGAGGGGCGTGGCACCCGGAGGCGCGGGGGCATTCCCACTCGGACGGCAGCTCTGACCCTTGGGCGGGGCTGAAAGGAAAGCAGGCTTTCTGATTTGTGATCCCTCAAGGGGTCGAGAAAGCAATCCCGGATGCGCTGGCAAGAACGTCAGGCACCGGCCAATCCAAAAGGAACCATCCCATGTTCGCAGGAACCCTCACCCGCAATGTCGAGACCGCAGCCGCTCAGTACACCGGCATGATCCACGGGACGCGCTTTGACATCGCCATCCAGCTTGAAACCCGCCCGAAAATGTCCGCGCGCAGCCCGGATTTTGACGTGACGGCAGTCAATAAATCAGGTCGCAAGGTGCGCATCGGCACGGCCTGGAACGAAACCGGCAATACCAGCGGAAACCCCTACATCTCGATGCAGATCGATGTCGGCCTCGGCCCGTTCCGGGTCAACGCGGTGCAGACGAAAGAGGCGCGCGCGGCCCAGAGCGGCGCGTTCGAGATCATCCCACTGGTCTCGAACGGCCTGATGAAATCCGGCTCGATCTCGGGCGAGCTCACCGCCATGGACGCCGACAACGCCTTCACCGGCTACATCGCCAACATGATGTTCGATCTGGAGTTCATGCTTATTGAGAACAGCTACAAGACAGAGGAGACCCATCCCGATTACCGCATCGAGGTCAGCTCGCCCCGGGGCACGCCGATCCGCGTCGGCTCGGCCTGGATGGCGAAAAGCAACCGCACGGGCAACGACTACCTGTCGCTGCTGATCAACACGCCTGATGGCGACCTGCGCGTCAACGCAGTGCAGAACGAAGAACAGCGCAGCGGGCAGACCTTCTCGATCATCCCGTTCATCGACAGCGGTGAGCAGCCGCAGGATGCAGGCGCGGGGCTCTCCTTGGTCGCCTAATCGGCGCGCGAGGGGGAGATGATCTGAACCCAAAGGGGAGCCGTGGGAACACGGTTCCCCTTTTGCCGTGTTTGTTTGGGTCTAAGATCGCTCTACTCTATGAGCAGGGTCTTTCGACGTTGGACGGCATAGCAATACGAAAACGAACTTTGCGGCTACTATTTGGTCAGCCAATCTCCGTAAGCGTCAATATCAATCATTGGTACCGTGCCGCTGAACTGGAGGCGTGAGATCAGCGCAAACAAGAAGGCCGTTGCCGGTTTCGATCCCTCAACAAGGTCATACCCGCCTTCCTCGTCGAACAGAAAATGCCCATGAGAAGCGACACAGCCGATGTCCAGCCTTCTATCATTTTCACCTTCGTCGAGGACCTTTTCGAACGATGCCCCCAAGGGAGGTTTCCACTCGCTCTCGAAAGTCAAAAGCCCGCCGATGATGGGAATGAGTTGTTTTGGTGGGTAGACGCCGCCAGCATGCGGGATTGGTAGGCTGGTCCGATGCAGTCTTCGCACTGATGCGACCTTGTCTTGTGCGTATTTGACAAGATTGGCGTCTGCCGTCTGCTTCGCCTCGAAGACAGCATAAACGCTCTCAGCCGGGACAATGAGTTGGTTTTCGTACGTGAAAATGAAAGGCGAGTATTGGCGGTCAAAAACGACAGCATCAATCTGATCGCTGAAATTCCCTGTACTATCGACCACGTGCGCGCTTGCAACCTGGTATCTCTCAGGAAGATACTGGGCGAACATATCGATCCAAATGGCTTCGCTCGCATCGCCTTTTGTCCCTGGATGCTTGAAAGACTTCCTCGCAGTTGACAACCGGTGCTGAATATCCTCATGCAACGACGATAAAAGTTGTGATAGCGACCATTCAGCCAATGATTTTTTCCTTCTAAGACAGCGGGAATTTTGGTCCGAAGAAAGCGCGCCACGCTTTCAGGGCGTCTCCGTTCTTGCCCTGGCGCGCCAAGTGGATTGCGGCAGCGATTTCGCGGTTTGCCTGATCCAGAATTGTCTGGGCGCGTTTTACCATCGCCGCGTCCATTCGATCGCTAACAGGAGATCCGAGCCCGGCTGGATCTGGCCAATCCTCATGAATTCGGTCGCGCAGCGTAGCGAAGAACGCTTGGATTTCGCGATCGTGTGAGCCGCCCCATCCACCATGTAGACACTCCATCGCCATGACCTCGATCAGAAAGGAGGGCTTGATTGGTTTTTCTCCATGGCGGCTGTTTTGGTTCCAGTACTTCACCATGCGCACTAGGCCCTTCCACTCATTGCCATAGGCTTGATGGGCCGCAACAGCCTTCTGTGCATGGATTTCGGGATTTGTTCCCATCCACTTCCCGGTTGTGTTGTTTGGGATCTCGTAATCGTCTCCCTTTGCGAATGCGGGCACGGCATCCACGCTTACAACCCGGTAATCTGTGTTGTCGTCTGAATCGACGACGACACCAAAGTCCACGCCCACGGAGCGTGCCTGTTTTTTGACGGCGCTGCTTCCATAGACGTCAACCAACGTGTCGTAGAACGCGGTCAGTATCTTGTCAGGGTGTTTGTCTCGATAGTGGTCCTCGTCCTTTCCAAGAACGAAAAAGATATCGACATCCTTGAGTGGTTTCGACTTAGTCCAGCGGGCGTAGCTTCCTGTCAAAAAGCTACGGTCGATCTGAAGGGCTTTGTCCAAGTGCTCGCGAACTTCCTTCTGCCGCTTGGATGCGTTCTGCCGCTCACTTTCGTTCAACTCCATTCGGCTTTTGAACTTCTTGAATGCGTCCGGGAGTGAAATCATGATGCCTGCCTCCAATACGATGCCGTCGCTCCCAGACCATTGTGTTCGATGGTGGAGCCAAGGCTTTGGCGAACCATGCCGTCTGTAGAACGGGCGGTCGTCCGGTACCAACCCGGGACATCAGGTCGTCCAGACTTTGTACGTAGAAGGAGGTCATACTTGGCGCTTGATGGTGCAACGCCAGCTTTGCGAATTGCCCAACGAAGTTGATCGGTGTCCGTCCAGAAGTTTCCATCTCCAGCAGACCAACTGTAGTTCACGTCGATGTCCCAACGCAGGATCAGTTCGTTGGTTGCCGGATCGTATATCTCGAGCGTAATCTTCTCGAGGTCTTCGCTCTCCAACCATGCCTTGATTCCGCGCATGTTGATTTCCGTGTTGTTCACGAAATTCGTCGGGTCCATGCCACTCAGACGAATAATGTCTTTGAGGCTCTTGAGGATGTTATCAGCCACATAGGTGACAGACTGGGTGCGGGAATATGTGATGACCGTTGTCATGGTTTCAACAACCCCTCGAGATCAATTTCGAGCGTAGCACCTTGCGAATTGTTCGCGGTATCTTGCTTCTTGGCTTCGGTTTTGTCGCGGGCCGTGATGCGGTTGCTTTTTTGTTGCAGGGCAGATTGGACCCAACCGAGATCATCGGGTTCACACGGCAGTGAAATCGACCAATCACCTTTCAGCGGGTCAAACGCGAGCACGTCTTCGTTAGCGTCCGACCCATCGATCGCATCGTCATCGTATAAACAGTAGATGCGCGTTTGCGGTCCCGCACAGCTGACAATGATTGGTGAGTTTTCGCAGGCTTTGTCCGCGATTATGCTGCTTGCAATGCCGGCGACACTGCCGAGTTCTTGTTGCGCACCGGTATTTGTCCGGGTGAGCAAGTCGCTGATGGCGGCCCATGTAGCTAAGGCGTCGCGATGCGGAGAGCTTCGGAATGTTCTGCGGGTTACAGTTGCCATCACTTCCCCCGATTTGCTTTTTTGTTGGTTTGGGCGGATTTCGCGGCTGCTGCCAACTGGGACAGTGTTACCGAGCCGGGGTTCAGTGCCACCTGAGTGTTTGAGGCGAGCGCGTTTGCAACGGTTTTTCGGATAGTCCTTCCGTCAAGACCGACGAATTCGCCAGCACAGGTATCGAAGCCACGGTCCCTAGTCAGCCCTTCAATCTCAGGATAGGTGCTGCTTAGCCCCAACAGGCACTCCCGCAATATGGTCTTGCAGGCTTCCTTTCCGGGAAGGGGTACTTCAAGCACCAGATCGCATCGGGAAACGAAGGCATCGTCCACCGCTTCTGGGTAGTTACTGGTCGCCACAAACAGCAGGTTCTTGTGAGATTCTGCCAGCAGGTCGAGCTGAACCAGAACAGCGTCCGTGGCTCGATGAATGTCGACAGGGTTGGCATCGAGGCTGAGTCTGGATCGGTCGACCGCAAGTGTTTCCACTTCATCTAGCAGCACAATCGTCGGGCCTGCATTGGCAAGTTCTGAAAGTGTCTGCGCGAAGAGGTCAGTAACCGCCCGCTGCGTTTTCCCCATGGCGGAACTCGTCAAGCTATGCGCTTCAACCTCGACCAGTTGGAAGTTTCCCCCCTTGAAAGCCGCCGCTGTTCGGTTGGCCAACCCTCGCGCGAGCGACGTTTTGCCCGTCCCGGGTGCGCCAACCAACAGGAGGACGCCATGGAGCGGCAACACGGTTCGGCTCATCTTTGGTCGCATTGTGAAATTCAGCACCGCCTGAGAAAGCAGGCGCTCCTTCATCTCGGCTTCGACGATGATTGAGTCCCAGAGTTCTGCCAGACTCGGGTCCGGCAGTGCCGTGATCTTCTGAATTCCTTTTGGCAGGTCGCCAGCAAACGTTGCGTTCATGGCTGCTTCCTCGGTTCTTTGCCTGTTCAGCGCGTCTTCAGGCGGCTTGGCGGTTTACAAATTTGCCTTCGCTTTGGCTTCGTGTTACAGTTTAGGGACAATCTGCCGCGCTTTCAAGCGTTGAAGTTTACAAAATATTAATAATATGGGTGAAATGTAAACCACCCACTGGGAGGACGTTATGATTGGCAAGCGACTCAAAGGAGCCCGGGCGGCATCTGGCCTCTCGCTTCGTGCACTTTCCGATGCCATGGAGAACAAGGTGTCCGCTCAAGCCGTAGGCAAGTACGAGCGCAATGAAGACATGCCCGGATCGGGCGTGCTGCTAAGTCTTGCCCGAGCACTCGACGTCTCTGTGGATTTCTTGCTCAGCGATGACGAGCTTGAGTTGGAGGGCGTGGAGTTTCGCAAGTCAGCCAGCTCGTCAGCCAAGGAGATCGCGACGATCGAAGCCAAAACGCTCAATATGGTTGAAAAGTACCTAGCTATCGAAAGCTTGCTGAATCTTTCGAGCCAGGAATGGGATGCCCCGCACGAAGCGCCCTACTGGGTGGCCGATGTTCGTGATGCCGAGGACGCGGCTCGCAACATGCGTGCTTCCTGGCAGCTGGGTCACGACCCGATTCCAATGCTTGCCGAACTCTTAGAGGAGCACGGTATCAAGGTGTTGTCTTTGGACGTTGATCGAGTTGATGGGCTTGCGGCGAAAGTCCGTCGAAAAGAGCATCACTCCGCGCGGGTGATCATGATCAAGAAGAAGACCTGGTCTGAGCGGAAGCGCTTCAGTTTAGCTCACGAATTGGGCCACATGGTTCTCAAAGTGGCCGAAAGATGCGATTCAGAACGCGCCGCAAATCGATTTGCTGGTGCGTTCCTCGTTCCGGCAGAAGTGCTACGGCAGGAGATTGGTGCCCGCAGAACGGACATAAGCATTGGTGAGCTCATTAGTCTGAAGGATCGGTTTGGCGTTAGCATTCAAGCGCTGACGTATCGATGCAAGGATTTGGAGATTATCAACCAGGCAACCTTTGCGCGCCTGTTCAAGGTCTATAAGCAACGTGGTTGGAGGGATGAGCCGTTCGAGGAGCCAAATTCCATTCCGTGGGAACGAGAAGAACCTGACCGCTTTCAGAGGTTGTGTTTTCGTGCCCTGTCCGAGGGGTTGATTGGGTTGTCTCGCGCAGCTGAGCTTCTCGAAATACGAGTAAAAGAACTGGAAGAACGGTTGGACCACATGGCATAGTGCCTATGTGCAAGTTCTTGTTTCTGATACCTCCGTCCTGATCGACATTGAAAGAGCCTCGTTGACGGCGAGGCTCTTTGATCTCCCCTATGATTTTGTTGTCCCAGATATTCTTTATGAAGCGGAACTCCTCGACTGGATGGGTCCTGATCTGATCGATCTGGGACTGAGAGTAGAAGAGCTCACGCCAGAAGAAACAGCACGCGCGACAGAGCTGAAGCGGGCGAAAGCTATGTTATCGACGCCAGATGTCTTTGCATTTTGCCTGGCGGCTGGAAGAGATTGGGTTCTCCTTACCGGAGACGGTGCGCTCAGGGCTGAGGCAGAGCGCCAAGAAATCGCGATGCACGGCGTCTTGTGGGTGTTCGATGAGATGGAACGTCACGAGGTTTGTTCGACCGCCCTCCTCAAGTCAGGTCTCGAGGCGGTTCGTGATCATCCGAGATGCAGACTTCCCATTAGGGAAATCAATAGGCGCCTTGCGAGATACTAATTTGTTTATTCGATTCGATGGAAGAAAATTGCTGCGAAGTTCTTCTTCGCTTTAGCCTTCCAGCCTGCTCGGCTTCGCGTGTCGCAGGGGAGAACGGCCCTTTGGTCCGTCGCGCATTCGGCCATGCGGCCTCACCGCGGCGTCGCACCCAGGCCCCCGGTTTGCCCGCCTCGCGAGCACGACCCTCCCCGGCCGCTCCGCCGGATTGCGCTCTGGTCTGTTTTGCGTGGCAAAACGATCCCGGCGCTCCATCCGTCTCCCGCGTCCGGTCGGGCCGTTTGCCTGCTCAGGTCGGGCAAACCTACCGTCAAAACACACACACATGAGCGCGGAAGCATATCCTCCGGATGGCCCCCAAATCAGCCCGCGTCAAGGATCGCAAAACTTTTCGGCGAGGGCGGGGCCTGTGGCGGGTGGCGGTCCTGTGGGTGAGACCGCGCATGTGTCGGGTGCAGCGCTCGGAAAACTTTTGCGCCCGGCAAGCCGGCGGCTGCGCCGTCCCTGACCCGGGCAGATTCGGAAACCAGGCATTCGGCCATGCCCCCACACTCACGTGGTGGCCTTGCAACCGAACACTGGAGACCAGACATGGCTTACGACACCGCAAACACCTACGAGACCATCGAGCTTTTCGGACTGACCGAGAAGGACGCGCAGCTGCCGATCCCGGAAGATCACATCCTGAGCGACCACATCATCCGCGAAAGCTTCGAGTCATTGCTCGGGCAGCTGCGCGGGACCGGGCTTGAAGCCGAAATCGAACCGCTGGCCCATGGGCTCGCGACGATCCTGCAGCGCCGCAAGGTGGCGCTTGGCAAGGAGGTCGACCGCACCGCTGACAAGATCGGCGCGCTGGCAAAATCCCACGACGGATCGGAGATCGCCGAGACCGCGCTCGAAGAGGCGCAGGCGCGCTTTCTGCAGCTGCGCGAGATCGTCAGCGCCATCGAGGTGATGAGCGAGGCGGCGGCGGAATGCTACGAGATCGAGACGGGCCACGCCTTCATCCCGGCAGCCGGGTCGCGCGCAAGCGTCCGGGCGCAAGAGACCGGGGCGGTCTTCGAGGCGCGGCAGCTCCTCGAGCAGCACGACCGTGAAACCGCCGAGAAGTCGAAAGTCGAGGGGGTGCCCCTGATCGTCTCAGGCGCCACCGACTGGACCGATGTCGATGTGATCTTCAACACGCTCGATAAGGTTCGCGAACGGATCAAGCAGAACCGCAATCAGGAGATCTTCCTCTGCCATAAGGGTGGCAAGCACGGGGCGGAGATGATTGCGGCTCGGTGGGCCCGGGCACGCGGGGTCGCGCAGGCGCGCTTCGATCCGCGCTGGTCCGCGCACGGGCGGGCGGCACCGTTCAAGTGCAACGACGAGATGCTGGACGACAAGTTCGCGGCGACGGGGGTTGTGCTCTTCGGCGGCAACGGGGTCGCGCTGAACCTCGGGCAGAAGGCGGAAGCGAAAGGCCTGACGGTCATGCGGGTTGCGGACCCGGCGAAGAAGGCGTCGCAGGAGTGAAGAGAGGGGGTCGCGCTTGGCGCGGCCCTTTCGTCATGTCTCATGGCGCGTGCGGCCGGTTACGCAAGATCGACAGGCTGCGCCGTCCAGTACCGTCATCCCTCTACCCGGTCCGTCAGAGTACGGCCCATCCGCATCGGTACGGGCTGGGGATGGTGCGCACCTCACGCGCGTCGCCAGCAGCGCAAGACGCGAGGGCTGAAGACGTTTCGCTTGAGGCTGAAGACCTGCACGTCCCTTGGGTGGTGTTGCGGAACATCGCACCCACGCTTGCGGGCTCCGTCAGCACCCCGGCCAGGCTTGGCGGGACGAGGACGCGGATGGTGGCGGCTGCGTGATGGCAAGGGTCATCCGGATCACTCCTTTTTGCTCATAGATGTGGATCGCACGGGGTCGGCCCGTCCGTGCCCTCAGCTCACGCTTCGGCAAGCACAAATACGGCTTCCACGGCTGGCCGCGGACCCTCCGCATTTGCGCATGCGGCCGGGCCTCTTGCCCCCGTGCCGGGTGATCCCCATCGCAACAAGGAGTAACCCAAATGACCAACCACTACGTCGCCACCGTCCCCGTCAAGTTCACCGATACCGATGGCCAGGAGCGCACCCGTTTTCAACGCGTGGGTGCGATGTTCCGCAACACCCGCAACGGGGATGGCTCGGAGTTCTTCAGCCTCAAGCTCGACTTTCCCGTCGCGGTCTCGGAGCTGGTGATGTTCCCACCGAGCGCGAAGGATCCCCAGGACTGAATCCTCTGACGAGGATGGGCCGCCCCAGGACGATCCGGGGGCGGCCCGATCCCTGTTCCAGGGATGCCAGTTCCGGCGCGGGTGATCGCCGGTAGCGACCTCTCCTTGGTGCCGGTCGCTGCGCGATCAAGGGACCGACTCCCCCCGGAATGATCAGGCCGCGACAGACCGGCCAGTCAGCCTCAAGGGGGCCATCCACAAAAACCTATCGGCCAGGGCCTCCCGGTTTTTGCGGCAGAGATTTGGGCCCCCAAATCTGGCCCTCCTTGACCCTGCCTGTCCGCCCTGTCGGAAGAGTTTGCGCCCGCCCGCGTTTCCGTCCGAACACATGCGTGTTCGGTCAGACCCTCGGGCGGTGTTGGGGAAGGGGACCCCTAGGACAGGTGTCGCCCGGTGGTGAGGGCGGCAGAGCCGCGCCCCTGCGGGTCGCGGGGGAAGCGGACACCAAGGCTGCCTGAGACTGAATGCGACGTAAGTATATAATTGACAGCGTGGTATATTATCGTAAGGTAGGGGCAGCCTTGGTGGAAGGTGGCAGGAAATAGGGGGTCTTTCTTCCGCATGTCCCGAACAAAACGCCTGACAGAGATCGAGAAGATGCAGATCGTCCGCGAGGCCGCGGAGGGTGTGTCGACGTCCGAGCTGGCCGAGCGTTTCGAGGTCACATCGCGGGCCGTGCGCTACGTCTTGAAAGCCGATGCCGAGCGCCAGACGGATGCTGCAATTCCGGTCTCAGCGGTCAGTGTGAAGGTCACGGCTGCGGAGCTTGCGGCGCTCGACGCGGTGTTGGCGAAGGCGGGGATCGAGAGCCGGGCCGAGGGGCTGCGGCGGCTGATCCAGGCGGCGGGTGGGGTGTTCGTTCCGGACGCGCAGATGGCAGCAGAGATGGCGCGCTACCGCGCCTCTCTGCACGAGGTTGGCAATGGGGTCGCGCAGATCGCCAAGCAGATGACGCGGGCCAATCGGATGGGGCAGGGGGCTGATGGTGGCACGAGTGCAGAGTTCACCGAATTGCGCCTTGCGCAGATGCGCGGGCTGGCGCGGTTCATCCTGGATTCCGCTGACGAGATCGACCTGCTCCTGCGCCGCCGTCGGGACGCAATGCAGCTGCAGGCCACGGCGGCGCTGAGGGAGTTTGCGCATGCGGCTGAATGATGCCGTCCATGCCGTCACGGGCGAGGTCTTCCGGGATGGCTGGAGCCGCGTCCGGGGCTCGATGCAGGGGCTGCACGTGGCCAAGCAGACCCAGCTTACGCGCGCGGCAGCAGGGCATCGGCCGGCGGTCTTCAAGGCAATCCGGGGCGGGGGTACGCATACTAAATCGCAGTTCGCAAACCAGCTCGATTACCTCACCACCAAGTCCACCCATATCGTCGACAGTAGCGGGTTTCTGGATGGCAAGGCGAAGCTCGAGGGCAAGGACATCAAGGATCTGACCGAGCGCTTTGCGAAGCGGTGGGATGCGGGCTTCAAGCCCAAGCTGGGCCAGACGACCCATATGCTCATGTCCTTCCCCATCGGCACGCGCGGCGAGGATGTGCGCGACATCGCGACGGATGTGGCCGAGCGGTTCTTCCAGACCGACGCGGGGCATTTCGACTACATCATCGCGGTGCATGAGGACCGCGATCACCCGCATGCGCATCTGGTGCTGAACCGCCGCTCGCAAGAAGGCGAGTTCTTCTTCCTCGGCCGCAATCACCGCTTCAACTATGACGACTTCCGCCTGGCCATGGTCGAGGAGGCGGAGAAGTATGGCGTGCGGCTGGAGGCCACGCGCCGCGTTGATCGCGGTGTCGTGCATTACCCGGCCCGCACCAGCGAGGTCTATGCCGCGAAAGACGAGGGCCGCGCGCCCCGCGAGCGGGAACGCGTTGGGACCGACCTAACCCGGACGCTGGCCGAGATCGCCAACACCAGAACAATCTACCATTCGCTTGCCGCAGAGGCCTCCCGGGAGGCCCGGGAAGACATCGCCGCAGCACTCTTCCGCGCGGGCGAGGTGCTCGCGCATGGCGGACAGGTGGACCGAACAGGAGATGTGTATATGGCCGAGGATCAAAGCTTCGAGGATCTCAGAAGCCTCTATGCGGAAAAGCTCGCGCGAGTGCAGGGCATGATCGCCGAGAAGTCTGACGCGGAACGTCCCGTGCTGGAAAGACGCCTCATCGAGATCCAGACGCAGGTCCAGCACATGCAGCCTCTCGGTTTGCGATCATCCACGCTGTCAGAGACCCCCTCGGAGGGCGGGATCTATTCCGAGGCCAATATTGACGCCAGCCAGCGCGAGCGACTGGCCGAGCCCGACTTGAGATCGCGCATTGACGTAGCACTACGGGGCACGGGCATCAGCACATCGGAAGTGGTGGCCCGGATCGAGACGGGCGCCTCAAATGCAGCGCTCGAGCATCAATGGATCGCCAATGATCTCTCCAAAGTGGCTGAGGCGCGGGATCTGAACCTCGAACGCCGCGCCGATCTGGAACAGGCGCGAGACATTCTCAACGATGTGCATGTCGCGCTTGGCACGCTCTTGGAACGGGAGAACGTGCTGCGCCGGGATGGTGTCGTGGAAGCGGAACCGATCAGCGAGCGGTTCCATTATCACCGGGACGCGGTCCGGGCGATGGAAGGGACAATCCGTCAGGAGATGCGCGCAGACGGCCTGACCCCGCAGCAGATCGAGGATCGGGATTGGGAGGTTGTCTCGCGGGCGGAGCGCCGGATCGAGACCGAGCAGCGCGCGTATCTCGCAGCACACCCGGATCTGCTCGCACGACCAGGCGATGTGATCGACCGGTCTGAACCCTACAAGGAGACCATCACCAATGCTGCCCG
This sequence comes from Roseobacter sp. N2S, assembly GCF_031454055.1. Classification (NCBI taxonomy): domain Bacteria; kingdom Pseudomonadati; phylum Pseudomonadota; class Alphaproteobacteria; order Rhodobacterales; family Roseobacteraceae; genus Roseobacter; species Roseobacter sp. N2S. The sequence goes on from NZ_JAVDQB010000012.1 coordinate 84,048, forward strand.
CGCCAGCGAGATCACCAGCGAGGTCGACCGGATCATGGAGGCGCGCGACCTCCGCACGCCCGTTGCAGATGCTGTCACGAATGAATTCAGGGAGCGCTATCCGGACATGCCGTCCCACCTCGCCCGCGGGCTTGGCGCGACCTATGCGGCCGTCGTCGAGATCCGTGACACGGAGGCCATCAATCAGGTCCGCCGCGAAAACGAGATGCGCGAGGGGCTTGGGTCTGGCACGCGCGACGCACTCCTCGCAGCCCGCGGTGAAACTGCTTCGCAGTCTGGCCGTACCGACCGCCTCGCAGACGAGTTTGCGCGTGTCCTGGACCATGAGCGGGCGGGGGAGTTGTCCGCGCCCTTCGAGACCGAAGCGGAGCGGGACGCCTTCCGTGGCGAGATCGCGCGGGTGCTGGACGTTCGCCAACGCGATCGGCTCACATCCGGCGATGCCGATGCGCTGGAAAAGGTTCTCGAGGACCGTCTCGACCGGCTCTATGTCGCCAAGGTCTATCTGCAATCTGATGCCGCGACGGCCAACACGGAGGCCTTGCGCCAGGTGGTCGATGATCTTGCAGACACCGAATACGAAAAACACCGCGCGACAGACGTGGATGGCGAGACCGAGCGGGGTCAGGTCCATTGAGCGCCTCCATGGGAAAAGCGCGGATCGCCACGGGCGTCCTGCTGGTGACGCTTGTGACCGGGGCCATGGGCTATACCATCGCCTCGGCGGTGCTGACCTACCAGGATCTCGGCTTCGGGGCCGAGATCGACTTTGCCTATATCGCGCAGAACTATCTGGCGATCCTGGACCGCCGCCCGGAGGACGCCCAACTTATTCACTTGATCGTCGGCAGCTTCGCCGCCGCCGGCCTGATGCTGAGCCTCGCCCTGTCGGGGTCCGCCCTGACACGCTTTGGCCAGACCCATTGGCAAACCGCGCGCGAGATGAAGGCCAACGAATTCTTCGGGGCGCCCGGGACCGGGTTCATCCTCGGCAAGCTGGGGCCGCCGGGCTCCCGGGCCAACTACATCTGCTCGAAGGTCTTCCCCCACGCGCTGATCGTGGCCCCCACGGGCCGCGGCAAGACCACGGGCTTCGTCATTCCGAACCTGTTGACCTGGCAAGGCTCCGCCGTGACGCTCGATGTGAAGGGCGAGTGTTTCGAGGCAACGGCCCGGCACCGCGCAGCCCAGGGCGACAAGGTGTATCGCTTTGCCCCCACCGATTGGGAGGGCAAGCGCACGCATCGCTACAACCCGCTCTTGCGCATCTATCAACTGAAAGATTCCGCGCGCCAGCAGATGGAACTGCAGCTCCTGGCGACGCTGTTCCTGCAGAGCGACAATGACCGGGTGCAGGGCCTCCTCAAGGGCGGGATCGATCTCTTCGTGGCGGCAGGCTTGTTGGCCTTCCAGCGCAAGCGCCCCACCTTGGGCGAGATCTACCGCATCGCGGCCTCGGGTGGGAACAAGCAGAAGGAATACTTCGCGCGGGGGCACGAGGTCGACAACAGGGCAGCCAAACTGATCTTCACGCGGCTCGCTTCGACCAATAACGATACGCTGACCTCTTACGTCTCGCTCCTGATGACATCGGGGCTCGATCAATGGCAGAACCCGGCCATCGATGAGGCGACGGCGGTGTCGGACTTTGACTTCCGGACGATCCGCAAGAAGCCCTTTTCGGTCTATCTCGTCGTACAGCCGCTGATGGTGAAGCCGCTGGCGCCACTGATCCGCCTCTTCTTCTCTGATCTCCTCTCCGCCATGCAGGAAAAGGATCCCGGGCCTGACGAGCCTTGGCCCGTGATGATCATGCTCGACGAGTTCAATCGCCTCGGCAAAATGCCCATCGTGGTCGAGAGCATCGAGACCCTGCGTACCTATCGCGGTCACCTGGCCGTTGTCACGCAAACGATCCCCGCCCTCGATGAAATCTATGGCGAGAACACCCGCCGTGCGCTGCAGGGCAACGCGGGCGTGAAGCTCTACCTGACGCCTTCGGATGAAAAAACCGTCGAAGAGCTGAGCAAGGCGGTTGGCAAGACCACGAAGACCGTCATCACGCGCTCCCAGTCCATCGGCAAGAACCCCTTTGAAGGGCGCAGCCAATCCACACGGACTGAAGAAAGCTCGCTGTTGCCCGAAGATGAGGCCCGCCGCCTGCCGCTCGACGAGATCGTCATGGTGATCGATGCCCAGATGCCGGTCCGGGCGAAGCGGATCCAGTATTTTGATGATCGGCTGTTCAAGGCGATCCATGCGGCGCAGACGGGGGAGTTGCCGTTTCCGAAGCCGGGGGGAGGGGGATCGCAAGGCACGCTGCCGCTGAGTGTGCGCGCGATGCCGATGACACCGCCGTCGAACGGGTCAGGTGGGTCTGACGCCGTTGTGGAGACCACAGGCCAAGAAGCGGGCAGTCAAACGTCAGGGCAAACTGACGCCTCCCCAAAAAAAACCGCGCCTGTCGTTCAAGCCGTTATCGCCGAAGAACAGCGACAGATGGAGATGGATTTTGAGGGTCAGGTCGCCGATGCGGAGGCCGAGAGCGTCATTAATGAGGCGCAGATGCGCTCCGCCGTCGATGGATTGGATGAAATGGAAGCGATGCTGCGAGAGGACGGTGGTGAAAAGTTGATAGCTCGATAGGGTGGCGGGCATGGCGACCTGCGCGTAGCTTCCGTAACGCTGAATGTCACAAACGATGGATATCGGTGAAAAACTCCGCCTATTGCTTTGGGGTCTACGAAAACGGAAACATCGTTCCCGCATCGCTTCGCAATCGTCTGATTTTCGGAGTTTTTTCGGCTGAGCTGGAACAGTTTCCTACGAAGTTGCTTCCAAGGATAGGCGGGTCGAGTTTTTCACCGATATCGATGCTTTTTGACGCCGAAAAAAGGGGCTGGTTTGCATGACCGTTCGATCTTTCGCTCGGAACGTCGTGGGCAGGGTCCAGCCATCTCCACCTTGTTCAGATTATGCCCCGAGACGGCGCAGCCGCTTGTCGATCTCGGCGGGGGGTAGGAAGACCGCCTCATCCGCCCGCCAGATTTGCAGGGCGGAGACAAGAAGCCCGACATCGCAGGCTTCGGCGGCGTGCAGCTCGTCGATGATCCAGAGGACGCCATGAACGCGCACCGCGCGAGCGGTGGCGACCTTGCGTAGAAGGTTGTCGCCGGTCAGGAGGATGCCGTTTTCCTGGCAGGTTGTCGTCACGAGGGCGAAGCAATCATTGGCCGACAGGCGGCTATGTTCCCGCTTTAGAGCGAAAACCCGCGCGACTTCTTCCCCCGGCAGATCGTAGGTGGCGAGGCCACCGTCTTCGAGCATCCGCCATTCCTGCGCCGTGAAATCGAGCAGCTCCTCCTCACGGATGGGCAGGGGCACGATGAAGCGATAGGGCAGCCGCAGCAGGACGTGCAGCAACTCTCCCTTCTTCAAGTCGATCAGACAGGACGCATCATTGACGACAACACAGGTCACTGGTCACGAGGCCCCCTGATGTCGCGTTCGACAACGCTCAAGGGGAGCCCGAGCATCTGCGCCGCCCGCACGGGGGAAATCATCTCCTCGCCGAGCGCGCGCCAGACGAGGCGCTCGAAGCGCTGCGGCTTCTCGAAGGCCGCAAAGCCCTCGCCTGGACCGATAGGCTCCGGCTCCTCGCGCCGCCAGCTTCGCGCATAGGTCTTGAACGCATATTCCACAGCGCTCTTCGACAGGATGCCCACCTGGCCGAGCCGCACGAGCATCGCGGCGGCGGAGACGCCATAGGTGCGCTTGAGCCGCATGATCTCTATCCAGGTCATGCCGTGACGGTTTCGGCCAGCTTCCTCTTCCAGATGCTCACGCGGAATGAGGAACGCCCCCGCGAAGCGGTGCATCGAGGGCTCCTTTTTCAGTGCGGCATTGCCGGTTTCGGTGATGATCCGGTGCGCGAGTTCGTGGGCGAGGTTGAAGCGCTTGCGTTCGACATTGGTGTGCCGCGAGACGACGATCACCTCAGTCGGTGCGCCCTCCGCCCGTTCGACATGACAGGCCAGCCCGTTGATGCGTTCCGGGAGATCGGCCTCGATGACCTTGAGTCCCTTGTCTTCGAGCAGGGCGGTCATACTCGGGATCGGGTCGATCCCAAGCTGCCACTCGCGCCGCACGTCCCGCGCCTTGGCGTCGATGGCTTCTTCATCGGCCACCATGTCCACGCGCAGCGCGGCGAAGGGGTCTTCAGCGGGGTGCATATCGAGGATGTCCTCGATGGCGAGATAGTCTTCGAGCTTCTCGATGACGATGGATTCCGCCATCGCGCGATCCTGCGCCGAGGCGGTCGAGTTCTTTCGCCACTCGACGCTTTCCAGAGCTTCGACCTGACCGCCGAGCAGGAAGTCCAGTGACACGCCGAGCGCCTTGCCGAGGCCGACCAGCACAGACGAGGACGGCATCATCTTGTCCGCCTCGTATTTGCTGATGGCCTGCGCTGACACGCTTGGGGTTACGCGCTCCGCGAGCGCTTGCATGGATAGACCCGCCCGCTTGCGGGCAAGCCTGAGTCTTTGTCCGAACATGATCCTCTCCCGGCGGTTATTGTTGTGGTTGATAAACGCCATTTCTTCCTGTATATTTAAACACAAGGTTGTCGCATCGTCAACCGAAATCGACACGTGAGGCTTGAAATGTCTAAGAAAAATCAGCATGTTGTGCCGCATGAAAGCGGTTGGGCAGTGAAGGGGGCGGGTAACTCCCGCGCGTCTTCCGTCCACGGCACGCAGCGCGAGGCCATCACGGCCGCGCGGGAATCCGCCATTCGTCAGGGCAGCGAGATGCTGATCCACGGCGAGAACGGTCGCATCCGCGAGCGCAACACCTATGGCAAGGACCCGTATCCGCCGAAAGGCTGAAGGGCATAAGCGGAATGGATGTCAGGATGAGCAACGGTGGGAACAACAGGCAGATACGTCGCATCCTCTCCATCGACGGGGGCGGGATTAAGGGCACGATGCCCGCTGCATTCCTCGCGGGGCTCGAGGAAGATCTGGGCCAGCCCATTGGGCGCTATTTCGATCTCATCGCGGGCACATCGACGGGTGGCATCATCGCACTCGCCCTTGGCCTCGGCCGCACGGCAAAGGAACTGCTCGAGCTTTACGAGCGTCGCGGGCCTGTCATCTTCGGTCAGGACAATGCGGATGATGAACCGCTGGGGAGGATACGGCAGGCATGGCGCACCCTCACCGCCACAGGTCGGCACGTAGTCGGTCCAAAGCACGATGCGGCAATTCTTGCCCGTGAACTCAAGGCCGTTCTCAACAACGATCTGATCGGGCAATCACAGACCCGGTTGGTGATCCCGGCGTGGGATGCCGATCTCCGCAGCCCTTATATCTACAAGACCGCGCATCACACACGCCTGCAAACCGATTATCGCAAGACTGCGCTTGATGCCGCCCTGGCTACGGCAGCGGCACCTACGTATTTCAAGCGACATCGCACTGCTGATGATATTGGCCTGACCGATGGCGGGACATGGGCCAACAATCCCACAGCCATTGCTGTCGTCGAAGCCATCACTCTTCTGGGGTGGCATCCGTCAGACCTGCGCATTCTGAGCCTGGGGTGTCTGGACGAAGTCTACATGCTGCCCGAAAGTCCAGGGTTTGCCGGACTCGGCCTCAAAGTCCTCAACCTTTACGCGGATGGGCAATCACATGGCGCCCTCGGCATGGCAAAACTTCTGACGGGACACCCTTACGATGGGGATCGCATCTACCGCATTTCGCCGTCTGTCCCGAGCGGGTTTTTTACCTTGGATGACACCACGAAGATCGGCCGCCTCAAGGGCCTCGGTATGTCAGAAGCCCGAAAAGCAAAGCCCCACCTGACCCCGATCTTTTTCACCCAGCCTGCCGATACCTTCGTGCCGGTCTATCAACTCAAGGAGAAAGCGGCATGAATCAGATGTTGCGACAGCCGCTGACCGACAGTGATATTCGGCGGCGCACGCAGATATTCACCATCCTGGACGAGATAGGCGAGGATCTGGACCTCACCGAAACCCAGTTTGATCGTGCGCGCCAGAGCTATGGTGCCGTCGGAGACTGGCTGTCCGGTTCAACTGATCCCCTACTCGTCAGTGTTCTGGTCTATCTCCAAGGGTCCAGTGCGCTTGGAACGGCCGTGAAGCCAATCGGGCGGCGGGAATTCGATGTCGATCTGATCTGCTTTTGTGCAGGTATCGCGTCCGGCATCTCACCAGCGACCCTGAAGGCGGCGGTTGGAAACCGGCTCAAGGAACACGCCACCTATGTGCGCCTTCTCGAAGAAAAAAAGCGTTGTTGGCGTCTGAACTATGCGGGGGACTTCCACCTCGACCTATCCCCGACGATAGCAAACCCGGTCTGCGGCAACCGGGGCGAATTGGTGCCCGACCGGGCTCTGAAGGAATGGCATCCGACAAACCCGCGGGCCTACAAGACCCTGTTCGATGAGCGCGCCGCACTCCGGCCTACCTTTGTGGGCAAGTTTATCGCCATGCAGCGGGACGAGGCGACGGTGGAGCCGTTCCCCGTCCGAGAAGCAGTGAAAGGCATCCTGCGCCGCATCGTGCAATTGCTCAAACGGCACCGCGACGTTTTTTATCAGAACAACACGCAAGACGTGGCCCCGATTTCCGTTATCATTACCACCCTTGCGATGCAGTCCTATGCCTATTGCGTGCGCAACCACGTCTTCCATGACGAAATGGATCTGTTGGTCGAAACGATCCGGATGATGCCGCACTTCATCGACCGCCCCATTCTGGACGGACGGCGGGGCTATGCCATCCTGAACGAGACAACCAACGGGGAAAACTTCGCCGACAATTGGAACAAGGATGAACGCCGGGCACCAGCATTCTATGCGTGGCACGCACAAGCTCTGTCCGACTTTGAAGTCCTTCGCGATGCTGTTGGTCAGGACCGTGTGTCATTGAACATGGAGCGTTCGTTCGGTTCCGGTGTCACCGGACGGGTTCTCGGCAACCGCGTCAATGCGGTGTCGGATGGTCGCAAATCGGGTCTGCTTTCTGTCGCACCTGTGGTCGGGCTGACGACATCGAAGGTCGCAGCATCAACGACCGTGCCCACAAATACGTTCTTCGGTGATTGATGATAGGACGAGGCGGGCAATACGACCTGACCCTGTCGCAGCAGCTGCTGTTCCTGAAGGCAAGCCCGGCTATCAGTGGTGTGGGGCAGGTCCGCGCAAACAAATTGACATGGCAAGAGCCTATACAACCGACCGCCTTGGCGCGCTCCTACCTTGCCACTATCACGCTTCAGCCGGGTCAAACGCCCGGTGTTCAGATAGACGACCCGGATCTGGAGTTGCTGGCGGCAGGGCGTCCTTTGCCTCACGTCTACAGAGATCCGCTGCGCCTTTGTCTTTATCTTCCAGGTGCCAGGGAATGGGACGCGCGGAAGCGGATCGACCAAACCATCATTCCGTGGACTTACCTTTGGCTCTATTATTTCGAAGATTGGCTTTGGTCAGACGACTGGAAAGGTGAAGGGCAACACCCCGGCGAAGAGCCTGAGCCAGTTGGCAATCGGGCGATGCGCAGGGCCGTGGCACGGTGCTAAAATTGTCGATTCCGCCTGTGGCAGAAACGGTCGTGTTTGGCCACGTGCCTTGTGTCGCGAGGGATCAACCGTTTAGCAATGACAAAAACCCGCGGCGAAACCTTTGCAGTTTTGGCAAGTTTTTGGCACCTGGCTGTCACCGCCTGCCCAACCTACCAAGTCTCGAAAGCTGTGCCAGCATTCGGGCGCCTGTTCCGGTTGCGTCACCCGGACGAGCCGCAGTTGGCCCTCCAGCAGTATTTGGCCGGCTCGGCAAGGCTTGCACGCCGAAGAATTGTCGCGCTCGAAGGGCTGCGTATTCAGCCCCAGTTGCGCCACCGATGGCATAGCGATTGTAAACTTGTTGGCTACCTGCAAGCCCTCTGGCGAAGGCATAGCTTCCCCCGAACCCGGCTGAGAGTGCTGGCATCATGATGTTTCCGGAAATCGCCCGAACCAAGAAAGGCGTTGCTATGATGAAACCCTTTGCCATCAGCACCATCATGAAAAATGGGATAAGGGCCCCTATGTTCGAGGCTCCCTCCGGGTCGCCAAGCTCGGCAAGAAGCGCCCGAGAGACCCCCGTGATCGTCGCGAACACTCCGGCGACGACGATCGGATACATCGCGAATGAAATGAGCGCGGATAGCCAGCGCGCGAAATAATCCTTGGTCACCTCGAACAGGGTCAAGAAGATCATCACTGGCGCAATGCCAATTAGCAGAGCGATCATGAGCCGGGACGCCACAACAATGAACGCCGCCAACCCGCCAAGAATCGAGAGCAGCAGAACCCCAAGTGTATCAAGCAAGGCACCCGCCATCCAGTTCAGCTCAGATCCCGCAGCATTCAGATAGTCCCCGAGCGCTGCAATCAGTTCGTCAAATTCCTCTGCAAAGGTACCGGACGGACCAGGTGATCCGCCGCCGACAGAAGCCACAAGGGCCCCGGCAATGCTGTCGATTCCGTTAAGTATTGCTGAGGCAAGCGCATTGAACTGGACCCAGTTGGACGCGAAGATCCCTATCAGTCCGACCTTCACGGCCAGCCAAAAGGCAGTTCGGCCGTCCATGGCGCGATACTGGTAGATCATGTTGATGAAGACCAAAATGACAACCAGTGTCGTTCCCAGAACCAGTAGCGTGCCAACCGTTGCAGCGACCGCGCCAAACTGGGTCTCGGCAGCGGTTTCCAGATAGCCTTCAGCCGTTTCCACGAAGTAGGTGACGACGCTCATGGATTGCTACCAGTTGCCAGCTGCTTCGCAGATAGGCATTGCGGCGCTGCGCAGTTCATTTGCCTGCCGCCGGTATTTGGACGTCGCTTCGACAACGTCCCAGTATTCAGATGAGGCGTAGCGCTCGGTGTAGACGCGTACGGTGGCCTCCCAAGTCGGATACCGTATGGGACAGTCACAGCTTTGCGCGTCAACGATGCGTTTCATGCTTTCAGCTCGGTAGATCTGTTGGATCAAGAGGCGCTTGTAGGACTCGCGTACATCAATGTTCTGGATCCACGCCGGCTCGGGTGGCTGGTCTGGGCAAACATCTGGGTGGTTGTCAAGCGTCGGGATCAGGTTCCGCTCTGCTACGCCAGCAGTTGTGCCAAAGATCAGGAGCAGGCCAGCGACTGCAATAGTCCGAGTCATTCCGATGCCGCCTTCATTGTACCAGTCTCACGCTTCAAGAAAGTGGTGTAGCCGTAGTCGCCGGCTTCGGCGGTGATGACCTCCCACCCTTCCGCGCCGCGCTCATTCAAGGCACGTCGCATCTCGGCGTAGTCCTTTTGCTTCTTCACCGGAAAGGACAAGATATCGTATTCAAAGGTCTTCATTGGGAAGTTCCAATCTCAGTTGCGCCGGGGAGGTAGAATTCGGTGATGCCGCGTTTGCCGTCATGCCGACCGGCCTGGATGATCACATCGATGGAGTTCTCGATGTACTGGATCATGTCGGCATAAGTCATCGGGATCTCGGTCTTCAGTGCTGCGATCGCAAGCCGCTGCACGGCCAATTGCGGGGTTTCGGCATGCAGTGTGGTCATTGACCCGCCATGGCCAGTGTTGATGGCTTCCAGAAAGGTCATGGCCTCCTTGCCGCGCACCTCGCCGAGAATGATCCGGTCGGGCCGCATGCGGAGCGTCGCAGTGAGAAGCACATCGGCGGTTTGGAACTCTGCGTCGCGATTGGCGATGAGGGTCACGGCATTTGGCTGGGTCGGCAGAAGCTCGGCCGCTTCTTCGATGGTCACGATGCGTTCCTCGGCCGGTACGTGAGAGAGGATCTTGCGCGCGGCCACGGTCTTGCCGGTGGAGGTGCCACCTGAGACGATCATGTTGAGTTTGTTCTCGACGCAGAAGGTAAGCGCATCATCGATCAAACCCGCGGCCACCACGGCGCGTAAGGCGCGCTTCTTTTCCACGCGCAGGTCTTCGAGCTTGCGTTCTTTGCCATAGAGAAAATCGAGCGCAATGCCTTCAAGTGGCAGGCTTGAGAAGAACCGCAGGCTGATCGACATGGCCGAGAGCACGGCGGGCGGGGTGATGACCTGTGCGCGGATCGGGCGACCCTTATAGGTGATCGAGACCGAGACGATGGGGCGGTCCTTGCTCATCGTGGTATTGGCTGAGGAGGCGATCTGGTTGCCGAGGTCCCTGACCTGAACGCCCGTCAGCCTTTGATCCAGCGCGCGCATGAAATGATCGCCCTGGAATTCTCCCCAGCAGGTCCCGTCGGGGTTGATGCAGATCTCGATCACATCGTCGCGGGCGGCGGCGTCGATCCGGTCGAGCGAGGTTTCGAGATAGCTCAGCGACATGGGCTCAGAATATCTCCAGATCGCGGTCGACCATGACCGTGACGCGTGCGCCTTGGTCGACATAGATGACGGGGCCGATGGAGAGGTAATCGCCAATGACGCTGTCCGTGGCATCTGCCAGATCATCGCCAACGTCTTCGAGAACGTCGGCGGCAGTCTCATCCTGGACCTCGGAGGCGGCGGCACTTGGCGCGGAGGAAATCAGCGAGATCAGGGCGGCCGACCCGAAACGCTCGGCAAAGCGCGTGTCCACAAAACCGGTAACACCGGAGCGACCCAGTTCATCGCCCCCGAAAGAGCTGATCTGGACGGTTTGGCCCGCGGGCAGGATGATCCGGTCCCAAGCGATCGTCACGCGGCGCTGCGCGATATCCACGCCGGCGCGGTAGCGCCCGATGAGGCGGGAGCCGCGTGGGATCAAAAGGCGCGTGCCGTCGACGCTGTAGACATCCTCGGAGACCACGGCACGGGTCTGGCCGGGCAGGGAGCTGTCGAGGGCGGTTTCCATGACGGCCTGGATCATGGTGCCCTGGATGATGGTGTTGGAGGGATTGGCGATCACCTCGGCCTGCGTCACCGTCGAGGGCAGCGCCCCGTTCAGCACGAAATCCGTCACCTCGCCGAAGGTGCGTTCGGTCAGAGCTGTTTCATTCGCTCCGGAGGCACCGCCAAAAGCGATGGTGGGCGAGGCGATGCGCCGCTCCTGGAAGGCGCGTTCCTCCGCGGCGCGGCGCTCCAGCTCGGCCATGCGCCGGGCTTCTTCCTCCCGGCGCAGTCGCTCTTGCTCGCGTGCGCGCAGCTCATCTTCCGTGGGGCCCGCTGGGGCGGGTTGGGGTCGGCTGGCCTCGAGTTGGGCCAGTTCCAGATCCATGCGGAGTTGCTCAAGGCTGCGATCCCGCGCCGTCAGTTCGTCCTGGAACCGTTGCTGTGCGGCTTCCGAGGCGGCTTGCAGCGCAGCGATCTGAGCGGTCAGCGCGTCAATTGCCTCTGCGGCGGCGGTGTCTTCCTCGACGACTGGTTCAGGGGCGTTGCGCAACTCCTCGATCTGGGCCTGCAGGGCGGTGATCTGCGCCAGAAGCTCGGCATTGGGCTCAACGGGGTCTGGTCCGACGAACACAACCTCGGGCTCGGGCGGGGGCAAGGTCTCGATGGCGCCAAAGCCGTCCCCCTCGTTTTGGAAGACGTCCGGGGTGGCCGTCGGCAAGGCTTCCTCTGCGTCGGGCTGTGAGAGGAGATAAAGCAGGGCACCACCCGCGCCGATGACGAGGATCACGATCAGCGCGAGAAGGGGCGACCGGCGCTGCGCCGCTATGGGGGCGCGGGCACTGCCTTTCTCAAGGGCGGCGAGGCGTTTTTCCAGCTCGGTGTTCCCGGTATCGCTCATGAGGTGGCCTCCGCGGGCGGTGTTGCCTCGATGCAGACCACCTCTTCGCCAAGTCGCAGGACCCATTGGCGGTTCACGCCGCTGACACGGATCACGCCGTCTTCAGCAGTTTGCGTGTTGACCGTGCGCTCGCGGCCGCCCGCGTAGCGGAAGATCGCGGGCACAGGGGCGTTTCTTGGAAAGGCGAAATACGTGAACGTCCCGTCATCCCAAATGCGGGTTGGTGTGAACTCGGTCCGCGCGCTGGCGCCGTAGTTGTAGTTCGGCGCTTGGGCGGCGATGGCCCGGGTCGGGCGCGCATCGTCCTCCGGATAGCGGAACTGCACCACGTAGAAGGTTGGGCTGCGGACCTCCTGGACGTTGAAGTAGTAGCTCCGGCGGTTCGTATAGACTGTCACATTGGTATGCACCCCGCGCGCCACAGGCTTGATCGCGAAGGCCTGACCGCCCGGGACGCCGTCGATCTCGAAGCCCTCGGTGTCGCCCGCGATTATCGAGCGGATGCTTTCGCCCTCGCCGAACTCGATGGTGGTCACATGGGTGAGCGACACGCTGAGACGGTAGACCTGACCCTCCTGGTAGGTGGCCAAGCGCACTCGGCTGTCGTTGGGACCGCCACGCGGGATGGCTTCGGCAGAGGCGAGGCCGGGCAACAGGGCAATGACAAAAATAAGCGATCTTATAAACAACAACGTCAGTTCTCCAATCTGTCGGAGCGGATGGAATATTCGAGGACGGTGAAGCCGAATGGATTGGTCCAGACCTCATCGATGGAGCGGCGGGTCTCCGGGCGGAACTCGAAGAGAAGCGTCGCGGTGAAGAGCCCGGTTTGGGTGCCGTTGATGGAGGTCAGACGCTTGCGCAGGCGCACCGTGGCGCGGTTGGTGCCGATCCGGTTGATGCTGAGGATTTCCACGTCGAGCCGTGCATTGGGGCCATAAACCGTCGGCGGGTAGTTCTCGTTGGCGCTGTTCCAAATCTGTCGCAACCCGCCCTCGGCGGCCCCATCCGAGCGGCGCAGGACGCTGCGGATGCGCAGATCGTTATCGAGCTGATTGTAGACCTCGCGATCGGTCACATAGCGGAAGACCTCCGCCTCGATGATCGCTTGGTTGGCGGTGACGGATGTGGCCCCAACGGACGCCTCGGGCAGGGCAAAACCAGTGGCGGGATCATAGGGGACAACGACGGGGGGTGGGTCGACATCGAGGATCGAGACTGCCGCTGCGCTCAGACAGCCGATGATGCCGAAGACAAGACCTGTCAGACCAAGACGCTGCCAAAGCCGTTCGCGGCGCAAGGCACCGTAGACCAGTTCTTCCTCGATGATTTCTTGTTCAGTCGCCACCCGTCATGCCCCCGCGATCACTCGGCCCGGAGGTCCGGCAAGGTGAAATCCATGAAGCGCTGCTCTTCGGCGATGGTGGCGGCATCGATCACGCCGCCGGTGCCATCGGCGACGGTTTGCACCGCTTCGAGCTGCCACATGGCGACAAGCGCGATGGCAAGTTCGGCCGTCACGCGCGTGTTGAGATCGACGCTTTCCTTCAGCTCATCCATGTCGTCGATGAGCCCGACCAGTCGGTCGACGCGTTCAAGGGATTGCCCGGCATCCTCATAGCTGTTCTGCGCCGCTGCCGAGACGAGCGCGCCGGTTGTCGCTTGCGTGGCAACACGGTTCGCGCCGGGATTGCCGCTGGTCGCCATTTCCGAGAGCGTGTCTTCATCGAAGCCGAGATCGGCCAGAACGCGGTCCATCTGGGTTTCGATTTCGCCTGCGCCAGAGCCCGCGAGGCCCGAGAAATCCCCAGTCTTGATCGCCTCAATCGTGGCGAGGATGTCGCCGAATTCCTGGTCAAGGAGGCCATTCAACTCGTCCTCCATTTCCGTTCGAATGATTTCCGGAAGCTCGGCGAGGCGGGTGAGCGCTTCATAGGTTCTTTGCAGCTCCGCGAGTTGATCCGTGAGCGTGGCAAGCTGTTCGCGGAGCTGCGTCAGCTGCTCGTTTTGCAGGATCTCGTCTTCGATCATCTGCCGCAGCTGCTGGATGTTTTGCGCGATGTTCTGGGTGTCGACGACCGGTACACCTTGTGCTGCGGCAGGGGGTAGGGCGCTGAACTGCAAGCCAACGCCAAGTGTTGTGGCCAAAGCTGTCCTCAAGAGCAGATGTCCCATCATTCAATCTCCCTGATCGTAAAAGTAAAATCCATGAACGCGCTTTCGGCCATGCGGGCGCTGGCCTGGGCCAGCTCTTCGGCGGAGAGCACGCGGGTGCGGGCGGCCTGAAGCCGGATGCGGGCAGCCACGAGACGCACGAGTTCGGCGCGGGCATAGGTGTTGAGCGCGACGCTCTCCTGCACGTCCTCGGTTTCGGAAATCCGCGTGACGATGTCGGAGATGCGCAGGGCGGCTTGGCGGATCGCGGCGGGGGAATTGGAGCCGTAGAACGCTGCCCCATGACCCGTAATCGAGAGGTTGGCATTGGCGAGAAGCGCCGGATCGATCGTGCCAAGCGCTTCGATCCCGCCGATACGGCTCAGATAGAGATTGTAGCGTTCAGGGATGACCGACACGTAGTGCTGGGTCTCGCGGAAGGGTGGCACACCGCCATACTCGAAAACCCGGCCGGGTCCGGCGTTATAGGCCGCGAGGGCGTTGATGATGTTGCCATCGAATGTGTTGAGCTGGGTCGCGAGATAGCGCGCGCCGCCATGCACCTGAAGATAGGGGCTGTCGTAATATTCCGGGTTTATGCCCAGATCGCTGGCGGTGCCAGGCATGATCTGGGTGAGGCCATAGGCGCCGACGGGAGAGCGTGCACCGATGGTGAAACGGCTTTCCTGCCAGATGAGCGCTTGCAGCAACGCGCGCCACTGGACGGGTGAGAGCCCTGCGCGGCCTACACCCGCAAAGCCGCTGGTTTCCTGGGCGACGCGGATGATGAGCTGCTCGATGTTCTCGGCGGCGTCGCCGAACATCTGCGCACCGCCGGGGTTGGGGTCGATCTCGCCCGTGCCATAGACGGCTTCTACGGCGCGTTCGGGATCGCCACTGACGCCCTCAAGCCCCGAGACCATGGCCGGCAGGCCCTGACCGCCGAAGCTGGTCTGGGCATCGAGGATGCGTCGCAGGGTTTCCAGCTGCTCCCGTTCGATCTCGGCGATGAGTTCACGCACTGCAAGCTTGTCGGCCTGGATCGCCAGATCGGCCTCGCGATCGCCAGTTTCGACGATGTCGCGCGCGGTCAACCCACTGTCATTGGTGGGTACGCCTTGTGCGGCGACCAGACTGGGCAGCAGGCAAAACGCCAGGATATGAGGCAGGCTAGACTTCAATGTCGCCCTCCGGCGCATCTAGAGGCGTGAAGGTGCAATCAGGCGCGACAGGGGCTGTCGAGGCCAGGAAGGTGAAGCAGTTTGCCTGCGGTTCGCGATACTGCGCACAGGAAGCGAGCAGGCCGAGTGCTGTCAGGGACAAGAGAATACGGATCATGAAAACCTCCAGAAGTCAGCGCGGTCGCGGTAATCGGGGCCGACGAGCGCCTCGCCTTTCTCCATGCCGCCGAGGATGGTGAGATTGGGCCCAAGGGCGCTCAGATCGGCATCGACGACGATCGAGCCCTGATCGTCACGGATGAGCGCCAAGCGGCTGTTGCTGCCGGTGTTGAGAAGGACGTCGAGCTCCTTCTCCGAGAGGTTCAGCATGGCGTAATCCGCTGCATTGGCGCGGATATTGGGCAGCAGGATCTGCGTTGGAACGGCCTCGACGATGGTCTTGCCGGTCCGGGTGCGTTCGAGCTGGCTTGCGTATTGCGTCATCATCACGGCAACCGTGTTTTGCTTGCGCGCCGTCACCAGCCAGTTCGACAGCCGCTCGGCGAAATACGCGTTGTCGAGCGCCTTCCAGGCCTCGTCGATCACGATGATGGTGGGGCGGCGGTCCTCGATCTCGCGCTCGACCCTGCGGAAAAGATAGGAGAGGACCGCCATCCGCTCCTTGTCGGCCTCGCTGTCGAGAATGCCGGTCAGATCAAAGCCCACCACATCGCCTTTGAGCGAGAACGTGTCCTCAAGGCTCTGCCCGAAGATCCAGCCATAGCGGCCCTCTTCGGTCCATTCGAGCAAGCGCTGGTGCAGATCGCCGCCATCATCGGTGGACACGAAGAGCGATGCGAAATCCCGCCAGTTCCGCAGGGCCGGATTGGTGGCCTGGGCGTTCTGGCGCACCACTTCTTGGATGCGATTGGTCTGTGCCGGTGTGAGCGGCTTGTCGGCGCGGTAAAGAAGCGTGGCAAGCCAGTCCGAGAGCCACGCGGTGCCCCGCGCATCGGTCTCGGTCCAAAGCGGATTGAGACCCGTGGGCTGACCGGCGTTCAGGGACGCGTAGCGTCCGCCATTGGCGCGGACCGCCATCTCCATACCGAGACGGTAGTCGAAGACGAAGACCCGCGCCCCTGCGCGACGGGCTTGCGTCATCAGAAAGGCCGAAAGCACCGATTTGCCCGACCCGGGCCGTCCCATGATCAGGGTATGGCCGCTTGTCGGTTCTTTGTCCGGGCTGCCCTGCTCGTGATAGGAGAAGCGGTAGGCGCTCTGCTCCGGTGTGGGCAGATAGGTGATGACCCGGCCCCAGGGGGTTTTCGCAGGCGGCTTGCCGAGCTGCGTCCGGTGAAAGGCCGCGAAATCCGCGAAGTTGCGATTGGTGACGGCGCTGGCCCGCACGCGCTTGGGCTGGTTGCCGGGATGCTGGCTGAGGTAATGCGCCTTGGCCGCGACCCGCTCGCCAATCATCTTCACGCCCTCGGTCGCGGCGGCGTTCACGATCTCGGCGCTGAGGGTTTGCAGTTCTTCGAGCGTGTCGCAGAAGAGCGTAACGACCATATGGTGCTCGCCGAAGCTCTGGCGCTTGGCCTCGAGATCATCGGCGGCGATGTCGAGCGCTTCCAGGAGGGAGAGGGCCGCATCCTGGCTGGCCTGCATCTGGCGCTTTTGCCGCTTGATGCGGCCCGCCATGAGGTTCGAATTGATCGGCGTGAAGGAATGGGTGACGATCATGTCGACCGGCAGGTTCAGCATGTCGAACATGGTGCAGGAGGTGTCTTCCGAGTATTCTCCGATGGTGAAGCTCTTGCCGTAGCGGTGGCCCACGACGCCCTCGGAAAGCTCGAAATGGTCGCCGTGAAACGTAACGCGGGTATTGGCGACGTTGAAGGACAGAAAGCCGTAGGTGTTGGCCGGGTAGAGCGGCAGCTCGGTGCCCGTGTTGAGCGCGCCCAAAAATCCCACCAACTCTCCCGATCCGGCTGACAGCAGGCGCGGCTTGAGCTCGGTAAGCCCCGAGAGGAAGACGTTCACGGCCTCACCGAGGCGCTGCAGGCGTTTGCGGGTCTCCTCCTTCAGTCGGTCCGGCGCGCTGCGGCCGAGGTGCGGCAGGAGGCTTTTCGGAGGCGGGCGGTGAATGACGGTGAGCGTCAGTGTTTTGTCGCGGAGCCCGCTGGTCTCAAGTTTCGCGCGCCAGCGCCGGTCCACCTCGCCCGCGAAGCTGTCCTCAAGGGTGGGGTCGAGATCAGGTTTGATGGCCTTGGAGACCTTGTGGACGTAATAGCTGAATTCCGGCCCGAGTTGCGCGACGATGCGGGCAAAAAGCGCCGTAACCTTGTCGAGATAGGCATCGTCCGTCGTGTAGCTGTTGATCCCCTCGAGCCGGATGCAGCGGAAGAGTTCGTTCACCCGGGTCCGCACGGTCTGGTCGTCAACGAGGCTCACATAGGGCAGCATATGCGCGAGGCGGGTCTCGCGCGCATACCAGTCCGGCGTCATTGTGCGTGGGTCGAGCGCAGCATCACGGGCGTCATCACGGGGCATAGCTGTCCCCGCCATGGATGCTGCGGTTTCGCGTGGGCGGCGTCTCCTGCAGCGCTGTCATCATCACGTCGATGAAACGCGGGTCCCAATCGGCCGCTTTCCAAAGGGCGGGATAGAGCACAATCGCAACCCCAAGGATCACGATGTGCTGGACCCATACGAACAGCAGCACCGAGCCAAAGAGCCAGACCATCGCATACATGATGGGCAGGCCTAGAAGCTTGGGCGGGCGCACGAGGCCGAGAAAGAGGGGCGAGCGCTCAGCCACCGGCAAAGACCGCGGCAACGATCGTCGGGGCGGCCGCGACACCGGCGATGCCGACGAGGACCCAGAGCGCCTGGCGCAGATCGATGATGTTGAAGAACCAGCTGAGAAAGACCCCGAGAACGGCAAGCGTCGCGATGACAACGCCAAGTGGGCCGGTCAGCGCATCGACGATGCCCTGCAACAGGCTCTGGATCGGGGAGAGATCAATGCTCTGGGCGAGGGCGGGTTCGGCAATCAGCAGGAATAGCGCCAGCGAGGCGACAAAGAGGTGTGAAATCTGTTTCATGAATTTGATCCTTCCAATCGGGCCACGACAGCCATGACGCGGGCCACGTGGTTCTGGGTTTCTCGGTAGGGGGGAACGCTGCCATACTGGCGGACCGCATCGGGTCCGGCGTTGTAGGCAGCCAGCGCCAGGTGCGGATCGCCGAACGTCTCCAGCATCATCGCGAGGTAGCGGGCGGAGCCGTCAAGGTTCTGCAGCGGATCACGCGGGTCGACGCCCAGATCACGCGCCGTCGCTGGCATCAATTGACCAAGGCCAATGGCACCTGCACTTGAAATCGCATCCTGCCGGTAGGCGCTCTCAACCTCGATATTGGCTCGATAGAGGGTCAGCCAATCCGTGACGGACAGACCCGCGCGGCGAAGACCGGGATGGCCGGCATAGCGCAGGGCGGTGGTCTGAATCCCGGAGAGGACATCGGCGCGGGGCAGGGGAGTCGGGCGGGCAAGGGCCGCGACTTGGACGCCCTCTTGCTCGGCCTCTACCTCGCCGAAGATCGCGATCCCATCGGAGGCCGAACCCTGACCAATCCCGTCATTGTAGTTTCGGGCAAAGCTGCTTTGGGAGCGGGACGGCGTCAGGGAGCCGTCGCTCTCCATGACCAGCACCATTTGCGCTGAGGCTGGCGCGGCGACCAGCCAGAGGCAGACGAGGTTACTTGCCAGCGCCCTTGTCTGATGGGGCTTTGTCTGGCGGGGCGAGTTTATGCGTACGGCTTGTACCCGCCTCAAGCGGCAGGTCGACATGCGCAAAGCCAAGGCCAATGAAGAAAGACACCACGCCGGAGATCGTCTTGAACTCGCGGATCTTGATGTCGCTATAGGTCGTGCGGGTACGGGCAGTGACCAGCAGCTTTTCCACCCCGTCATCAGAGACAACGCGCATGATCCAGACCCCGTAATAGCTGGGGCCTTTCTTATGTGCCGACTCCTGGCACAGGATTTCTGCGCTATGGCCGCTTTCCACGAGCTCGCGGAACCTGGCTTCCGTAACCACATTTGGTGCTTCGATGTCCCAGTTCATGGCCCGGCTCACGCTTTCTCCAATGGCGCGACCCTGGGCATTCCTACTTGAAGCCCAGAGTTACGATAGTATACTATCAACCGCAAGATGTAATATCGTGCTTTAGCTGTAGTTTGGTTACGCGAACACTAGTCACGGCCAGTGTCCGCGATCAAGGAGATAACAGGTTTGAGAAACCCAAGGTTGACATGCCTGCTCCCATTGCAAGCTGTGGTCCTTCTGATCTGCGTTCCCGGGCCGGTTTTGGCGGAATCCTGCTTCGCCCCGGCCCGTCCTTTCCTACCAAGCGATTCGCAGGCAGCGCGGGACTATGCGGACATCATCCGTGGCGATTTCGAAGATTACATCCAGGATATCCAGAGCTACTTCCGTTGCCTCGACGGCGAACGCGCCCGCGCCTTCGAGGAAGCGCGCGAAGTCAGTGAGGACTATGGCCGATTTCTGCAATTGGTAGGGGATTGATGGGCAACCTCGGGAGCATCAGACTTGCAGCCCATGGAAACCAGACGCCGATAACACCCTCAAATATCTACTTTTTAGATAACAGATTTCATCCGCTAGCGACGTCACAAAAGGTATGTGACGCGTGGCAAAGACAATCAGAAGCACGGGACAGGTGGCACTCTGCCAAGCATTGGTCGACGCCCGTGTCAAAGCGGGCCTTGGTCAGAAAGACTTGGCGGACAGGCTCAGATGCCACCAATCCCTTATTGCCCGTCTTGAAAGCGGCCAGCGCCGGGTTGACGTCGTCGAACTGGTCGTTTTGGCCCGCGCCATCGGCTTTGACCCGTTCGAAGTTCTGGCGATCGTTGAAGCCGCCACGGAGCCCGACCACAGGATTTGAAGCCAATGAATTGTTGAGAACACGGGAACCCATTTTCCCGGTCTGATGAGCACTCCCTCATCTAGAACCAGTTAGCCAAAATCAACGAAGTCCGGCGCGCGGTCGTAGTGAACGCTCTGCAACCCCACGCCGCAATTCGCAGCGCCACAGTGCAGGAAGTCAGTAAACAGTGAACGATGATAAGGGTGAGGGCGTCGCGATCGCCAATCTGATCGGGACCGATGGGTGCAGTGTTGTTGGTTGGGTTTATCGCTGGAGTACAGGCTCACATGCGGTGATGTGGGACGTCCAAGGGCCCCAGCCGGTATCGGAAACCCGGCCGGATATAAGTGACGAACAGAAGCAAGAAATCGACTTCGATGCGCTGACGAGGATCGGAAGAAGCGACGACAGGTGAACAGAGCGAACCCGCAGTGTTTGCCGAAACGCCAAACAGCATGTGGACCGCGACGCGTATGCGGTGCGGTCGTACACGTCAAAGAAGCCGTCTTCCGAGACAAATCTACGTGGCGGCAGGTCAGTAGTTCACCTGCTCGAACCCGTAGTTGCCCTCATAGTCACGCCAATCGACGAAAACGGATCGGTGATAAATGCCAGGGCAATGCTCGCCCCAGTGTTCAAGACCTACGTGAGCCGAAGGAAGGGCAGTGACGGAAGACCTTTGCCAGGCGAAGTCACCTTGGGTCCCATATGTGCCGAGGACCACGGTCGCACTTCGGTTGCAATCCCCATCGCGCCCGGACTCGTGTTGTCGTGCATACCTTACATCGAAGACGCGGATGGACCGTACGAAATTGAATTCAGGTCCGCTGATATCGATGTCCGCGCGGTCCTGAATGAGCCGGAGGGTCCAGTCGGAGGGAACAAGGTACTCACGGGCATCTGAAGCGCGCCAATCAACCTCAATTGGGTCAACGGCATCGCGCTCTGGAAAGGACTGTCGCGGTCCAGCGCTGTTATTTTGGAAGAACGCATCAAAGATGCGGTTTGTACTGTTTGATGATGGAGCGGCCTCAAAGGACGCGCCCATGGGACAGCGCCAGATTTGCAGCGGCGGTTCCACCGGCCAAGGGGTAATCCGCCGGATGAATTCGGCGCGAGCCCGAGCGCAAGGGACGGAAGCGGGCCAGCCGCCAGACAAGCAGAGTAGGATCGCGCAATCGATAGGGTATGTCTGCGCGCGGGCGGGTATCGGTAGCGAAGAACCTGTCACGGTCAAAGCGACTGCGAGCGAGGGGAGGATCTTCGTGAGTATATGGCGCATGCTGAGGAGCCTCCGTGACAGGAGTTCAGCATACATACGATAATATACTATCGCAACGCTAAATATTAAAACGCATAATAAAGTTTATGTTAATTATGAAAGTGCTCCTTCAAAAATCCGAGAGTCCATCTTATGTTAAATCTTTAATAAAATCGGCGCTGTTTGAATA